>NZ_NKXO01000001.1 GCF_002843425.1 Raineya orbicola
ACCAATTCAAGGCTTTAATCATACGCTATGAAACCAGAGTAGATACGTGGGTAAATTTGTTAATTTTATCCTTTATGGTCATTTTTATCCGAAGAATTATCAAAAAAAATAAATCCTAAACAACCTCCGAATTTTAATTACTTACTGCCTTGGAAGTGCAAAAATTTATAGAGTCAGGTATATTGAGTGTGTATGTTTTAGGGATTGCCACCGAAGAAGAAAAGCAAGAAGTGGAACGTATGGCGGCTTTGTATCCTGAAATTAGAGAGGAGTTGGAAAGCCTGCAAAATGCTGTAAATGAATATGTAGCTCAATACGAAGTACCTGTACCTACTCATCTCAAACAAAAAGTTTTTGAAAAAATTCAAAAAACTGAAAATGTACAGACAAAGCTAAAATCTGACCATAACCTTGAGGGCTATTCAGTGCCTTTTCCTTCGGTGCAAAAGTGGAAATATGGTTTAGTGGCTTCTTTGATGTTGCTGGCTTTCAGTGCTTTGTTGAATGTACAATTGTACCAAAACTTGAAAGAAACGCAAAGAGAGCTATCTATTGCTCAAGCCCAAAATATGGAAAGCGAGAAAAAAATCACCGCTTTGCAAACTCAATACCAAAGTATTGAGCAAGAACTTGCTTTGTTGCAAAATCCTGATTATCAAATTACTTATCTAAAAGGTTTGCAAGAGGTTGCTCCAAGAGCTTATGCAACAGTTTTCTGGAATGAAAAAGAAAACAAAGCCTTTATTTTTACTAATTCACTCCCCCAACCACCCCAAGGCAAACAATATCAACTTTGGGCACTTACAGATGATAACATCGTTTGGGACGCAGGGGTATTTGATTGGGGTAGGTTTTCACCTGTCAAATGTTTCAAAAAACCTCAAAAATTTATCATTACACTTGAAAAGAAAGGAGGCGTCCCCAAAGCCGAAGGTGCCGCTTATGCTATGGGAAGTGTGAAAAGTTAGGAATGCTCATTCTGCTCCATTGATGCTTTTTGAAAGAAAACCCAAGTATTTTCTTGCCATTGGTAGCTTTCAAGAGCAGAAAAGCGTTTTTTGTAATCGTAAAATGAGCTTTTATCGTAAGCATAGCCCAAATATAAATATTTCTTGTCTAACTCTTTTGCCCATTGTATTTCTTGCAAAAGAGTAAAAATCCCCAAACTATACTCCGAGTAGTCTGTATCAAACATTGCATAAATGCTTGAAAACGCTTGTGGCGTAATATCTACAAAAGTGCAAGCTATTAGCTTTTCTTTATCCCAAACTTCAAGATTATACGTAGGTAGGGGCGTAATATCGGGAGTTTTTGAAAGGAAATTGTATAAAGACATAGGACGGCTATGCTCTGAAAAACGCAAGGCGTGTTTTTCAAATAAGAGGTGCTTTTCAGAGGTGAGTTTCACCAACTGCCTTTTGATAGAAAACTGCTCATTTTTTCTTAAAATTTTACGCTGACTTTTAGAAAACTTGAAATTTGGCAAAAAAATACGCAAAGGAATTACTTTCACAGGGAGATATTCGTTTTCACTTTCCAAATAAGAACTTTCATAACGAAAAAAGTAAGTTCCAAAGTGCCTCCAGCCTTGCGAAAGTAAAAAATCTAAATATTCGGGTGAGATATTTTCTTGATAAAAGTGTTGATTGAGCATTGCTTGCGAGTTATTTTTTTACTTTTTCCATATTGCGGGCAAAATCAAAGCCAATGGGTTCTCGCTTGTTGCATTCCCAAGCGGTCATTTCTTGCATAAACTCTTCAATATGGCTCAAAATAAGGGTTTGATTGATGTCTTTGGGCTCAAAATTTCCAAGCACAATAGGCTCTCGTTTTTCAACCCATTGTTCAATGTAAGGGAAATAAATGGTGGCTGTAATGGTTCGGTTGTAGGTTTGGGCATAGCTCAACATACCGCCATATTTGATGTAAGATTTTACACTATCAATGGTTTTGAGTAAAATACCGCTATATGTATTTTTAAGATGTAAAGAAACGGCTTCTAAATTGATACTTTGGGGGGCGTGGTCGTTGTATTCCTGCAAACCTATGTACCATTCCAAAGGCACTTGCTTGGTAACCTTATCCATTACCTCAATGAGAAAGTTTTTGGTGCTTTGAAGCCAAATTTGATGCCTTTCCTGAATTTTGGCGAGGCTTTGCAGATACGCCTCACGATGCTTCTTGATTTTTTCTATCAATTGTTCCATAAAAACAAGTTTGGGTGTTCAACTTTCTAAGTTACATCTTTTGCCTTAAACATTTTTCAAACTATCAAATATTTTTCAGAAATACAAATAAAAATTTTTGAGTAATGCCTTAAATTCATCTGTATATTCGCCTTTTTCGTTTCTGATAAATAAATTTTCATTTACAAGATTACTTTCATTAAATCCAAAAGCCGCAATTTCACGCAGTATTGGGTGCTTGGGGCTATGAAAAATATGCAATTTTTTTTGAAGTAAGAGGTTGTGATTTTTGGCTAAAATGCAAAACTTATTCATAAAAAACGGAGGAAGCAATACAAAGGCTTTTCCTGATGATTTTAGCAATAAATCTAAAATTTCTGCTAATTCGTGCAATTGGAGGCAATTTTGGTGCAGAGCCAAGTTAAGTTTTTCATCTTTACTTTGCAAATAATCGGCATAAAAAGGCGGATTGCAAACTATAAGGTCGTAGGTGGGTGCTTTTTGGGTTTGGGCAAATGCCTGAATGGAAGTATGATAAAGGCGAATTTGGGAGGAAAAAGGACTATTCTTAAAATTGCTTTGGGCTTGTTGAAAAGCCTTTTTTTCTATTTCTACGGCTTCAATTTGGCTCTTTGGGAAGCGTTGGGCAAGCATTAGCGAGAGCAGTCCTGTACCTGTGCCAATATCTAAAATCTTTTGTGGATTTTCCGCAAAAGCCCAAGCACCTAAAATACAAGCCTCTGTACTTACTTTCATAGCGGTATCGGCTTGCTCTATGCGAAATTGTTTGAACTGAAAATAAGTGTTTTTTTGTCTTTTCACAAAATTACTTTTGACAAAAAAAGCTAAAATCTGACTAATTGCATAGCTCAAAAGAAAAAAAATAAAATTTCAAGCAGAATAAAATTTTGTTTGAATGAGGTTTTTGGTTTTTATTTTAGGTTTTAATAAAAGTTTTATTATTGCATTTTGAAAAGTAAATTTATTGACAAATTGACATTTTTTTGAATTTCAATTTGTATTTTTTCAATCTTTTTATTGAATTTTTTTAAGTTAAAAATTTTACCATTAAAAATTTTGTACAAAATTTTGTTTGGCAAAAAATTTGTTTATATTTTTGCGTAAGAAACAGCAAAAACGAGTTTTAGCTATGTTGAACTTTAAGGAAATTTTGACCGTATCATTGATTTTATTTTCGGTAATTGACATTTTAGGCTCTGTACCTGTCATTATTGATTTGAAAAAACGCACAGGTGCATTACACGCCACGCAAGCCACTTTTGTAGCAGGTCTGATAATGATTGCTTTCCTTTTCTTGGGGGAAAGTATTTTACGAGTTTTAGGCTTGGATACCCCTTCTTTTGCCATTGCGGGGGCATTGGTTATCTTTTTTTTAGGGCTGGAAATGGTGCTTGGGATTCACTTTTTCCGTGGCGAAATGCAAGGTAGTGGCTCTTCGGCTTCTATTGTACCTATTGCGTTCCCGATTATCGCAGGGGCAGGTACAATGACAACTATCCTTTCGCTTCGTGCTGAATATCAGCAAGTTTCTATTCTTATTGCTATCGTTCTAAACTTGATTTTAGTGTATGTGGTTTTGAAGGCTTCGGGCTGGATAGAACGCAAACTCGGACAAGCAGGCACAGATGTACTGCGTAAAGTATTCGGCGTGATTTTACTGGCTATTGCTATCAAAATGTTCAGGGTGCATTTAGGAATGTAAAATAAAACCTTCACTTCGCCGTGAAGGTTTTATTTTTGGGATCTCACTTCAATATTTACAATAACTTCATCACCAAGCACCCAACTTTTGCCTCCTACGCCAAAATCTCTGCGATTGATACTAAAACTACCCGAAAAACTTGCTTCATTACCATTAGGTATAAAACGAAAAGGCATTTGTACTGCTTGGGTTTTATTGCGAATAGTAAGCTCAAAATAGCCCACAAACTGGTCTTTCTCTCTGATAATTTTCGTTGATTTCATACGCAAAAACGGAAATTGCACTGCATCAAAATAATCATCTTGGCGTAAGTGTCTGTCGCGACTTTTATTGCCTGTGTTAATGGTTTCAGCCTTTACAGAGGCTTCTATGGTGCTTTGGGCTAAATTTTCAGGTGAAAACTCAATTATTGCCTCCAAACCACTCAAAGAGCCATTTACGTAGCTACCAAAATTTTTAATTTTGAAGTTGATTTGAGCATCTTTCACTTGCCAATTGGTTTGGGCTTTTGCTTTGAAACAGCAAAAGAGTAAAGTTGAAAAAATCAACACCTGACAGATTTTCATAGTATTCTTTTGCCTAAAATAACACATTTTTTCACAAATTGTTTGGGCAATGTACTAAATTGCTTATGAAAACGTTTTGAAAAAAACAAAACCTAAAAGCAATGCAAAAGAAATCACTTATTCTATTGTTTTTGGTGGGCTACTTTTTTCAAGTATTTGCCCAAGAAGATTTGAAGTATCAGAAGCCCTCTGCTCCTATACTGGCATTAGCCGATTATGAAAGACCCCCTTCCATCAGTATGGATAAGGATAAAAACTATATGCTTTTGCTCTACCGAGACACTTACAAAAGTTTAGACGAACTAAACCAAGACGAATTAAGGCTGGCAGGGTTGCGTATCAATCCTAATTTGTTTGTAAGTTCTACAATGAACTATGTCAAAAATCTTAAAATCAGAAAAGTAAAAGATGTAAAAGCTGAGCCCACTCCTGTAAAAGGGCTACCTTCTAATGCGAAAATCTCTTTTATCACTTGGTCGCCCGATTACAAAAAAATAGCCTTCACCCATACTACTGAAAAAGGGGTAGAACTCTGGTGGATAGATGTAAGCTCTGCCCAAGCTCAAAAAATAACAGAGGCTACCCTGAATGCAAGTGTAGGAAGTCCTTTTGTTTGGTATAAAGATAGTGAGCATTTGCTTGTGAAGTTCATTCCCGAACCACGCCCCCAACTGATTGATAAATCCAAAGAAACGCCCAAAGGTCCCATTGTTTCTGTAGCCGAAGGCAAAGCCTCACAGAATAGAACCTTTCAAGATTTGCTTAAAAACAAAATAGATGAACAAAACTTTGAAAGTTTGCTTAGTTCCCAACTTTTCAAAGTCCATATTAGCGGTACAAAAAATTTACTTAAAGATAAAGAACTCTATGTAGGTATGTCGTTTTCGCCTGATGGCAATTATTTAATGCTTACCAACTTGCAAAAGCCATTTTCTTACCTTGTGCCTTACAATCGGTTTCCACAAATAAGCAAAGTATATGACAACAAAGGCAATTTGATAAAAGTTGTGAATGAAGTACCTTTGAACGAAATTATGCCCAAAGGTTTTTCGGCAGTTCGTAAGGGCAAGAGAAATATGGCTTGGCGTGATGATATGCCCGCAACTTTATACTTTGTAGAAGCCCTTGACGAGGGCGACCCTGCTAAAAAAGTAGAGTACCGCGATGAAATTTTTGTGTGGCAAGCTCCTTTTGATAAAGACCCTGTTTCCATTGCAAAAACTCAACAACGTTTTGCAGGGATTATTTGGGGTAACGAACAAGTTGCCATAATGTATGATTCTTGGTATGATACTCGCAATCAGAAGACCTATCTTATCAATCCATCGCAACCTAATTTATCGGCTCGTGTCATTGCCGACCGCAATTATCAAGACCTTTACAACGACCCAGGCAGGTTCAGCACCCAAATCAATCAGTTTGGACAGGAAGTTTTAGCTATTGAAAATAATAAATTATTTCTTATAGGCGAAGGTTTTAGCCCCAAAGGGCAATTTCCTTTCATAGATGAGCTTGACCTGAAAACACTGAAAAAACAGCGTTTGTATCAGTCTGCTTTTACGGATAAAAAAGAGGACATCGTTTCTATTGAAGACCATAAAGCAGGTGTAGCTTTGGTCCAAATTCAATCTCCAACCGAGTACCCCAACTATTTCTTGAGAAACTATAAAAAGCGTATTGCTCCTGTGCAAATTACTTTTACGCCCAATCCTTTTGAAAGCATCAAAAATATCAAGAAACAGGTAATCAAATACAAAAGAAACGATGGTTTGGAACTTTCTGGAACGCTCTATCTGCCCTTGGGTTATGATGAAAATAAAAAAGAGAAATTACCCTTGCTTATATGGGCGTACCCACGTGAATATAAAGATATGCAAACAGCAGGGCAGTCCAACCAAAATCCAAATGAGTTTACTTTTCCCAATTATGGTTCATTTATCTATTGGGTAACCAAAGGGTACGTGGTATTAGACGATGCCTCATTTCCGATTGTAGGGGAAGGCAGTCAAGAACCCAATGATACTTTCATTGAACAACTGGTTGCCAATGCCAAAGCCGCAATTGATGCCGTGGATAATCTCGGATATATTGATAGAAACAAAGTAGCCATTGGAGGGCATTCTTACGGGGCATTTATGACAGCCAATTTGCTCGCACATTCCGATTTGTTTGTGTGTGGAGTGGCTCGCAGTGGAGCGTATAATCGTACCCTTACACCTTTCGGCTTTCAGAGCGAACAGCGTAACTATTGGGACGCTCCCGAAGTGTATAACAAAATGTCGCCTTTTATGAACGCTCATAAAATCAAAAAGCCTATTCTGCTTATTCACGGCGAAGCAGATAATAATCCGGGTACTTTTACTTTACAAACAGAGCGACTTTTCCAGGCTATAAAGGGTTTAGGGGGTACGGCAAGAATGGTTATTTTACCTCGTGAAAGCCACGGTTACGTCGCCAAAGAAAGTATCTTGCACGTATTATGGGAGCAGGAGCAGTTTTTAGACAAGCATTTGAAAGGGGTAAATAAATAAAAAAAATCAAGCGACCATAACATCAAATTTATGGTCGCTTTTTGATTAAAATTAGCTGACAATACTGATTTTTATGGCGTTGGTGCGTTGTTTTTCTTCAATAGGCATACTGGCAAGCTGAATAACTACATCACCTTCTTTGAGGTAGTTTTTATCTTTCAAAATTTCAATAATATCTTTGAAGGTCGTATCTGTGGAAACGAACTTATCATAAAAGAAAGTTCTTACTCCCCAAACCAAGTTAAGCGTATTCATTAAGGGGTTGTTGCTGGTAAAAATAAAAATATCTGCTTCGGGACGATGGCTTGCCAAACGATATGCAGTGTAACCCGAGTTAGTCATTCCAACAATAGCTTTGGCACCTGTCTGACGAGCCAAATTGCAAGCCGCCGCTATCAGACTATCGCTGTAAAAGGTTTTAGAATTTTTATCTACTTCTAAATTTTTGTGATACAATTTCTTAACGCGTTCTTCTACATATTGAATAGTTTTCGCCATACTGCGAATTACCTGCATTGGGTACAATCCTGTGGCTGTTTCTGCTGAAAGCATCAGAGCATCTGCTCCATCTACTACGGCATTGGCAATATCATTGGTTTCGGCACGTGTAGGACGTGGATTGTTTATCATACTTTCCATCATTTGCGTAGCAATGATAACAGGCTTTGCGGCTTTTTGGCATTTTTCTACAATCATTTTTTGCAAAAGAGGTACTAGTTCAGCGTCCATTTCTACACCCAAATCGCCCCGAGCTACCATAATACCATCAGCAACCTTGATGATTTCGTCAATGTTTTCAATAGCTTCGGGACGCTCAATTTTAGCGATAATTTTGGGATTTTTGCCTTTGAGCTGAACCAAATGCTTCAAGAGCAAAATATCAGTAGCTGTTCTTACGAAAGAAAGAGCTATCCATTCCAAATTATTTTCCAAGCCAAAAAGTACATCTTCGCTATCTTTTTCTGTAAGCGAAGGAGAGGAAACTTCGGTTTGGGGCAGGTTCATACCCTTTTTAGATTTGAGCAAACCGCCGTGAATGACCTTTGTAAATACTTGTCTATCGTTTTTTCCTGTAACAATCAGTTCTATTTTGCCGTCATCAAGCAAAATTGTTTCGCCAATTTTAACATCTTTGGGCAAAAACTGATACACCGTACTTACCATTTGCTTATTGCCAAGCATTTCGTCTATGGTAATGATAAAATCTTGCCCTTCTTCCAGTTCTACACCATTGTTTTCTACTGCCCCAATGCGAATTTTAGGACCCTGTAAATCTTGCAGACAGCACAAATTTAAGCCATATTCTTGGTTGATTTCCCTAATATGATTGATAACTTCCTGATGCCCTTCGTGAGTACCGTGAGAAAAATTGAGCCTAAACACATCTACGCCTGCTTGGGCAAGTTGGAGAATTTTCTCTTTGGTATTGGTAGCAGGACCGAGCGTGGCGATGATTTTGGTTTTGTTGAAAAGAATTCCCATAGCTTTAAGAGTTGTAGATTGCGAAATTTTGCTTCAAGTTAAAACTATTCGGCTAAAAGCCCAAATTTTGCATAAAAACATTTTTTTCACAAGAAAAGCAATTTGGTTTTTCAAAATGTTGTAAATTAGAGCAACCTTTTTCAATATTTTTACTAAAAAAATCACGTATGAAAGCAACATCAACTTTGCTGGTATTTTTGTTTTTAGCTCATTGGGGAGCGTATAGCCAAAATTTTTGGCAACCTACCGAAGAAAGTAAAATTCTCCCTAATCCTGCAAAAAAGCGTTTGGTTCTTGCAAATGAGTACAAAGTGTTTCGCTTGAATGTGAGTGCATTTAAGATTTTTGCTCGTTCTGTACCTATGGAAACTGCTGACCGTAGTTTTTCAGCTCAAAATTCTGATGTAGAAATGGATTTCCCGCTTCCCAATGGTACTTTTGCCCGTTTTCGTATAGCTAAAACACCTGTTTTGCACCCTGAATTAGCCGCTCAATTTCCCGAAATACAAACTTTTGAGGGCTATCGTGTAGGTGGTTATGGTTATGTGCGTTTTGATTTTACTCATCAAGGCTTTCACGCTCTTATTTTTACAGAAGACGGACAAATCTACATAGACCCTTACCGCCAAAATGACCAAGAAAACTACATCTGCTACTACAAAAGGCATTTTGTTTCAGATAAAAAAATGAGTTGCACGATTGTAGATGAAGATGAACAAGCGGAAAGAATACGCAATTGGCTTCGTGATAACAATGCCCGCCCCGCAGGGGCTCGCTTGCTCACCTACCGAGCGGCTATTGCCACCACAGGGGAATACACGCAGTTTCACGGAGGTACCGTAGCAGGAGCTTTGAGTGCCGTTACCACTTCGCTCAATAGAGTATCAGGTATCTATCAAATTGAAACTTCTATTCGCTTTCAACTAATTTCTAACAATAATACCATTATTTACACCAACCCAGCTACTGACCCTTATACTAACAACAACGGTGGGGCAATGCTCGGGGAAAATCAAAGCAATCTTGATGCAGTAATTGGTAATGCAAATTACGACATCGGACACGTGTTCAGTACAGGTGGGGGAGGAATTGCAGGATTAGGCGTAGTTTGTAGAACAGGGCAAAAGGCAAGAGGCGTTACAGGCAGTGGCTCTCCTGTGGGCGACCCTTTTGATGTAGATTATGTAGCACACGAAATGGGGCATCAGTTTGGAGCAAACCATACTTTTAATAGCGTGCAAGGTGGTTGTAATGGTAATCGTAGCAGTTCTACTGCTTATGAGCCGGGTAGTGGCATTTGTATAATGGGTTATGCGGGTTTGTGTGGTACGGATAATCTTGCCCCCAATAGCATTGAAACTTTTCACGTGATTAGTTTTGATGAAATTTTCGCCTACACACGTGGTTCGGGTGCTGGTGCCACCTGTCCCAACGATACCCCTAATGGTACTAATTTGCCTCCTGTGCCTTCTGTACCTACGGGAGGCTGGGTAATTCCTATCAATACCCCCTTTGAACTTACTGGCTCTGCCACAGACCCTAATAGCGATGCTCTGACTTATTGTTGGGAACAATTCAATTTAGGTCCTGCGGGCTCGTTGAGTAGCCCTTCGGGTGATGCCCCTATTTTTAGGAATTTCTTGCCTTCTACTTCGCCTACACGAACATTCCCTCGTCTTTCGGATATTATTGCTAATAATCTCAATCCTTTGGGAGAGCGACTGCCTTCTTATACACGTAATCTAACTTTCCGAATGACCGTGAGAGATGGCGTAGGGGGCTATGATTATGCTTCGGTAAGTTTTACAGCCAATGCGGCAGCGGGTCCTTTTTTAGTTACTTACCCCAATACAGCTATTACTTGGCAACAAGGCACACGCCAAATGGTAACTTGGGACGTGGCGAACACTCATCTTGCCCCTGTCAATTGCCAAAATGTGAATATTCGCCTTTCCACAGATGGGGGTTTTACATATCCGATTGCTTTGGCGACCAATGTTCCTAACAATGGCTATGCTGAAATTACGGTGCCTGCTGTTACTACTACACAGGCACGTGTGCGTGTAGAAGCCGTAGGCAATATTTTCTTTGATATTTCTAATGCCAATTTTACGATAAATAACTCAACTCCTTCGGGAAATCCTTTGGTAAATTCGTTTTCGCCTCCCGACAACAGCACCACAGCCCCTGCCAATACCAACTTGCTGATTTATTTTAACCAAAATATTCTCAAAGGTACAGGTAATTTGCTTATCAAGCGTTATGCCAATGATGCTGTGGTAGAAACTATAGATGTAGCTGGCTCGCGGGTGAGTGTATCGGGTAATGTGGCTACCATTGACCCCGTGAATGATTTAGAGGCAGGAGTTATGTATTATGTAGAAATTCCTAATACGGCTTTCCGAAATGCAAGCAGTCAGTTTTATGCAGGTACAGCCAACAAAGATACTTGGAATTTCTCAGTTTCCGACAATGTCGCACCAAACATCGTCAGTCTTGAACCTGCTGATAATTCGGAAGGCGTGCCACTCAATGCCGATTTGCGTATTACTTTTAGTGAGCCTATCAATAGAGGTACAGGTAGTATTACTATTAGAAGAGCCGATAATTCCGTAAAGCAAACGCTTTCTGTCAATAATCTTGCTGTAAATGTAAGTGGCAGTATAGTAACTATTGACATCAGCGATTTGGAGCAGAATACAGACTATTACGTACAAATGCCTGCGGGTACGTTCAGAGATTTAGCAAACAATAACTTTGCAGGTATTACTGATAATACCACTTGGAACTTTTCTACTCGCCCTCCTGCCTCATTGGTTATGCTTTCCAAAGGAAAACTCCTCATTTATCCTAATCCAACCAAAGGTAAAATTTTCTTACGTCTGGAAAATGGAATGAACATAGAGAAAGCCGAAGTTTGGAATGTTTTAGGTCAGAAACTTTCAGATTTGCAAGTAAAAAATAATCAAGAAATATCTTTGGATCATTTGCCTGCGGCAATGTATTTGCTTAAATTGCAAATATCGGGCGAAATTGTTCAACAAAGAATTATCAAGCAATAGTTTATAGCTTTCTTGCAATCATCAAGCCATCTCGCAAGGGTAGAAGTAGATTTTCTACCCTTGCATCGTTTTGAACCAACTCATTAAAAGCCCGCAGTGCCTCTGTATCCTTATCAATAAATTTCGTATCTGCCACCTTGCCCGACCAAAGCACGTTATCGGCAATAATCCAGCCTCCCTTGCGTACTTGGGGCAAAACCATTTCGTAATATTTGGCATAATTGAGCTTATCGGCATCAATAAACACCAAATCCCAAGTTTCTTGGAGGGTAGGGATAATTTCCAAAGCATTGCCAATAAGCATTTCAATTTTTTTCTCCAAACCTGCTTTTGCAAAAAACTTTTTGGCAAAATCTTCTAATTCTTCGTTTTTATCAATTGTAATGAGTTTGCCGTTTTCTTGCAAACCTTCCGCAAGGCACAAAGCCGAATAACCCGTATAAGTACCTATTTCCAGAATACGCTGTGGGGCAAGCATTTGCGAAATCATTGCTAAAAAACGCCCCTGCAAATGCCCCGAAAGCATACGAGGCATTAGAACTTTTAGGTGTGTCTGCCGATGGAGTTCTCTTAAAACAGCATTTTCTGAGGAGGTATGTGTTTCAGCATACTTTTGGATAGCTTCAGAAAGTAATTCCATTGATTAGCTAAATTAAAA
The DNA here is from genome assembly GCF_002843425.1 of Raineya orbicola. Taxonomy (GTDB): domain Bacteria; phylum Bacteroidota; class Bacteroidia; order Cytophagales; family Thermonemataceae; genus Raineya; species Raineya orbicola. The sequence continues at coordinate 12,209 of NZ_NKXO01000001.1, forward strand.
CATAATTTTTATGACGCAAAGATAGTTATGAATGTGCCAATTAACATAAAATTCACATACTTTACTTGATTTTTTTCCTAAAAATGCTAAACTTTGTGTATAACAAAATTATGAACACTTATGAAACATTTTTTGGTTGTGGTAAAGATTGTATGATATTTTTGTAAAAGACAAAGAGGGCGTATTTTTGTAATATGTGTGAAGTATTAACAAAAGTAAACTGCCCTCACTGTCAAGGTGCAAAGGTAGTGAAAAATGGTCGTAAAAAAGATGGGACACAAAATTTTTTGTGTAAATCTTGTGGTAAGCAGTTTCAACAGGCTTATCGGTACAAAGGAGCTGACCCTAAAATTAAACATCTGATAGTGAGTATGTTGCTAAGAAATAGCCGCATACGAGATATTGCTATGGTCTTACAAGTCAGTCGTGTTTGTGTGTTAAATCAGCTACTAAAACAGTCTGAAAAGTGTGTGCTAACTCCCAAGCAAAAGCACTACAAAAGTGTTCAGATAGACGAATTTTGGTCTTATGTTCAACACAAGAAAAAGCACAAGCGATGGCTTTTCTATGCGTATGCTCCTGAAACGAATGAGGTCTTAGGCTATGTGATAGGCAATCGCAGTGCTAAAACAATTAAAAAACTACTTCAAATGCTTAAAGATATTGAAATTGAACAGTATTGTACCAACAATTGGTCTGCTTTTGCAGAGGTATTAGCAGGGCAAAACCATCAAGTTGGCAAACACCTGACGCGGCATATTGAGGGAGTGAATAATGCTTTACGAGCCAGAAATAGACGTTTGGTACGAAAAACTACTTGCTTTTCTAAAAAAGACAAGTATCACGAAGCAGCTATCAAAATTATGTTTCAACAATGGAATTATGACTATCATACATTCTAAACCACAGCCCATTTTTTACTCTTATTTCTAACGACAATTTTGCTTACCACTTGCAAACCTTTTTTAGAAAGAAAGGTAATGCTTGCGACGCTTCCCATTGAAGAAAAAAACGATAGCACGCTCATTCTGAAAGCTCATCTGATAGACTACAATCCTAAAAAGGCTATTAAAGAATTTGGTTTTGCAATAGGAATTGATGACTCCACGCAACTGCACACACTTTCTAAAAAGATTTGCACTCAACACCCTGACTCGGTGAACTTGGAACATTTGACCTTGCAATACATTGATACCAACCTGCTTTACAGAAATCCAACCCCTGCTACTCTTGTGAGCAAAAAAGTCTATGCTAAAAGCTATGTATGGCTTGAAAATGACCAAATCATTTGGGGCAATCTGCAAGAAATTGAATTAAGTTGGGGAAGCATTGAGAATATCTCTGCCACAACTACAAGCATTACTTTTGATTATGTGATTGATTGGAGAGAGAATTGTCCTGATGTTGTTGATAATAACTATGGACTTGAATATGGTTTTTACTATCACATTCAGCCCAATCCATCGGAAAGTAATTATTTAGGAAAAATTACAGAGGCTTTGGGTGATGACTTTCTACTCGCTTGTTTCGCTGAACTTCCACGTTATGTAAAAACAATCACTATTACAGGTTTGCAGCCACGCACTACTTAGTCGTCCCTTAAAAAGTATATTTGAATTTATTTTTCACCCAGAGCAACCTTTGAAGCGAGTAAAAAAGTCTCTGCAAAAATAGGCAAAAAGAAACCTTGTAGTGGTTCATCAGCCTCTTGAAGTTAAAAGCAGCCGCAGCAAGCATAATGTTGATGTTATCGCCCACGATACCCTTGTAGAAGTTTCGCTTCAATCGGTAGTCAGTTTTCAAATGTCCAATCACCGCCTCAATACCTGCTCGCTTTCGGTGTAATCGGCTTAATTTGCGTTTCTGGTAGTAGCTTTGTGTCTTATCGGGTGGGGAGGGTAACAAAATTTCTGTCCCCTCAACATTTTTTTCGCCCCTGTAACCTCTATCCACTTTGGCTTGCTTGGGCAACTTACCCACCAAACGCTTGACCTGTTCAAGGGCAGGTCGCAAAGTGTGTCCATCATATTCATTGCGAAATCCCATAGCCCCCACGATTACTCCACTATCAGTAAGCACAATAGAGACCTTATTCCCAAATTCATAAGGCTGATGCTCTTTCCCTTTGGAAATACAACAAACATCTACTTCGTGCAATGAATAAATCTTTCCTTTACTATGCCTTTCCTGTGCCAAGACCTGCTTGTATAATTGCAAATCCTTCTGATACACCGAACCCACAGGCAGTTTCCGCTCCAACTCCCTGACCAGCCTACCTGCTATCGTTTTTATCTTTTTATCCGCTTTCCTTGCTCGCTTTTTATTCTTGGGGTGATTGCGAAAACGTTGTGCCCGTTTCAGTTGCTTTAAGGTTTGCTCATAGCTTTGTCTTAACACCACCTGCTCTTGCTTAGCTATCGCTTGACAGCGTTTGATGATTTTTTGGTGCAATTTAGCGTCAGTGGGAAAGGTGATATTTTTTTCCTGTACCGTCGTATCTACGCTTACCTGCTCATCTTGGCTGTCTTGACCATTCACTCGAATGCTCTCTTGCAGAATCAATTCTATCCCTTTTTCTCCTATCCTTTTCCTAAAATGCACTAATTCAGAAGCCTCACAAGGATAACCCGGTACAAAAGATGTCGCCCCACAAAAATATTGGTAGTAAATGTTTTCACTCCACTGCTCTACTACACTTTCATCAGAAAGATTGCGGATATGCTTTAACATCAACAAACCCACCATTAGCCGAATAGGCTTGGCTGGTCTGCCATTAGTGCTACTGTACAAAGGCTCAAATGCCTGCTCAAAGATTGACCAATTGATTTGTTGGGCTAAAACATAAAGCGGATGTTTTTGATTGAGCGTATCGGCAAAACTAAAAAATAAACTCAACTGATTGGTAGATGCTTTCTTGGGTAGCATAACAAACAATAATTTTGCAGGATTTTTGACACAAATTTACAAAATCTTGCATTTTCTCAAACGAAAATACCCAAATAATTTATTGATATTGAAATACTTATACCATTTTTAAGGGACGACTACTTACTATATTAGGTACTACGTAATAGTAGGTAATGAAATTCACTATGGACAAAGTTTTAGTGCAAGAACACTATGAGAACAAAAATCTTATTCGGTTTTTTTTTGTTTATTCTTACTACCTGCAAACCTTTTTTAGAAAGAAAGGTAATGCTTGCGACGCTTCCCATTGAAGAGAAAAACGATAGCACGCTCATTCTGAAAGCTCATCTGATAGACTACAATCCTAAAAAGGCTGTTAAAGAATTTGGCTTTGCAATAGGAATTGATGACTCCACGCAATTGCACACACTTTCCAAAAAGATTTGCACTCAACACCCCGACTCGGTACATTTAGAGTTTTTAACTTTTGAATATGTTGATAGAACTTTAATTAACCAAAACCCCAACCCTGCTACTCTTGTGAGCAAAAAAGTATATGCCAAAAGTTATGTATGGCTTGAAAATGACCAAATCATTTGGGGTAGCCTGCAAGAAATTGAATTAAATTGGGGAAGCATTGAGAATATCTCTGCCACAACTACAAGCATTACTTTTGATTATGTGATTGATTTGGCAGGGGACTGTTTGAATGCGGCTTTTAATAATTTTAGCATAGAATATGGTTTTTACTATCACATTCAGCCCAATCCATCGGAAAGTAATTATTTAGGAAAAATTACAGAAAGCTATGCCGATGACTTACTTTTAGCTTGCCAGTTTGGCGAATCACGTTTTGTAAAAACAATTACCATTGCAGGTTTGCAGTCTCGTACTACTTACTATATTAGGTACTACGTAAAAGTAGGTAATGAAATTCGCTATGGACAAAGTTTTAGTGTAACTACACAATAATAACTCCTACTTACTTTTTAACTCCACTTCATCGCCATCTTTCAGTTTTTTATCAATGGCTTGAAAGGGAGCAATTACAATTTTTTCGCCTACTTTCAACCCCGAAACAATTTCAATATTTTCAAAATCGCTAATACCTGTTTTTACTTCACGAAGAGCTACTTTTTTGTTTTTTTCATCATACACAAAAACATACTCTTTCTTTTCATTTTCAGCTTTTCCCTTTTTTTCGTCTTTGGTATTATCAGTAGAACTTTTTTCTGTTTTTTCTTGCTTTCCTGTTTGTTTTTTCACTTCCTCATCACTTTTGGCTACTACCGCCGCAAGAGGTACAACAGGAATATTTCTTTTGGTTTGCGTAATAATTTCTACGCTGGCACTTGTGCCTGGGCGAAAAGGCGAAAGTCTGCCACTTTTCGCCTTCAAATCTTGATAAGATTCGCCCAAAATCTTCACTTTTACTTGAAACTCAGTAACCGCCTCTGCTGAAACAGTAGCATTGGCAGTATTTGCAATAGCCGTAACAATGCCCTTGAATTTACGATTACGATAGGCTTCTACCTCTACATCAGCGGTATCACCCAAAGAAACTCGGATAATATCATTTTCATTGACATCAACACGCACTTCCATTTCATTCAGATTGGCAATGCGTAATAGTTCTGTTCCTGCCATTTGGGCTGTTCCTACGACACGCTCGCCTTTTTCTACGGCAAGTTTGGAAATAACACCACTCATAGGGGCATATACGGAGGTACGCGTAAGGTTCTGGATAGTTTCATTGACGGTAGCCGAAGCACTCTGAATGTTGAATTGTGCGGCAATTACATTTTGTTTGGCAGATTCTAATTCTTGCTGAGCTACTTTGTATTCGGCGGTGGCTTGCTCAAACTCTAATTCAGAAATGACTTTTTGCTCAAAAAGTTTTTTTTGCCTTTCGTAGTTGGCTTGGCTACGTGTAAATTGAGCTTCTGCCTGTAATTTACGAGCCTCTGCCTGTGCCAAAGCGGCACGGCTGTTGTTGAGCGTTGCTTGCGAACGTTGAACTGCCAGTTCGTAGTTATCAGGGCGGATACGCAAGAGTAACTGCCCTTTTACAACCGAATCCCCTTCTTTTACGTAAAGTTCTGTAATTTCTCCCGAAACATCAGGGCTTAATTTTACTTCTGTAACAGGTTGCACTTTTCCCGAAGCACCCACCTTTTCGGTGATTGTTCCATTTTTGACTTCCGCAATTTCTATTTGCTCCAATTTTTTCTTGTTACCACCTAAAAAAACAGATAAAACAACTAAAATAACCACAATTCCTATCAGATACCCAATAACTTTTTTTGATGATTTTTTTTTCTTTTCCTTGCTCATAACATTAGAACTTTCCATAGCTTTTATTTTGCTTGTTGATTTTTTATTTAGGTTGAACAATAATACCTCCGCCTGCCCCTACATACTGGGGAGTTTGCCCATTCCATTTTTTAATTTTCTCGTACTCAATAAGATTGGGAGATATAGATTCTGCCAATTTACGATTGTATTCAGATTCAGCTTCGGCACGAATACGCATTGCTTCGGCGTAACCCTTGGCTTTTTCTACTTCTTTTTGAGCTTCGGCACGTTCTTGGGCTACCTCTTGCTCTTTTTTGAGGGCAATTTGGCGAGCATTGATTTTAGCATTGATATTATCTACAACACCTTGTGGCAAACGAAGTTCATTGAGTAATACAACTTGCTCCACCACAAAACCCTCTCTTCCCAAAAAACTCTTGATTTCCGCTTCCGATTCGTTCTGAAACTGAATTTTGTTTTCATATAGTTGCTCGGCAGTGTATTTACCCGAAACCTTATTGTAAGCCTCACGCATATAGTTACGCATCACGGTTTTGTCTAACTCTTCTAGCGGTTTTCTGTACTTTCGGAAAATTTCAGCGGCTTTGTTGGGGGCAACACGGTAATTCATTGAAACATCAAAAGAAACCACTAACCCATCTTTGGTTGTAACTCTGAACTCCTCGTTACTTCTGCTGCCTTCGGTGGCATCGCGAGTAAAAACTACATTCTGCACAAAGGTAGGAAACTCAATTTGGGTAGTAAAGGGATTGTACCAAACCCAGCCTGTAGCTTCGGTAACATCTTGCACACCACGCTCCGAGCCATATAGTTTTACAACAAGCCCTACGTGTCCTGCGTCTATACGTTTGCAAGCACTGGAAATAATTGTGATTATCACAATTACTGCGGCTAATGCTCCTATAATTTTGAACAAACCACCAATACCACTTGAATTTTTGATTGCCATAACAATAATGTTTAGTTCTAAACGCAAAGATAAATTTTTTAGTACAGAAATTGCAATATTTAATTAGAGTAATAAAAAAACCCTGCTTAAACAGGGTTTTTAGTTTGGGAATAAGTTTTCTTAATATTTAGTTGGAGGCTTTTAGAGTAAGCATTTGGTTATTTCCTTTTCCAACAAATTTAGATTTAGAAAGTTCTAAAATTTCCATTTCACTTTCTTTTTCGCCTTCAATTTGCATTTTCAATTTTTTACCATCATCACTGATAGACCACATACCTTTCACTTTTTGTCCTGTTATACTTGCCTCAAAAGAACCGTCTTTTTTGAATTCAAAGTACATATCCTTCATCATTTCTTCGGCAAGTTTCATTTGAGCATCAGAAAGTTTGTTACCGCTTTTTTCACTTTCCTTTTTCAAAGATTCTATATCAATTACCCATTTTCTAGCGATTAAATCTTTGGGACTTCCTTTGCAGGCTACCATAGCAATAGCTACAACTAAAAGCAAAATTTGGGATAGTCTTTTCATAAAAACAAAATTAAATTGTGAAAGAATTGAACATTTTTTTTCAAAGAACTTGTTTTTTTTTTTCAAAACCAAAAAAAAATCAAAAAAATATTCAAAATCTTACTCAAATAGGAGTAAAACGCAGAAAATAGCCATTGGCTAAGCAAACTCCAAAGTATAGTTTTAGAAAAAATGGAAACATTATCACACACAAAACTAACCTAATAAATATTTTTGCAGAATGCTCAACAAAACATTATTTTTGAGTGTTTTTTGATAATAAAAAATAGTTGAGGCTTTTGAATGCAAATTTTCTTAAAATTAAATAGAGTATAAGAGTTAATTGGCAATGTTTCAATCTAAAAAAATGCGTGTAGTAGTTGGAATGTCGGGGGGGGTAGATTCCAGTGTGGCGGCGTATCTGCTCAAAGAGCAAGGTTACGAGGTAATTGGGATTTTTATGAAAAACTGGCACGATGAGCGGGTCGTTATCAATAATGAATGTCCTTGGGTAGAAGATAGCAACGATGCTCTCATTGTAGCAGAAAAACTAAATATTCCTTTTCGGGTATTGGATTTGAGCAAAGAATACAAACAGCGAATTGTTGATTATATGTTTGCCGAGTACGAAGCAGGCAGAACCCCTAACCCCGATGTACTTTGCAACCGAGAAATTAAATTTGATGTATTTCTGAATGCCGCCCTGCAATTAGGTGCTGATTTTGTAGCCACAGGGCATTACGCACAGAAAGATACTTTTACCAAAGAAGGGAGAACTATTCATCGCTTACTTGCGGGCAAAGATGAAAATAAAGACCAAAGCTATTTTCTTTGTCAACTTACACAAACACAACTCGCCAAAGCACTTTTTCCCATCGGGAACTTGAAAAAAAGCGAAGTGAGAGCTATTGCCAAAAAAGCAGATTTGATTACAGCCGAAAAAAAAGATTCGCAAGGGTTGTGCTTTGTAGGAAAAATTCGCCTGCCTGAATTTTTACAACAACAACTTGCCCCTAAAAAAGGCAGAATTATTGAAATTGATGCTAATAGTCCTATTTTCAGACAAAATGGAAAAACCGAAACTTTACACACGCTAACTGAGCCTTATCATTTCCACCCCACTGATGGAAAAGTGGTGGGAGAGCATATTGGGGCACATTTTTTTACGATAGGTCAAAGAAAAGGTTTGAATGTAGGCGGAAAACCCAAACCTTTGTTTGTTTTGGCTACTGATGTTGCTGAAAATATTGTTTATGTAGGACAAGGACACGAACACCCCGCACTGAACCGAAAAGGCTTGCGGGTACGAAATGCAGAGGTGCATTGGGTTCGTGAAGATTTGCGTATGCAAGTAGGTGAAAAAAGAGAATATTTAGCTCGTATTCGCTACCGACAACCATTAAGTAAGGCTATGCTTTATCAGGAAAATGATTTTCTGTATGTAATTTTTGATGAAGCACAAAGTGCGATTACCCCCGGACAATTTGTAGTTTGGTATGAAAATAATGAACTGATAGGTTCGGGAGTAATTGCTTAAATGAAAAGAACAAATTGACTTTTGAACACAAACAATTACTTTTTTCAACAACCATAAACTTTTTTTACTTATGCACACACAAGGAATGTTACGTGAAAATGCTCTTTCGGGCAAAACCATAGTAGTTACAGGTGGTGGTACGGGGCTGGGATATTCTATGAGTAAATATTTTTTAGAGCTTGGAGCAAATGTAGTGATTACAAGCCGAAAAGTAGAGGTTCTGCAAGAGGCGGCTCAAAAACTCTATTCCGAAACTAATAATGCCAATATTGCTTATTTTGCTTGTGATGTGCGTAAATACGAGGAAGTAGAAGCTATGCTTGCTCAAAGCATTGAGCGTTTTGGAAAAGTAAACGGACTTGTAAATAATGCCGCAGGAAACTTTATCAGTCCTACGGAAAGGCTTTCGGCAAAAGCCTTTGATACCGTCGTAGATATTGTTCTGAAAGGCACTTATTACTGCACACTTGCTTTCGGCAAATATTGGATAAAAGAGCAAATTCCCGCCAGTGTTTTAAGCATCGTAACTACCTATGCTTGGACAGGTTCGGGGTTTGTAGTGCCTTCGGCTTGTGCCAAAGCGGGAGTGCTTGCTCTTACACGCTCGCTTGCGGTAGAGTGGGCAAGACATAAAATTCGCTTCAACGCCATTGCTCCCGGTCCTTTTCCAACGCCCGGGGCTTGGGAACGCCTTTTCCCGCCTGCACTTGCTGAAACCGATTTAGGTAAAAAACTTTCTCCTGAACATCGTATTCCTTTGGGTAGGGTAGGGGAGCATCAGGAACTTGCCAATTTAGCCGCTTATTTGATGTCTGATTTTTCTGCTTACATCAATGGTGAAGTAATAACCATCGACGGCGGCGAATGGATTAGAGGAGCGGGCGAATTTAATGACCTTGTCGCCTTGCCCGAACAAATGTGGGATTTCTTGGAGCAAATGCGTAAAAAGGGATAGATTTTCTTTTCCAAAGCTAAACCTTTTACCTGCACAAGTAGTATAAGGTAGAAAATTTACCTTGTACTACTTATGCTTTACCAACTCTATCGTAGGCAGATTTTGCCTATTTCTTTGGAAGAGGCGTGGGAGTTTTTTTCCTCACCTTTTAACCTAAAAAAAATAACGCCTCCTGATATGGGGTTTGAAGTCAAACTCATCAGCCCTGAACAAAAAATGTATGCAGGAATGATTATTGCCTACAAAGTGCGTCCATTGTTAGGTATTCCGATGAACTGGGTAACCGAAATTACCCACGTGAGAGAGCCTTATTTTTTTGTAGATGAACAGCGTTTCGGTCCGTATAGTTTGTGGCATCATCAGCATCATTTCAGAGAGGTTGCCGAGGGGGTAGAAATGGAAGATTTGGTAAGTTACAAAGTCCCTTTGGGCATTTTAGGAAGACTTGCCAACGTTCTTTTTGTTCGTAAGCGTTTGGAATATATTTTTGATTACCGCTATAAAGTTTTAGAGGAGATTTTTCCGAAAACAGCAGTTTTACGATAAATTTTCAGCACAAGTAAAAAGGGACGTAAATTTTTTACGTCCCTAATTTTTATCTATCCTCTGCCGTGCATCATTTTTACAAGTTTGCGAGAGATGGCAAATAGTACCAACCCTGCAAATATGGCAAAGCCTCCAATAGCCGCAAAGATTTCCAAAGCTCCTAATCTTTCCACATAGCTGGCAATATAACCGCCTACAATTTGGGCTAAAAATGGGGCTAAAAACCAAACTCCCATTAGCATTGAGGCAAGTTTCACAGGGGCAAGACGCGTAACCATAGAAAGCCCAATCGGTGAAAGGCACAATTCGCCAATAGTATGGAACAGATACGTCATTACCAACCACATCAAACTTGCCTTGATATTGACATCGGCACTATTTCCGCCACGTTCCATCACAGCTCCTACCATAAAGAAAAAGCCGATACCCAGCAAAACCATTCCTAAACTCATCTTAATGGGTATGCTTAAATCTTTGCCCTTTTTGGCTAAACTTAGCCATAGCATTGAAAATAGCGGTCCCAGAGCTACAATAAATAGCGGATTGACAGACTGAAACCAAGAAGTAGGTATCACAAAATCACCTATTTTGCGGTTGATGTAGCTATCGGTGTAAAGTGTTAGCGAACTACCTGCTTGTTCAAAGCCCGCCCAAAAGAACACGGTGAATATGGTTAGTGTGAGAATAACTGCCATTCTATCGCGTTCTTCATCGCTAAGTGGTTGATTATGTACTTCTTGTTCCTCTTTACTTTGAATTTTTATACCTTTTCCGATGCTTCCAAGTAAGCGAGGTGCAAGCGTATTGAACACAATTTGCCCTACGAGCATTCCTATACCCGCCGCTAAAAAGCCGTATTGAAAAGCGTAACGTTCAATAACTTCTTTGCCATCAACTACTTTTTTCACGGCAAATAAATCTTCTGCTAAAAATCCACATACCAAAGGGGCAAAAAATGCTCCTAAATTGATACCCATATAAAAAATAGTAAAAGCACTATCACGACGAGGGTCGCCTTGTGGATACAAAGCCCCTACAATGGTTGAAATATTGGGTTTGAAAAACCCGTTTCCTATGATAAGCAGTGCCAAACCGAGCCAAGTAGCCCAAACACCCAATTGAGGCGTGGAAGCTAAACTGAATTGACCAAACATCATTGTTACGCCGCCTATCAGAATGGCTTTTCTTTGTCCTATGTATCTATCAGCAATATAGCCTCCAATAATGGGCGTTAGATATACCAAACCTGTAAACCAACCATAAATAATAGAAGCATCATCTTTGGCAAAACCTAAACCGCCTTGCATTGCAGTTTTAGAAAGGTAAAGCGTAAGAATGCCCCGCATACCATAATAACTGAAACGTTCCCACATTTCAGTAAAGAAAAGCAAATATAGCCCAGGGGGGTGTCCGTTTTTGGTAGTAGTTGTTTCCTGCATATTTTCTTGTAGTTTTTTCAGTGTTTAACCCCTCAAAATACAAGGAAAAATTACTTTAATCCAAATTTTTTTACAAAAATTTGCAATCAAGCAAACTTTATCCGCATTTTGAAGTTTTTGGATTTAAGCAAATATGCTTTTAATTTGATTGCTATGATAACCATTGTTGTAAGTACCAACCGAAATGACTCTACCTCTGAAATTGTCGCAGAATACTATCAAAAAGTTTTATTAAATAAGCAAGTGCAAGCTGAAATTATCAACCTTAAAAATTTACCGCCTGATTTTATTGTATCGGCTTTGTATGAAAACGAAGGTAAAAATCCTGTTTTTAATGCTCTGCGAGAAAAAGTATTGACTGCTGAAAAGCTCATTTTTATTGTTCCCGAGTACAATGGCTCTTTTCCGGGAGTATTGAAGGCTTTTATTGATGGAATGCCTTATCCAAATGCTTTTATGGATAAAAAAATTGCCCTCGTGGGGCTTTCGGCGGGGGTGCAGGGAGGGGCATTGGCTCTTAGCCACCTGAACGATATTTTTTCCTACCTCAATGCTCACGTATTGGGCTATAAAGTAAAACTTATTCAGATTGAAAAAAATATGAAAGATGAAAAAATTATCAATAATTTTTACTTGCAACTTATTGATAATCAAATAGAAAAGTTTATAAATTTTTGAAAATTTCTTATTACATACTTGATTAGTTATGTTTCAGACGCTTCGGCTTATTCTCGGCGACCAACTCAATGACAATCATTCTTGGCTTAAAGAAAAAAATGATAAAACGCTTTATGTACTAATGGAAATTCGTCAGGAGACGGACTATGTGGTGCATCATATTCAAAAAATCCTCGCTTTTTTTGCTGCAATGCGAAATTTTGCCCAAGAACTTCAAAATAAGGGGGGGCATAAGGTTTTTTATTTTACATTAGATAATCCTGAAAATCGGCAAGATTTATGCAAGAATTTGGAACTTTTAATTCAGAAATTTCAGATTCAAAAATTTGAATACCAATTGCCTGATGAGTATCGTTTGGATAAACAATTATCGGAATTCTGTCAAAAAATTTCTATCCCAAGTCAAGCCTTTGATACAGAGCATTTTTTGAGCGAGCGAAATGAAGTAAGCAAACACTTTGGTACGAAAAACTATCTTTTGGAGAGTTTTTATCGTAAAATGCGAAAAAAGTACAATATTCTTATGGAAGGCGATAAGCCCCTTACAGGACGCTGGAACTATGATGCCGAAAATCGTAAAAAATACAATTATCAAGTGTCTGTGCCTAATGAACCTTTTTTCAAAAATGAAGTAACAGATTTGATTAAAACTCTACAAAAACATCAAATTCAGACGATTGGCTTTATCCCTCCCAATAACATTCTCAATGTACCCATTTCTCGCAAGCAAGCTCTGCAACTTTTAGAACACTTCGTAAGTAATTTACTTCCTCATTTTGGTACTTACGAAGATGCAATGCATACACAGGAGCCACATTTATTTCATTCGCAACTTTCCTTTGCCTTGAATGTAAAAATTCTACACCCTTTGGAAGTTTTGCAAAAAGCCATTGAGGCTTGGCAAAGCAACCCCCAAAAAGTTTCCATTGCTCAAATTGAAGGTTTTGTAAGGCAAATTTTGGGTTGGCGTGAATATATGCGTGGCGTGTATTGGGCAAAAATGCCTGATTATGCCAAAAATAATTATTTTGAACATTCCGCACCCTTGCCTTCTTGGTATTGGACGGGCGAAACCCGAATGAATTGTGCTAAATTCGCCATTAGTCAATCTTTGCAAGAGGCTTTTGCTCATCATATCCAAAGATTGATGGTTACGGGTAATATCGCTTTACTTTTGGGCGTTTCGCCCGATGAGGTGGATAAGTGGTATTTGGGCATCTATCGAGATGCTATTGAGTGGGTTGAAATCACCAATACGCGTGGTATGAGCCAATATGCTGATGGTGGACTGGTTGCAAGTAAGCCCTATACGGCTTCGGCTAATTATATGGACAAAATGAGCAATTATTGTGAAAGTTGTTTCTATGATAAGAAAAAACGACACGGCAAGAGAGCCTGCCCTTTGAATAGCCTGTATTGGGAATTTCATTATCGCCACCGAGAAAAACTTTCTAAAAATCAGCGTTTAGGAATGGTGTATCAGACCCTTGCCAAAATGGATAAGGCAGAACTGCAAAAAATTGTAGAACAAGCCGAATTTTATAGAAAAAACTCGGAAAACTTGTAATCTAATAAAAAATTACCCCCCTTGTTTTGTTTTTACAAGAAAACCTTGCATATTTGAGGCACTTTGCAAAAGAGTATTTCACCAAAATTTTTTCGCAATGAAAGCCAAAGAAATCCGTGATTTGATAGATTTTATCGCTCAATCGCCGCTTGATGAAGTGCATATTGAAACCGATGAGTTCAAAATTAGCGTAAAGAGACATAGTGGGGGAGCTAAAATGGAATTACCAAGCTCATCAACCCCTTTTGTACCCGCAGTGGTATCTACTTCGCCTGTTGCTACACCTACCTCTAAACCAGAACCCCAAACAGATAGCACAGAAGCTAAACCTTCTGCATCGGGCAATTATCTTACTATTAAATCACCAATGATTGGAACATTTTACAGGGCTCCCAAACCCGATGCTCCTAATTTTGTGAATGTAGGCGATGAAATCAAACCTGGGCAAGTAGTTTGTATTGTAGAAGCGATGAAACTCTTTAATGAAATTGAGTCAGAAGTTGCAGGTCGTATTGTGAAAGTCTTGGTAGAAAATGCCAGCCCTGTGGAATATGACCAACCTTTATTCTTGGTAGAACCTCTCTAAAAAGAAAACCTTCCATTTGGAAGGTTTTTTTTGTTTTATCTGAAAAAAAGCTGAATAATTTTACCAACTCTTTCCGCTGAACTTGCTTTGCCTGAAAGTATATTTTCAAATTCTTCGCTTTCTGCGGCACTCATTTGCGACTTGAAATCTACTTTGTTCAAATCTACGGATTTGCCCGCCATTTGCCAACTTGGGAAATTTCGCTCTTTTACAGGTACTAAACCTAACATAATAGCCTCTGAATGACGCTTATCTAATTTAATTTTGTCATAAAGGGCTAATAAGTGGCTCAATTCACCTTCAATACACTGCAAAAACTTTTCTTTGGAATACAGCAGAACGCCTGTTATATTCTTTTTAGCGTTATTTTCTACGCTGATTTGTAAAATTTTTTCTATATCTTCGTCGCTACATTTCGGCGATCTTTTACTTACATAAAATAATTGTGCTAACATAGCTTTTCCTTTTTTTATACAAAACCACAGAAAAATAAAATTGTTTGCGTACCTTTCTGCTTTCAAATAGAAAAGTTATGTTTTACATTCTCTCTAAAACGCTTTTTTATTTCCTAATGCCCCTAACGTGGATTTTAATTTGTTTGGGGCTGAGTATTTTTAGCAAATCGGCAAAAAGAAAGAAAATTTTTTTTCGTTGGGCAGTGGGTTTGCTTTTGTTTTTCACTAATCCTTTTTTTATCAACGAAGCTCTTTTAGCTTGGGAAATCCCTGCTACGGCTTGGGAGAAAGTTCAAAAGTACGAAGTGGGAATTTTACTGACGGGCATTTCTAACGCCCAAAAAGACCCCGCTGATAGGCTCTACTTGAATAAAGGTGGCGACCGCCTCACACATACGCTTATACTTTACAAGATGGGAAAAATTAAGAAAATTTTAATTTCAGGAGGACATTTCTTCAAAAACGATATTCAGGAAGGTAGGGAGATTAAAAAAATTTTACTACTTGCAGGCGTGCCTGAAACAGATATTATTTTGGAGGAAAAATCATTGAATACACGTGAAAATGCACTTTTTACTGCAAAGATTTTACAAGAGCAGTTTCCTAATCAAAAATATTTGCTTATTACTTCGGCTTTTCACTTGCGGAGGGCGAAAGCCTGTTTTGAAAAAGTAGGTATTCAGGTTAATGTTTTTTCTGTGGATTTTTATAGTCAGAATCGTAGTTGGTTGCCCGCGAGTTGGCTTGTGCCTAACGAAAAATCACTCTATTATTGGTATGTGCTTTTGCACGAAATTGTGGGGTACCTTGTCTACAAAATTGTAGGGTATGCCTAAAAATCAAGTTTTTTTTTCGCAAATTTTGTTTATCTTTGAAAAAAAATAATTGTATGCTTACCACCGAACAACGCCGCAAATTAGAGCAACTCAAAAGTGAGTTTGGGCTTTCAAGCTACGAGGCACTGCATATTCTTTTGCAAATGGAGCAAAACGAGGCTTTACGCAATCTTACAGCCCTGCTAATGGTAGGAGATAACCCCATAAGAATGGCTTTTCAGCAGTTTTCCCCTCAAGATTTTTCTAAAATGGGAGAAACTATCAGCAATACAATTGCTAATATTTTCAAAAAAATTGAGGTAGTTAAAAATAAAGAAAATGTTGATAATCAGGGAAAAGAATAGCCCCTATTTTCAAAAAATTAGGCTTTTAGCAATTCTCGGATTGCTTGTAAAAAAGGATGATGTGTTTTGTAATACCGACCTTCTATTTGGCTAATCGCTTCAATGCCTGCTACATTGCTCGTAAAAATAGTTTCTGCCATTAGCAACTCTTCCTTGTGAAAAAAACTTTCTTCAACTTCTATACCATTTTCATCACAAAATTCTAAAATTACGTTTCGCATAATTCCTTTTTTGCCACCACAAAAGAGTGCAGGGGTACAAACACGTTCCTCTGTGAGCCAGAAAATATTGGAAACCAAGGCATCGGCAACATTACCGTGGCAGTCCAGTAAAATCACTTCATCAGCCTTTTGCCTATTTTTTTCTATGCCTGCAAGCACATAGGGCAAGGCACTGCAAGTTTTATAGGGCGAAATGGAGGAATTTACCAAAGGCACTTGGTCAAAAAAAATAGCTTTCTCTTTGATAAGGGGCTTTTGGATATGTGGAAAAACACGAATTAACCACGAAATTTCATTTTTTTCAGGGGCATACCAACCTGAACTATCTCGCCATACATTGATTTTGACGCGAAAAGCATCTGTAAAATTATTTTTTTGGGCTACTTGCCAGATAGCTTTTTCCACAAAATCCATTGTAAAAAAAGCAGGCTTTTCAAGAGAAAGAGCCTGCATAGCTTCGCAAAGTCTTTGGTAGTGCTTTTCCCAAAAGAAAATTTTATTTTTCCGTACTATAATAGTTTCAAAAATGCCGTCGCCGTATTCAAAGGCACGATTAGAGGCAAAATTTTCTACAAAATTTCCATTTAATAGGGCAAAATCCATTATTATCCGTATTGTTCTAAATACTTGCTGATGCCTCCAATTAGGTTTCTAACATTCTGAAAACCTTTGCCTTGCAAAAATTTTTTAGCATTTTCGCTTCTCGCACCCGAACGGCAATGCACAATAATTTCTTTATCTTTCCACGCTTCAATTTCTGCAAGGCGATGAGGAAGTTCTCCCAAAGGAATGAGCTTCCCGTTCAGGTTGGATTCTGCATATTCCCATTCTTCGCGTACATCTAAAATAAGCAGATTTTCGTCTTGAGAAAGTCTTTGATTAAGTTCTTGAACATCTATATCTGGCATAAAACTACATTTTAGTCGTAACATTGATACTACTATCCATTTTCATATCCATACCTTGCATTTGCATAGTTAGTTTTTGCTTGATATTACTTTCAAGGGCAAGACCTGTTTTGGAGTCAATTTTAGTTGTACCCGACATTTCTCCTTGTTCTTTGTTATCAATAAAAATTTTACCACTTACTTGAACTTCAACAATGTTATTATTAATTGAGCTAACTTTATAGGTACTTTTTACTTTCATTTCTCCCAGTTGTGCATTTTTAGTAACCTGCTCACTTTCCCAAGAGTCGCCTACACCAACGGGGTTTTCGGGGTATTCTACATTGTTTTGTTGCATAGGAGACTGCTGCGAATCACCTTTGATTTCTACTATTTTTCCACGAGGACTAATAACCATAGTAAACTTTGTACCTTTGAGTTGTTTGAGCTGTTCAAGTTCAGCGGGTTGTTTGGAAGGATTTTCTGAATCAAATTCCATATCGCCCATAGGCGAGGATTGCTTTAGATAAATTTTTTCATAAGTGGCTTCGTGGCTTTGATTACCATTAGCGGCTACATCAGTTACTATGACTTTCATACTCATATTTTGCTTTTGAGGGATTTGCATTCCCATAGTTTCTATATTCATATCCATACTAATGGATTGTGTGTAAGAATTTCCTTTGGTCAAATTGTAACGCAAAAGGACTTTACTCACTTGTGGAGTAGTATTTTCTGATGTTTCTTTGTTTTTTTTCTTTTTCTTTTGGGCAAAACTTTCGTTGAAGTTGGCTAAAACTACAAAAACGAGCAGGAAGGCAAATAAACGTTTCATAAAATTGTATTTTTTTAGGTTTATGAGTTGAATTTGATTAAATCTAAAAGAACTTGAATAGCATTTTTCTTGTACAAATCTTTGATGTTTTTGTATTGTTCAACAGGTTTTATTTTGGGCTTGTTTTCAGTATTTTCTTCACTATTTTCGTTTTCTTTTTTCTCTTCGGTTTTGTTTTCTTCTTCCTCTAAATTGCTGGTTGGCTCTTCTAATTCTTTTCGCTCTTTTTCAAGTTTTTCTTTTTCAGCTTTGCGTTTGGCTTCATTGAGCGAAAGCAGGGTTTCTTTTCGTCTCTGACGAGCCTTTTCAGTGCTTGCAATGAGTTTTTTTAAGTCTTCGTCTGTTTTGAGCCTTTTCTGAAAATTATTTTGCAAAGCTACCAAAGTTTTACTTTTTACCTCATTGGTAGGTTTGAAAGAACTTGCAGGGCTGATTTCGTCCCAAGGAAGGGAGGTAGGATAAGAGGCTTCGCTCAATTCGTTTGCTTCAAAAGGGCTGGGTAAAAGAATATCAGGGGTTACGCCCTTATTCTGCACACTGCTACCCGATGCACGATAGTATTTAGAAACGGTCAGGTTTAGCTGTCCTATTCCATTGCTATTGGGGTTGGGGTTAGTTTCATTGGGCAAAAAGCGGGCTAGATCTACTACATTTTGCACAGTACCTTTACCATAAGTACTTTCTCCAACAATTACCCCTCTTTTGTAGTCTTGAATAGCTCCTGAAAAAATTTCTGAAGCCGAAGCACTGAAACGATTAGTCATCACTACCAAAGGACCTTCATATACTTGCGTAAAATCATCGGTATCGCCTACACTTATTCTGTTATTGGCATCTTTAATTTGCACTACGGCACCACCCTTAATAAACAAACTGGTTAGGTCAATGGCTTCTTTAAGTGAGCCACCGCCGTTGTAGCGTAAATCTACAATAATTCCTTCTACTTTTTCGGCTTTTAGCTCTTCCAAAAGTTTTTTGACATCATTGGTAGTGCTTTTGTAATCTTTTTTACCTTCGCGGTATTCATCAAAATTGATATAAAAGGCAGGAATGCTAATGATACCGATACGGCGTTTCTTTTTATCTTCTTCAATTTCAATGATTTGCTTGGTAGCCGATTGCTCCTCAAAAGTGATTTTTTCACGTATCATACGCACTTCAATAGGTTTGGCGGCAGCACCATCGCGAGCAGGTAAAATTTTCAGTCTTACTACGGTACCTTTTTTACCACGAATGAGTTGTACAGCTTCATCAACACGCCAGCCTACAATATCTACCATTTCGCCTTCGTCGCCTTGGGCTACGGCAATAATTCTATCATTTTTGAAAATCTTTTTGCTCTTAAAAGCAGGACCGCCCGGTCTTACTTCGCGTATTACAATATAATCATTTTCACTGGATAGCACCGCTCCAATGCCTTCCAAAGAGCGTTTCATTGAATTGTTGAAGTTATCGGCATTGACAGGCGAGAAATAATTCGTATGTGGGTCGTAAGCCATAGCGAGGGCGTTCATATAGGTTTGAAAAACGTCCTCTATGGTAGTTTTCAAGAGGTTTTTCTTGAAATTTTCATAACGTTTTTCTAATTTGCTTACGCTCTCTTCCACTTTTTCGCCTGATAGCTTTCCTTCTAAAATACTATTTTTAAGTAGTTTTCGCCATTCATTATCAGCATCTTGTATATTCTTGGGAAAAGGAAGTTTTTTGCGGTCGGTTTCAAAATATTCGTCTTGGTTGAAATCAAACTTTTCTTTCAAGAGTGTTTTATTACGTTCCAAACGCTCCAAAACTCGCTTCATATAACGATTGTAAATAAAATAAGCAGTGTTCAGATTGTTTTTTTCCTGACGTAACTCATCATCAAGCGTGTATTTGAACTTACTGAACTCATCAATATCACTTTGAAGCAAATACAAGCGATTTTCGTCTAAATCCTTGATGAAATTATCCCAAATCATTTCTGAAACTTTGTCATCAAGGTTCATTCGCTTGTAATGTCTATTGACAATCAGGGCTACAATAGCAGTAGCTTTTCTTTCGTAATGAGTGGTAGGTTTGAGCTGAAAGGTATCTACACTGACAAAAACTTTATTTTCTTTGGAAAGAACAAATAAATCAGCTGAGGGCATATCTTCAGCCTGCTTGTATTTTTCAATTCCCCATTGTACTGCCCAGGCTGTCAGAATGGCAACAGGTAGAGCTATCAGAAATTTACGCATAAGAAACATTTTGGAAAGAATTAAATGAAAAACGTTTTTGCAAATTATGCAAATAACGTGCAAATTAAATTTTTGTTGCAAACAAATTTTCTATGCAAATTTACGAAAAAATTTCACTTTGCCAATGAATTTACTCAAAGACTTGCAGGCATATATTTTCAGGGAAAATTTATTTGGAAAGCAAGATAAAATTCTTGTGGCAGTGAGTGGTGGCGTGGATTCAGTGGTTTTACTTCACTTGTTACATCTTTTGGGCTATAAAATAGGAGTGGTACATTGCCATTTTAGCCTGCGAGCCGAAGCCGACCAAGAAGCTGAATTTGTTAGGAATTTAGCCGAGAAACTGCAAGTGCCTTTTCATTTCCAAAAGTTTGAAACGGCTCGTTTTGCACAACAAGAAAGCATTTCTATTCAAATGGCGGCTCGCAGACTTCGTTATGAGTTTTTTGAGCAAATTCGCAAGCAAGAAAATTATGATTTTATTGCTACGGCTCATCACCTTAACGATAATTTGGAAACTGCTATTTTTAATTTTTCCAAAGGTACGGGCATTGCGGGTTTAAGGGGGATATTACCCAAGAATGGCTTTATTGTTCGTCCTTTGCTTTTTGCAAGTAAGGCAGAAATTATTTTGTATGCTCAAAAACAGAGCTTGCAGTGGTTGGAAGATAGTTCTAATGCATCTTTTGATTACACACGAAATTTTATTCGGCACAATGTTTTACCACTTTTAGAGCAAATCAACCCGAATATTTTGCAAAATTTTGCGGAAACTGCTCAAAGATTATTTTCTGTGGAAAAAATTTGGCAGTCTAAATTACAAGAAATTGAGCAAAAATACATTCAGGAGCAGGGAGAAATTTGTCAAATACAATTTGCAGAAGAGATTGATGTAGTGATTTTACATCATTTTTTAGAAAAATGGGGTTTTTCGTTTCGGCAGTGCCAAGATATTTACGAAAGTAAGCAAGTTGGAGCAGAGTTTTTTTCATCAACGCATTGGCTCGTCAGAGATAGAAATGCTTGGGTCATTGTTCCTTTGGCATTTCATCAAGACGAAAGCCAAGTGTTTGAATTAGGAAAAAATTTTATTTTACAAACAAACAACTTTGAAGTTAAAAGTGAAATTATTGAAGCTAATCAATTTCAGTTACCGCATCATTCTTTTGAGGCATATTTTGATGCAGAAAAATTACAATTTCCGTTGCGTGTGCGAGTGTGGCGAGAGGGTGATATGTTTCAGCCTTTTGGAATGAAAGGTAGAAAGAAAATCAGTGATTTTTTGGTAGATTGTAAAGTACCCAAAAACCTGAAAAAACGTGTTTTTGTGATAGAAAGTGGTAATGAAATTATCTATGTAGCAGGCTTACGAAGCAGTGAATATGCCAAAGTAAGCCCAAAAACACAAAAAATATGCAAACTAACCTTCCGATTTATTTAATTCCTTTTTCGTTGAGGGCTTTTTGGTATAGGCGGGCATTGCGATTGTGTTCGGCAAGGGTTTGGGCAAAATTGTGATAGCCTGAAAAATCTTCTTTGGCACAAAAATAGTAATAATCGTGCTTTTCGGCATTCAGAACCGCCTCAATGGAGCTAATATCAGGGAAATTGATAGCTCCCGGTGGTAACCCCGTGTATTTGTAGGTATTGTAAGGAGAATCAATGCTTAAATGGCTATTTAAGAGGCGTTTGATACTGAAATCTCTGTGAGCAAAAACTACCGTAGGGTCGGCTTGAAGTAAATCATTTTTTGCCAAGCGATTCAGATATACGCCTGCTATACGAGGTTTTTCATCGTTTTTAGTAGTTTCAGCTTGAACGATAGAGGCTAAAATCATTACTTGGGTGGGCGTAAGACCAAGATTTTGGGCTTTTTGCTTGCGTTCAGTGTTCCAAAATTTTTGATATTCTTTGTACATTCTCTCCAAAAGCTCTTGGGCGGTGGTTGTCCAATAGACTTCGTAAGTGTTGGGAATGAAAATAGTGCCAATGGTATAAGTATTTAATCCGTATTTTTGGGCAATCTCTTCACTTTGTAAAAGGCTTAAAAGTGTATCTTTGGGAATAGGCAATTGCTCGCTGATACGTTCTGCCAAATCTTCTTTGGTGCGTAAATTATTGAAAGTAAGTTTTATAGTTATCTGTTGACCGCTACGCAACTTGCGAATAACAGAGATATTGCTTTCGTTGGGTTCAATGAGGTAGGCACCAGCTTTTACGTTTTCCTGATAATTCATTATTTTGGCTACAAAAGCAAAAGAAACGACATTATTGATAAGTTGTTCTCGTTTGAGGATTTCTATCAGTCCTTGAAAATTTGTGCCTTTGGGGATATACAAAATTTTATTTTGTTTGCTTTCTCCTATTTGCACATTCAAATTTCCGCTATAAAGAGCTTGATAAGCATAAAAAGCAAATGATGCAAGCAAAACAGCAAGCACCACGAAGGCAATCATTAAAAATTTAGGTAGTTTTTTCATAGTTGAGGAAGGTTCAGAGTTTTGAGATTTTGAAAAAAGTTAGGCAATGTACGTTTCAATGATATTTTCTCCTGATTTCAGAATTTTAGAAACAGGGCAGGCATCGGCAATGTGTTTAAGCCGTTCTCTTTGCTCACTACTCAAAGATTTTTCAAAACGAATATGGCGAAGGAAATGAGCTTTTTTCGCACCATTTTCGCCAATTTCCTTGAAATTTATTTCTATGATAATAGTACCTAATTTCCAATTTTTGCGTTCTGCATACATACGCAAGGTAGCCAGCGTACAAGAAGCTAAACTCGCACAAAGCAATTCGTGGGGGTTCATACCTTTATCTTTGCCGCCAAGATTTTCTGGCTCATCTGAAATAATGGTATGTTTGCCATTCTGAATAGTTACTACGTAGTCTTCATTTTCTAAAATAGCTTGTACTTTTTCCATATTGTTTGGAGTTTTGAGTTTGGCGGGGGCTTGAAGTTTTAAGGTTCAAGGTTTTATGTTTGTGTCTGATTTCCTCACAGAAACGTTATTTTGACTTAAAAAGTTTTTTAGCTCACCAATCAAAATTTCACCAAAATGAAATACACTTGCCGCCAGTGCCGCATCGGCTTTGCCTTCTCGGAAAACATTCAAAAAATCGTTTTTACTGCCTGCTCCTCCCGAAGCAATTACAGGAATAGCAACACTTTCGGCAACTTGGGCAGTAATGGGTAAATCAAAACCTTGCTTTGTGCCATCGGCATCCATAGAGGTAAGTAGAATTTCCCCTGCACCTCGCTGAAAAACTTCTTTTGCCCAAGATAAAGTTGGTACATTAGTAGCTTTTCTGCCCCCGTGTGTATGAACGTAGTGCGTGCTTGCTATGCTTTTGGTATCAATGGCTACAACAATACATTGTGAGCCAAATTCTTGAGAAAGTTCATCTATAAGATTAGGATTGCGAACTGCCGCCGAATTGATAGAAATTTTATCGGCACCCGCTTGTAAAAGGGCATATACATCTGATTTGCTACCAATTCCTCCTCCTACCGTAAAGGGAATATTTAGCACAGAGGCAATTTCTTTTACTAAACTGATGAGCGTACTTCTGTTTTCAATAGTGGCATTGATGTCTAAAAAAACGAGTTCATCTGCTCCTGCTTGGGCGTACTTTTGGGCAAGTTCTACGGGATTGCCTGCGTCAATAAGATTAACAAAATTTACACCTTTTACGGTTCTGCCGTCTTTGATATCCAAACAGGGAATTATTCGTTTAGTGTGCATTTGAAAATTTTTAGCCCTGCAAAAATAGCGAAGCCAAGTGATTTTTCCAAAAATGAATATTTACCTATTCAATTTTTTGAAAATCGTAAGTAGTTTTTTTGGCTTCCAGCCAACTGGCATTGAGTTCAAAGCCTAAAATGAGCAAAAATGAGAGTAAATAAATCCATAGCATAAGGGCAATGAGCGTTCCGATAGAGCCATAGAGTTTGTTATAGCTTGCAAAATTTTCTAAATAAAATGAAAAAAGGTTGGTAGTAAGTATGGCACTGATAGAAGTGAAAATAGAACCTATGGAAATAAAACGCCACCTATCGTGGCTTGCAGGAGCAATGTAATAAATCAACGAAATGACAAAGAAAAAAACGGAAAAAGCAATGATGTATTTAGAAATTACCAAGAGCCACCATAAAAAATCATCATTCAGAAATCCCCATTTGAGAAGTGCTTTCAGGGCAAAACGACTGCCAATCAGAATGACAACAGCGAAAAGAAAAGTGAAAGAAATAATACCCGTAAGGTATAAAGCTATCAATCTTTGTTGCCAAAAGCTACGTTTTTCGGCATATAAAAAAGTTTTATTAAAAGATTCAATCAGTGCCGACATTCCGTTGGTGGCTGTGTAAAGTGTAAAAAGAAAGCTCACCGAAAGCAAGTCAGTACGT
The DNA here is from genome assembly GCF_002843425.1 of Raineya orbicola. GTDB lineage: Bacteria > Bacteroidota > Bacteroidia > Cytophagales > Thermonemataceae > Raineya > Raineya orbicola. The sequence goes on from NZ_NKXO01000001.1 coordinate 36,399, forward strand.
TTGTTAGAAAGAATATCACTAATAGTAGTTTCCACGAAATGAAAAATTTCTTTGGGAATATTGTAACGAGCAAAACTCATTACTTGTTGGTAATCCAGTGGGGTATAGGGAATGAGCGTGAGCAAGAAAAGTAAAAATGGAAATAAAGAAAGCGTAAGGCTAAAAGCCACTGAACTTGCCCGAATATGTAAATCGTTGTTAAGTAGATTTTTGAGTAAAATTTTTCCAAAAGTGTAAAAAGGCACTTGAATGGAACTGCCTATGTGCCAAGTTGAAAGCCAATTGTCCAGACGAATAAACCATTTCTTGCTAACTACATATTTGCGAAGAAAGCTTTGAAACATTGAGCTTTTATGTTTTGTTTATTTTTGTCCCTTTTTGAATTTCTCTTCGGCTTCTTTTTTACGGAGCATAATGAGTTCATCAGGAGTTGCTTTTTTTACAACGGTTACAATATCAGGGACTATAATGGCTTCGGGGAAACGCTTTTTGAGCTGTCGGTATAGCTCGCGAGCGTCTTCGCGTGTGAGAAAATCACCAACTTTTACGCGATAATTGGGGCGGTCGTAATGCAGATAGGCTTGGTCATCAAATTTCATATTCAAGCACATACCCCGAATGCGTTGGGCTTCGTCGCGATCTTTGCCTGCATACACTTGCACTCGGAAGCCGGGCTTTTCCAATTTTACCGTAACCTCTTCGGGGCGATAGTCTAAAGTTTTATTCAGGCTTGCAGTAATAGCATAATTGAAATTCAGTGCAGAATCAGGCAGATTAGTATTTTCAATGTTTCTAACAACTTCGTAAATTTCCTGTTTGCCTTTGAAAACGGGCTTTTGATACTGATAAGTGGGTAGGTATTGCTCAATAGAATCTGAAAAAGTGATTGCAGTTTCTTTTTTATTTTTTTGGGCAAAAACACTGCCCATAGCCATACATAAAGTGAGCGAAAAAATAATTTTTTTCATAGAGCTAAAAGACTTTTCACAAAAATAGCGGTTTTCTTTGAAAAATCTGTAATTTTGCGAAAAATTTTTATTCAATGGCGAGTAAAGCGGAAAAAAGCGAAATGACTTTCTTAGAGCATTTGGAGGTGCTTCGTAAGCACCTTGTTCGTTCTGTAATTGTGGTGGTGGTATTGATGATTGTAGCCTTCGGATTTACTGAATTTATTTTTGAAGAGGTATTATTCGGTCCTGCCAAAGCAGATTTCTGGACGTATCGTAAAATGTGCGAATTGGGTCGTTGGCTTGGCTCCGAAGGCTTGTGCGTAGGAGTTAATCTGAATTTTGTGAATTTTACCATTACAGGGCAATTTATGACGCATATTACTTCGGCAATTGTAATAGGTTTGGTTTTAGGCTTTCCGTATATCGTTTGGGAAATATGGCGTTTTGTAAAACCTGCTTTATATGAAAAAGAGTTAAAAGCTACAAAAGGAGTAGTTTTTTATATTGCTTTGCTTTTTGTGGTAGGGGTTTTATTTGGCTATTTTATTCTCACACCAATTTCTGTTAATTTTTTAGCTACTTACAAGATTTCCTCACGTATCAATCCTAATCTTGAATTTGATTTACATAGTTATGTTTCTATTGTTACGTGGCTTACACTGATTAGTGCCTTGATGTTTCAACTACCTATGGTGGCGTATTTTTTGGGGAAAGTAGGTTTGCTAACGGCTTCGTTTATGCGGAGTTATCGTCGTCATAGCATTGTGGGGGTGCTGATACTTGCGGCAATTATTACACCCACAGGGGATATTTTTTCGCAACTCATTGTAGCTTTGCCTTTGTATGTGCTGTATGAGGCAAGTATTTTTATTGTCGCTCGGGTGGAAAAGAGCGAAAAAGAACTAGAAAAAGCACAAGAAATTCAATATACACAGGTTATTTCGCCACAAACCCCTGCACCTCGTTTAGACCAAATGTTGGAGTGAAAAAACCAAAGGGTTTCATTTTTGGTGAAACCCTTTGGTTTTGATAATTAGTCTTTATCCGAAATCGTATCAGGATTTCCTGCAATAGAATCTCGCATTTTGGTATCAGCAATGATATTTTTCATTCGGTAGTAATCCATAATCCCCAAATTCCCTGATTTGAAAGACTCGGCAATGGCTTTAGGAATTTCGGCTTCAGCTTCAATCACTCTGGCACGAGCTTCTTGGGCTTTGGCTTTCATTTCTTGCTCAAAGGCAACTGCCATAGCACGGCGTTCTTCGGCTTTGGCTTCTGCAATTTTCAAGTCGGCGGCGGCTTTGTCTATTTGAAGCTTCGCTCCAATGTTTTCGCCTACATCAATATCTGCAATATCAATGGAGAGAATTTTGAAGGCTGTACCTGCGTCCAAGCCACGAGCCAGTACAACTTTTGAAATTGCATCAGGATTTTCAAGAACCATTTGATGATTTTCTGCTGAGCCAATAGAAGTTACGATACCTTCGCCTACACGTGCTAAAATAGTATCTTCGCCTGCTCCTCCGACAAGTTGCTGAAGGTTGGCTCTCACGGTAATACGAGCCTTCACAACAAGTTGAATGCCATCTTTGGAAACAGCTGTAACGTTAGGCGTATTGATAACACGTGGATTTACAGATACTTGTACGGCATCAAAAACATCTCTACCTGCCAAATCAATAGCAGTAGCTTGTCGGAAAGAAAGGTCTAAACCTGCTTTATCGGCTGAAATCAGGGCACGAATTACATTTTGTACATTTCCACCCGCCAAATAGTGCGTTTCCAAATCATCGGCGGTTACCTGAATACCTGCTTTGTGAGCTGTAATTAAAGATTCCACAATGGCACGTGGAGGTACACGGCGAATACGCATAAATATCAGACGCAAAAGCCCAACCGGAACGCCTGAAAATAACGCCGTAACCCATAAATTTACAGGTACGAAATACAAAAAAATAAAAAAACCGATAATTCCTGCGATGAGGAAAACAAAAAATGAGTTTTCAAAATTCATAACTTAAACTGATTTAGGTTTTAGTTTATTTTATTTCGCAAACTATAACTTTTTACAAGCAAAAACAAAATTTTTAAGCATTTTTTTACAAAAATAAAGCAAATTGTTAGTTTTGCAAAAAAAGAAGATATGAAAAAAATATTTGCATTTTCATTGATTTTGCTCACTGCTTGCGGAGGCAGTAAAGAAGAAAAAAGTCAGAAAGGGGATTGGAATGATAAAGATAAAGCTAAATTTGTAGAAAATTGCACTGAAAAGTACAAGAAAGATGAGGCAATCAAAGCCGCAGGCACCGATGTAGCCGAGCTTTGTAAGTGTATGGCAGAAAAAGCTCAAAGCTATTTCGATAGCCCTAATGCCGTAGGAAAAGCAGGTGAAAACAAACTTTTGGACGAGTGCTTCAAAATCCGATGAATTTTCTTATTGTTGATGATTTACACCCTCTTCTGATTGATGTTTTTGAGCAAAAAAACATTTCATATAGCTACGAACCTACAATTTTGCCCCAAGAGATTGCAGAACGTTTGCAAGATTTTGAGGCAATTGTTATTCGTAGCAAAATACACCTGAACAAGGCTATTTTAAGTCAAAATCCGCAACTCAAACTCATTGTAAGGGCAGGTTCAGGGCTTGATAATATTGATGTAGATTTTGCAGAAAAGCAGAAAATTCATCTTATCAACGCTCCCGAAGCCAACTGCGATGCCGTAGCCGAGCATTGTTTGGGTATGCTCTTTTCTTTGATGAATAAAATCCACACCGCTGATTTACAGGTAAAACAAAAAATTTGGCGAAGAGAAGCTAACAGGGGTACAGAACTGCAAGGCAAAACTATTGGTATCATTGGCTATGGGCATACAGGAAAGGCTTTTGCCAGAAGGTTGAGCAATTTGGGCGTAAAAATTTTATGCTTTGATAGAAATCCCGAAAAAGCAGATAATTATGCTCAAATGACGGCTCTATCGCATATCCAACAAGAAGCTGATGTAATTTCTTTGCACGTTTCGCTCAATGAGCAAAGCCGAAAAATGCTCAATCAGGCATTTATTGAGGGTTGCTCAAAACCTTTTTGGTTGCTCAACACAGCAAGAGGTGAAGTAGCTGATTTAGAAGCTATTGTAAATGCTTTGGAAAGTGGCAAAATTTTAGGGGCAGGGTTAGATGTTTTGGAAAATGAAAAATTAGATACCCTTTCTCCCAAGCAAGAAGAGACCTTTCAGAAATTGGTTTCTATGCCGAATGTAATTCTTACACCTCACGTAGCAGGCTGGACAAAAGAGTCGTATCTAAAAATTAGTCAGGTGCTTGCAGAAAAAATATTGAAATATCTCAACCAGTAAAAATATCAAACTTCAACCATTTATGGCAAAATTTTTATTTGTTGTACAAGGCGAAGGCAGAGGTCATCTCACGCAGGCTCTTGCTTTGCAAGATATTTTGCATAACGCAGGGCACAAGGTGGTGGCTGTATTAGTTGGCAAAAGTTACAGGAAAATTCCTGACTTTTTTATTACAAAAATGCAAGCCCCTTTGCATTATTTTGAAAGTCCCAATTTTGTAAAAGATAGCAACAATCGTAGCATACTGATAGGAAAAACCATTGCCTACAACTTGCTCAAAACCCGTATTTTTTTAGCAAGTATGCGAGAACTTTCAGCTTACTATCAGCAATATCAGCCTGATGTAATTATCAACTTCTATGACCTTTTGGCGGGTTTTTACAATCTATTTCATAAAGCCCCTGCTCCTATGGTAGTGGTAGGGCATCAGTTTTTTTTACAACACCCCCAATTTGAGTATCCCCAAGGACATAAAGTAGAAAAATTTTTGCTCAACCTCAATACCAATCTTACGGCACATAAAGCAAAGCTCAAATTAGCTCTTTCTTTTGCTCCTTATCTTGCTGATTTCAAGAATATTAGGGTAGTTCCTCCTTTGCTTCGCAAAGAAGTGCTTTCGCTTACGCCTGAAACACAAAATTTTATTCTGTGTTATGTGAATAATGATGGCTACGGAGATGATATTATCGCTTGGCACAAGCAAAATCCTGATGTAAAATTAGAGTGTTTTTGGGATAGAAAAAATGCCCCCGAAGTTGAACATTTTAGCGAAAACCTGACTTTTCATCAAATCAGTGATACAAAATTTTTGGAAAAAATGCGAACTTGCAGGGGGGTAGTTACAACGGCAGGTTTTGAATCAGTTTGCGAGGCAATGTATTTGGGCAAACCTGTAATGATGGTGCCAGTAGAAGGACAATTTGAACAAAGTTGCAACGCTCTGGATGCCCAAAAAGCAGGGGCAGGCATTGTAAGCAAAAATTTCAATATCACGCCTTTTTTGAAATATTTAGAAACCTACCAGCCCACTACACAAATGCGTGAATGGGTGCAAAAAGCCCCTAAAATGTTTGTAGAAAGTTTGGAAAAAATTCTATGACTACCGAAATACGCAAAGCTCTACGAAAAAAACTTATTCAATTGCTTAAAAAGCATAATAAACTACTTACGCTCTGGAGTACAGCAGAAGGCTTTTTTGATATACGTATTCAAACGCCCAAAGGTAGAAATATCCTGCTTTCTTTTGCAAATTATCAATTTTTTCAGCGAAAAATTTTTCAGTTTATAGACTTTCCTGATTATGCTTTGGATAAAACTATCGCCTTCAAAAGTGCGGGTTTAGGAAAAATATATCTTGGTAAGAAAAAACAAATCATTTGGAAATGTAAGTTTTCTACAAATTGTGGTAGTTTAGAGCTTTTAGAAAAACCCCGTCAAGAGCTTGAAATCCAAAATTTTTACTTTGATTTTGACGATAAATTCCGTTTGATAAAATACAATAAGAGCTTTGATGTAGAACTTTGGTTGCATTATAGTTATCTTTTTAATTTGGATTTATATTCAGCAGAACTTGTAGCAAACCCCAAAGACGAAACCAAAAGTCAGAAATTTAGAATCTCCAAAAAAGCTCAAAATTATTGGATTGAAATAGTAAGGAGACTTTCAAAACCTTTGTATGCCCAAGAAAAACACGAACTTTATATCCCGCCTTGTATAGAAAAAATACGTAAGCATCGTTTTCCCAAAAAACCCATTTGTAAGCCTTTTTTATTTGGTATTGATGTAAGCTCCAAAATTGTAGATGGAAATCAAATACTTATCACCTTGCACCGAGATTATGAATACATCAATTTCAAACGAGAACGTATAGTTTTACTCTGATGAAACATCTTGCGATTCGTGAAATTTCATTACATAATTTCAAAAATTATCCCAAGCGGGAATTTACCTTTGACGCTTCGCACACACTTATATTTGGCAGAAATGGTATTGGCAAAACGAACCTTTTAGATGCTATTTATTTTCTTTCACTTACCAAAAGTGCTTTTCATAGCGATAGGCAACTTATTTTACAGAATGAAAATTTTTGTCGCGTTGATGCCACCTTTCAGGAAAATGAAACTTTACACAAACTTACAGCTATCTATGCTCCACCTGAACGCAAACGTTTTATTCTTGATGATTATGCTTTTCCTACACTTGCCGAATATATTGGACGTTTCCCCGTGATAATGATTGCCCCCAACGATACCGACCTCATACGTGAAGGTAGCGAAGAACGCAGACGCTTTGCTGATACTATTCTTTGTCAGACAGATAAAGTCTATTTGCAAGCACTATCGCAATACAATTATTTGCTCAAACAACGCAATAGTTTGCTTTCTCAAAATCCTTTTCCTACTTCTGCCTACAAACTTTTAGAGGTGTATAACTATCAACTTTCCCCCTTAAACCAAAAAATTGCCCAAAAAAGGCAAGATTTTGCAAATAGTTTAGCTCCGCTTTTGCAGAAAAATTATGCTGAAATGGCTCAAAAAGACGCAAATGCAGAAATTTCATACGAAACGAATTGCTTGCAGAGCGATTTTGAGGAAATTTTTCGCCAATCTTTGGAAAAAGATATTGCTTTGCGGCGTACTTCCGTTGGAATACACAAAGATGATTTTGTATTTATGCTCAATGCCAATCCTATCAAGAAATTTGGTTCGCAGGGAGAGCAAAAAACTTTTGTGATAGCCTTGAAATTGGCAGTTTTTGAGTTCCTGAAAGAAAATCTACAAATTACTCCTATTCTTTTGCTTGATGATATTCTGGATAAATTGGACGAAACACGTACTTTTCAGCTTTTGCAGAAAGTTATGCAAAATCCTTTTGGACAAGTTTTGCTTACCGAAGCAAATCCCAAACGCTTGGAACAAATTCCTGTTCTTAAAAATTGGCAGAAAATTGAAATATTTGATTAAGCCACGAATATTACGAATTGAACAGAAATTTTTATTTGTGCATTTGTGGCAATATTGACCAACTAAAAATAAATTATTTCGTCTTGTGAGGTTTCTAAGTATTGCCGAATAATTTTTTGGGCATCTTTGGTATCGGGCTGTTTTTGTGTAAAACTTTTGGCTTCGTGTATGCTTTTCAGCTCTGCTAAAACTTCGCTATCAATAAAGCCAAAACCCCAATACAAGCCATTTTCTACCCAAACCAAAGATTTTTCTGTATGTTTTCTACCTTTGCCAACAATGCAAAAATTAGGTTTTCTGAACTGGCTTAACTGGGCTATTGCTTGTTCAACTCGCTTGTTGTATTCTTCAAATGGCTCTTGGCTTACGCAAGCCCCTGCACATTCGCCTACACGATAGCCAAAACAAGCTCCTGCGTGGCGGTACATATCACAAAGTTTTTTACAAAGTTTGAATTTTTGTTGATATTTTTCAATAATAAGTCTTGCTATTACACTGCTTTCTGTGAAATAAATAGGCATTTTTTCAGACTTAATTTTATCGGCGTATAGATGCAAATACCCTTCACTACTTTTGCGAACAAAAATGCCGTGATTGTAATTATCTCGTCTTTGAGCTTTATTGAAACGAGGTTTATATTTTTTTATTTCTGCCGACTCCAGCAGTAAAGCCACTAATTCGCTTCCTGTAATTTCGTAGCTAATATCTGCAATGGTTTCTTTGAGGGCGTAATGTTTGCGGTTTTTGCTGAAAAGTTGAAAATGTGAGGCTATGCGTTTGCGAATATTGCGACTTTTACCTATGTAAATTACAGAGCCTTTTTCATCGTGAAAATAATAAACACCCGTTTCTTCGGGCAAATTGGCGACTTGTTCTTGTGTAATTTTGGGGGGGAGTGTTGGGAATTTAATTTCAGCCTCAATAATGTCGCTTTCTACGTGAGAGCGGTTGATTTGCACCAAACGAGTAAGCAATTTAGCAGTAGCTTCGGCATCGCCTTTGGCTCGGTGGCGTTCGTGGATTTTTATTCCTAAACTCTCGCAAAGTCTGCCAAGTGAGTAGGAGGGCAGATGGGGAATGAGCTTTCGGCTCAAACGTACCGTGCAGAGGGTCTGACGCTGATAGTTGTAGCCTAAACTACGAAATTCATTTTTCAGGAAAGAATAGTCAAATTGTACATTGTGGGCAACAAAAATATGCCCTTCGGTAAATTGCACAACTTTTTTGGCAATTTCATAAAATTTCGGGGCATTAGTTACCATTTCGTTGCTAATACCTGTGAGTTTGGTAATAAAATCAGGAATGTAGCGTTCAGGATTGATAAGTGAGCAGAAAGCATCAACAATTTTTTCGCCGTCGTGCAGATAAATCGCTATTTCTATAATTTTATCGTAATCGGGTTTGCTTCCTGTGGTTTCTATATCTACAATTGCGTACATTACTAAAACCTTAAACTTCTACCACAAATGAAAATTTTTGAATACTATCGGGCTTTCCGTATAGGTAGCTTTTTTCTACAAAGGTGATTTTGTCGTTAATATCCCAAAGCAGTATAGTGGAGGCACAAGTTCCATAATGTTCGCTGCGGATAAACATAGGAGCAAGCATTTTTTCTTGTTCAAAGGGCAAGCCAGTTTGTTGAATAAAATGCTCTTCGGCGGGCAAACTTTCATCTTCCAAAATGCCAAGTAAATCATCAATATTTAGCCTATTATTCTGATTGAGGTAATTTTCTAATTTTTCTTTACCTAAACTTACTTTGTACCAATACGTATTGAGCAAGTGATTGCTTAAGCCGTGTATGCCGTCACCAATTTTCTGAATACTTTTGGCATAGTTGGAATAGTAAAAAATATCTTCTCGGTTGCCTACAAGCAGATTGAATCCATTAAAACTTTGAGCGTTAAATTGCACTTGAAACATATATTTGAGTGGGTCTGTTTGCGAAAGCAGATAATTTTGGACAAGTTCCCCGCGACTGGGGGCTTGGGTTTTGATATTTTTAGGGTCTCGGTAGTTGGTAATAGCTGAAAAACGCCCTTTTTTATCAATACCTAACCAAGTTCCCCCTGCTTGCAAATCTTTGCCTGCAATCACTTTACTTGCACAATCCCATTCGTGAGCTTTAGCCGTTGGGCGAGCATAAAACTCATCTCGATTGGCAAGTAAAACCAACTTGTAGTCGGGGTGATGATTCAAAGCAAAAATCAGCAAACACATAGCACAAATGGGTTGGTAATTTGTAGTTTGTAATTTGTAAAAAAAAAAACAAAAATCCAAATACAAAAGGGCATTTACTTGAAAATTTGGAATGACTTGTTTTTTTGAGCTTCTTTGTAGAGTTCATCTTCTAACTGCTTGATAAGCAAGGTTTTTCTTTGGTTAAGAATCATACTTCTGATACGCTCGCGAACAAACTCCAAAGGTGAAATCTGTTCTGAAATTTTATAGTCCTTGATAGCCAAAATATACGAAAACTCCCCATCTTGCATCTGCGAAATTTTATTGTTTTTCAGAAAATTCACTTTATTGGGTATGCTTTCAAAAGGAGTGAGTTTGGTGAGTTCATCAAAATCTACCCAGAGAGTATCTTGCAAATAGTAAGAAATGGCTTTTTCATTACAAAACCGCACAAGTTCGTTTCGGTCTTCGCTTTTTTCAGAAAGCATTATTTTTTTTATTGTTTCATTGTCTTTTTCATTTTTAGCCACCTTGATAAAAATAGCCTTCACGATATTTTGCCGAAGTTCAAACTCTTGTTTGTTTTTTTCGTAAAAATCTTTGATTTCTTGTTCCGTAATGGTATCCGAAAACTTTTTAGCGACATATTGTTTTTCAAATTCGTGTGTGAGCAATGCGAAGCGGTATTCGTCTAAACGTTTTTGCAATTCTTGCTCATCTATTTTTACTTCTTTTTCGGCTTTTTGGTAAAGCAATTGCTTACGAATCCAATTGTCAATATATCTTTCTACAAATTCAGTACTATCTTGGGAATTCATTTTGTTGGGCATTGCAGATTTTACTTCTATAAAAAATAGTTCCTGATTGCCTACTTGGGCGAGTTTTTTCCCTTTGGGAGTTTCTTTTTTTTCGCCGCAGGCAAATAGAAAAAAAACAAACATATGAAGTCGCCAAATATGAAGCCAATATTTCATTTTGAAAGTATTTTTATGTTTGGTAATTAGTAACGGGTTTCAAAATTAGTTATATTTGCTCTTTATGCAAATGCTTACCAGCAAACTTCTTTTGTAAAAAATAGTAAATCTGCATAAATTGCAGAAAAATTTAGTAAAAATGGAATACCTCGAAGGATTGAATGAACCCCAACGCCAAGCCGTTATTCATACCGAAGGACCGCTGATGATCATCGCAGGGGCAGGTTCAGGAAAAACACGTGTACTTACGTACAGAATTGCTCATTTGATTTATCACGGAGTAGATCCTTATCAAATTTTGGCACTCACTTTTACCAACAAAGCCGCTAATGAAATGCGAGAACGCATTGAAAAAGTGGTAGGACACGAAGCCAAAAATATTTGGATGGGAACTTTCCACTCGGTTTTTGCCAAAATTTTACGCATAGAGGGGCATAGATTAGGCTATACACGCGATTTTAGCATTTACGATACCGAAGACTCCAAGAATCTTATCAAGAACATTGTTAAGGAACTCAACCTTGATGATAAACTCTACAAGCCTGCTACGGTGTTTTCTCGTATTTCGGGGGCAAAAAATAGACTTGTTTCGTATCGTGAGTACAACAACAACCCCATTTACCGAGCCGATGACGAAAGTTGCCAAAGACCTGAAATCGGCAGAATTTATCAAATTTATCAAGAAAGGCTTTTCAAAGCCAATGCAATGGATTTTGATGATTTGCTTTTCAATACCAACGTACTTTTTCGCGATCATCTGGACGTGCTGAATAAATACCAGCACAAGTTTCGTTACGTAATGGTAGATGAGTTTCAGGATACGAATGTTTCGCAATATCTCATTACTCGCAAGCTCGCGGCAGTACATCAGAATATTGCCGTAGTAGGTGATGATGCCCAAAGCATTTATGCTTTCCGTGGAGCAGATATTCAAAATATCTTGAATTTTGAAAGGGATTACCCCAATCTGAAAACAGTGCGTTTGGAGCAGAATTATCGTTCTACCAAAACCATTGTACAAGCCGCCAATTCGGTTATTGCCAAAAACCAAGCCCAACTCAAAAAGAATGTTTGGACAGCCAATTCCGAAGGTGAAGCCATAGAACTGCTCAAAGCTACTTCCGATGCCGAAGAAGCTCGTATGGTGGCACAAAATATTTTTGAGGAGAAAATGCAGAAAAAACGCAAAAATAGCGATTTCGCAATCCTTTACCGAACTAATGCTCAGTCTCGTACTTTTGAAGAGGCTCTTCGCAAACTGAATATTCGCTATAAAGTAGTAGGGGGGCTTTCTTTCTACCAACGTAAAGAAATCAAAGATTTAATTGCTTATTTTCGTTTTGCACTCAATCAGAACGATGAAGAGGCTTTTCGCCGAATTATCAATCTACCCAAACGGGGCGTAGGAGATGCTACCATTGCTCGCATAGTAGTCATTGCAGATGAACATAAAATTTCCATTTGGGACGTGCTTTGCAATGCTTTCAAATACATTGGCGGAAGGGTGGCATTGGCTTTGGATACTTTTGCGACACTTATCAAGAGTTTCAAAATTGCTATTGAGCAAAAAAACGCCTATGATGCCGCAATGGAAATTGCTAAAAATTCAGGATTGCTCAAAGAACTTTACGAAGATAAATCCATTGAAGGATTAGCCCGTTACGAAAACGTGCAAGAACTTTTGAATGGTATCAAGGAGTTTGTAGATAACCCTGAAAATACGGATAAAGGTTTGGGGGCGTTCTTACAGGAAGTTTCTTTGCTTACCAATGCAGATGAGCCTGAAAGCGAAGAGGACAAAAAAGATGCTGTAACTCTAATGACTATCCACTCGGCGAAAGGTCTGGAATTTAAGCACGTTTTTGTGGTAGGAATGGAGGAAGATCTTTTCCCTTCGCAAATGATGATTGGCAGTAGGGCTGAGTTGGAAGAGGAAAGAAGACTCTTTTATGTGGCTATTACCAGAGCAGAGGAGAAATTAACGCTTACCTATGCAACTTCTCGCTATCGTTTTGGTAGAATTAAAGACTGCGAACCCAGCCGCTTTCTTGATGAAATTGACCCTCGTTGCATTAAACAGAAAAAAACGATTATTCCTTCGGCTTCGGTAAGTGATAGAATAGCGGTGAAAAACTTTCTGAACTCTTTGCAAGCTACTACGGCTCAAACAAATAAAACCACTTACAAACCCTCGCCCGATTTCAAACCCAGCGATACTACTTACCTTGCACCAGGTATGCGTGTAGAACATTTGAAATTTGGTTTTGGATTGGTTTTAGAAATACAAGGCGAAGAAAAAGAACGAAAAGCACGTATCAAATTTGATGAAGTAGGCGAAAAAACTTTACTTCTAAGTTTTGCAAAACTGAAAGTACACGGATAAGTATTTGTTTGTTAGAATTTTATATTGATTTATCGTAAAGTTTTCTTACATTTGACTTGGAGTGTAAGAAAAATTTTTTACTTTTCGCTATCCTAAACGTATTTTGATTTTTGTATGGATAATGAAAGAGTAGATGCCTACATCAAAGAAATGATGAGGCTCAAAGAACGCCGAGAGCGTGAAAACCAGAAATCAGATTTGAAAGAAATTGCCCGAGAATTGGGTATGAGTGATGATGATTTTGAGGCAGTAGAGGAAGAAAGAAAGAAAATGCTTGAATCGGCAAAAGGTTTGCTCAATCATCAGCAAAGTGATGATGCCATCGCCCTGCTTGAAACCGCTTACAATCTTGAACCTGATGATGCCGAAACAATTAGTCTGCTTGCCCAAGCCTATGGAATGAAATACATTCAAACAAATATTCCTTCTTACAAAAAGAAAAGTGAGGAGTTTGCCTCTTTGGCAATTCTCAAAAATCCCCAAGACCAAAAAGCAATGGAACTGCTACGTTCTGTTCGTTACAAGCCTAAAAAAGAACTTCAATTGGGGAAAATAGTAGGTTTAGTGGTTTTTCTGGCAGTTTTAGGGCTTTTAGGGTATTGGATAATGTCTCCTTCGTCCAAAGGTTCTAACAACACCCCTGCTAAAACGGAGCAAACTCTTCAACCAAACTATTCCAATACAAATAATATTGTTTCCTATACAAATGCAAACGGCGAAAGTGCAACTTTTGAGCGTGCAGGTTCGGAAATGATTATTCATTATGAGGGTACTTTGCTTAAAGGGAAAACTAAATCCGCAGAAAAAAATAAATACACCGATGCACAAGGAACTAACATAGCAGAAGTAAAAGCCAAAGACTCCGATGGTTTCAAAGTTCGCACACCCGATGGGCAAACTTTGCTTTGGAAAATAAAATTAGCAGGCGATAAAATTAAGATTTCCAATAACGAAGAAAACCGCAATCCTTATGAAATCAAACGCAAAGAAAACAAAATCAAAATCAGTAAAAACGATGTAGAAATTACTGAACTGAAAGGGAAAGACAAATTTTCAGAAGCAGTAATGTATCTTACTGATATTCCCAAGCCACAGCGTTATATTATTGTAGCCGAACTTTTGATGAGAAATTTGTAAAATTTTGCTTATTAACCTCAAAACAATAAATTTTATGGAAGAAAAAGTATGGTTCAAAAGCTATCCCTCACGAGTACCTAAGGAAATCAATCCTGATGCTTACCCTTCGCTTGTAGCTTTTTTGGAAGAGCATTTTCAGAAGTTTGCAGATTTACCTGCTTATCAGTTTATGGACAAAGTGCTTACCTACAAAGAAGTAGATAAAAAATCGCGGGATTTTGCGGCTTTCTTGCAAAGTTTGGGCTTGCAAAAAGGTGATAAAGTAGGTTTGCAAATGCCCAATATAATGCAGTACCCTGTGGCTTTGTTCGGTATTTTAAGGGCAGGTTGTACAGCGGTGAATGTCAATCCGCAGTACACGGTGCGTGAAATGGAGCATCAATACAAAGACGCTGATGTAAAAGCAACTATCATACTTGCCAACTTTGCAAGCAATTTGGAGAAAACTCTCCCTCATACCAATATCAAGCACGTTATTGTTACGGAAGTAGGGGATATGTTGGGCTTTTTGAAGGGAAAAATCGTGAATTACGTAGTGAAGCATAAGAAAAAAATGGTGCCTCCTTTCAATATTCCCAACGCTATTCCTTTTGGTAAAGCATTGAGTTTAGGAGCAAAAAATCCTTACAAACGTCCTGAAATTGCTTCGCAGGATATTGCATTCTTGCAATACACAGGTGGAACAACAGGGGTTTCCAAAGGGGCAATGCTCACACATCGCAATATTATTGCCAATATGATGCAAATTAAGGCGTGGATGGCACCTAAATTGGTAGAGCGTCAGGAAGTTATTGTTACGCCTTTACCCTTGTATCACGTTTTTGCCCTTACGGTAAATTGCTTTTCAATGATTGCCATTGGGGCTAAAAATATTCTTATCGCCAACCCTCGTGATATGCAAGGCTTTTTGGCAGAGCTTATCAAAAACCGCTTTACCGTGATGACGGGGCTGAATACGCTCTTTATTGGTATGATGAACCACCCCGATTTCAAAAAAATCAATTGGAGTGGTGTAAAAACCATTGTAGCAGGGGGTATGGCTATGCAGAAACCTGTAGCCGAAAAATGGAAGCAACTCACAGGTATTGCAGTAGCCGAAGGCTACGGATTGAGCGAAACTTCACCTGTACTTACCTGCAACCCTATTGACGGCACCGAGCAAATCGGAACTATCGGTATTCCTTTGCCGAATGTAGATTTGAAACTTATTGATGAAGATGGCAGAGAAGTACCTATGGGTGAGGCAGGTGAAATCTGTGCCAAAGGTCCTAATGTGATGCTCGGCTATTGGAATCGTCCTGATGAAACTGCCAAAGTCTTTACAGAAGATGGTTGGTTCAAAACAGGAGATATTGGCGTAATGCAACCTGATGGCTTTTTCAAAATTGTAGATAGAAAGAAAGATATGATTTTGGTTTCAGGCTTTAATGTCTATCCTAATGAAGTAGAAGATGTGGTTGCAGGACACCCCAAAGTTTTGGAAGTTGCCGCTATTGGCGTGCCTGATGCCAAAGCCACTGAAAGAGTAAAAATTTATGTGGTAAAAAAAGACGAAAGCCTCACAGAACAAGAACTGCGTAAATATTGCGAAGAAAACCTAACAGGCTACAAACAGCCTCGTGATATAGAGTTTCGTAATGAATTGCCTAAATCCAACGTGGGTAAAATTTTGCGTAAGGTACTTAAAGATGAACTCAAAGCTCAATTGGAAACACAGAGCAAGACAGGTACAAGTTCATAGGTGTTTCACGCAAAAAACTTCGCCTACTAGCGAAGTTTTTTGCTTAAAAATAAGACTCTTTTTCGTTGGGAAAATCTTTGTTTTTTACGTCCTCAATATATTTCTCTACGGCTTGATGAATGATGCTATTCAAATCGGCATAGCGGCGAAGGAAACGAGGACTGAAATCCTTATTGATACCTAACATATCGTGAAGTACAAGCACTTGCCCATCTACGTAAGGACCTGCCCCAATACCTATGACAGGAATACTTACGCTTTCAGCTACTTGTTTAGCGAGCATTGCAGGGATTTTCTCCAAAACCAAAGCAAAACAGCCTAATTTATCCAGAAGCATTGCATCTTCTAAAAGTTTTTTAGCTTCGGCTTCTTCTTTGGCTCGGACGTTGTAAGTTCCGAACTTGTAAATGGATTGTGGGGTAAGTCCTAAATGCCCCATTACAGGCACGCCTGCACTCAATATGCGTGTGATAGACTCTCCAATTTCTGCCCCCCCTTCCATTTTGATAGCGTGTCCGCCTGTTTCTTTCATAATGCGAATGGTAGATTGCAAAGCCTCTTTGGAATTGCCCTGATACGAGCCAAAGGGTAAATCTACTACTACCAAAGCCCTTTTCACGGCTCGCACTACACTGGCGGCGTGATAAATCATTTGGTCAAGGGTGATGGGTAAGGTAGTTTCGTAGCCCGCCATAACGTTGGAAGCACTATCGCCTACTAAAATAATATCAATACCTGCTTCATCAACAATTTTGGCAAGTGAGTAATCATAGGCGGTGAGCATAGATATTTTTTCGCCCTTGTGTTTCATTTCCAAGAGCTTATGCGTAGTTACCTTTTTAATTTCTGAATGAACTGACATAATGCAGAAAAAATTTGGAGTGCATTTTTCAAAATTGAAAAATTTTTCGCAGAAAAAAATGTTTTTCAAAAGTTTTTTTACAAAATCTGTATTTTTGCAATCTGTTCAAAACCTATCGGCTATGCTAAATATTATTCAGAATCCTGCTCGTAAGCAGTGGGAAACCCTATTGCAACGTCCTACGGCTCTTTACAGCGATATTGTTGCAAGCGTAGAAAGTATATTAGAAGAAGTGCGTGAAAATGGTGATAAAGCGGTTCGCAAGTTCAATCAGAAATTTGATAATTATGGCGGTGATTTGCTCGTAAGTGAAGCAGAAATTCAGAAAGCTGTTAAAAATCTTGATAAAAAACTTCGCAAAGCCATTGAGCAAGCCTATGCAAATATTTACAAATTTCACGCAAAGCAAGTTGAAAAACCCAAGAAAGTACAAACGATGCAAGGCGTAACCTGTTGGCGGAAAAGTGTAGGCATTGAAAAAGTAGGTTTGTACATACCTGGGGGAACAGCTCCACTTTTTTCTACGGTGCTTATGCTTGGCGTACCTGCTCAAATTGCGGGTTGTAAGGAAGTGATTTTATGCACGCCTGCCAGAAATGGAGAAATTCACCCTGCTGTTTTGTTTTCGGCTTGGAAAGTAGGAGTGCATAAAATTTTCAAAATTGGCGGGGTGCAGGCGATTGGAGCAATGGCATTTGGTACAGAAAGCGTGCCGAAGGTGTATAAAATTTTTGGTCCGGGCAATCAGTTTGTAACCGTTGCCAAACAGCAAGTAGCACGCGATGGGGTAGCGATTGATATGCCCGCAGGACCTTCGGAAGTAATGGTTTGGGCTGATGAAACGGCTCGTCCTGCTTTTGTTGCCGCCGATTTACTCTCACAAGCCGAACACGGCACCGATAGCCAAGTGATTTTAGTTACTCATTCGTTGAAGGTTGCTGAAAAAGTAAGGCAAGAAGTGCAAAAACAACTACTCACCTTGCCCCGCAATGAAATTGCCGAAAAAGCCCTTGCCCAAAGTAGAATAATTGTTTTAGAAAAGTTTAATGAGGCTTTGGATTTAGTCAATTTGTATGCTCCTGAACATTTGATTTTAGCTCTTAAAAATGCAGAAAAAGTTGCAGAAAAAATCATCAATGCGGGTTCGGTGTTTTTGGGCAATTACACTCCCGAAAGTGCAGGAGATTATGCATCAGGCACTAATCATACTTTGCCTACCAACGGATTTGCCAAAGCGTATAGTGGTGTTTCGGTAGATAGTTTTGTAAGAAAAATCACTTTTCAGAAAATTACGCAAAAAGGTTTGCAGAATATCGGTGAAACCATCGCTATTATGGCTGAAAACGAACAATTAGAAGCCCACAAAAGAGCCGTAACCATAAGATTGGCATAGCGTTTATTTCTGAAATTTTTAATATTTTCAAGAAAGGAAAAGCCACGAATGCACGAATGTTAATTTGTGTTTAATTCGTGTTATTCGTGGCTAAATTTGTTTTTTTAAGAAATTAGCTTACACCTTCGCTAAGTTTTTCGGCGTTTTCGGCAAGGCGTAGAGCTTCAATAAATTGCCCAATATCGCCTGCCATAACGGCATCAAGATTATAGACAGTCATACCGATACGATGATCGGTTACGCGGCTTTGGGGATAGTTGTAGGTGCGAATTTTCTCGGAGCGGTCGCCTGAACGCACCTGTGATTTGCGTTGCTGAATTAGCTCCTGATTTTGCTTTTCAAATTCTATTTCGTAAAGTTTGGTACGGAGCATTTGCATAGCCCGCTCACGATTGGCGTGTTGGGAACGCTCCACTTGGCAAACTACTACAATACCTGTGGGTTTGTGGGTAAGTTGTACTTTGGTTTCAACTTTATTTACGTTCTGCCCGCCTGCTCCTCCAGAGCGTGAGGTTTGCATTTCAATATCAGCAGGATTGATTTCAATATCTACTTCTTCGGCTTCGGGCAGTACCATTACGGTAGCGGCGGAGGTATGTACGCGTCCTTGTGTTTCGGTAGCGGGTACGCGTTGCACTCTATGGACGCCTGATTCGTACTTCATTTTTCCATACACATCTTCGCCTTTGATGCTCACAATCACTTCTTTGTAGCCTCCTACGGTGCCTTCGGTGTAGTCTAAAATTTCAAAAGTCCAACCTTGGCTTTGGGCAAAGCGTTGATACATTTCCAGCAAATCACCTGCAAAAAGCGAAGCCTCATCGCCGCCTGTGCCAGCCCGAATTTCTAAAATTACGTTTTTGCTATCGTTGGGGTCTTTGGGAATGAGTAAAACTTTGATTTCTTCCTCAATTTGTTCTTTTTTAGGTAAAAGTTCGTCTAATTCCAATTTTGCCATTTCACGAAAATCCTCATCTTTTTCGTTAGCAATGACTTGCTTGGCGTTTTCAATATTGCCTAAAATGAGTTTGTATTCGTTGTATTTATCAACAATTTTTTGTAAATCTTTGTATTCTTTGTTGAGTTTGGCAAAGTTTTTCATATCTGCCATAGTTTCAGGCAGGGTAATTTGGTGGCTTACCTCATCAAAGCGGTTTTTGATGGCTTCTAACTTATCAAGCATATGACTTGCAGTTTAAGACTTCCGATAGAAAAAAACACAAGAGAGCAAACCTTGCGTAGATTTGCTCTCTTGTGAAGGAATTAAAAAGCTAAACGTGTAAAGTACCTTTTTTTGCCGATTCTTTGATAACTGCATCAATACCTTTTTTGTTGATAGTACGCAAGGCTTTAGCAGAAACTTTCAAAGTAATCCACTCGCCGAGTTCGGGAGAATAAAACTTTTTAGTGAGAAGATTGATATCAAATCTTCTTTTGGTTTTATTGTTGGAGTGAGAAACATTGTTTCCTACTCGGGGACGTTTTCCTGTAAGTTGGCAAACTCTTGACATAACCTTTTCAATTTTTAGAAACGCAAAGGTAAAAGAAATTTTTATTTTTTCCAAAAAAAATCGTAAATTTTTAATCTCTGTAAAAGTTCAAAATGAGAATGAGGTCATCGGCTTCATTGGTAATTTTACGCAAATTATCAAAGGCTTTATCATCACCTTTGATGTAAGAAACATTTTCCACTTTGGCGTTCCAGTTGCTTACAATCATTTTCCAAAGTTCGGGAGCTTCTTCGGGAATGGCTAAAAAGGCGTTTTGTACTTTTTGGCGGAAGCCAGCATCAAGTTCTTTCAAAATAGCGACCGGTCCGTGAGGAATTTCAGGGGAAATCCAAAGGATACGGAAATCTTCTTTTTTATATTTGCCAGCATTGATTTGGTCTTGCCAAAAGCTATATGCACAGGCTCCTACGGCATTAGTTGTCTTGCTGAGGTGTTCAATAACGTTGGCGTGAGTACCTTTGAAACTCACATCTTTGAAAATTGTTTCAGCATCAATTTTTTGAGAGTTTAAGTACAAACGAGGAACTAAATGTCCCGAAGTAGAGGCAGCATTGACAAAAGCCATCTCCAACTTACTACCCATTTTTTTGAGGTCGGAGAGTGTTTTTACTTGCGATTTAGCATTGACGAGCAAACAACTATTATAGGTTTCTAAATTTTTATTTTTATCCCCCCGAATAGCAATGACATCAACCTTTCCGTTCAAAGAAGCCATTACATACCCAAAAGGATTGATATCTACCACGTGAATTTTACCACTATCTATTTTTTCAAGCATTTCAAAGATGTTTTTCGGATAAATTACTTTCACTGGCATTTGCAATTTTTTCTGTAAATATTCTTGCAGAGGTTTATCTACTTGCACACCTTGCTTATCCATTTTGGTATGCCCAATCGCTACTATCAACTCTTTGGGAACATTTTGAGCCACAGCCCAATTCCAAAGCACAAAGGCTAAAAAAGTTGAAATTTTTTTCATACAAATTTTAGTTTAGCTTTTACAAAGATACAAAATAACAATATAAAAACTGACCAAACAAAATTATGTTTTTGAGAGTTGTAATAGCAAAGGCGTAAGTAGAAAAAGAAAAGTATAATTTACCATTTCTTAAACATAAAAAACACGGCAAGAACAATTAAGCCAAAGGCTACCAAATAGTTCCAACGGATACCTTCTTTCAGGTAAAAGATAGAAAATCCTGCAAAAACTACAAGTGTAATAACTTCCTGTAAAATTTTAAGTTGTGCGGCAGAAAAGTATTGATGCCCGTAGCGATTGGCAGGGACTTGTAAGCAGTATTCCAAAAAAGCAATGCCCCAACTTGCTAAAATCACTTTCCACAGGGCAGTTTCTTTGAATTTCAGATGCCCATACCAAGCGAAGGTCATAAAAATATTGGAAAGCAAAAGCAGAACAATGGTGCGTAGCATTTTAGTATTTCAGTATCCAAGCATCAATTCCTAATACATTTTTGATTTCCTCTAATTTAGCATCTGCTTCGGGGCGTGAATTGTAGCCACCTACAACCACACGATACAGATTTTTAGCATCAAAAGGCGGAATGACTCTTACATTATCTACGCCCATTTTTTTAGTTTCTCGGGCTTTTTTATAGGCATTGGCTTGGTTACCAAAACCTGCAATGACAACAAAAAACTGATTTTTACGCCCTTCTACCAAAATACCATCACTTTGCGGTTTAGTTTCTTGGTTTTGTTTGGTTTCGGTAGCAGTTTTTATTTCAGTTTCTTGCTGATTTACAGAATTTTGAGTATTGGTTTCTGCAATAGTTTTATTTTCAGCAGTATTTTCGTTAGTGGTTTTCGTTGATGTATTTTCTTGTGAAGCGTTGTTTTTGGTGGTATTGTTTTGTTCTTTGGGTGGTTCTTGTATGTTGTTTTCAGCATTTTGATTATCCGAGAGGGTGTTTTCTTCCTTTTTGATTTCTTCTTTTGGGGGTTCTTCTTTCTTTTTGCTTAAAAGTTTGTTAAAGGGGTTCAAACTGCTATCTATGGCTACCACATAAATAACAGCCACCACTACCAAAGCCAGTGAGCTAATGGCGGCGATAGTTCCCCAAGCCTTTTTGCCTTCTTCTTTGGGCGGGGCTTGAATTTTTTTGGTAGAGCTTTGCGGAGAAGGTTGCGATTTGTTACTCGCATCTTTTGTATCAACTAATTTGGCATAAATTTCAGGCAAGCCAAAGCTATCATTTAGAATATTAGTTTGTTTGTTTTGTTTGAATTCTATTTCATCATTTACTTGCAAAACCAGTTCCCCTAAATTCTCCAATGCAATACGCTTTTCTATACCCAAATTCATTTTTAGGTTACTTACAAAATTACGGACTTGCTCTTTGGCTTCCTCAACGGGAATACTTTCTTTTTGAGAAATGTAATGCTCCAAAACCAAGTTGGAGGCTTTGGTTTTTGTATGGAAATTGATATTTTTATTAGGAGGAGAAAATAAGTGTGTAGCAGGGTGAATTTCAGCACTGGCATAAGAAGTCTGAAAAGTGCCCAAATCTTGCACAACGACCTCTTCATTGTCTTGCAATACTTCACGTAAATAAGCACCAATATTCATAAAGCAAAGGTTTATTAAACTGCTATTTTATAGATTGTTTATCAAAATAACAAAAAAAATATGTTTTTTTTTTCAAAAAAAACTTTTTAGGTAAAAAGTTATGAAAAAAATATAGAAATTTAGGAAATTATGGTTAATTTTAACTATTTTTACTTTCGTTATCAAGAAAAATTTTAAAGTATGAAATCAGCACAAATACCTAATAGCTCTTTTCCGCGTATAGTGATAGTAGGAGGTGGTTTTGCGGGGTTGGAGTTAGTAAAGTCTCTTAAAAATGCACCTTATCAAGTAGTATTGATTGATAGGCACAATCATCATACTTTTCAACCACTGCTTTATCAAGTGGCTACTTCGGGTTTAGAAACTTCTTCCATTATTTACCCTTTTAGAAAGGCTTTTGGTAAGCAAAATAACTTCATATTTCGCTTAGCAGAAGTACAAAAAATTATTCCTGAAAAACAACTCATAGAAACTTCAGTTGGGGAGATATACTATGATTTTTTGGTGTTAGCTACGGGGGCAACTACAAACTACTATGGAATGAAAGAAATTCAGGAAAAATCTTTTGCT
This sequence comes from Raineya orbicola, assembly GCF_002843425.1. Lineage (GTDB taxonomy): Bacteria > Bacteroidota > Bacteroidia > Cytophagales > Thermonemataceae > Raineya > Raineya orbicola. Next base: position 59,008 of record NZ_NKXO01000001.1, read on the forward strand.
CTCAAAACTATTGAAGATGCTATTCGCTTACGCAATCAGATATTGAAAAATCTTGAAGAGGCAGTTTTGGTGAGTGATGAGCAAGAACGTAATAGTCTAATGGATTACGTAATAGTAGGAGGAGGACCTACGGGAGTAGAGGTGGCAGGGGCATTAGCTGAACTAAAAAAACACGTGTTTCCCACTGACTACCGAGAGCTAAATTTTGTAGAAATGGATATTCATCTTATAGAAGCCTCGCCTAAAGTGTTGGGAGCTATGTCGGAAAAATCTTCTGAAAAAGCATTGAAATATTTACAAGAAATGGGAGTAAAAGTTCACTTGGGCGTAGCTGTAAAAAACTACGATGGCAAAGTTGTAGAATTAAGCAACGGCGAAAAAATTATATCACGTACTCTTTTATGGGCGGCAGGAGTAGCGGGTAATCCTATTGAAGGCATTGCAAAAGCAGTTTTACCCAACGGAAGAGTAAAAACGAACGCTTATAATCAAGTTGAAGGCTATGAAAATATTTTTGCTATTGGAGATTTGGCTTGTGTAGTTACTCCTGAAACCCCCAAAGGACATCCTATGCTGGCTCAGCCCGCTATACAACAAGCCAAAAACTTAGCCAAAAATTTCAAAAAAATAGCTAAAAAAGAAAACTCACTTATCCCTTTTCGCTATAAAGATTTAGGCAGTATGGCTACTGTTGGTAGAAATAAAGCCGTAGTAGATTTAAGTTTTGCAAAATTTCAGGGCTTTTTTGCCTGGTTAGTATGGATATTTGTACATCTTATGGCTTTAGTAGGTTTTAGAAATCGTTTTTTTGTATTTTGGGAGTGGCTCGTCAGTTATTTTAATTATGATAAAAGTAATCGTTTAATTATTGAACCACAACGAACCCAAGAGCATCATATCAATAAAGAAAATACCCAATAATTTTTACAAGCGAAATCATCTTTTACGGGGTATGATTTCGCCTGTAAGAGAAACATACATCAGAAACTATTTTAGTTTAATAGTTCAGTATGGAACTTAACCATTTTTCAACCTCTTCAACAGACATTTGCTTGCGTTCTGCGTACTCTACGACTTGGTCTTTGCTAATTTTACCTAAACCAAAATAACGACTTTCGGGATGGGCAAAGTACATACCGCAAACTGCCGCCGCAGGATACATTGCAAAACTTTCGGTAAGTTGTAAGCCTATTTTTTCGGTAGCCTGCAAAAGCTCAAAAATAGTAGCTTTTTCGGTATGGTCGGGGCAGGCAGGATAGCCCGGTGCAGGACGAATCCCCACGTATTTTTCCTTTATCAATTCTTCATTAGTGAAATTTTCATCAGGAGAATATCCCCAAAATTCTTTACGCACACGCTCGTGCATCAGCTCGGCGAAGGCTTCGGCGAGCCTATCAGCAAGAGCTTTTGCCATAATGCTGTTGTAGTCGTCGTGGTCTTTTTCGTATTTTTCCACTAATTTTTCAAGCCCTATGCCCGCTGTAACGGCAAAAAAGCCCATATAATCCACTTGTTCTGTTTCTTGGGGAGCAATAAAATCGGCAAGGGCGAAGTTTGGCAAACCTTCGGATTTTTGATTTTGCTGACGAAGTGTGTGAATAATTGCCCAATGAGGATTATACACCACCCCCTTCCCCTCCTCAGAGAGGAGGGGCGATGCTTTCTCCACTCCTTTCCAAGGAGGGGTTAGGGGTGGTTGATTTTTGTACCAACCATAATTATTTTTGATTTCAGCTAAAACACTTTCTATATTTTCTAAAACAAGTTTATTTTCAAAATGCAACACTTTTAAGCCGAGTTCTGCTAATCGGGTATCGCGGTACAAATCGTATTCCTGACCTACAGGCGAGAAATGTCCTTTGCCGTCCAATTCAATAGCTAATTTCTCTTCGGGGCAATAAAAGTCTAAAATGAAGTTTTCTACACTATGCTGTCTTCTAAATTTTCGTCCTAATTGCGATTTTTGTAGAAACTTCCACAGAAACTTTTCAGCTTTAGTAGCCCCATTTCTAAGAGCTTTTCTTTTTGTCTCTAATTCTTTAATATTGGAGATTCCTCCTGTGAGGCGATTTTCAAATATTAGGGGGTGTGAGTTTTTGAGTAGTAATGGCTTTTTTAGCACTTCATACTTTTTATGAGCGTGTCCGTTATGTTTGGTACAAGGTGTGATAACCTCCGTTTCTTCAAAATCATAAAGCAGAATATCATCATCATTGATAGTATTGCAGGGATAAAAACCAATTACTGCATTTGCTTGCAGAGATTTATTTTGAATGATTTCAGCAAGCATTTTTTGAGCATCTTCGTATAGCTTGCGGGCTTCTGTCCCGACTATTTCATCATCAAGTATTTGAGGGAATTTGCCTGCAAGTTCCCAAGTTTGGAAAAAGGGTGTCCAATCTATGTATTTGGCAATTTCTGCTAAATCGTAATTGATAAAGTATTTATTGCCTAAAAATTTAGGTTTGTGAATTTGTGTTTTTGCCCAATCTATTTTGAATTTATTTTTACGAGCTTCTTGCAGTGAGATGTAATTTTTCTCTTGCTTACGATTGAGAAAATCATTGCGAATTTTGTCGTATTCTTGTTTAATTTCTGCAACAAAATTTTCTTTTTCGCCTTTTTGTTTGGAGAGCAATTTAGTTGCCACAGGCACACTACGGCTGGCATCAAGTACGTGGATGACGGGTTCTGAATAATTGGGAGCAATTTTTACAGCTGTGTGAGCCTTTGAAGTGGTAGCACCGCCAATGAGCAGAGGTATCTTGAAACCTTCACGTTCCATTTCTTTGGCAACACTAACCATTTCATCAAGGCTGGGCGTAATCAATCCTGAAAGACCGATAATATCTACTTGATGTTTTCGGGCTTCTTCTAAAATTTTCTGTGTAGGCACCATTACACCTAAATCAATAATTTCAAAGCCGTTGCAAGCAAGTACCACCCCTACAATGTTTTTGCCAATGTCGTGTACATCACCTTTTACGGTGGCAAGTAAGATTTTGCCAGCCCCCATAGAGTTTTGGTTTTCTTTCTTTTCAGCTTCCATAAAAGGCAACAAATACGCTACGGCTTTTTTCATTACCCTTGCAGATTTTACTACTTGCGGCAGAAACATTTTCCCTTCACCAAACAGATCGCCTACAATATTCATTCCGTCCATCAGAGGACCTTCAATAATTTGTAAAGGGTGGGCATACTTTTGCCGAGCTTCTTCTACATCAGTTTCAATAAAATCGGCAATACCTTTGATGAGAGCGTGAGCCAAGCGTTTTTCTACGGGTTCATTTCGCCAAGCTAAATCTATTTCTTGCGTTTTTCCACTTTTATTTTTGATTTGCTCGGCAAAAGCCACCAAACGTTCCGTAGCATCAGGACGTCTGTTCCAAAGAACATCTTCTACAAGTTCAAGTAAATCTTTGGGAATTTCCTCATAGACAGCAAGTTGCCCCGCATTTACAATGCCCATATCCATACCTGCCTGAATAGCTCGGTACAAGAAAGCAGAATGCATAGCTTCGCGAACAACATCATTCCCCCTGAAACTGAACGAAATATTACTTACCCCGCCTGAAACTTTGGCGTAAGGTAGGTTTTTCTTAATCCATTCGGTAGCACGTACAAAATCTACGGCATAATTGTTATGTTCTTCAATACCCGTAGCGACGGTAAGAATGTTGGGGTCAAAGATGATGTCTTCGGGAGGAAAACCTACTTTTTCAGTAAGAATTTTATAGGCTCTTTCGCAGATTTGTATGCGTCTTTCGTAAGTGTCGGCTTGCCCTTGCTCGTCGAATGCCATTACAATGACCGCCGCACCATATTTTTTGATAAGTTTTGCTTTTTTGATGAAATCCTCCTCGCCTTCTTTTAATGAAATAGAATTAACAACTGCTTTGCCTTGCACGCATTTCAAACCAGCTTCAATGACGCTCCACTTGGAACTATCAATCATAATAGGCAGGCGGGCAATATCAGGTTCAGAAGCAATCAGGTTCAGGAATGTAACCATAGCCTTTTCGGAATCTAACATTCCCTCGTCCATATTGACATCTATCATTTGGGCACCGCCCTCTACTTGCGTGCGAGCTACCGCCAGAGCTTCTTCATATTTTTCCTCTTTGATAAGGCGGGCAAAAGCCCTTGAACCTGTTACATTGGTACGCTCTCCTACATTGATGAAGCGTATTTCTTTGGTTGCTTTCAGAGGCTCTAATCCCGAATATTTAGAAATCTCATCATCTTGGGGTAGGGGACGAGGTTTGTATTTTTGGGCAAGTTCGGCAATGAGTTTGATATGAGCAGGCGTTGTACCACAACAGCCCCCAATAATATTGACAAGTCCATCTTTTAAGAAATCCTCCACAATTTTTGCCATTTCTTCGGGGCTTTGGTCGTATTCTCCGAAGGCATTGGGCAAACCTGCGTTAGGGTGAGCAGAAGTATAAAAAGGTGCTTTCTTGGCAATTTCTTCCGAATAAGGACGCAACAAATCCGCTCCCAAAGCACAATTGAAACCTACTGAAAGCAAAGGTAAGTGGGAAACAGAAATCAAGAAAGCCTCTGCGGTTTGTCCTGATAGTGTTCGCCCCGAAGCATCGGTAATTGTGCCAGAAACCATTATAGGCAATCGCTTACCTGTTTTTTCAAAATATGTTTCAATGGCAAAAAGAGCGGCTTTGGCGTTGAGTGTATCAAAAATGGTTTCAATGAGTAAAATATCTGCTCCGCCGTCTATCAGCCCTCTAATTTGTTCGGTGTAGGCTTCTACGAGTTCATCAAAAGTAATGGCTCTGTAACCTGGGTTATTGACATCGGGCGAAAGAGAGGCAGTTTTATTGGTAGGACCAATAGAGCCTGCTACAAAACGAGGCTTTGCAGGGTTTTGGCGAGTAAATTCCTCACAAACTTCTTTGGCTATTTTTGCAGACTGGAAATTGAGTTCATAGACCAAATCCTCCATATGGTAGTCTGCCATAGAAATACGCGTACCATTGAAGGTGTTGGTTTCAATGATGTCGGCTCCTGCTTCTAAATATTTGCGATGAATTTCTTGAATAATATGCGGCTGGGTAATGGAAAGCAGGTCGTTATTGCCTTTGAGGTCGTGAGGAAAATCTTTGAAACGTTCTCCACGATAATCGGCTTCGGTGAGTTTGTATTGCTGAATCATTGTACCCATTGCACCATCAAGCACAAGGATACGCTCTTTGAGGATATCGTAAATGTTTGGGCTGGTCATTTGATAAAAAAGATTTTAAGAAATTTCTTCAATAACTTCATTTTTGCTGATATTGAAGTGTTGAGCAACTTCCAAAAGAATAGCGGATAATGTGCCAACCTTCAACGGGTTATGAGCAGGTATAGTAATGTGATGTTCTCCCTTTTCCTGGGTTGTAAGTCTGATATGACTGCCTGTTTGCCTTGTAATTTCATATCCAAATTTTTTTAATTTTTGGGCAAGCTCTAAACCTGATAAATCTCTTGGTAATTTCATACCACAAATACCTCCTCTTTTACAAAGTGTAGACGAATTATTTTAGGTGTATTGCCCTCTGCAAAATGGCATTTTACTGCATCTTTAATGTTTTCTCTTAATTCTTCCAGTGTCTCAGCTTGAGTAAAAATGCTATTTTGAAGTGATTTGGCTTCATAACCACCTTCAAGAGACTCGCTGACGATAAAAATTTCCTCCATTTGAAAATTTTAATTTTGAATTTGTAAAAAATTCCAAAAAGACAGGCAGACAAGCGAAGTGTAGGCAAGTAAGAATGGCTTACACTTATCTTTCCCATAAGCAGATTGCTTTGGGCGGGAGTTGGCACCGTTTCCAAAAATAAGGAAGGGTTGCCAAGCCTTCATAGACCCCGTGTCTCCGGCTTTCTGGATAAGTGGTGCAAAGGTAGGAATATTTTGCTATATTAACAAAACTATTGTTGAAATTTTATCTTTTTTTGAGTTTTCCTTGTGAAACGCCTGTCCAGTTGCAGAGCTTGAAAAGCATTCTTGCCCCAACATTTGCGTCCCATTCATTATTTTCTACATCGCCGCAGGCAACTTCTACTAAATCAAAACCAATAATTTTTTTGCCCGCATTGACTAATTTTTTAAGTAAAAAAGTGATTTCAGCAAATTCAAAGCCACCTGCTACGGGTGTGCCTGTATTAGGGCAAAGTTTGGGGTCAAGTCCATCAATATCAAAGCTGATATAAACATTTTCAGGGAGTTCTTGGATAATTTCATCGCAAAGGTTTGCCCAATTTTTGCCTGTGTAAAGGGCTTCTTTAAGATTTTGGTCAAAGAAAGTTTTTATTCTTTGCGGATTTTCTTGTATAATTTGCATTTCTGCTTCGCAATAATCGCGAATACCAATTTGCACCAGCTTTGAAATTTGTGGGATTTTTAGGGCATTATACATTACAGAGGCGTGAGAGAACTCAAAACCCTCGTAGGCTATGCGAAGGTCGGCGTGGGCATCAATTTGTAAAATGCCAAAATTATTGTATTTTTCGGCGAGAGCCTGTAACAATCCCAGAGGGGTGCTGTGGTCGCCGCCGAGTAGGGCTACAATTTTACCCTGATTGAGCCATTGTGTAGCAGTTTCTTTTACCCACTGATTAAGTTTAGCACATTCGTTGTTGATAACATCAGGAATTTCGTGTAAATAAGTAACTTCTTTGTCTGCTTCTTCGGGCATACCCTCTTCCAGCCAATCAATATAGGTTTCGGCTTCCTCCCGTAAGGTTTCGCTTAGGTCCAACCATTTTTGAGGAAAAGGAAGCATAGCAACTCCTAAATGCCAAGCATTTTCAATATCGGCATCATATAAATCTACTTGGGCAGAAGCATATAAAATCTCTTCGGGAGCATATGCCGTACCTGCTCCATACGAAACGGTTACTTCCCAAGGTACAGGAATAATTATCAAATCAGCAGTGTTTTCGTCAAAAGGTAATCCGAAAAGTCTTCCCAATACTCCTACATCATTGGGATTTATTTGTGCAATAAGTTCTTGCTTAGTCATTGTGATTTTATTTTGTTTTTTTTGTAAAAGTAAATCCTCGTCCTTCGGAAGTTTCTTCAAAATCTACTTGTAAATCAATTAAATACATTAAGTGTTTTTTATCTATAAGAATTTGCAAATCTTCTATTTCGTAGGTTTCGTCAGAAGGTTTGGGTTTATCAAATCCAATCAGATATGAAGCACTACACCCACCTCCTCGTATGCCTATGCGTAAGGCATATTCAGCAGGGATACCTTTATTTTGTTTGATATTTTTGATTTCTTGCAAAGCAAGAGATGTTATTTCCAAAGGCAAAAATTTATTCATTGAATTCCTCAAAATTCGGCTTGCAATATACAAATTTTACAAGAAACAATAACGAAAATTAACAAGGCAGTGAAATCTTTCCCATACAAACGCAAGGGTTTGAGCCGATAGCTATCTTGCTTCCTGTGATAGTTTCGTTGGCAAGTAGAGCAAACAAAACGGCTTCTTTGGCATCAGCTGAAATACCTAAAACCTCCAAATTTTGTACCTGATGATGCTCTTGCAAAAGTTTTATTAAAAACTGATTTTTAGCTCCGCCACCACTTACGTAAATTTTCAAATTTTTCTCTCCAACAGCCTGCAAACCTTTCAAAATGCCTTTTGCAGTAAAATGCGTAAGTGTGCAGAGTAAATCTTGTGGGCTGATTTGCAAATGATAATCTTGCAAGATACTTTCAACCCAAGCAAAATTGAAGGTTTCTTGCCCTGTACTTTTAGGAAAAGAAAGCTGAAAAAATGGGTTTTCTGATAGTTTTTGAAGCAGAAAATCATTGCAAGTGCCTGATTGAGCAATCTCGCCATTTTCATCATAGGGTTTTTGAAAAAATTTTTGGGCAAAAAAATCTAAAAGGGTGTTTCCTGTGCCTGTGTCGCTTGCCCATACAGCTTGCGGATTGCAAGAAGCAGGAATAAATGTAAAATTAGCTATTCCACCGATATTGAGCAAAATGCGATTTTCGCCTTCTTTTTTGAAAAGCAAAAAATCTCCATAAATAGCAAGTGGAGCCCCTTCGCCGCCTGCGGCGATGTGTTTTTGCCGAAAATCGCTTATGGTAATAATGCCCGTATGATAAGCAATTTGGTCGGCATCGGCAATTTGAAGTGTAGCATTACCAAACATCGGATTTTTATGAAAGTGCTTGGGAGCGTGGAAAATAGTTTGTCCGTGAGAGGCAATGAGGTCAATTTCTGCTACTGAATAATGTTCTTTTTGTAAGAACTCTTTAATACATTTTGCGTAAAACCTTCCTAAATAGTTATGTAAAAGTGTAACTTGCTCTAAATCTATATTTTTCTTGGCAAAGACTTTTTCTATTTCAGAACGAATTTGTTTGGAGTAAGGAATGGTGCCGAAGGCAAGTAAATCTACTTGTGTTTGTAATCCTGAACCTCTGAATTTGCACAAAGCAATATCCAGTCCATCAAGCGAAGTGCCTGACATCAAGCCAATTATCTTTCGTTCTTTTTTCTCGGCAATTTTGCAAAGTTTTTCAAGCATTGGTGTTTGAACATTTATCCATGTAAAATATTCCAAAAACTTACAAATAGAAAGTTGTATTTTGAAAATTTTTTAGCCTAAAATTTCAATTAAACTAAGTAAAGTCAAATTTTATTTGGTAAAAACTTACATTGGTGGTTACTTTTGTTATGCAAATGAGAATAAATTATGAACTTTGTGGCAAAACTATTCTTTACAAAAATTTAAACAACGTATGACAAAACTACTTTATTCTTTCAAGTTAGCCCTTATCTTTTTTTTGGGCTTTACGGTGCAATTGAAAGCACAAAAAATTCAAGAGGGACTGCCTTTTGAAAACAAAAGTAAAAATTTATCACAAAAAAATGCTTACCAAAGAGGGAATAACGGAATTTACCTAAAAGATTTCAACCAAGAAGCTCTACAACGTACAGGTAAAATTCGCTGTTATTCAGTAGAGTACAACGAGCAACTCCGCAAAAATAATCCCAATTTTGATAGAGATTTTGAGGCTTGGATTGCAAAAGCAATAGCCAAAAGAAGACGTGATATAGCAAACGGTAACGCTTCTACTCGTACCATTGGGGGAGTGTATTATATTCCTGTGGTAGTACACGTGATACACAATGGAGAAGCAATTGGTACAGGAAGCAATATCAGTGATGCACAAGTACAAGATCAAATCAATGTATTGAATGAGGATTTTAGAAAAATGGCAGGCACACCCGGTTGGAATACACACCCCGAAGGTGCCGATACTCGTATTGAATTTGTTCTTGCCAAAAGAACACCCGCAGGTGCGGCAACCAATGGTATCAATAGGGTAAATAGAAATACTTTGCCTAATAATGCCACTAATTGGCAACCCGGGTTTGAAGCGACCTATATTAACGGAACTATAAAGCCTAACACAATATGGAACCCTGATGAATATATGAATATGTGGACTGTTCAGTTTGGCGGGGCTGATGCAGGGTTACTTGGCTATGCCCAATTTCCTGAAAGTCCTATTGGGGGAGTTGGATGTGGGGCTGCTAATGCCAATACCGATGGACTTGTAATGGGGTATCAATACTTTGGAAGAGGTTTAGGAGGACCTTATGGCGATGGACGCACAGCTACTCACGAAATTGGACACGGATTAGGATTAAGACATATTTGGGGTGATGGAGGGTGTGGTGTAGATGATTTCTGTGCTGATACGCCTACGGCTGGTGCTGCAAATTTTGGTTGTCCGAATGTGAATTCTTGTACCGATACGCCTGTAGATTTCCCTGATATGAAAGAAAACTATATGGATTACACAGATGATTTGTGTATGAACATTTTTACCAACGACCAAGCTACGCGTATGCGAACCGTAATAGAGAACTCGCCCCGTCGTAAAACTTTGCTTACTTCGCCTGCTCTTTTAGCTCCCGCAACCAATTATGGTGGTATTGTTGATATAGTTTCGCCTTTAGGTAATGTCTGTGGCACTTTTACGCCTACGGTAATACTGCGTAATTTAGGTTCTAATAATCTTACTTCGGCTACTATTAGCTACCAAATAGACGGAGGTTCAACGCAAACTTTTGCTTGGTCGGGAAGTCTTGCTTACAAAGCTACTGCTAATGTAAATTTGCCCACTCAAACCCTTTCCACAGGCAATCATAGCATAAGAGTATGGGTAAGTGTTTCTAATGGTAGCTCGCATTCATCAGATATGTATGTTAATGAAATCATTTCTAATTTTAGTGTGGGAGCAGGCAACTCATTGCCTTTTGAAGAAAATTTTGAAAGTAATGCCTTTCCTCCTACAACTGGTACATTGAGCAAAATCCTCTAAATTGCAACACTTGGTTTGAGCAAACAGGCGATAATGGTACTAATGGAGCTACCGTAGCTCGCTTACCTCTGGGCGATGGTGGTGCTGATGATATTCTTTATTCCCCTCTCATTGATTTAACTTCTGCCAGTGGTAATGTAACGCTTTCTTTTGATGTATTCAAAAACAATGGCGGAAATGCCCGCTTGCGTGTAGATATACAGGTCTGTGGTAGTGCTACTTGGACGAATGTGTTTGACCAGCAAGGAAACACTCTTTCCAATAATGCTTGGGCGGCAAAAAGTGTGAATTTATCCACTACCTATAATGGACAACTTGTAAGATTCAGATTCCTTGCTTCATCTGTAAATACAGCAGGCTTTTTGCGTTTGGATAACATTCGTGTCATAGACCAAATGCCAAGAGTATCATTTGTAAATACTACAAGCACTGCTGCTGAAAACAATACAAATGCCCCGCTTGTAGGCGATTGTCGTCCTTTTGTACTTGTAAATATCCCTGTACAAATCAATTTGGCACCCACAGGCAGTGTAGTAGTAGGGCTGAATGTTACAGGCGGAACAGCCATCAACGGTGTTGATTTTGATATTGTCAATTCAACTCTAACTTTCCCTGCAGCAAGTACAGCCAATCAGAACTTCCAACTACGTATCTATGATGACCCTGCTCTTGAAGTACTGGAAAACATTACATTTGGTTTAACAATTGTAAGCGGAACAGCTCAAATCAGTACCTCCAATAATACGCATACGCTTTCTTTGAGCGATAATGACAGCCACCCGCAACCCTCTGTGGCAGGAGCTACTTTGTTTTCAGAAAATTTTGAAAGTGGTGCAGCAGCAGGTTGGACACAATATATTTCTTCAGGTGCAGTAAATATTTGGCGTGTGGGTACGCAAAGAGTTCTAAATGGTACAAATAGTGCTTATATTTCCCAAAGTGCTGCCAGCGGAAATTATAGTGCTACTGCTGCTGGTGCCGCATTGTTTCAAACCCCTGTCATCAATGCTACAGCATATCCCAATAATCAGTTAAGAGTAACTTTTGATTTCCAATGTAATGGGGAAAGAGCAGGTATTACGGATTATGATTATGGTTCTTTGTATTACTCACTTGCTTCTTCACCTACCACTTGGGTACAGATAGAAGGAGCTAATCCTTCACCTTACAGAGGGGTTACTACTACTACTACCAGAATAGTTAATTTGCCCGCTGCTTTACAAGGGCAACAATTTCACTTGGCTTGGCGTTGGGATAATGATAACAGCGTAGCCAATCAACCTGCTTTTGTAATAGATAATATTGTGGTAGAGGCTTTGCCCTTTACAGGCACAGCCGTAGAAACAAACACTTTTACTGCTCCTGCAATGGCAAATAGGTTATATTTGGGTCCCAATTCGCTCAATTACGCTTACAACCCTGCTAATGGCAGATTGGTAGCTCGTATAGAAAATACAACTTCTCACAATTACGGCTGTACGCAAGTGTATGTGGATAGGGCAGGTACAGGGGCTGTGCAATTTACAACAACTTCCACAGCGGAGTATTTAGCAAGTAAAACTATCCGAGTAATTCCTGCAACCAACAACCCAACAGGGGCATATAATATGCGTCTGTATTATACCAACGCCGAAGTTACAGGCTGGGAAACCGCCACAGGTCAGAACCGTACAGCCGCCGTAGTGCATAAATATGCGGGAGCAATTAGTTCGGCAACTATTGGTTCGCCAAGCACGCAAAGTTCTCCCACTTCGCAAGGAACTTTTGGGGCAGATTTCTGGATAGAGGGAGGCTTTACAAACGGATTTTCAGGTTTTGGTATGGGCTTGCCACCGAACCCTCTGCCTGTGCAACTTGTTGATTTTACCACTCAAACTCAGGTTGAAAGCATACGTCTGTTGTGGCGAGTAGTTAATGAGTTAAATATAGAGCGTTATGTAGTGGAAAAAAGCTATAATGCCAAAGAGTTTTTCCCTCTTGGAACTATCAATGCCCAAAGTGTAGAAAATTATGAGCTTTGGGATAATAACCCCAAATTTGGTAAAAACTATTATCGCTTGCGTATAGAGGAAGCTGGAAAAATTACTTATAGCAATATCGTTGTAGCTGAATGGGGTAAAGGAACAACTATTTCTGTATATCCCAATCCTGCCAGCGAAAAGATATATCTAACAATGGCAAGTTTTGAAAATACTCCTGTAAATTTACGTTTGGTAAATCCTTTGGGACAGGAAATTTGGGGTGAAAACGTGAGTGTAGCAATAAATGAAAATTATCGTAAAGAAATTAGTTTAGCCTCTCTTGCGAAGGGTGTCTATATTTTAGAAGTTACAACGCTTGGGGGTAAGCAGACTTACAAACTGATTATTCAATAAAAAATAAAGCCTGCCAGAACCGAAATTTGGCAGGCTTTTATGTACTGCTTAAAATAAAAGGATATTTTACTGAAGCCAAATACAATCCACAAGCGGGTGCGGCGGCGGAGGCTTTGCTTCGGTTGCGGGCTTGGATAATTTGCTCAAAATCTGATAGGCTCATTTTCCCTTGTCCTACTTCTAATAATGTTCCTACAATAGCTCGTACCATTCCCCACAAAAACCGATTAGCAGAAATTTGAAAGACTAAAACATCTTTGCCGCTGACTAAATCTTTTTGCACTTGCCAAAAAGCTTCATAAATCTTACACTTAAAATGGGGTGTATTCGCTTTGATTTTGCTAAAACTTTCAAAATCCTCATAATTCAGTAGTAGGCGAGAAGCCTCTTGTATTATTTCTACATTGAGCTTGTAAGGAAAATACAAAGCTAAATCTTGCAGAAAGCTGTTTTTGTTTTGCACAATTCGGTACTGATACGTTCTGCTGATAGCGTCAAATCTACTATGTGCTTTTTGCGAAACCTGATATAGCCCGCAAATAGTAATATCTTTGGGTAAAAGAGCATTCCAATTTTTCAGAATTTGTGAGGACAGAGGCGAGGCGTAATCAAAATGGGCAAATTGTTGTAGGGCGTGTACGCCTGTATCGGTTCTGCCACTGCCTACGATGCTAATAGGTTCTCGCAAACTGACTGAAAGGGCTTTTTCAATTACTTCTTGCACACTTAAAGCATTTTTTTGTATTTGCCAACCTGCATACGCTGTGCCTTTGTAAGAAATTTCTATGAAGTAACGCATCAATAAAATAAATTTTTCGTTAATATAGCGAAAAATCAGAGATATGAAGTTACTCAATCCTTTTAGAAAGGTTTATAGCACGCAAGAAAAAGAAATTTTTGATTTTTTCAAAAATGTAAAACTCTTTGAGCGTCTGACCGAAAAAGAAATGGAGGAGTTTTTGCCTTTCTTGCATCTACGCGAATACAAACAAAATGAAGCTATTTTCTTTCGCAACGACCCTTCACAAGCTCTTTATGTTATCAAGAGTGGCACGGTAGAACTCAATTTAGACCATCAAGATTCTTTTGAAACTCTTGCCACAGCCAAAAAAGGAGTAGCTATTGGTATCAATGCTTTGGTAGAAAATAGCGAAAGGGTGTATAATGCCGTAGTGCGTTCCAAGGAGGCTCTGCTTTACATTATTCCACAGGTGAATATTTTAGAAATTTTTAAGTATAAAATAAGTATTCAGGCAAAAATGATGACTTCACTTGCCGAACTTTACGACGAAAATACGAAAAACTTATTCAATTCGTACAGAAGACATATTGGGCTTTTCCATTTGGGAGAGGCATATATGAAAACCTTTCAAAGCGAGTAATTATCCAACTACTGAATACTCAATACTCAATACTTAACAACTACCTATGACAGAGAAAGTTAAACAACTATTGCAAGGCTATTATGCCGTAATTGAGCTACCCGTACAATGGGGAGATATGGATTTGGCTCATCACGTCAATAATGTAATGTATGCTCGTTATGCCGAATCGGCAAGGGTTGCCTATTTAGACCTTATTGCCGAAGGCGAAGCAGGCAATTTTGGTGCGGGAATCGGTCCTATTTTGGCTGAAATTAACATTCAGTACAAGATGCCTCTTGCATACCCCGATTTGATGTATTTAGGAACAAAAGTGATAGATTTTCCCGATGAGTTTAGCTATACAATGGAAAGCGTGATTATCAGCAAAAAGCACGAAAGAATTGCAACACGAGCCATTGCACGCATTGTAAGCTATGACTATCACAAACGTCAGAAAGCCACTACACCGCAGTGGATTGTAGAAAAAGTCAAAAAATTGCAAGGAATGTAAGTTTAAGCATTTCTTGCTTCATATACGCTTTTTTCCCAATTATCTAAACGCTTGTTCATTACAGCAAACCAAAGCGGAGGAATAAGTGCCAGAAGTACCATTGTGGGATAGCCTGCGGGAAGTTGTGGGCTATCCTCAAAGTGTCTGAGTATCTGATATCGGCGATTGGCATAGGCGTGATGGTCGGAATGGCGTTGAAGTTGAAAAAGAAAAAAGTTGCTCAATAGATGACTTGCATTCCAAGAGTGTAGGTGTTCTACGCGTTCGTATTTGCCATTTTCCAACAAACGGCGGGTGATACCGTAGTGTTCAATGTAATTGACAGCCTCCAAAAGCGAAAAACTTAATACGCTTTGTAAAATGTAAAAGACACTCACTTGCCACACAAAGTATCCTTGTAAAAGGCTCATTGAGGCAGTCAGGGTTATCATTAGCAATAAAGGTTCAAAAAGGCAGTTCCACATTTCGTTTTCCCAATTCCAATTGCTTTTTCCTTGTTTTTGTAACCTTTTAGCTTCTATTTTCCAAGCACTGCGAATACTGCCCCATACGCTTTGCCGCCAAAATCTATAAAAACTTTGATTTTTACGTGAAGTAGCGGGGTCTAAGGGAGTAGCTACATTGACGTGATGCCCTCGGTTGTGTTCTATAAAAAAATGTCTGTAAAAAACGGTATCTAATATAATTTTGGCTAAAATTTGTTCAAAACGGCTACTTTTATGCCCTAATTCGTGAGCTACCGTGATACCTACGCCCCCAAGTACCGTCATTGTACTCAGCAAAAAGCCTACATATTCGTAAGTTTGCAGGGTATTCAGCGAAACTACGTAGCAAGCCCATACAAGCAAGCCTATCTGCAAAAACGCCCACAAGTATAAAACGCCCTTGTAGTATCCTTCTTCACTGATTTGTTTTTCTGTTTCTTTGGGAAAATTATGCTTATCAATGCCTAAAAGGGCATCAAAAATGGGAATAATACCAAAAGCAAATAAGACTGTGGCGTAGTTCCAAATGCCACCTTGATAGTAGCCCCATACCCACAAAGCAGGTAAAATAAATGGGAATAAATAGCCAAACTTTTTCATCGTATTCAAATTTTTCCAAAATTACAAAATATATTTCTAAACTACAAGTTTAATTTGTAATTTTTTATTTGTTCATCATTTGTTTTTTATCTCAAATTTTAGCATTATTGCGAAACAAAATCCTGACAAAACTCTGATTTTTCAATCAACTAAAACTTTCAAAAGCGTTGAAAAACTATTATACCATTCTAGAAGTACCTGAAAGTGCTTCGGTAGAAATGATAAAAAGTGCTTACAGGAACTTGGCAAAGAAGTGGCACCCAGACCTCAATCCGGGCAATGCCGAAGCCGAACAGATGTTTATGGATATAAAAGAGGCTTATTCAGTGCTTTCGAATGCTATTAAACGCAACTTTTACGATTATCAGCTTCGTAAAGCTATTCTTGATAAAAAAGTAGAACCTACTTCTTCCACGAAAGTTGGCTCGTTTCGGAAAACAGAAACTACTACTAAAAAAACAACTTCAAATCAGGATAAAACTGAAAAAAACGATAAAAAAGAAAAACTATTCCACAATGCCGAAGCCTATAAAAATAGGCTTGATGAGCTAATGCGTAAGCATAACGAACTCATTGAAAAGCAAAAGAAAGCCGCCGAAGAAGCAAAAAAGAAAGATGCGGAAAAAGAAGAGAGTTTTTACGAGAAATTTAAGCAAAATCGTGAGAATGCTATTTTAGAGCAGAAAATCAAACAACAACAAGAACAAGAAGCCAAAGCTAAGCAAGAGGAACAAAAACAAAAAGAACAGGAGCAAAAAGAAGAAGCCAATATCACGCGTCCTCAAAAAAATAGAATTAAGGCTATTTTGAGCATTTTAGGTTTCAGAAGCGATTGAAATAAAACAACACAATATCTTATGGTAAGTATCAATGTACAAAATCTTTTGAAATGGGTGGAAGAAAACAAAGATTTCTTAAAACCCCCTGTATGCAATAAAGAAGTTTATCCGGGCGGCGATATGATTGTAATGATTGTTGGCGGACCTAACGAAAGAAAAGACTATCATTACAATGAAACCCCCGAGTTTTTTTACCAAATTAAAGGGGATATGACGCTTAAAATTATTGAAAATGGCGAGTTCAAGGATATTGTCATTCGGGAAGGAGAGATTTATTTACTCAATGCTAAAATTCCCCATTCGCCCCAACGCCCCGCAGGAACTATCGGACTTGTGATAGAAGAACGCCGAAAACCCCAAGATACTGACGGCTTTCAGTGGTATTGCGATAATTGCGGAAATAAGCTCTATGATGAATATTTCAAACTTACTAACATTGAAAAACAACTTCCCGAAGTATTTGCTAAATTCAATAACAACCCCGACCTTCATAAATGCTCTCGATGTGGGCATATTTTGCAAATACCTCAAAAAAAGACCGCTTAATTTCTCCTTGTAGTGAATAGGGGAGTGTTAAATTGATAATTTCCCCTTTTCTATTTTTCTAAAATTTCCTATTCATAAATTTGGATTTCACGCAAAAATCTTGTTTTTTTGCACGCTCAAAAATATTGTGTGAAATAAATTTTTATCAAAAATGGCTATTATTGGTAAAATCCGAGAAAAAGCAGGTGTTATCGTAGGTGTTATTGCCATAGGACTGGCACTTTTTATTGTGGGAGATGATTTTTTCCGCTATTTCCAAAAAGGTAAAAGGGGGCAGGAAAAAGTAGTAGGAGTATTTGATGGCAAAGAAATTACCCTTGATGATATAGCCTTAGAAATAATGGAAGCAGAGCGTTATTATGCTATCAATATGCCCCAACAACGCCCCAGTGAAGCTGATTTGATACGCTTTGCTTGGTCTGCTTACTTACGAAAAAATATGCTTAAACCCGAATACGAAGCTTTGGGCTTGCAAGTAAGCGAAGAAGAGAAAAAAGCAATGTATGAGGGCGATAGCATTTTTATTCACCCACAGGTAGCCAGTGCGGGGATTTTTCAAGATAGTGTAACTAAAAAATTTGATAAAAAACTTGTAAAAGAGTTTTTGAAAAATATGAAAAATAACCCCGAAGCGAAAGCTCGTTGGGAGATGTTTTTAGATGGTCTTGCTGAAAGTCGTGTACAAGAAAAATATAACGCTTTGCTTTCACAATCGGCGTATGTTACCAAAGCAGAAGCGAAAAGGGAGTACGAAAATCAAAACAATAAACTCGCACTTAAATATTTTTATGTTCCTTATACATCAATTCCTGATAGTGCTGTAAAAATCACAGATAAAGAGTTGGAAGAGTTTTTGAAAAAGAACAAAAAACGTTTCAAAGCACCTGAAAGCCGTTCTTTTGAGTATGTGATTTTTACCGTTGCTCCCTCTAAAGAAGATACTTTGGAGTTCTCTGATGAACTTCGTAAACTTGCCAAAGATTTTGCTCTTGCCCAAGACGATTCGGCTTTTGCCGTAAATAAAACCAAAGGTAACGAAAAGAATTTTAAGTATCGTAATCCCAAAGAAATTCCCGATGGTATTTATTCCGAAAATCGTCCTTTACTTAAAGGAGCAGTGGTGGGTCCCTTTTTGCATCGTAATAGCTTTATGATGGTAAAAGTTTCGGATATCAAAGAAGATAGCACCTATTTTGTACGCTCCAAACATATTCTTTTCCAGGTTCCCAAGGGGGCAGAAGCTAAAGTAAAAGACAGCATTCGTAAAGAAGCTGAAAAAGTACTTGCTAAAATAAAATCAGGCGAATTAGATTTTACCAAAGCCGCCAAACAATATGGTAGTGATGGTACCAAAGATATTGGTGGAGATTTAGGTTGGTATGATGAAAAAACAATGGTTGCTCCTTTTAGCAAAGCTACTTTTGGGGCAAAAGAAAAAGGTTTGCTCCCCAATTTAGTGGAAACTGATTTCGGTTATCATATTGTTAGCATTTCAGAGCCTAAAACCAACAAAAAATACAAACTCGCAATTATTGAGCGTCCTATTTATGCTACGCAAAATACGACAGAAGAGGTGAGCTTACAAGCAGAGGAGTTTTTGTTAGGCTTAAAAACTTACGATGATTTCAAAAAGAAAATAGAGAAAAACCCAAAATTAGTTAAAAAAGTAGCTAAAAAAGTAGCTCCCTATGCACAAGGGGTAGATGGTATTCCTTCCAATGCCAAGCCACTTATTTCTTGGGCTTTCAATGAAGCAAAAGTAGGGGAATTTCCTAAAAAGCCTATCCGTATCCCAGAACAAGGAATGTTTGTAGTACCCATTCTTACTGCCAAAACTGAACAAGATGAACCCAGTTTGGAATATTTCCGTGAAACTTTGGAATACGAAGTGCGTAATTTGAAAAAGAAAGAGCAAATTATCAGCAAAATAAACAGCTATGGCAACATTTCGCTTGACGAAATAGCCAAAAAATATGCAGGAGGCTTTGTAGTACAGGAAGCACGTGATATTACTATGCAAAACGCTTCTATAAATACTGCGGGATATACACCTGTGGGTGTAGGTACAGCTTTTGGCTTACAGAAAGGCAAAAGAAGTAAGCCCATCGGAGATGATAATGGTGTAATCGTTATGGAAGTTACGGAGCAAATGCCTGCTCCTCAAATTGCAGATTACTCGCAGTATAAAAACAATTTGCTTAACACACAGAAGCAAAGTGTAAGCAGTTTTTATTATCAGGCTTTGCAAGAGTTGTATCGTGTAAAAGACTTTACTTACAAGTTCAACTAAAAAATGAAAACCTACTGAAAAGTAGGTTTTTTTGTTAGATTATGGGGAAAAAAGTAACCTACATTATTTCAGATATAGAAAAAGCCCTTGCTTTTGAGTGGATAGTAGAAGAATTAAATACCGAAAAATACGATTTGAGCTTTATTTTGCTCAATCGCAAGCAGGGTAGCTTTTTAGAAAATTGGCTCAAAGAGAAACAAGTTCCTGTTTTTTGGGTATATTATGAAAGTAAAAAACAACTTTTTTCGGCTTTTTCGGAAGTTAGAAAAATCTTGAAAAACTGGGGTACGCAAGTAGTGCATTGTCATTTATTTACAGCATCGCTTGTGGGGCTACTTGCGGCAAAAAGTTTAGGCATTAAAAAACGAATATTTACCCGCCACTATTCTACTTTTCATCACGAGTATTTTCCGAGAGCCGTTTGGTACGATAGGTTTATAAATGCTCTGGCAACGCATATTGTAGCTATCAGCGAAAATGTGCGAAATGTGCTAATTCTGAAAGAAAAAGTAAATCCTGCTAAAATAAGGCTCATTCATCACGGCTTTCGTTTAGAACTTTTTGAAAATGTATCAAGAGAGCGAGTAGAGAACTTAAAGCAAAAATATCATTTGCAAAATAAATTTCCAGTAATAGGTGTGATAGCTCGTTGGACGCATTGGAAAGGTATTCAGTTTATCATTCCTGCTTTTGCGGAGATTTTGAAGCACTATCCGCAAGCCCATTTAATTTTAGCCAATGCCAAAGGAGATTATACTACTGAAATAGAAAAATTGCTTAAAAACTTACCTCCTCAATCTTACATTGCCATTCCTTTTGAAAATGATTTACCCGCCTTGTATCAGCTTTTTGATGTGTATGTGCATACCCCTATCAATGCGGAAGTAGAAGCCTTCGGACAAACCTATGTAGAGGCTCTTGCTGCAAAAATTCCAAGTGTCTTTACACTTTCGGGGGTTGCAAAAGAGTTTATTCATCACCAAGAAAATGCTTGGGTAGTACCATTCCAAAATTCGGAAAAAATTGTGGAAGCTATCCGAAACTTACTTGAAAATAATGAATTGCGAAGTAAAATTATTAAAAATAGCAGAGAAAGCGTAGAAAAAATGTTTAACTTGCGAAAAATGATTAGGGGTTTAGAACAATTGTATGATGAGTGATGAACTCGCCTTTATTTTCCATAGTAATTCCAACTTATAACCGAGCCGATTTCATCAAGCAAACCTTACAATCAGTGATTCATCAAAAATTTACTGATTTTGAGGTAATTGTAGTAGATGATGGAAGTACTGATAACACCGAGGAAGTAGTTAAACCCTTTCTTTCAGAAAAACTGCGTTATTACAAAGTTCCTAATGGGGAGCGTGCCAAAGCTCGTAATTTTGGTATAACGCAAGCCAAAGGCAAATACATTACCTTCGTAGATTCTGATGATTTGCTTTATCCGAATTATTTTCAAATAGCTTATGATTTTCTGCAAAAAAAGCCTGATAGCGTTTTTTGGGCTTTAAGCTATGAAATGAAAGATGAAAAAGGAAATATTTTGTTTAAGCAAATTCATCGTGGAGATATTGCTCAAAAATTGCAATTTGGTAATATTTTAAGTTGTATAGGTGTTTTTGTAAAAAAGGAAATTTTATTAGAAAATCCTTTTAACGAGAACAGAGACCTTTCGGGAACAGAAGACTACGAATTGTGGCTACGATTAGCAAGTCGCTACCCTTTACAAGGGATTTCTACCATTTGTGCTTCTATGATTAACCATAATAGCCGAAGTGTTTTGAGTATTAGCACGGAAAAACTGATTAAACGCATAAAATCGCTCTTGCAAAATACGAGCGGAGATGAAAAAATAAAAAATTTTTATGGAAGCAAGGGCATTGCTAATATAGAAGCACATTCTTATTTGTATATTGCTTTGCATTTGGTAATGGCAAAAAAGCGAATAGAAACCCTACATTATCTTTTCAAATCCTTAAAAATTAAACCTTCGGTAATTTCTACTTACAAATTTTGGGTAATTGTTAAGAAATGGTTTTGGGGTAGTTAGGGACAAATAAACTGATAATGAGCGGCACGAAATTCCCCCATTTTCAAAGCTAATTCTAAATCTTGACAAATACTTTTGCTATCAGCATTTAAACTAAACTTTATCATAGCTCTTTCAAAGTACAAATCGCTTTCTCTAAAACCGCTTTTTTCGACTTCTTGTAAGACTTGAATGGTTTCTGCTAAATGTTCTCTTTGGTATTTGTATCTACTAATTGCCCAGTAAAAACGAAAGTCGGGTGATTTTATCAAATAGGAATTATCAAGCATACGAAAAACCTCTTTGTAGTCCTGCATTTTGAAATGTACTTTGACATACAGCAATAAATAATCAAGGTCTTTTGGCTTTTTTCGCCGAATCAGATGAACGAGGCTGTCGGCTTTGCGTAATTGATAAGTTCTTAGATAAATTTGAGCCTGTGCATACATTTCACGAAGTTGATATTTTTCTTGGATAGTAAGATAAATAGCGGGGAGAAGTATCAGAACGAGAGCGAGAGCTATCCAAAAATTAGTTTTTTTATTGATTTTTTCAATTTCTTTCTGTTCAGCTTTTTGTTCTTCTTGGTATTTGCGAAAAAAATTTTTGAGAATTTCTACTTTTACTTTTTGCTCGGCTTCTTGCTTTTTTTGATAATCTTGGTAGTAATAGCTGTAATTAATTTCTTGCGTGAAGCCTAATTTTACATCATAGAAATGCCTTTTTTGAGCATCTGAGAGTGTTTGATAGGCTTCATTGATTTTTTTGAACATCTCTTCAGCTTTGGCATCGTTGGGGTTTTGGTCAGGGTGGTAGCGGAATGCCAATTTTTTATAGGCATTCTTTATTTCTAACAAACTTGCCTGAGGAGAAACCCCTAAAATTTCGTAGTAGTTCAAAGCTTTATTTGTTTCTTTCTTCTACTGTTTCTTTCTTCTACGAGTTGATAAACTTTATTGATAACTTCAAAAAATACTTCCAATTTTTCTACCTCAATATTTTCGTAAATAAGTAGATTAAATTTTTTGATAACTCGGCGAGCAATTTCTCGTTTTTCTTTCCCTTTTTCTGTAAGAAATATACGTACAAATCGTTTATCGGTTTCGCTTTGCTTTCTGAAAATCAAGCCGTCGGCTTCCATACTTTTTAGGGTGCGTGTAATGCTACGAGGTTCTAAACCAAACTGGGGAGCAATTTTAGTGGCGGGAGTACCTGCTTCGGGGTCAATATTGATAAGAATAAAACCTACGGAGGCAGTAATGCCATATTTGCTTCCTTCGGCATTATACATACGCGATATAGCGTACCAAGCAAGTTTGATATTGTAATCTACGGACTCTTCAGGCTTGATTTTTGTAGGGGTATGAAGCATTGCAAGAGAGTTTTTACAAATTTACAATAAAATTGCTAAAAGTCAAACACTTCAAAAGAGCAACAACATCACAGCAAAAGAGTGATGTTGTTTGAAAGTATCCAAGGAGTATTTTTTAGAAATTTGGTTGCAACAAATATTGCGTATAAAAATTATCAATTACTTCTACGGCTTCGTCTGCGGTATCTACAAGACTAAAAAGGTTCAAATCTTCGGCGTTGATGTTTTTTTCTTGGGCAAGTACGGTGTTTTTGAGCCAGTCAATCAGCCCTCCCCAATATGATTTACCAACCAACACAATCGGGAAACGTCCAATTTTTTTAGTTTGAATAAGCGTGAGAGCTTCAAAAAGTTCATCTAATGTACCAAAGCCCCCGGGCATTACTACAAACCCTTGTGCATATTTTACGAACATCACTTTACGAACAAAGAAGTAGTCAAAAGTGATGAGTTTATCAGGGTCTATGTAGGGGTTGCTGGTTTGCTCAAAAGGTAAAATGATATTGATACCCACTGATTTACCACCACGGCTTTTAGCCCCCTTGTTGCCTGCTTCCATAATGCCTGGTCCGCCACCTGTAATGATACCGTAGCCCAAATCTACAAGTTTAGCGGCAATCTCTTCGGCAATTTTGTAGTAAGGATTATCGGGAGTGGTGCGTGCCGAGCCAAAAATAGAAACACAAGGACCTATCCGAGCCAGTTTATCAAAACCATCAACAAACTCCGACATTATCTTGAACAATGCCCACGAGTTGGTGCTTTTGATTTCGTGCCAATCTAACTTTTTGAAAGCTTTTTTGATACGATTTTCGTCTTCTAAACTCAAATTTTCGTCTGACATAGGTTTTAGATTTAAAGTATTACTATTCGTGAAAAAACGCTTATAGCTTTCAAAAAAGCTATAAGCGTTTGAAAAAGGATTTTTTCCAAATTGTTTTAGGATTGACTTTGCTTTTTGCGGTTATTTTCGGCTTTCTGAAGCCAAAATCCAATAGCAAAAGAAACTACACCCAAACCGATGAAAAAAGCATAGGCAATGGTTTCGGTCATTCTAAAATCTATCATAAAGGTATGCTTTGAAGTTTCTTAATTTTTGTTTGCAAGAAAATAATTTTTGCTTTCAAAAGCAAGAAAAATTTGCTTTTTATGTCATTCACCTTTATAGCCTGAATTTTGTAAAATTTCTTTAGCATCTTGCAATTGCATCACTTGTGGTAGAGAAAGTTTGTTCTTTTCAGCATATTTTTTTAGCATACGCAAAGCACTCCAACGGGCTATTCCTCCTGGGCATTCTTGGCTGATAGGGAGCGTAAAAGGTGAATCTTCTACATAATCTCTGCGAAACTCGCGAGTTGTATTGAAAAATACTTGTTTGTCTAAATAGTGTTTCCAAATTTGCTCTTTATTTTGAGCTATGTACTGCATTTGTTCGGTAGTATAGCCTAAAACAAGCGAATCTGCGAGACAGGGAATAACACTTTGGGCAAAATAGTAGGTCTTGGCGTAAGCAAGCATTTCATTGAGCACCGTTTTATCATTTGGATTGAAGGCATTATAGCGATTGCCAATGAGTTCTGCTACAAAAGTAGGAATATTCTGCCATACATATCTGCGAGCTATGTATGTGGGTATATGCGTAGGGAGGGGGTATTTGTAAGTAGGTCCTAAAAACCAATCTAAACCTATTACTAAAATTTCACCATTGGGCGAATAGTAAATATCAGTTACGGTATTGAGCGGAAAAGAGCCTATCCCCGAGACACTGAAATACACTTTTTCAGGCTCTTTGAAATTGGGATAATGAGCTTTGATTCGCTTAAAAAGGTCAAGAATTTGATTTTGTAGCTTTTCCAAAGGAATAATTTTCTCATAATCCATTCGTAAGCTATCTAAATGAGGTTCTTTTGCCATAGAGGCAAGAATTTCTACCATAAAATCCTTTTCTTTATTTTTTTGAGGATTTTCACGTTTTTCCCAGCCTTCACGTACTAAATACAATTTGTTGTAAAGTGGATTTTTTTCTAAAATTTGCTGAATTTCAGTCTCATTTTGAGCCTCTAAGATGGCTTTATCAATGCGTTCAAAAGTAGTTTGAAGCTGAATTTTACTAATATCCACATCAGGAAGGCAAGATGTTTGTAAAATGTCTTGATTATTGTTTTCTTTTTTTTCTTGACAAGCAAAAAGTATGAGACAACTCAACAATAAAAAAATTTTACGCATAGAGTTTTCAAGGTTTTATGGAGAATAAACTATTGCAAACGAATACGAGGGTCTATAAAAGTGTAAAGAATATCCACTACTACGGTGATAAAGATAAAAATTGCCGCTACAATAAGCGTAGAAGCCATAATAACAGGCAAATCTAACGTGAAAACTGCATTGACGGTTTCATAACCAATTCCTTGATACACAAAAATAGTTTCCACAAAGAAAGAGCCGCCTATGAGCGAAGCCAGCCAGCCCGATGCCGAAGTTACCACGGGGATTAGGGCATTTTTTAGGGCGTGTTTATAGATAAGTTGATTTTTTGAAACTCCTTTTGCTCTTGCGGTACGGATATAATCTTGCGAAAGAACATCAAGCATTGCACTACGCGTGATTTGCACAATGAGCGAAAGTGGGCGAATACCCAAAGTAAGTGTAGGCAGAATAAGATTTTTCAGAGCAAGTACGCTTTCTCCTGTGTAAGTATCGTAATCCCAGAGCGAACCTGTACCGCTCAAACCTACGTAAGGTCCGAATTTGTAACCGATATAATTGGAAATCAAAGCCGCTGCTACGAAGGAAGGTACTGAAAAGCCAAGCGTAGTAACGGGAATAATGGTTCTATCAATCCAAGTACCTTGTCGGCGTGCCGCTACAATTCCTAAAAAAACCCCTACTATTACTGCAAAACTCATTGCCGAAACTGCTAGTACAATTGTGTTCCAAATTCTTTCGTTGATGATTTCCGAAACACGTTTTTGCGTTTGGAAAGAACGCCTGAAATAAGGAAATTTGACGACAAGCACATTTTCACCCATCGGAATGAGCCGTGTATAGCGATATTTTTCTTGCTCTTCGGGTGTATCCTTATGAATGGAGATGATAGACAAATCTTTGAAATACAAAGCGAGTTGTTCAGGTAAAGGTTTATCCAAACCTAAATCTTCACGAATAATTTTGAGAGTAACTTCATCAGTTCTCTGCCCTGCAATCATAGAGACAGGGTCGCCGGGGAGAGCGTGAAAAAGTAAAAAAACAACTACCGTGATACCCACTAGCGTAAAAAAACCATAAACTATCCTTCTGATAATGAATTTCAGCATCGTACTTGTAGTTCAAACACCTTTTGCCAAAAATACAAAAAAATCTTTGCGGGCAAAAAATTATGCAAGGAATTGTAGAAGTTTTAATGCCAGAGCTTTTGGATAATTTCTTGCATTTCTTCAAAAATAGCACCAGCCGCTATAATTTCTTTGCCAAAAATAAAGTCTTGGGCTTTCCCGAAAGTGCCTACTTTGCCTCCTGCTTCTTGTACAAGTAGCGAGCCTGCGGCAACGTCCCAAGGGCTCAAATTAAATTCAAAAAAGCCTTCAAAACGTCCGCAAGCCACATATGCCAAATCTACAGCCGCCGACCCCATTCGTCGTAAGCCGTGAGAACGCTGCATTAGCTCATTAAGGATTTTTAGGTAGATTTCGTTTTTATCAAACCAATGATAGGGAAATCCTGTGGCAAGCAGAGCTTCTTTGAGTTGTAAAATAGGTGAAACTTGAATTTTCACGGCATTGCAAAATGCTCCTCCCCCCAAAGTGGCATAGAAACACTCTCTCCGATTTACTTCATACACTACTCCCAAGACCATTTGGTTTTCGTGCATCAAACCTATACTGATAGCAAATACAGGTAAGCCGTGAATAAAATTCGTGGTGCCGTCGAGAGGGTCTATAATCCAATGCAGTTGCTTCGTTGAAATTTGATGTGTCGTTTCATTTTCTTCAGTAATAAAACCTGCTTCGGGTAATAACTTGCTCAAAGCCTCCACTAAGCGATTTTCGGCTTCTCTATCTACATACGAAACCAAATTGTTAAGCCCTTTGTATTCGGTGGCTTTTCTATCAAAACTTTGGCTTTGTTGGGCGATGAAAAGTCCTACTTTTCGAGCAATATCATTGACTTGCGGGCAAAGTGTTTTCCATTCTTTTACCATTACTTAATTCCTTTTACGACACCTTGTATAAGCTCTTCGGCGGTTGCTTCGCGAATATCCAAAATTTTACCCTGATAGTGCAAAGTGCGTCCTGCAAGAGGGTGATTGAAGTCTAAAGTTACAAAATCACCATCAATTTCGGTAATTACAGCATCTACGGGATAGCCCTCTTCATCTTGTAAAGGTACAATTTCACCGACTTTTAAGTATTCCTGTGGGAAATTACTTTGCAAAAATTCGCTTATAGGAAACACGACAACGCCTTCTTCGTCATATTCGCCAAAGGCTTCTTGTGGGGGCAATATAAAATCAAAACTATCGCCTACGGCTAATCCAAGCAGTTTTTCTTCCATTGCGGGCAAAACAAAATGATTTCCGTACAAAAAACCATAAGGCGTAGAAGCGGGGACGTGTTCAATAACCATTTGGTCATCAAGAGAGGAAATGGTGTAAGTGATAAAAACTACCTTATCTTTGGCTACTTGCATAAAAAGAAAATTTGAACCTAAAATTTTGCCAAATTTACAGCAAAAAACACAGAAAGGCAAAAATATGAGTGCTTTTTCAGAAAGTTGGTATTACAAGACAAGATATAGCTAAAAAGAGGGGTAAATTTTCGGCGGTGCAAGACTTTTAATGCCTGTTTCTTGTTTCCAGCATCCTGCTTCCAATACTATTGGATAGCTTGTTGTTTTTGTTTTTGGCGTTTGGCTTCCTTTTTCTTTTTACTTTGGAAAAGTTCCCAAAATGTATTCCCCGAGCGTGAGGTTGAAATACTAACTCCTGTGGAATTAGCGGTAGTATTCATAATATTACTACTACCGAAGGTGCTACGGTTATACATTTTAAGTTTGTAGCGACCGTCTTCGGTCATTAGAAATTCTACAATCCATTCGCCTGTGTAGTTAGAGCCTCGTTGTTGGTTATTAAGACGATTATCACTAATGATACGCAACCTGCCGTCCATTAGGTTATAGGCAAACCTTGCCCCAAGTACGGTAGAATTATTTTGTCCTGCGGCAATTAGGTCGCCTGCACTTATATCAATTTCTAAGTTTTCATCAATTTGTGAAACAATACTGCTGAATTGGTTAGAGAGAAACTCGCCAAGTGTTCTGCCCGAAGCGGCACCTACGTTACTATTGTTGGAGGCAGAGGTAAATTGTCCTAAAATTACCAAACTACCTACTTGTCGGTTGAGTTCAAGTTCATTAGTTTCAATATCCGATTTTACCTTAAACATAGCGGCTTGTAGCGTAGGATTGGCAATTTGCTTTTCAATATCTTTGAAATCAATGTTAAAAGTAACTTTGGGAGCAAGCAAATCGCCCAAGAGATGAGCCACTACTGCCACAGGAAAACGCCTTGAAGTTTCAGGATTGATTTCGGTTTGAGGTAAGAAAGCCGTAAAAGAAGTATGGGCGTTGTAAGATGCTTTTACGTCCATATAGGCTTTATAGACATCGCCTTCAAAGTAAATTTTACTACCGGGTAAAATGTTAAACTTTTTGCTAATCAGATTTTTCATTGTGAAAAGATAACTGCCATCGGTGATGAGGTAGTCGCCCCAGATGCCAAAATTTCCTCGTTTATCAATACTCAGTTGCATAAGCCCTTTGCCTACGCCTTGCATTTTATCACCTGTTTGTCTATCCAATTGTATTTCAAAATAGGCATCTTCGGTTACATTCAGGTTCATATCCAACTCTAAACCTGTAATTTTTACACTTTTAATTTGTTTTTGCAAGTGTAGGCTATCTTGCTGATTTTCTTTTTCAAAATTTGTAAATTGATAGTAACTTACTTCACCTACTTCGCTGTATCCATCAAGAGGCAAGTAAATTTTTGTACCTTTGTTGCTGGTAGCATCAACGCGTATGTAGAGGTCGGTAGGTTCGCCTTGCATAAGTATTTTGCCTGATGCAATGGCATTACCATAAAAAAGGGCGTTGGGAGTTTCTTTGATTTGCAAAAGTGTAAATTTGTTGAAATCGCCCTCTAAGTTCAAAAAGAAATGCGAAAAATTATCGTGAGAGATGCTCCCGTCAAAAGTTATTTTTTGCTTATCGCGGTCGTAGAAAATGAAGTGATTGAATAAAAATTCATTGTGAGCAATTTCAATTTGGCTATTGGTTTCGTAAGTTGCTCCCAAGAAATCTACTTTGAGTTTGGCGTTTTGGAATCGTGCAAAGCCTGAAAGTTCAGGTTTATAGATTTTACCTGCAATTGCCAAATCTCCTGATATAGTACCTTCTAACTTTGAAAATAGTCCTTCGGTAAAAGGCTCTACAATGTTGAGCGGTAGGTTGCGTATTTTAGCCCAAAGGTTCAAATCTTGGTTTTGGGGTTTGTAGTAGCCTGTAAGAAAAAGCACATAATCTTTTTTGTGGTAAATATCAGTAGCAATTTCTACAATTTTTTGCTCGTTGTTCCAAGTAGATTTGCCGTGCAAATCACCTATTAAAAACTGATTGATAGCCACTGAATCGGCGGTAAATTGTGAATTGATTTTGATTTGCTCATAGACATCTTGCAGGTCAATATGAGTGTTTAGTGTGCCTTTCAATTTTTGCTTACTCAAAAGTACGTTGAGAGTAGCAAGCTGAAAATTCTCAATATCAATATTTAGCTTGTCATTATTGCTATTGGAGGCAATATTTCCTGTAATTTTGATTTCTTGCTTTTCGTTGTAAAGACCAAATTTTTCAAAGAGTATATTGCCATTTTCAGCGGTGAAAAGGGTGATTTTACCTTCTTTAAGAAAGTGCCAATCTTTTTCTAAAACTTTCACCAAAGACTCATCAAATTCAATTTCTGTTCTATTGGTATCTAAAGTAATATGTCCTTGCAAATCTGCTTCGTTAGTGCTATTTTTTTGTTTGATTTTCGTCCTAAAATCAATAATGCCATCTAACCAAATTGCATTAAAGCTCAACTTTTCAGTTTCTACACCGCCCATTTTTTGCTCATTAGAATACACATAGAGTTCGGCGGATACATTGTTGTTAGAGCCTTCTTTATAGGCTTCAAAGCGAAAGCTATTACGTTGAAACTGATTTTTGCCAAAATGTAGCTTTTCAAAAGGTTTTTCAGTTTTGATAGAAAAACGAGTTAGTTCGCCGCCTTGTAGTTCGCCTTGCAAAGGAATACCCTGCGATATGCGAAAAGTGCTATCAAAAAGATGAGCAATAGGGTTTATATCATTGAGGTTTATTTTGAAATCAATGCTTACTTCCTCACTTTTTTCTTTCTTTTTAGCTTCGTAATAGGCTTTTTGCTTGGCTTCTTCGTTTTTGATACCCAAAACTATTTCGTTAGTGAAGATACTTAAATTCTTTTGCAATTGGGCAAGTGTAAATTTGCCTTTGAGTTCAGCGGAGATATATTGCGAGTAAATATCAATAAAACGATAACCATAAGGATTTTGAGAGGAGCTAATCATCAGCGAATCAATAGGCAGGGTTCTGTTTTTGTAATGAATTTTAGCTTCTTTCATCAATACTTCTCCCAAGAAATTATCTAATTTGAGGTTTTCGCTGTTGATATGTAGAAATCCTTTGAAAATGAGTGGCTCATTCCATAGATGTATCTTGAAAAAGTCTAAATTTTCAATATCAGTAGTAATGCGTAATTCGGGTTCAGGCTTGTTGAAGTTCATAGAACCTGTTAGTTCTAAATGAGCATTTTCATCTTGACTATTGATTTTTCCTTCAAAAGATTTATTTTTGAAATGTCCTTTGAGGTCAATATTGCGATAGGGGTAAGTATTAAACTCAAAAAATTCAACGTGTCCGTCCAAATCAGTATCTAATGTTTGAATGGTAAAGCCTTTGCCTTTGATGTTGGCATCAAGAGAGAGCATTCCCAAACTTTTTTCTTCCAAGAGCGTACCTATCTGAAAGTTTTGCAAGCGGATAATGCCCTCGTAAGCAGGTACTTGCTGGTCTTGTTGAATGAAATAAGTATCTAAATCGGCATTTCCCAAATCGGACTGCATTTGGCAATTTGCTTTGAAGTCTGTAAAGTAGCCATCAAAGCGACCCTGCAAGGCAATATTTCCGAATTTTTGTACAAAATGATTGCTGTTCTCGTCCAGATATTGTTTCAAATCGGGTGCATATATTTGCGTACCTTGCTCCAATTGCAAAGAAGCGAGTACATTTTGAATGGTTGGTAACCCTTCGGCGGTCAGAGAACCGATAAGTGAAGTATTTTGCCCAATTTTCAAAGCAAAATCCGTAAAGCTAAAATTGCTTATTGTACCACTGAAATAGCCTTTTATTCTCCAAACATCATCATATTGCATCAGGTCAGGGGCAAAGAGAGCCAAATCGCGTGTATGTAGCAGGGTATTGTTCAGGTTGGCTTCCAAGCGTATTTTTTCATTGAAATGTGCAAAATCTTTCTTGCTTTCATAATTAAACACAAGGCTATCTCGTAGTGTAGAATTATTGATTTCTGCGTAAAGGCGATTGAATTGCATGGAATGTTTATTCATCAGAAAGCGAGTAGTAAAATTTTTGATGGTAAGTCCTGAAATTTTATCCTCTGCTTTGAAGTGTTCCAAGTCAAAAGCGATAGTATCGGCAACAATAAGCATATTTCTCAGGTAGCCATCTAAATCCGAAAATTTGAAATGGGCATAGTCAAAGCCATTACGGATAGAATCCTGACGGCTATCATAGTAAGAGAAACGCATTTTATCCAAAGTAACCTCTTCTATGGCAAATACAGGGGCTCTTTCACCGGGTTTGCGTTTTTTCTTTTCTTTGGGGGCGGTAAGGCTATCTATGACGGCAATGAACTCATCAATATTAAGCTGTTTAGTTACAGGATTTACTATTAAATTCACCTCACCATTCTGTAAAAGAATTTTATCCAAAAAAATATCTTTACCACGCATAAATGTACGCAACTGCAAATCTACTTCTGTTTTTTCTATATCAATCATCACATTGCCTTGTCTATCAATAATTTGCAAATTTTTGAGATAAACATCTTGATTGATAAGGTTGATACGGAGTTTTTCAATTTTGACTTCAAAGCCTGTTATTCGTGAAAAATAGCGAGAGGCTTTTTGGGCTAAAAAGGTTTGCGTGGCAGGAATAGCCAAAAGTGCCAGTAAAAACAAAATTACACTAATGGGCATTATTACCCCCCATTTAAAGTATTTCCACGCAATTCTGAAAAACTTTAGAGTAATACGCTTCTTTTGAGCTTTTTTTATTTGCTCAGCACTAAACTCGGTCTGTTCTATTGCCGATTTTTGAGGTTCAATATCTTGTTTGATTACGCTCAAATTTATAATTTTGCATTTATTGCTTTAAGGCTCAAAGGCTATTTCTCAAGCCTTAACTTCTAATCTTTAACTTTTTTCGTTCAATTTCTATGCCAATACACATTTTAGCGATAGAATCTTCTTGTGATGAAACATCTGCTTCCGTGGCACAAGATAGCAAAATTCTTTCAAATATCATAGCCAGTCAAGAAATTCACCAAAAATATGGTGGAGTAGTGCCTGAACTTGCTTCGCGTGAGCATCAAAAAAATATTGTAGCGGTCGTAGAAGCGGCTCTGCAAGAAGCCAAAGTCAGCAAAAACGAATTAAATGCAATTGCTTTCACACGTGGTCCTGGGCTTTTAGGCTCGCTTTTGGTTGGTGTTTCTTTTGCCAAGGCAATGGCTTTGGCTTTGGATATTCCTCTTATAGAGGTCAATCATATGCAGGCACACGTGCTTGCTCATTTTATTGATGAGCCTCAACCTACTTTTCCGT
Organism: Raineya orbicola; assembly: GCF_002843425.1. GTDB lineage: Bacteria > Bacteroidota > Bacteroidia > Cytophagales > Thermonemataceae > Raineya > Raineya orbicola. Next base: position 91,750 of record NZ_NKXO01000001.1, read on the forward strand.
TTTTATGCCTTACGGTTAGTGGGGGACACACGCAAATTGTTTGGGTAAAAGACTATCTGCAAATGGAGATTTTAGGCGAAACCCAAGATGATGCCGTAGGCGAAGCCTTTGATAAAACTGCTAAACTGCTCGGTTTGCCTTATCCTGGGGGTCCTTTGATTGATAAATTTGCGAAAAATGGTAATCCTTTGGCTTTTAGTTTTCCTAAAAGCGAAATGCCTCATTTAGATTTTTCTTTCAGCGGGATAAAAACGGCTATTTTGTATTTTTTGCAAAGGCAAACTGCTCAAAACCCCAAATTTATTGAGGAAAACTTACCTGATATTTGTGCCAGTGTTCAGCATACACTTGTAGAAATGCTTTTGGATAAATTGCGAAAAGCCGCTCAAGCAATGAATTGCTCACAAATTGCTATTGCAGGAGGAGTTTCGGCAAATTCGTATTTGCGAAAAAGGTTGCAAGAAGAAGCAGAGAAAAATAATTGGCAGGTATTTATTCCTGCTTTTCAGTATTGCACGGATAACGCCGCAATGATTGCCATAGCCGCTTATTACAAATATCTGCAAAAAGATTTTTGCCCGCAAAACGTAGGAGCTTTGGCAAGATGGGAGTTTTAGTTACCCCCTCCCATCATCTCTTTGGCTTCACGCTCACGCATACGGCGTTTCTCTTGCTCTACTTTTTTGATTTTTTCAGCTTTGATTTGCTCGGGAGGTTTTTGTCCCGTTCCTTTGCAACGCAAGCAAGGAAGTACCCCCGAACCATTACACTTGTGGCAAAGCCCCGAACCTTTGCAAACACGGCACTTGCCGTCAGTACATTCAGGACAACCCTCTAAGTGTTCAAATTTGAGATAGTCGGCTTTTTCTTTAAGTTTCATTGTGCCATCTGTGCAATAAATACACCTTCTTGCTCCGAACTTCGTATCTTTACAATAAGGACATTTTTCAGAACTTTTACCTTCTTTTATATCTTTGCAAAAAGGACAGGCAACTGCACCCTTGTACATAGTGCCATCGCAATGAATACATTTCTGATACCCTTTACAAGCGGAACATTTACCGCTGTAACAATACAAACCATCGCAGGCTCTATCGTGTTTGTAGCCTTTGCAACGTGGGCAAGTGGAGTCTATTACAATAGATTGCTCTATCATTTGCTCCAAAGTGAGCATAGATAGAGAGTCGTTTTGAGGTTTGGGAGGTTTGTAGGGTTTTACGATTTTATTTTTTTTGGTTGTATCTTTTTGAACTTTTTGTTCAGGTTTGGTAGTGGTATTTTTTTGAGAAGTAGGTTTGTTGGAGTTTGTTTTAGGGTCTTTCACATTAGGTTTGCCTTGATTGGGTTTTTGTACTTGCCCCCAAGCAAATTGAATAAGCAAACAAAAAATAAAAGAATATGTGTAAGTTTTCATAAATGCAGTTTTGACAAAAATATCAAATTCCCAAGACTTATCCTAATGCTTTTTTGATTTTTTCGGCGTTTTCAATAACATCAGTTACATCAATACTAAGCCCTGTGATACCAATAATTTGGTTGTGCTCGTCGTAGGTAGGCTGATAGGCTACTTTCCAATATTTGCCGTCCAGTTTTAGAACATCAACCAAACTTTCACCCCGCAAAGCTCGTCGTATATTTTCAATAGCTTTGGGGTTTTTCTCAAAAAATTCAAAAGCGTTGCGAGTTTTTAATTTTTTAGCTTGTAAGCCCATAGCTTTCAGGGCGTATTTGCTTGGTAAGATAAAAAAGCCTTTCTTATCAATAACAAATGGTACAATGTGTTCGTTGTTGATGATTTGTTTCAAACGAAAGTTTTCTTCCTTGATGCTCAAATGCTCATCAACTAAACGCTCTCCGATTTTTTCTAATAGTTCAAAATCTTCCATAAAAGGTTTTGCGTTGTATTTAACTCTGCAAAATAAAAAAAAATACATCAATCAATAAACATTCATTGATGTTTTTTTGAAAAACACTTTATTCAAGGCTTTTGTTCGTTACAAACTCCAATAATTCATCTGCTTGATTTTCTTGCGAAAACTACCTTTAATATCTACAAAAAGCGTTTTTTCCTTTGCCCAAGCTAAAAAGTCAGACTCTTGCAAAGCTAAGTAATTTTGATGATTGACCGCTACTACAATGACATCATATTTACCTTGTGGCTTGGTTTGTAATTGTAACCCATATTCGTGAAAGAACTCTTTCTCATCAGCCATATAATCAACAGCGTGAGCTTGCAAGCCAAATTCTTGTAATTCTTTGATAATATCTACTACTTTGGTATTGCGAATATCACTTACATTTTCTTTGAAAGTAACCCCCAAAATCAGCACTCTTGCCTCCTGCGGGTTAATGCCCTGTTGAATGATTTTCTGCACTATTTTTTTTGCAATATAAGCACCCATTCCGTCATTGATAGCTCTACCGCTTAAAATGACAGCAGGCGTGTAACCCAATTCTTTGGCTTTGTAAGTGAGATAATACGGATCTACTCCTATGCAATGCCCTCCAACAAGTCCAGGAACAAATTTGAGAAAATTCCACTTTGTACCCGCCGCCGCCAGCACTTCGTAGGTGTTGATTTGCATTTTGTCAAAAATAATAGAAAGCTCATTCATTAAAGCGATGTTCAAATCTCTTTGGGTGTTTTCAATGATTTTTGCCGCTTCGGCAACTTTGATACTACTTGCCCTATGCACGCCTACACGTACTACCAATTCATAGACTTGGGCTATTTGCTCCAAACTTTCTTCATCACAACCCGAAACTACTTTGACAATATTTTCCAAAGTGTGTTCCTTATCGCCTGGGTTGATTCGTTCAGGGGAGTAACCTACCTTGAAATCTTCGCAAAATTTCAGATTTGAGTATTTTTCTAAAATCGGAACGCAATCCTCTTCGGTACAGCCCGGATATACCGTAGATTCAAAAACTACGTAATCCCCTTTTTTCAAAACTTTTCCTACGCTTTCCGAAGCGGAAAGTAGCGGTTTCAAATCGGGTTGGCAGTGTTCGTCAATGGGAGTGGGTACAGCTACAATGAAAAATTGAGCCTTACGTAAATCCTCTAAATGATGTGTAAATTCAATGTCGCAATTTTCAAAGGCTTGTGGAGGTAGCTCTCGGCTAGGGTCTTGATGATTTTTGAGCATAGCAATACGCTCTGCATTGATATCAAAGCCAATAACTTTCAATTTTTTAGCAAAAGCCAAAGCTATCGGAAGCCCTACATAACCTAAACCAATAACAGCCAAATTTGCTTTTTTAGCAAGAAGTTGTTCGTAAATACTCATATTTGTTTTTTGAAGTTTGATGAGGTTTATCGTATCATTTTTTCAATAGGGACAACCAAAATGCCCTCTGCTCCTGCGGCTTTGAGGCTCTCTATTATCTCCCAAAAATCATCTTCGTGAATAACCGAATGCACCGAACACCAATCCTCAATTGCTAATGGCAACACGGTAGGGCTTTTCATTCCGGGTAAAATTTCTACAATCTTACCCAAAGCATTTTTAGGGGCATTGAGCAAGATGTATTTATTTTTTTTGGCATTCTGAACGGCGTGTATGCGAAAAAGCAGTTTTTCCAGAATTTTCTGCTTTTCGGTGGAAATATTTGGGTTGCCAATTAGCACTGCTTCTGAATGAAAAACTACCTCTACTTCTTTCAAACCATTGCTCATCAGGGTACTACCCGAGCTGACAATATCACAAATAGCTTCTGCCAAGCCAATGCTCGGAGCTATTTCTACTGAGCCACTAATTTCGTGAATACGAGCCGAAATTTGGTGCTTTTGTAAAAAATTGCTTAAAATGCGAGGGTAAGAAGTGGCAATATCAATGCCTTGCAAGTCCTGTAAGCCTTTGTATTCTTTTCCTTTGGGAACAGCCACTGAAAGCCTACATTTAGAAAAGCCCAAACGCTCAATAAGGCGTACTTCTTGGTTTTTTTCAACCATTACATTTTCGCCAATAATGCCAATATCAGCCACTCCATCAGCTACGTAGCCGGGTATGTCATCATCTCGTAAAAAGAGAAATTCGGCGGGAAAATTACTTGCTTCGGATTTGAGCTTGCCTGTGCCATTCTGAAAATCAATGCCACATTCTTTGATAAGAGCCAAAGAACTTTCGCTCAATCGCCCTGACTTTTGTAATGCGATGCGTAAAATACTCATAGCGAGGTATATTGATTTAGTTGTAAATGTTTAGAAGGTTTTAGGTTTAATGGTTTGAAGTTCAAAAGTTTTAAGTTCAAAAAAAAAACAAAATTTTTGCTGAAAGTCCTAAATACTTTCAAGCAAACGCACAAAATTAAGTATATCTTGTAGAATTGCAAAAAATTGTAAATTGCAAGGCAATTGAGAAACCTATGAATACACCTATTTTCAAGACTGCTGAAACGCTTTTGCCCGTCATAGTGCAAGATTTTTACACACAAAAGGTACTTATGCTCGGCTATATGAATGAAGAAGCCTATCAGAAAACACACACAGAGGGCATAGTAACCTTTTTTAGCCGAAGCAAGCAAAGACTATGGACAAAAGGGGAAACTTCAGGAAATTTTCTGAAAGTGAAAGAAATACGCATAGATTGCGACCAAGATACTATTCTTATCAAAGCTGAACCACAAGGCGTCGTTTGCCATACAGGAGCAGATACTTGCTTTGATGAGCAAAATAAAAGCAATTTGCATTTTTTGGAATACTTGCAAAATATAATTCGGGAACGTAAAAATCAAATTCCTGAAACATCTTATACTGCTTCGCTTTTTGCCAAAGGTATCAATAAAATTGCTCAAAAAGTTGGCGAAGAAGCGGTAGAATTGATTATTGAAGCCAAAGACACAAATCAAGACCTTTTTTTAGGTGAAGCCGCTGATTTGCTATTTCATTTTTTAGTGCTTTTGGAAGCGAAAAATCTTTCTTTCAGCCAAGTCATTGAAGTTTTAGAAAAAAGGCATCTTAAAAAAACGCAATGATTTTTTTCGTTTTTTTGAGTTTTTTTACATTTTTGAACCCTAATCAAATCCAAAATTTTTGAAGCGATGAAGTTATTAGAAAACAAAGTAGCCCTCATTACAGGGGCATCCAAAGGCATTGGCAGAGCCATAGCCAAAGAATTTGCCAAACAAGGAGCAAAAGTAGCTTTTACGTACCTTTCAAGTGTAGAAAAAGGACAGGCATTAGAGGCTGAACTACAAGCTGAAGGCGTTTCTGCCAAAGGGTATCGTTCCGATGCCTCTGACTACAAACAAGCTGAAGAACTCGTAAATCAAGTTTTGCAAGATTTTGGCACAATTGATATTTTAGTCAATAATGCGGGTATCACCCAAGACGGCTTACTTTTACGTATGACCGAAGAGCAATGGGATAAAGTTATCAATATCAACCTAAAATCTGTTTTCAACCTTACCAAAGCGGTTTTGAAACCTATGATGAAAGCCAAAAATGGCTCTATTATCAATATTACTTCGGTGGTGGGTATTCGGGGCAATGCAGGGCAAGCTAATTATGCTTCTTCTAAAGCAGGAATTATTGGCTTTACAAAATCAGTGGCTTTGGAACTCGGTTCTCGCAATATTCGCTCTAATGCTGTGGCTCCGGGTTTTATAGAAACAGAAATGACCCACGAACTTGCCAACAAAGAAGAATGGCTCAATCAAATCCCGCTGAAAAGAGGAGGTAAAGCAGAGGAAGTAGCTCAAACTTGCGTATTTTTAGCCTCTGATATGTCTTCTTATATCACAGGGCAAGTAATTCAGGTAGATGGGGGTATGCTTACATAAAGGTTGTTTTTTTGTATCTGAAATTTAAAGTTTCTTTTGTGGCGAATTTATACGAAGTTGCTCTACATTTAGCAGAAGGCATTGGTGGCGTAATAGCTCGCAGGTTACTGGCTCGTTTCGGCACAGCAGAAGAGATTTTTAGAGCGAAAAAAAGCCAAATTCTCAAAGTAGAAGGCATTGGAAACAAACTTGGAGAAGAACTTTTTCAAAAACAATCTCAACTGCTGAAAAATGCTGAAAAAGAGCTTCAAAATGCTCAAAAGCTAAATGTAGAGCTAATTTTTTTTACAGACAGCTGCTATCCTGTGCGTTTGAAGCAAACTGACGATGCCCCTATTTTGCTGTATCAGAAAGGTACAACTTCTTTGAACGAAGATAGGCACATTGCTATCGTAGGCACGCGTAGTGCAACGCAATATGGCAGAGAGTTTATTGAGCAATTTATGACGGAAATCAAGCCATACAATCCGCTTATTATTAGCGGAATGGCGTATGGTATTGATATTACAGCTCATAGAGAGGCACTGAAAAATAAACTTTTTACCATTGGCGTTATGGCAAATGGTTTGGATACGGTGTATCCTGCTGTTCATAAGGCTACTGCTTTACAAATGCTTGAAAATGAAGGGGCTTTAGTTTCAGAAACTCCTCTTTATACCAAATTAGACCCTCGTAGGTTTCCAGCCCGAAATCGTATTATTGCGGCACTCGCCGACTTGGTTTTAGTGGTTGAAAGTAAAAAGAAGGGGGGAGCATTAGTAACGGCTCAATATGCCAACGATTACAATCGGGAGGTGGGAGCAGTGCCGGGGAATATTTGGCAAGAAACCTCGCAGGGTTGTCATTGGCTCATTCGTAAAAATTTAGCTCATTTGATTACTTCGGCAAGTGATATAGCCGAAATTATGAATTGGGATATTGCCAAAAAACGTGAGCAAAAGATAGCTTTCAAAACTTTGGAAAACTTGCAACTCTCTGAAAAAGAAAAAGTTATCTTAAACTTACTTTCAGAACGCAATCAGGCAACTATTGATGAGATGAGTTTGGCTTTATCTTTTTCGCTTAATGAACTCGCAGTAGTGCTTTTAGACTTGGAAATGAAAGATTTAATCAATGCTTTGCCGGGCAAACGATTTACTCTTAAAAAATCTCTTGTATGAGCAGTTATGCAGTAACTTCTCCGCTTATTCCTGATGAGCCTGTAAAACCTGTTCAAACACTTTCAGTGGCTAAAATTGTAGAAAGTTATCAAAAGAGTTTTGGCATTGATGTACAAAGCTACTTTCGCAATTTGCAAGAAATACAAATCTGGGAAGGGGAAAATTCACTTCTAAATTTTTATTTTCCAACTATTGCAGGAGATGAAAAATTCTATGCCGAAATATCACAAAAATATGTAGGTTACTACCAAACTTGGAAGTGGGAACACGAAATAGCAAGGCAATTTGTAAAAAAACAGCAGAAGGTTTTAGAAATTGGTTGTGGGAATGGGTATTTTTTAGAAAAAATTAAAGCCGATAAGTGTGCAGAAGTTTGGGGTTAGGAGTTTAATCCCAATGCCATTGAGTCTGCTCAAAAAAAAGATTTGCAAATAAATGCAGAAATGATTGAGAATTTTTGCCAAAACAACCCTGAAAAATTTGATGTGTTGTGTGCTTTTCAAGTACTGGAACACGTGACTAATCCAAAAACGTTCTTGGAAAGTTCCTTAAAAACATTGAAAAAAGGTGGATATTTGTGTATAGGTGTTCCTAATAACGACTCATATTTATACGCCAAAGATACTTATCAAACCTTAAACTTACCGCCTTATCATACTTTACTTTGGCGAGAGGCTTCACTGAAATACGTAGCTCAAATGTTTGATTTGCTGGTACAATTTTTCAAAGAACCTGTTAAACCTACGCATAAAAGTTTAGCATACAGGTTATGGTTACAAGAAAAACTACCTTTTGGAACAAATATAATTTGGCAAGCAACTCGTTGGCTCGTAAAAAGGTTGCCTATTTTGCCCTACGGAGGAACAATTGTTGCAGTTTATCAAAAAAAATAGCAAAATGAAATTGTGTGTAGTTTATCCTAATCGCTACAATAAATTTGAAACCTTTATTAGAAATCATATTCAATACTTAAAGCCTGATTATGGTCTTACGGGCGGTTGGTGGGCGTATAAAGAGCCTGACGGCAAAAGCCTTTTCGGTGGTGTATGGACAGAGCCTATAAGAGTTTTGCTAAAAAGATTTTTCCCAGCTTGGTATGATAAAATTTACACATATTTTTTGGTGAAGTTTTTACGGAAAAACAAAATTACTCATTTGCTTGCGGAATATGGTATTACGGGGGTTAGGGTAATGCGAGCTTGCCAGAAAGTAAATGTTGCCTTGATTGTTCATTTTCACGGCTTTGATGCATCTAATTACAAAATTTTGCAAGAGTTTGCATTTGAGTATCAAGAAATGTTTAGGATAGCAAAAAGAATTGTGGTAGTTTCGGAAGATATGAAAAACACTCTCATTAGGCTGAATGCTCCTGAAAGTAAAATTTTTAATATTCCTTATGGAATAAATTATGAACTATTTACGCCCAAAATCAACTATCTGAATACCAAAATAATTATTTCCGTGGGCAGATTAACCGCTAAAAAATCTCCTATTCTTAACATTAAAGCCTTTAATGAGGTTTTAAGGGTTTTTCCCGAAGCTCAATTTTGGATAGTAGGTGAGGGAGAACTTCGCAAAGAAGCAGAAGATTTGGTAAAATCTTTGGGTATTGAAAGAAATGTAAAATTTTGTGGCTATCAAACTCCCAATCAGATTATAGAGCTTTTGCATAAAGCTGATGTATTTATTCAGCATTCCATTACTGATACCAGAGGAGATACAGAAGGTACGCCCAATACAATTTTAGAGGCTTCTTGTGTGGGCTTGCCTGTGGTAAGCACCTTTCACGCAGGTATCAAACAAGCGATAGAACACGAAAAAACAGGCTTTTTGGTATCAGAAGGAGATTATCTCAAAATGGCTGAATATATGATTTATTTGCTTCAAAACCCGCAAAAGGCAGAAGAAATGGGCAAAAAAGGGCGAGAAAAAATCGTAAAAGAATATAATCTGGCTTTACAAATAGAAAAACTGCAAAAAGCTATCTTTGAGTAGTTTCATTTACACAAGCATCTATGTAGGTAAAAACAAGGTTAGAAGCCAATCGGGCGGTGCGGTCGTCGGTATCGTGTTTGGGAGAAAGCTCGGCAATATCAAAAGCAAGAACTTTGCCTGTTTGAGCAATGAAGCGTATTAGGTCGGTAACAATAGTAGGGTAAATACCTAAACCATTCAAAGCACTTACGCCCGGTGCGTAAGAAGCCGAAAAAACATCTAAACACACGCTTACATACAAAAAATCTTGCTTTTCAATGAAAGCAGAAAGTTGCTTGTAAATATCTTGAATAAACATAAAATCCATTTTCTCGGAAGTAATATACTCTACGCCCCAATCGTGAGCAGTTTGAAAAAGTTTAGGAGTATTACTTACCTTTTGTACACCTAAAACAAAATAAGAAAATTCTTCGTTGCTTGCTTTTCTATCTTGTGCTATTTGTAGAAAAGAAGTTCCTGAAGTGGATTGTTTTTGAGGATTTTCACGCATATCAAAATGGGCATCAAAATTGATAATACCTAATTTGCGTGAGTATTGTGTTTGCAAAAATTTCTTAACACCCAAATAATGTCCCCAAGCTATTTCGTGTCCGCCACCTATCAAAATACTTTTATAGCCTGAATATAAAATCTTAAAAACTTTTTCTCCTAAAAAATTTTGAGCTTCTTCTAAAAATTTGGCAAGACAAAAAACATCTCCACCATCTACCAAAATAGTATTATTACCAAAATGCCAAGGTAAATTAGAAAGGTGTACTCGCATTTGAACAGGACCTTCTACGGCACCAACTCTTCCTTGATTACGTCTTACGCCTTCATCGGAGCAAAATCCAAGTATAGTAAAGCCTTTGCTTGTACCAAGCAGTCGGGGTAATTTATCTACTTCCTCTAAATTGATACGCTCTACTTTTTGGTGCCATCTTGCTCCTAATTCGCCATCAATAAGCATATCATCTCTGCCTGTCCAATTTTTTTTATTTGGTTTGCGATACATAGAGAGTTAAAGGTTTTACTCAAAATGATATGGTTTTATTTCTTGGTAATTTATATTTCAAATACAAAAGTAACAAACTTCTGCAATGCACAATTAAGATTTTTTTACAAAAATGTTCAAATTCTTTTTCGTAACAAAAAAAACTACTATTTTTGATAGCCTACTTTGAATTTGAAACTGCAAAATTTTGTGAGCAATGAAAGTAAAATCTTGGAGTATCAGACGAATTACTGCTTTTTTCTTCTTTCTCGCTGTGGTACTGATAGCGATTGGTTATAGCCTTGTGTTACTTTCGGGCTTTTTGCTTAGGCAAGATGCCGCCCGAGTGGATCTTTCTCGTGAGGCAGAAAAGATACTTGGACAGATGCCTTACCGAGCGGGGCTTGTGATTGGTGGCGATGCAGAAAATAAACTTGCTCTGCAAAACCTGATTATGGAGTATGATGATAAATTGGATATTCTTTCCAAAGGACGAAAAGTAGTCATTTTTACCAATGAGGTTACTATTAAACCTGTATCAGGAACAAAGCAAATTGTAAAATTCAACAAACTTCGTGATGATTGGCAACTTTATAAGAAAAATCTCAACATAATTCTTAATGAGGTTGTTGAAATAGATAGCACTGTCATAAAATCGGCTACCAAGCAGGAAAAAGTAAATGATACACTTATCAAGGAAATTCCTGTGGCTATAAAAGCAATTGAAAAGGTAGAAAATCCGACCGTGCAGAAGGCTTATATCAATATGGTAGAAACAACTGCCAATATTCAAAATGTTCATAATGAACTCACAACGCTTTTCATTGCTGAATATACAGCAACGCAATCGGGTATTCAAGTTACTATTTTTTTTATCATTGTTCTATTAGTTGCTTTTCTATTAGTGGGGTATGTGTTTTTCAGCAATCGCTTCATCAAACCTTTGGATAAAGTAGCGGTAGTTACCCAAGAAATCGCATCGGGAGATGTAAATCAAAAGGTTATTTATGATAGAAAAGATGAAATTGGAGTGCTTGCTACCAACATCAATATGCTTGCTAGTAACCTGAAACGTACTTCTGAATTTGCAAAAAATATCGGCGAAGGTAAATTTGAATATCCTTTTCAAGCTCGCAGTCAGAAAGATGTTTTGGGCTTTGCTCTCTTGAATATGCGTGAAAACCTTTTGAGAGTAGCCGAAGAAGACCGCCGTCGCAACTGGGCAAACGAAGGTTTTACGCTTTTTGTAAATATTTTGCGTGAAAATTATGAAAACCTAAACGACCTTGCGTATGCCGTAATTTCCAACCTCGTCAAGTATGTAAAGGCAGAGCAAGGGGGGCTTTTCTTAATGGTGGAAGATAAAAATGAAAACAAATTTTTAGAACTCAAAGCCGCCTATGCTTACAATCGTAGAAAATATGAAGAAGCTCGCATAGAAGTAGGACAGGGGCTTGTAGGGCAAGCAGTTTTGGAAAAAGATATTTTACATTTGGACAAACTCCCCGAAGACTATACGAAAATCAGTTCGGGTTTGGGTGATGCTCCCCCACGTCATCTCTTGGTTGTTCCTTTGCTCTATAATAATGAGGCTTATGGAGCTATTGAGATAGCTTCCTTCAAGCATTTTGAAGATTATGAAATAGCTTTTATTGAAAAACTTTCCGAAAATATTGCTTCTACTTTTGCTTCTGTACAGAATACACAAAAAACGAAAACGCTTCTTTTGGAATCGCAGCAGGCAACAGAGCAGTTGCGTACTCAGGAGGAAGTTATGAGAGCCAACCTCGCAGAACTGGAAAGAGCCCAAAAAGAAGCTGAAAGAAGCCAAAGAGAACTTGAAAAAATGAAGGAAAACTTGGAGCAACAAATCCAAGAACAAACGCTTGAACTTCGTGAAAAAGAGGCTCAACTATCAGAGGCTTTACGCTTAGCTTCACTTGCTCCTTGGCAGTTAGATGTAAGAAATAAAATGATTATTGCCACCGACGAACTCTATGAACTTTTACGTACCAGTAAAGATTTGGAAGGAGGCTATCGTATGCCTTCGGCGAAGTTTATAGAGAAATTTATTGTGGAAAAGGATATAGAACTTGTAAATTCAAAAATTGCGGAAGCGATTAAGTCAAAAGACCCTAACTATGAAAGCACCTTTGAGTACCAAATGAAGCGTGCTAATGGTGATATCAGAGATGTGGTGATTTCGGTAAAACGTATTTTAGAACCCAATTCTGATAGAACTGCCATTGTCTATGGTACAATGCAGGATATTACTCGCCAAAAACGTATAGAAGAGCAAATTCGTATTCAAAGAGATGCCCTTGAAAAACAACAAATTGAACAACAAAAGTTTGTGGCAATGGTGGAAAATGCCACTGACTTTGTAATTATGATGAACCCTAATGAGGAAATCATTTATGCCAACAAAGTAGGACAGCAACTCTTTGGAGCAGATAATTATCTTTCCAAACGTCTGTATTTCAAAAACTTTTTCTCTGAAAAAAATTGGGAAAAAGTACAAAAAGAGGTTATTCCAAGTGTGAAAAGCAATGGTTTTTGGGAAGGAGAATTAGAAATGATTAACCTGAAAACCAATGAAGTTGCTTTTATGAGTGGTAACATTGTAGCTATTAAAAATGCACAAGGTGATATTACGGCGATTGCTACTATTATGCGTGATGTTACAGAAAAGCAAAAAATGCTTCACGAAATTGAGGAGAGCAACTCGCGTATGAAAGCTATCTTGGATAGCACTACTGATGAAATTTACTCCATAGATAAAAACTTTAATATTCTTTCTTTCAACGAGAAATGGGCGGAATTTATACTGAACGAAACAGGCAAACGCCCCCAAGTAGGAATGAACCTATTTAACGATTTTGAGTTCAAGCGTCAGGAACTACCTCAATTACTCAAAGAGCAATTCACGCGTCTTTTTGAACAAGGGGCATTTTCTTTTACCGAGGGTTTTAAGGTTTTTGAAAAGAAAAAGGTAAAAGTGAAAGGAAAAGAAGTAGAACAAGAAGTTTTGAAAGATGAATATTTCTTTCAGCGTTACTATAATCCACTATACGATGCCGAAGGAAATGTGGTAGGTGGAGTTTCTTTTACCCAAGATATTACTCCTATCAAAAAAGTGGAATTACAAATTCAGCGAAGCGAAAACCGCCTCAAAGCCATTGCAGACTCTACTCACGAAGCCATTATCATTCACGAAAAAGGTTATATTCGGGAAGTAAATACTGCTTTTACTAAAATTACAGGTTATGGAGCAGATGAAGTTGCAGGGCAATATCTGTTTAACTTCTTTGCACCTGAAACCAAAGCTCTCTCGGTTATCAATATGCAACTTGGTTATGACAAGCCTTATGAAGGAGTGCTTATCCGTAAAGATGGCTTGGAAGTACCCATAGAAATTCACGGAAGGGTAGTTGCTTTTGAAGATCAGCGTATCCGTATTTTTGCCATTCGTGACATTTCGGAGCAAAAGGCTTTCAGTAATGCCTTACAAAAATCCAAAGATACTTTACAGAAAATCATTGATACACTGCCGCAAAGTGTTTTTTGGAAGGATAAAGAGTCTAAATTTTTGGGTTGCAATCGCCGTTTTCTGCAAATGGTAGGAGCTAAAAATGTTGAGGATATTATCGGAAAAACAGATTTAGATATATGGACAAGCCAAGAAGAAGCTGAAATGTATATCCGTAGCGATAAAAAAGTTATGGAAACGGGCGTTCCCGAACTTGACGTACTTCAAACGCGTGTGCTTGCTAATGGACAAACTGCTTGGCTCAAAGTGAGTAAAGTGCCTTTTCAAGATGCCGAAGGAAATATTATCGGAATTATTGGCACATACCAAGATGTAACCGAACAGAAAAAAGCAGAGGAGAACATTCTTGCCAGTAAAGAGCGTTTGCGTAAGCAAATTGAAACTCTCACCTTGCTTGGCTCTCAGAAACTGCAAGAAGTGGGTATCAAAGAGTATGCCGCCGAAATCAACAAAGCTATTGCTGAAACCCTTGCTATTCCCAGAGTGAGTATCTGGGAGTTTAAGAATGGTTCTCTAAATTGCATAGATTTGTTTGTGAAGGAAGATAATGCCCATTTAGAAGGTATGCAAATGTCGCAAGATCAGTTCCCTGTTTTCTTTGAAAATCTTTACAAGGAAAGTTGCATCATTGCCTACCCTGCACAAATTAGCCCTATGACCAAAGAGCTAACTCCTACCTATTTGGCAGAAGCAAGCATTACATCTATGCTCATTTATCCTATTCGTGTGGGCAACAAGCTCAAAGGTATGCTTACTTGTGAGCATATACGTACCCCACGCGAATGGACGTTAGAGGAGCAAAGTTTCATTACTTCTATGCTTGATTTGGTAATGCTCAAAATGGAAGAGACCGAAAAAACCGTGGTAGTAGAATACAATTCCGATAAAACTTTCGTTATTAGTGAGCAAATTATTGAAAAATCCAAAGAAAGCATTTTGGCGGTTGATGAAGATGAGAGAATTGTGCTTTTCAATACCAAAATGGAAGTGATTTTTCATAATTTGTACGGTATTACTATCAAAAAAGGTATGCCTTGGACAAGCCTCTTTGAAAGTGATGCCGATGACCTCGCTCACATACGCAAAGACTGGTATCACGCTATCCAAACCCGACAGCCCTACGAAACAGAGCATATTTTTGGCAAAGGAGAGAAGCGTAGTAAATTGCGTTATATGATTGAACCAATTGTAGTGGATAATATGCTTGCGGGTGTTGCTCTTTATGTAAGACGTGGTAGTGCCTTGCTTACTATTGAACGCTAAAAACTTGATACAAAATGTTGATTTCTTTCAGAATAAAAACCTAAAAAATTATGAAAAAATATCTTTTTCTTGCGGTTTGGTTATTCGTGAGCTATGGAGTTATGGCTCAGGACCTAGAAAATGCTAAAAAAGAAGTAAGTAAAAAAATGTTTAAGCAAAATATTGTTGCTCCTGATTTTGAACTTAAAAATTTAGAGGGCAAGAATGTAAAACTCTCTGACTTGAAAGGCAAAGTAGTGGTTTTAGATTTTTGGGCTACTTGGTGCGGACCTTGCGTGGCATCTTTTCCAGGTATGAAAAAAGCCTCCGATAAGTACAAAAACGATAAAAACGTGGTATTTTTATTTATTGCCACCAGTGAAGAGCCTCGCAATCGTACTGAACGCCTCAAAAGATTTATTGAAAAGAAAAAATATGATTTCAATGTACTTATTGATGATAATGATGCCGTAGCGGCTAAATTTGGGGTAATGGGTATTCCTATGAAATTTGTGGTAGATACACAAGGAAACATACGTTTTGCTTCGGAAGGTTTCAATGGCTCTACGGATAACACTGCTCTTGAAATAGAAGCAATGATAGAACTTGCAAAGACAGGAAAGTAATGTTATGCAACTTGAAACTAAAATTTCTGCTCAAGATTATTTGCTTGCTGAAAGTCAGAGAGAAATTAAGCACGAATTTTATGCAGGTGAGATAATTGCTATGGCCGGGGCAAGTCCTAACCATAACCTCATTGTGAGCAATCTAATATTTTTATTGAATAGTTGCCTTCGCTATAAAGACTGCATCGTTTTTCCAAGTGATATGCTCGTGAAAGTGCCTGAATGTGAAAGCTATTTTTATCCTGATGTGATAATAGTTTGTCAAAAGCCTGAATATGAGGAACATCAAGGGCTTTCTGTCTTGCTCAACCCAAGCATAGTGATAGAGGTGCTTTCACCCACAACGGCATTACGAGATAACAATGAGAAATTAGAATGTTATTTGAGTTTGGCAAGTTTGCGGGAGTATCATTTGGTTGATAGTCGAAAAATGCGAATTAAAAGTTATAGACGGGCAGGGGAAGATTGGCTTTTGCATATTAGCCAAAATTTTGATGAAAAAATTTCTGTGGGCGATTGTGAAATAGAGTTAAAGGAAATTTACTGGAAAGTTGAGTTTTAATAAAGTAATTCGCTTACTTATATTCATATGCAGCTAATAGATAATCGTTATTACATTCAAAATGTAGATGTACTTTCGCTTTGTGAGCAATTTGGCACGCCATTGTACGTGTATGATGCCGAAAAAATGCAAAGTCAGGTAGAAACCCTGCAAAATGCCTTTGCAAGCGTAAAAATGAAAATTAAATATGCTTGCAAGGCTCTAAATAATATTTCGGTGCTGAAACTTTTCAAACATTATGGTACAGGGTTAGATACAGTCTCAATTCAAGAAGTGCATTTAGGCTTAAAAGCAGGATTTGAACCACAAGAAATTATTTTTACGCCCAATTGCGTAAGTTTTGAGGAAATTCAGGAGGCAGTAAGTTTGGGGGTAGTCATTAACATTGATAATATTTCTATTTTAGAGCAATTTGGGCATATTTATGGAAGTTCTGTTCCTTGTTGTATAAGGTTCAATCCGCATATTTTGGCGGGAGGAAATCACAAAATTTCCACAGGACACATTGACTCCAAGTTTGGCATTTCTGTTTTGCAAAGCAGGCATCTTTTGCGAGTTATCAAAACCTACAATATTCGGGTTACGGGTTTGCATATGCATACAGGTTCAGATATTGTTGATGCTGATGTCTTTTTGCAGGGAGCTAATATTCTTTTTGATTTAGCCCCTGATTTTCCTGATTTGGAATTTATGGATTTTGGTAGCGGTTTCAAAGTTGCCTACAAAGAAGGAGATATTACTACGGATATTGAGGATTTAGGAAAAAAATTAAGCACAGCTTTTCAGAAATTTTGCCGTAATTATGGTAAAGAATTAGAATTGTGGTTTGAGCCGGGGAAATTTTTAGTCAGTGAAGCGGGAGTTTTGTTAGTTAAGACGAATGTTATCAAAACTACCCCTGCCACGGTGTTTGTGGGCGTGAATTCAGGCTTAAATCATCTGATTCGCCCTATGATGTACGATGCTTATCACGAAATTGTGAATGTATCCAATCCATTTGCTCCCCAAAGAGTTTATACCGTAGTGGGCTATATCTGCGAAACGGATACTTTCGGCTGGGATAGAAAGCTCAACGAAGTGCGAGAAAATGATATTTTGGCTATCAAAAATGCAGGGGCATATGGTTTTACGATGAGTTCGCAATACAATGCTCGTACTCGCCCCGCCGAAGTGTTGATTTTTGAAGGCGAGCCTTATCTCATTCGTAAAGCTGAAACATTGGACGATATTCTCAAAAATCAAGTTGAAATCAATTTTGAGCAAATAGTTCAAAACTTACAAGAAATTTGATTTTTCCAAAACTCAAAACTATATGAAACACATCAGTCTTGTTTTTCTTTTGTGCATTTTTATGAAAGCAAAAAGTCAGAATTTACAACCTATTGCTCCCAAAGCGGCTATCAAACCCAAAGAACTTATCACACACGGACACAAACGCATTGATAACTACTATTGGCTCAATGAAAGAGAAAATCCCGAAGTAATTGCTTATCTGAAAGCAGAAAACGAATATTTAGAGCAAATGCTTGCACCCAGTAAGGTTTTGAGAGAAAAACTATTTGAAGAAATCAAAGGTCGCATCAAAGAAGATGATGAAAGTTTGCCTTACAAATACAAAGGTTATTACTACTACACACGTTTTGAAAAAGGCAAAGAGTATGCTATCAATTGTCGCAAAAAAGGCACTTTGCAAGCCAAAGAAGAAATTCTCATAGACCAAAACGAGCTTGCCAAAGGCAAGAAATATTTTGCTTTGGGGGCATTGAGTATTTCTACGAACAATCAAATTATGGCTTATGCCACTGATACTGTGGGTAGGCGTATTTACAATATCTATTTCAAAGACCTTTCCACAGGCAAAAATCTACCTGATGTAATTCAGAATGTTACAGGGAATATTGTTTGGGCAAATGATAATAAAACGCTTTTTTACAGCCGTCAGGATTTGCAAACCTTGCGTTCTTTTCAAATCTATAAGCATACGCTTGGCTCGGATAGCAGTAAAGATGAGCTCATTTATGAGGAAAAAGATGTACAATTTAGCTGTTACCTTGGCAAAAGTAAATCTGAAAAATATTTAATGATTATTTCCAGCAGTACTCTTTCCAGCGAAACTCGCTATTTAGACGCTGATAAACCCAATGGTTCTTTCAAAGTATTTTTACCCCGCCAAAAAGACCATTTATACAGCGTTTCGCATTTTGAGGATAAATTTTACATTGTAACCAATCTCAATGCCCCCAATTTCAAACTTATGGAAACTGCTATCAAGAAAACTGATGATGTTTCGGCTTGGAAAGAAGTGATAGGGCATAGGAAAGATGTTTTCTTGGAAGATATTGAAATTTTCAAAGATTTTTTGGTGGTAAGTGAGCGAAAAGCGGGGCTTTTGAATTTGCGTGTTATCCGTTGGAAAGATAAAAGTGAGCATTATCTTGATTTTGGTGAGCCTGCCTACACGGCTTATGTTTCTGTAAATCCCGATTTTGATAGCAAAATTTTGCGATACGGATACACCTCTTTTTCTACTCCTAATTCTATTTACGACTATGATATGGAAAAACGCACCAAAAAACTGATGAAACAGCAAGAAGTTTTAGGAGGAAAATTTGACCCCAAAAATTACATTACTGAAAGAATTTACGTAGAAGCTCGTGATGGTGCAAAAATTCCAGTTTCTATTGTATATCATAAAAATACCAAAAAAGATGGCTCTGCACCACTTTTGCAATATGCCTATGGTTCGTATGGGGCAAGTATGGACGTTTATTTCAGTTATTCACGTTTGAGCTTGTTGGATAGGGGCTTCATTTACGCTTTGTGTCATATCAGAGGCGGTCAAGAAATGGGGCGTGCTTGGTACGATAACGGCAAGATGTTCAAAAAGAAAAACACCTTTTATGATTTTATTGACTGCTCTATTTATTTACTTGAAAACAAATAC
Source organism: Raineya orbicola (assembly GCF_002843425.1). Taxonomy (GTDB): domain Bacteria; phylum Bacteroidota; class Bacteroidia; order Cytophagales; family Thermonemataceae; genus Raineya; species Raineya orbicola. The sequence goes on from NZ_NKXO01000001.1 coordinate 110,586, forward strand.
ACTTCCAAAGACCGACTCTTTGCCGAAGGAGGCAGTGCAGGAGGTTTGCTAATGGGAGCAGTGGCTAATATGCGTCCTGATTTGTATAAGGGGATTATTGCCAAAGTACCTTTTGTTGATGTAGTTACCACTATGCTTGATGAAAGCATACCCCTCACAACAGGTGAATTTGATGAGTGGGGTAATCCTAAAAATATTGATAGCTACATTTATATGCTTTCTTATTCGCCTTACGACCAAGTAGAGCCTCAAAAATATCCTCATATGCTTGTTACCACAGGTTTGCACGATTCGCAGGTGCAGTATTGGGAGCCTGCTAAATGGGTAGCCAAATTGCGAACTATGAAAACCGACAATAATATGCTTTTGCTTTATACTAATATGGATGCAGGACACGGCGGAGCATCAGGTAGATTTCAAGCTATCAAGGAAACAGCACTCAATTATGCCTTTATGTTTCAGATTTTAGGAATAAAGGAGTAAAACGAACAGAATTGCAAAAAATAAAAAATGCCTTCGTGATAAACGAAGGCATTTGATTTAAGTTTCTTTTCAAGAAACTCGTGTAGTTCGCTGTTCTATGCGTTTTTCGTAATGTTTGCCGTGATAGATGTAATCTACGTAAATGCCCGGTGTATGGATATAATTAGGGTCTAATTCGCCTTCGGGAACGAGTTCTTCTACTTCGGCGATAGTAACTTTGGCGGCGGTTGCCATCATAGGATTGAAATTGCGGGCAGTACCTTTGTAAATCAAATTTCCTGCGGTATCGCCTTTCCAAGCCTTCACGAGGGCAAAATCGGCTTTGAGCCAACGCTCCATAAGGTATAATTTGCCATCAAATTCTCTTACTTCTTTACCTTCGGCAACTTCGGTACCTACCCCCGCAGGTGTAAAAAATGCAGGAATACCCGCTCCACCTGCCCTGATTCGCTCTGCCAAGGTACCTTGCGGAATAAGTTCTACCTCCAATTCACCACTGAGAAGTTGTCTTTCAAATTCTTCATTTTCGCCCACATACGAAGAAATCATTTTCTTCACTTGGCGTGTTTTCAGAAGCAAACCAATGCCAAAATCATCAACTCCCGCATTGTTGGAAATGCAAGTCAGATTTTTCACACCACTTTTCAGAAGTGCCGCAATGCTATGTTCGGGTATGCCACACAAACCAAAACCACCTAACATCAATACTGCTCCATCAGGAATTTTGGCAATAACTTCGTCTAAATTCGTTATGACTTTATTTACCATACACTTTCTTGTTTGCAAGCAAAACTAAAAAAATTATTTTTTACCTCAAAAAAAATTTACTTTTATGCGATGTAATGATACACGTTGATTTATTACCTTTTCTGGTGTGTAGAGTAAGTATAGTTATTCATCTATTTTTTGGAAATTTGACAAAATATACGTATTATTGCTTGCAATTTTTTAGATTAAAATTTTGTAAATCTTTATGGATAAACAACAAATAAAAGCAAAAAAGCAGGCGATTCTTGACCTGATAAGAGACTTTTGTGCCAAAAAACTAGACGAGGAATATATGGAACTCGCCGAAAAGGTTCTACAAAAACTTGGACGCAAACGAAAAGTACCTTTTACAACAGGAAAATCAGAAGTATGGGCGGCGGGGATTATTAATGCACTCGGTACAATCAATTTTTTGTTTGATAAATCTTTTGAGCCTTATGTTTCATTAGATGAGATTAACAATTATTTTGGTACTAGTAAATCAACGACCGCAAGCAAATCTAGGCAAATCCGAGATATGCTGAATTTGAATCATTTTAGTGATGAATTTTTAACACAGCGAATAAAGGAACTCAATCCATTTACTAATCTTGTGATGGTTGATGGTTTTATAGTTCCCTTGCAAATGTTGCCCGAAGAGCATCAAAAAATCGTAAAAGAAGCACGAGCAATGGGTATGGATATTTCATTTACAACTACGCCAGAACCAGAATCAGAAGAATAATAGGAGCAACAACAACAGCTGTGTAATCATAAAAATAATGGGTTATACTAAAACAAAATTGATTTTGGTAAAAATAGCATAAAACTTACATTGAGATTAGGCAAACCATTAAAAAATTGAGAAATTTTTAGCTTTGCAACTTATTTTTATGATGAGTTACGAAACAATATCTGAAAAAATTGAACTTGAAATAGAACTGATATTTGAGGAGTTACGGTCGGGAATTTCTGAAAGGGAAGATAGTAGGGCTTTTGGAGCTATGATTGAGAAGCGAATAACAGAGAATTGGGAAAGAATTTGTTCTAATTTGGGTTATCAGGCAGTTAAAATACCGGGTAGAAGAACAATCTTTGATTTTGCTTGTAGCATAGAAAATAAACTTTTTGGATTTGATGTAAAAACCAAAGATCTTGACTCTACAAGATATTCTGATGGTGGTGTTTGTGCAGTGGGGAATCTTCTTAAATTTCTTGCAAATGACAAGGGGGTTTTTATGATTATTGAATTTGGTCACGACAAATCAACTACTAAAAATAATAGCAGGGATATTGAATATATTCGGGTAGCTCCACTTCATTGTTTGCCTGAAAATACCTATCGTATTGAAAACTTAGGTACTGGGCAGGTAAGGCTAAACTATACAATTAATCAAGTATGGGACGAAATTGACTGGGGCAGGTCTTACAACGATTTTTTTGACATTTTTTGTAATCTTGCAATAACTCACTATAAGAGGGTGAAAGCTGACGCAGAAAAAAGAATTAAATCAATAGAACAATTCAAGAATGGAGGATATCAAAACTTTAGATTTGTTAGATAAAGAACTAAAAATTGGTGATATTTTTACTCCTCTCAGATGGGCTGAATTCGCCATTGAAAAGTTTAATCTATTTCAAAAATGGCTCAATGGTGCGTCTGTATTTGACCCTACTATGGGAGAGGGTAATTTATTAGAAGCCTTAATAACGTATGGTATAGCAAAAGGTTTTACAATAGATAAACTTCCAACCAATAAACTTTTTGGCAATGAACTGAATACTCACTATTTCAATCGGGCTTTGAATAAGTTTAATGTCAAGTATGGTTTGGATATGTCTAAAAACTTCACAAACGAAGATTTTTTGCGATTAAAACCTCAAAAGTATGATATTATTTTTGGTAATCCGCCTTGGCAAAACTTTGTTGATTTGCCAACGGGTTACAAACAGCGAATAAAAAGTTACTTTTTTGAATTTGATTTAGTTGGAAATAGTCAAAGTTTATTATTAGGCGGAAGTAGAATAGATATATCAGCACTTATCATTCAAATTGCGATTAAAGACTTCTTAAAGCAAAACGGGGAGGCTATCATATTTATACCACTTTCTTTATTATTAAATGATGGAGCAAATAGAAATTTTAGAACGTATAGTGTTGGGGAAGTAAAATATTGTGTTAGTAGTGTTTTTGATTTTAACGATGAAGAAGTATTTGATGGAATATCAACACGTTATGGTCTTAGTCATTTTATTCGTGATAGGGAAAGCCATTTTCCAATACCTTATTTCAGAAATGAAAAAGGCTCTTGGAATAAATATATTGCTAAACCAATTTTTCATCAAACAGACCCTTTAAGTATCATCTCTGATGAAACAGAACATCATTTTGAAGATATCCAACCTATAACGATAAAACGCGAGTCAATGCCAAGGCAGGGAGTTAATACCTGCGGTGCGAATGATGTTTATTTCTTTGATAACCTCGTAGAGGTGGATGAAAAACTATCTTGTGTTTCTAATAAGACTAAAAGCAGTGTTTTTTTACCTAAGAAGTTCTTGTTTCCTCTCATCACATCAAAAGATTTCAAAACAAATTCTGAGTTTCCTTCCAAATGGGTTCTTTTACCTTACAACAGCAATGGAAAACCTTTAGAATGGGAACAAATTCAAAAGTTTCCTGAGCTAATGCTTTACCTTGAAGCAAACAAGGATCTTTTACAAAGCAGAAAAGGGGTAATGCTTAATGCTTTACTTAAACGTGGCTATTGGTGGGCTATGTTGGGGGTGGGAGAGTATAATTTTTTCCCTTACAAAGTGGTATGGGAAGCTTACGGTATGACCAGCTTTAATCCCAAAATTTTTGAAGGTAACTGGCAAGCTAACCAATCTTTGCAGGCATTTATCCCTGTTATGACCTTATCGGAAGCCGAGAGAATACAATTGCAATTATCAGAAAAAAGAATAGAAAATTACCTACGTTCCCTAAAAATGGAAGGGACGATGAATTGGGCACAACCAGGAAAAATAAAGAAGATAATCAAATACGAAGATGAAATTTTAAACTTATTCTGAAAGACTTATGGCAATATATTATATTAACGTGAGTTAAGCGGCAATATCTTGAAAAAGTTCAAAATTTGTAAGTAGATTTTTTTCTTGAAAATCTCTAATAGTGGGCTTTTTATCTAGGAATTTGTAGGCAATAATTCCAGACCACAAATTGACCAGAAAGTTTTTAGGACTTCTATGCCTTGTGTGTTCAATTTGACACACGTTTTTGAGTGTGTCAATCACTGCTTCAATTAAACCTCTTTTAGCGAGGAAGTATTGCTCTTGTTGGCTCAACTTTTCAGGTTTCATATTTTTGCGAACTTTGGTAATCAACTTTACTTTTTTTTCCTGAAAATAGGGTTTGAGTTGGGTGATATAGCCTTTATCTCCGTAAAAATTCCCTTCCAGTCCTGATAATAGTTCCATAAGCACCTTCTCATTATTATCCGCTTTATTGCCCGAAGTAAGTAGTATTCGCACAATTTCGCCTCTTTGATTACAAATCAAGTGTAATTTGAAACCAAAAAAGAAGCCCATACTGT
>NZ_NKXO01000002.1 GCF_002843425.1 Raineya orbicola
CGTTTTGACCATTTATCCTCCCCCACAAGATATTTTTGTAGAGCAGGCGAAAAATTTTTCAAAAAATCATCTACACTTACGAAAATTTCAACTAATTTTAGCGGACTTAGAGGTAATTGACTCATATGATTAAATATTTAAAAAGTACAACTCAAAGTTAATCATTTTTTCAATTACCCTAAGTTTTTTTATTTAAATCCCTTGAAAACAATAAGTTAGACTTATAATTCACGTTTGTTAAATTGCGAAAACCAAAAAAACGTTTTTTTCAACTAAACGATAAATGCTTATGCGAAAAGTTTTATTGCTTTTACTTGCTGTGTTTTACGCAGGTTTCCTTTCGGCTCAGGATACTACCAAAACTGATGAGCCACCTCCTATTGACGAAGATTTTAGCAATTATGGTGATGTTAGTTCGGGTGTGAAGCGTTATTGTACGCAAAAAGTGCAAAATCTTACCCCTACGAAATTATACGGCGGCGGCTATGAGGTGCAAGGACCTTTTAGTATTACATCTAAAAAAGGTGAGCCTTATCAAAATAATCCCAATTACAACAATGTTGGTGATAGCCCCGATGATGTAAAAGTTCAGGCAGTTCACGGCTTGCATCTAAATGTAAATTATCCAATTATTTCCAAGTCCAGCCTGATAGTGAGCCTTACAGCCCAATATCAGGAGAGTCGTTTTATTTTTGAAGACCCCAAAGGTTATAGTTTGTATCGCAGTCTGAATGATAGAGGCTTACGCACAGGAGGAATAGGCACAACTATATTCAAACCTTTGAATGAGCAACGCTTCATAATTATTCAAGCACAAGGCGATGTCAATGGTGATTTCAAATCAAGTGAATTGGGTACAGCTTTTAGCAGTGGGCTTACGCTCAGTGGGGCTTTTGTGTATGGTTGGAAAAAAAGCGACCGCTTTATGTGGGGGATTGGGGTTACACGTACTTATCGCGGGGGCGAAACTTTGCACATTCCTATTTTGCTCTACAATCGTACTTTCAACGACCGTTGGGGGGTAGAAATACTTTTCCCTGCAAGGGCACATTTCCGCAGAAATTTCTCGCCTAAATCGCTTTTGCAATTGGGTTATGAGATTGTTGGAAATTCTTACCATATCAGCAATATAGGCGACCAAGTAGGTACAGATTTACGCCCTTATGATGATTTGCAACTTCGTCGCTCAGAAGTAAAAATCAGAGCTATTTACGAGCAGGCTCTGAAAAATTTCATTTGGATTTCTGTGCAAGCAGGATTTCGTTACAACTATAAATTTAACCTTTCCGAAGCTCGTGATATTAGAGAGGGGATTATTAACAAAAAATTCTTGCTCAATAACGATATTGGTCATACGCCTTATGTGAGCGTGGGGATTTATTTGGTAAGTCCTTGATATTTGCAAATAATGTCTTTCAAGCAGCCATAATAGTCTTTATGGCTGCTATTTTATTGCTTTATCAATCTTTTCAAGTCTAAAATAAATTTGTCAAACATTTTCACTTTGTCGCTTTCCTCTATGTTGATTTCGCTTAAAACATAGCAGCCGTCTGTATCAACTTCAACGATTGCCCTGCCTTTTTTGGTAGGGTATTTGCTTGTCAAAGTTCCGTCTTCATCGGGCGTGATAAAGTAAACTCTGATGTGTTTGGTCATACTATCCATTGCCAATTTCAATTTCCAGTAACCTGTTTGAGCTATTCTTTCTCGCAAAGTTACTTTGCTTGACAAAACTGCAATAATTTTAGAGTTTTTAGGTTCATAAATTATCAAATCCACATCTGGTAAATGACAACCATATTCGCCATAGTCTACTAATAAATTACGCTTTACTTTGCTCAATTCTTCGGGCAGGTTCTTACCTTCTGTTCTTTCCAAAGAACTACCATTGATGACTTTTAGTCCTAAATTTTGAACTTCGTCAGTGATGATGTACTCAATTAGTTTTTCTAAATTCTTACCTTTGAAAGCACGCCAAGATTGTTCGTGGTCTGGTTCTCTACCCTCTTTGCGGGCTTTTTGGGCAACCTTGCTTACTAAAAAGTCTGCTTTGTGTTGTTCTTTTGCCTCTGTAAGTAGGTTAGAAATATATTTGTAAGCATTTTCTCCGTATTGGGCTTTTTTGTTTTTGTAAATCGCTATCAGGTCTTTAATTGTCATTGTTTTTGCATAATTAAAATATATTCTGTAGGATACGCTAAAGTTAAGTTGGCATCGGTTACTTTTGCAAATTGCCCTGTATTGCTATCTCTTGTGGAAGGTAGCATTTTAGAAGGAATTTCTCTTTTAATAATATCAAAAACTCTAAAACCAATCGTTTGCATTTGTTCTACAAAAACCTCTGCGTTTAGAATTTCCACACCCTTAAAATTAGTGTTGCCAATTACAATACAAGCCTTTCCTTTCGGCTTCAAAACTCTGTGCATTTCTACAAAAGTTTCGTACATATCCGCAAAATAATTTCGTACTTCACGTCCTTTTTTATTATTGCCCAATTTTGATACAATTTCATTTGCCAAATCACTATGCAATTCAATTTCTTCTCTTTGTGTAGCCGAAGAGCCAATAAATTTTTTGCGAAATTGAGCTAATTCGTCTAAATGTCCTAACCAATACAAGGGAAGTTGGTGTAAATCGGCATATTCATAACTTGTTACATAGGGCGGACTTGTTACAATCAGGCTTGCTTTTTCATTTTCACAAGGCACGTTTCGGGCATCTTGGCAAGCAATTTTTCTGAAATTTTCAATATTACCTAAAACATTTTGAGGCAAAATTTTACAAAAAGCATCATTTTTTTTGAGCATTTTTTTTGTTTGTTGCAAAAAAGTAACCAAAACATCATATTCTTTTTTCTTGAAATCTCGTGTAGGTTTAATACTTTTTTGTAACCAAATAGAGCAAGTTTTTAGGATTTGGGCAAAAGCAACAAGAAAAAAGTTTTTTATGCTTTCGTTTTCAATTTCTAAAATCCTATAAAGCAAAATCGCTAAATTTTCCTTTTGAGTAGGTTTATACCAGTAATCTATTCTTTCGTGAAAATTCAGTTTTTCGTAAGCCTTTTCCAAATAAAAATCTTTTTTTCCATTAAAACGACTTATTAAGTCTATCTCTAATTGAACAAACTCTTTGGCTAATTCAGTAGATTTGATAGGGGTTGTTTTTGCCTTTGCCACCAAATAGGCTATTTCGTTAATATCTGTACCTATTCCAACTCTTTGATTTACAATACTTTCTACAATTGTTGTACCACTTCCCATAAAAGGGTCTATAATGAGTTCTCCTTTTTGGCTATGTTCTGCAATAAGCCTACTTGCTAATTGTGGAATAAATTTGGCGGGATAAGTATAGTAAGAATGTGTAATGTAAGAAGTATCCTTTGCGGAACAATTTGTAAAACTCCAAGATTTGTCTAAGGCAATATTATCAAACATTTGATTAAAATTTTCTACAAAAGTACGTATTTTTTATTGAATTGTGTTTAGCACCTTAAAAATTCATAAATAAGCAAGTTTTAAGCATTATTTAAGAACTTGTAAAAATATTTTTTCAGCAAACAAACCTTTTTGTATTTTTGGCAAAAAACCTTTTGCAAAAATGATGGAATCAGGAAAAACCAAAGCCGAAAAATATCAGATTTTAGCAGAAAAAAATGCAGAAGCCTTACTGGGAGGCGGAAAAGACAAAATTGAAGCTCAACACAAAAAAGGCAAACTGACAGCTCGGGAGCGTATAGAATTGCTATTAGACAAAGGTTCTTTTGAAGAGATAGGTAAGTTTGTAATGCACCGAGCCCGAGATTTTGGTATGGATAAACAGCACTATTTGGGCGATGGCGTAGTTACAGGCTATGGAACAATCAATGGGCGTTTGGTGTATGTTTTTTCGCAAGATTTTACGGTATTTGGTGGCTCACTTTCAGAAGCCTATGCCGAAAAAATCTGCAAAATAATGGACTTGGCAATGAAAAATGGTGCTCCTGTCATCGGTTTGAACGACTCAGGAGGAGCAAGAATACAAGAAGGTGTGGTCTCGCTGGCGGGCTATGCCGATATTTTCTACCGAAATACACTGGCTTCGGGAGTAATTCCACAAATTTCGGCTATTATGGGACCCTGTGCAGGAGGGGCTGTCTATTCACCTGCCATTACTGATTTTATTCTAATGACCGAAGGCACTTCGTATATGTTCGTAACGGGTCCTAACGTAGTGAAAACCGTTACCCACGAAGAAGTAACTTCCGAAGAACTGGGCGGAGCTTCCACACACAGCACTAAATCGGGGGTTACGCATTTTGCCTGTGCCAACGAAATAGAAACCTTAGAAACTATCAAAAAACTGCTTTCTTACATACCTCAAAATTGCGAAGAAGAATCGCCCGTTTATGCTTACGAAGCCAAAAGTGATGAGCTACGCCCTCATTTAGACGATATTATTCCCGATAATCCCAATCAACCTTATGATATGCGAGAAATCATTGAAAGTGTGGTTGATGAAGGATCTTTTTTAGAAGTCCATAAGAATTTTGCAGAAAATATCGTGGTAGGTTTTGCTCGTTTGGCGGGGAAAAGCATCGGGATTGTGGGTAATCAGCCTGCGGTGCTAGCGGGAGTTCTGGATATAAATGCCAGTATCAAGGCGGCTCGTTTCGTTCGTTTTTGCGATTGTTTCAATATTCCTTTGCTTGTTTTTGAAGATGTACCCGGCTTTTTGCCCGGTACCGACCAAGAATGGCACGGCATCATCAATCACGGAGCAAAACTTTTGTATGCCTTTTGCGAAGCTACTGTACCACGTGTAACCGTTATTACACGCAAAGCCTATGGAGGTGCTTATGATGTGATGAACTCTAAACACATAGGGGCAGATATGAATTATGCTTGGCCCACCGCCGAAATTGCTGTAATGGGAGCAAAAGGTGCTGCCGAAATTATTTTCCGTAAAGAGATTATGGAAGCTGAAAACCCCGAAGCCAAACTGCAAGAAAAAATTGAAGAGTACGAAAGAAAGTTCGCTAACCCTTACAGAGCGGCTTTCAGAGGCTATATTGATGAGGTGATTATGCCTTCGCAAACCCGTCAGAAACTCATAAAGGCTTTCAAAATGCTTGAAAATAAAGTTGCTTCGCTCCCTAAAAAGAAACACGGCAATATTCCTTTGTAAAAAAGATTTTTTTTGATAAATTGCCTTTCAAGTGTAATTTTGCCAATTCAAACATTGTATGGTATGAGCTTTTACATTCAGAATACGGCTACGGGGATTAGCCTGACCAAGGAAGACATTTTAGCCGATTACCGCCTTGCTTGCGAAAGTCGTGAGGCGAGCCTTATGGGGCGGAAAGAGGTTTTTGCTGGGAAAGCTAAATTTGGTATTTTTGGTGATGGTAAAGAATTACCTCAAATTGCAATGGCAAAAGCCTTCAAGGCAGGTGATTGGCGTTCGGGCTATTACCGCGACCAAACTTTTATGATGGCTATTGGCGAACTGACTTTGGAAGCCTTTTTTGCCCAACTATATGCTGATACACAAATAGAAAATGAGCCTGCTTCCGCAGGTAGGTGTATGAATTCGCACTTTGCTACTCGCTTGCTCAATGAAGATGGTTCTTGGAAAAACTTGACTGAACTTAAAATCTCCTCTGCTGACATATCTCCTACCGCAGGACAAATGCCTCGTCTGTTAGGTTTAGCTTGGGCTTCTAAATTGTATCGCCAAAACCCCGAACTACGTGGATTTTCGCACTTTTCAAACAATGGAAATGAAATTGCTTTTGGAACTATTGGCAATGCTTCTACTTCCGAAGGAATGTTTTTTGAGGCTCTCAATGCGGCAGGTGTGTTGCAAGTGCCCCTGCTAATGTCGGTTTGGGACGATGAATATGGCATTTCTGTTTCCAAAGAATACCATACCATTAAACATAGTATTTCTGACGCCTTGGCGGGCTTTCAACGAGAAAATCCTCAACAAAAAGGCTTTGAAATCTTTAAAGTGAAGGCTTGGGATTATCTCAAACTCATTGATGTTTATCAGAAAGCGGCTAAAATTTGTCGCGAAACACATACACCAGTGCTTATACACGTGATAGAAGTTACGCAACAGCAAGGACACTCTACTTCGGGCTCTCACGAACGCTATAAATCCAAAGAACGTTTGGAGTGGGAGCAGAATTTTGACTGCAACCGAATGTTCAAAGAATGGATTTTAGAACACGGTATAGCTACCATTACCGAACTCAATCGTATAGAGGAAGAAGCAAAAGAACGCGTAAAACAGGCTAAAACTACGGCTTGGAATAATTTCCTAAAATCTATCAGGCGTTACCAAGAGGATACTGAAAAAGCATTAGACTGGGCAATTTCACAAAATCCTGCTTACCAAGAGGCTTTGCAAAAAGTGAGGCAAGAATTAAAAAGCACCGTCAATCCTATCAAAAAAGATTCTATTATTGCTCTCAAAAAAGCCATTCGTATCTTGCGAAATGAGCCTGAAAGTGCTAAAAAAGAATTGTTGCGAGTTCTAAAAAATAAACAGGAACTTGCTCGTGATGAATATAACTCATTCCTTTATAGTCAATCACCGAAAAATGCTTTACACGTAAAAGAAATAAAACCTATCTACGCTCCCGATGCCAAAGTGGTAGATGGCAGAGAAGTTTTGCAGGCAAACTTTGAAGCCATTTTCCAAAATAATCCTTTGGTAGTAGCTTTTGGTGAAGATGTTGGCAAAATTGGCGATGTAAATCAGGGTTTTGCAGGTTTGCAAGAAAAATTCGGTGAAATTCGCATTACTGATACGAGCATTCGTGAATGTACTATTTTGGGGCAAGGCATTGGAGCGGCAATGCGTGGTTTGCGTCCTATTGCTGAAATTCAGTATTTGGATTACTTGCTGTATGCCATTCAAATTATGTCTGATGATTTGGCTTGCTTGCAATATCGCACCAAAGGCGGACAAAAAGCTCCTGTGATTATACGCACACGAGGGCATCGTTTGGAGGGGATTTGGCATTCAGGCTCGCCTATTGGAATGATTTTACACGCTATTCGGGGTATTCGGGTGCTTGTACCTCGCAATATGACTATTGCGGCGGGCTTCTACAATACAATGCTTCAAACCGATGAACCTGCTCTCATTATTGAGTGCTTAAATGGTTATCGTTTGAAAGAAAAAATGCCACTCAATTTAGGTGAATTTACCGTGCCTCTGGGAGTGCCTGAAATTTTACGCGAAGGCACTGATGTTACATTGGTTACGTATGGCTCAATGTGCCGAATAGCAATGGACGCCGCCTCTCAACTTGCCGAAGTGGGCATAAGTGTAGAAGTGATTGATGTGCAAACCCTTTTGCCTTTTGATGTTCATCACAGCATTTTGCACTCTATCAAGAAAACCAACCGAGTAGTTTTTGCAGACGAAGATGTAGAAGGAGGTGCTTCGGCATTTATGATGCAACAAGTTTTAGAGGTGCAAGGAGCATACCGCTACTTAGATTCAGCCCCTGTTACCATTCACGCACAAGATCATCGCCCTGCCTATGCCTCTGACGGCGACTATTTCTCTAAACCCAATGCCGAAGATATTTTTGATAAAATCTACGCAATGATGAGCGAGGCAAATCCGCAAAAGTTTCCTCCGTTGTATTAACTAAAAAGCAAGGTTTCTGTTGAATGAAGCCTTGCTCCTCTTATGGTTGTGTAAATGCAAAAGTTTATTTTCAAAATAGCCTTTATTTTAATATTGGTAGCCTGCCAAGAGCAAAAGGCTCGCTTTGCTGTTCAGGAAAATGCTCAAATAGATGCGTTTTATTCACTGGCTTCTTTACAAACGCTTCAAAAAGCTTGGGAAAATGACCCCGAAAATGATATAACGGCTTATCAACTTGCTTTGTGGTATTTTCATCAGAAAGAATATAACAAAGCCAAAGATTTTGTCCAAAAAGCTCTTAAAATTTCTGAAAGAGCAGAATATTATTTGCTCAAAGCTCAATGTGAAAATGCTTTGAAAAACTTCACCGAAGCTCGTAGTAGCCTACAAAAAACCTTGAACCTTGAAAAAAACAATTTTCAAGTTTTACTTTTTGCATTTCAGTTTGCAATGGAACAAAGCGAGTGGCAAGAGGCAGAGAGATATTTGCAAAAACTTGAAAAAAATTATCCCGAAGCTCCTCAACTTACTTTTGCCAAAGGAAAACTTGCTTTTCTGAAAAATGATACCCTGCAAGCCTATCATTTTTTACAGAAAGCAGTTGAGCAAAATCCTGCCTATACCGAAAGCTACAAGCTATTGAGCCATTTGTATAATCAACAAAATCAGCCTACAAAGGCTATAGAATGGGCAAATAAAGGACTGAAAGTCAAAAATTTATATGATAGTCTGTTTTTAGAAAAAGCTCTTGCTTGGCAAAAACTCAAAGAAAAAGATAGTGCCGCCAAATACTTCCTGCGAGCCTATCAGCAAAACAATCGTTTGTATCAGGCGTCCTTTTTTTTAGGCGAGCAGGCTCTTAAAGCAGAAAAGTATCAAGAGGCGTTAAATTTCTTGGAAAATGCCTATCGTTATGCACCTGCTTTGCCCAAAATCAATTATTTTTTAGGTATTTGTTATGAAAAATTAGGTAAAGATGAACTTGCATTAGATTTTTATCAAAAAGCTATCAAACAAGATGCCGAAGATTTAATGGCTCGTCAAGCATTGTATTTCTTGAAAGAAAAATTAGAACGAGAACGAATGAAACGTCTGCAAGATTCTTTATGGAAAGCACAAAGCCTAAAAAACGAACCATAAAACTCATTGCTTGGGTTCAAAAATAATTGGAATTCTTGTGTGGCTTTTTTTCAATTTTTAGGCACAATGTTATGATATTTGTAAATACTTTGGACTTTTTGGAAAAAGTTGATTTTTCTAAAAAAATAGAAGTTTTTATACTGCGTTTGGATAAAATTGATAGCTACATTTCAGGGAACAAATGGTTCAAACTGAAATACAATTTGCAAGAGGCACGAAAATTGGGTTTGAATAAACTGCTTACTTTTGGCGGGGCATATTCTAACCACATTGTAGCAGTAGCCGCGGCGGGGAAGCGTTGGGGTTTTGAAACTATTGGTGTTATCAGAGGAGAAAAACCTCCAATACTCAATGAAAGGCTCTTGCAGGTAGAAAAATGGGGAATGGAATTATACTTTGTGAGCCGTCAGGACTATCAGCAGAAAAAAAATCCTGATTTTATCCAAAAGTTAGAGCAAAAATTCGGAAATTTTTACCTTATTCCCGAAGGAGGTTCTAATGCTTTGGCGGTTCAGGGTACTAGTGAGATTTTAGATTTTTTACCGCAACTTTCTTTTAGTTTTGACTATATTCTGTGCTGTGTAGGAACAGGCGGCACACTTGCAGGACTTGCCCGAAGTCTTTACGCCACAAATACAAAACTTGTAGGTATTCCTGTACTCAAAAATGCATCTTTTTTGTATCAAGAAATTTACAAACTCTTGCAAGATACGCCTTTTCAATCTTTTGAATTGCTTTTAGACTACCATTTTGGCGGGTATGCCAAAAAAACAGAAAAACTTTCGGCGTTTATTCAGCATTTTGAAGAAAAATTTCAAGTTCCTACGGAGTTTGTCTATACAGGAAAGATGTTTTTTGCTTTTTTTGATTTATTAGAAAAAAACTTTTTCCTTCAAAATAGTAAAGTGCTTCTTGTACATACGGGAGGAGTTTTTAGATAAAAAAATCCTCACAGATAGCATCTGTGAGGATTTCAAGAAAAAAACTGCTTAATCTAATTTTACTCTACCAAAGTAAATGTATTTACCATTTGAAGTTGAACCAAAAAAGGTAATTTTATTAGGTGCAGGCTTGAAAAATGGGAAATTTTTATCCAAGTAAAATTTCTTTTTATTCACTACGCCCAAAGTTGTAAAATTGCTAATGGAAGCATCGCCTTTGTTAATTTTAGCAATACGAGGATAAATTTCCAATCTATCATCTCCAACATCAAATCCATCAATTTCGGTGAGAATTAAGTACATATTTTGATTAGATTCGCTCACATCTAAAATATACTGCGGAGCTCCCATAGCCTTGCTCCATTTATTGTTTTCAACAGGGTCTATGCCATACATTGCTTTCAGAACCCCCTTGTTATCAAAATACAAGGTAATTACATCTTGATAGACTTTCTTATTCTTGGAAACTTTATAGTTTTGCCCCGATAAAATAAACTCCTCTCTATCATTTACCATAGCGATTTTTCTATCAAATTGTCCGCCTTTGAACACAGGTTTGCGTTTTTGAGCAGGGGGCGTTTTGATTTTAGCTTTCATTTCATCAAGATTGGTATTCGTGATGAACTCTACTTGATTGGTTGCCTCGTTGTACTTCATCACCTGCACAGACTTAAACTTATTCGGATTGATGATTTGGTCATAGTATTTGCCTTTGGTATCGGCAGATAAGCCATAAAAATAGTGGCTGGTGTTATGTGTAAAATCTTCATCTATACGCCATAAAGAGGTAGCCGCTTTGTAGGGTACTCGTACCACATTTTTGAAATCGTTATCAAAGCGTAAAATTTCAAATTCATTGGTTTTATCTTTGGGGGCTTTGTTTTTTCCCCAACGGCTGGGAGCAAGCATAAAGAAAGCACCTTCGGCTATGGGAATATCCTCGTCTTCGGGGTTTTGCCTATTGATGACAGACTTGTAGAAAGCTCCCATTGCATAAGGGAAGTCAATATCTTTTTTAGCTACCATATCTAAATCTTTGTTGAATTTCATTAAAGTGATTCTTTGGTAGCCCATCTCACTTTTGGGGGTTGCTATTACGACTGCATCGCCTGTGTAGTCATCTTCATAGTAATTCAGAAGCAAATATTTATCCCCTTCATCGGTTTTAGGCTTTACTTTTTCAAGTGTTTTTACACTTTTGGTATATTCTTGAAAAAAGGTACTCCACGTGTAAGTTACACGCTTACGTTTAAGCACCAGCGTACCCGTGAAGTTTCTCTCAACACTGATACCTTCTCTCACGATAGGCTCTTTATATTTTACTTTTATTTCTACATCAGATTTACCCAAACGCAATTTGATGCGGTTGTTTTCAATTTCCTGCTCTTCTTGGCGTTGGTCAAGCAGATTGTATTCCTTATCAAAGGAATAAATTTCCATTTTGATACGCCTGCTATTCTGTGATGTGATAAAAACAAGGTCAATATTGCCTGTTTCTGCATCTTGATTAACGTGATACAGGTAGCCCCTTTTGGCACGCTTGGAAAGTTCGTGCATTTTTTCTAACTCTACCGTTTGGGCATATACATTTGCACCAAACAGCAGACATACAAACGAGAGAACTGCAAAAATACGTTTCATATATTTTTAGGAATTTAGTTTAAGCAAAAAGACAAAATTTTCAAAGCTTTTACCATACCTCATTTGACGTATTTTTGCAGGAAACTTTCTGTATCTTACTACTCACACAAACAAGAAATTTGTACTTTTATCTAAAATTTAGTATAAAAATCATTTTTTTGTAGGTAGTACAAAATTTTTTTTTAATATTGCGAAAATATTTTGCAAACGTAAAAATCATATTCTTATGAAGAAAATAACTTTACTGCTCTTTGTAGTGTTTTGCTCTTGGTATAATGCCCAAGCCCAAGGCTCTGACTGGACTTTGGGAGCAGGCGTAACTGCTTTTGATTTCGGTGTACCTGCCAAAAAGGGCTTGAGTATGAGCGACTGGAATTGGGGACCCTACATCACGGCTTCCAAGAAAATTGGTTCTATGATTCAAATTGCTCCCTCGGTTTCGGTAGTTGAAATTCGTAATTTTAGCGACTTATTCCCCGACGAACTTTTTACCACAGGACAAACCGCCGCCAGCGTGCAAGGTAGCTTGGCAGGGCAATTACATTTTTTGCCTGAAAAGAAATTTGACCCTTATCTTACTTTGGGCGGTGGTGCTAATTACCTTCGCAGACAAACCTATGGAGTTCTGGAAGGTGGATTAGGAGTAAATTATTGGGTTGATGACCTAATTGCCCTTAATTTACAAGCAGGCTATAACTATATGTTTGATTTTGCCGATTATCTGCATTACAGAGGAGGTTTCCGTTTTGGCTTGGCTAAACCCAAAGATTCTGACGGAGACGGAATTCCTGATAAGAAAGATAAATGTCCTAATGATAAAGGTTTGAAGCAATTTGCAGGTTGCCCTGATACTGATAACGATGGCATTGTAGATGGTGAAGATGCCTGTCCTGCTGAAGCGGGTTTGAAAGAATTTAATGGTTGCCCTGATAAAGATGGCGATAAAATTATTGACAAAGATGATAAATGCCCTGATACACCCGGTTTAGCTCAATTCAAGGGTTGTCCTGATACAGACGGCGACGGCTTACCTGACCCCGACGATGCTTGCCCTACCGAAGCAGGAAAAATGGAATTACAAGGTTGTCCCGATAAAGATGGAGACGGCATTGCCGATAAAGATGACCGTTGCCCTGAACAACCCGGTTTAGTTTCTTTCAAAGGCTGTCCCGATAAAGATGGTGATAAAATCCCCGATGTAGATGATGCCTGCCCTGATGTACCCGGTATCCCTGAAGAAAAAGGCTGTCCTGCTAAAAAACCTAAAGAAGAAGACTTGTTAAAAATTGCCAAAAGTATCAATTTCGCCACAGGCAAAGCTACTATATTGAAACTTTCACTGGCATCGCTTGATAACTTAGCTAATCTATTGAAGCAATATCCTGATGCTAAAATTGTTGTAGAAGGGCATACCGATAATGTAGGTAATAGAGCCGCTAATAAAAAACTTTCTCAACAGCGTGCCGATGCCATCAAAAACTACTTGGTGAAAAAAGGCATAGAGGCAAACCGTATTCAGGCAATTGGCTATGGCGATGAAAGACCTGCCGATGGCAGCACTGATATTAAAGCAGGTAATAAAACACCTCAACAGCGTTCTGCAAACCGCCGTGTGGAAATCAAGAATATTTGATAAAATTCTGCCTTGCATTTCAAAACCTACAAGGTTTAACCTTGTAGGTTTTGTGTTTGTAAGGTTTGCAAGTAATTAGCTATGATAATAGGTTTAGGTAAGTTTTGAACAGCTTGCCAAGAATACCATTCTAAATTTTTATCTACAAGATTTGGGGTAGGACTTTCAAAATGAAAAAAACGAATAAATATTTTTTGATGAGTAAGTTGGTGTTTGAGTATTTCAGAAGCCATTAAAAAAGTTCCCTGTACCTGTATCTGATGAAGTTCGTCTAAACTGATTTTTTCTTGCAAATCAAAATCGTAAAGATTTTGCCAAATATCCTTGTGTAAGCGTTTTTTGAGGGCGATTTTATCTTCATTGTGCCAAATAATATAAGCAAAAAAACGCTCACGCATTTGTGTTTTACTGATTTTTACAGGCAAACTCTCCTGCTCTTGATAAGCAAAAGCAAAACAATGCTCACGCAAAGGACAAAACATACAATTGGGTTTTTGCGGGGTACATTGCAAAGCCCCAAATTCCATAATTGCCTGATTGTACTCACTACTATTTTCAGGAACGATACTTTCAGCCAAAGCCCTAAACTCTTTTTCGCCTTGTGGGCTGGCAATATCTGTATAAATGCCAAAATAACGAGCCAACACCCTGAATACGTTACCATCAAGCACAGCTACTTTTTCGTTGAAGGCAAAAGAAGCAATCGCTGCTGCGGTGTATTTGCCTATGCCTTTGAGTTTGAGTAGTTCTTGATAGTTTTTTGGAAACTCGCCTTGATTGTTTTCGCAAAGATGGCGAGCCGCAGTAAGCATATTTTTAGCTCGGTTGTAGTAGCCTAAACCTTGCCAAAGTCGGAACACTTCATTATCACTTGCCGAAGCCAAATCTTGTAAGGTAGGATACCTTTCTACAAATTTCAGATAATAAGGCAAACCTTGTTTTACACGAGTTTGTTGTAAAATAATCTCTGAAAGCCAAATGTGATAGGGATTTTGGGTGTTTCGCCAAGGAAGTTTGCGATGATGTTTTTTATACCAAGCGATGATGTTTTCTACAAAAAATTTACTTTTCTCGTTCATTTCTTTTGATGTTCCAATGCGTTCCAAGTGTAAATTCTGCACATTCAGCTACGGAAGCGTGGGTTTTGAGAAGCAATCCTGTGAAAATGTTTTTATGAAAATACCATTTCAAACCATAACGCTGATAAAAAGGCATATCGGTTTTTGCCTCAAACTGCCTACGAATATAGTAACCAAGTTGGATATTGAGGCTCATATCGCCGAAGGTAATTTCATCACCTATTACCAAGCTAATACGCCTGTAATCAGGTTTAGAGGTTTGATTGGGAAATTTTTGCTCAATTTGATACTTGATGCCTTCGTTCCAAGAAAAATCCAAACCTGCATTTAATCGGTGTTTTCGGTTTATATCACGCATAGCGTATAAACCTACATTGAAAACAAAATGTTTGTAAGGCTGATTGATTTCCGTTTCTATAAAACTACCTGCTAATGCCGTCTGAAAGTGCCATTTTTTTTCAAAAAAGGTGTGGGTATTTTTTTGGAAAATAATGTTTTCAGGATTAAACACATAGCTTGCTCCCACAAAGGTAGTGATTACATTTACACCCGCATTGGGCAGTTTGAAAGCACCATTAGAATAATGCGTAATCTGCAAGCCTGTTTTAAGTCTGAAATGAGAGTTGAGGTGATAGTTCCACCAAAATCCCCCTTGCATTACATAGCTCCAAATATTACTCAAAACATTGTTTTGAAAATTGGTTTCAATATCAAAAGGATTAGAGGCAAAGGCAAGCCCTGTACCGATTTTGAATTGTAAGGTACTTTTTTCCGCTCGGTAGATAGGCAAAAGCATATTTGCCGATAGTGCCACGGAATGCCCAAGAATAGAATTTTGGTAATTGAAATAAGTGAGTGCAAAAGAAGTTTGGGGGTAGCCAAAGTCTTGTTCCCAAGCAAGCCTACCCAAATGATAGCGATTAAAGTAGGCTGTAATTGCCCAAGGATGCGACTGCACGTGCCCAATTTTAGGTGCGTGGCGAAAAATAAAACCATAATCACTCATTAAACCCGCCTCAAAGGGGGGTTGGGCGAGGGTAGTCGAGGCTATCAGCAATCTTAAAAGAAATATGAGGAATATCTTCTGCATAGTTGGTGGCGTAAAAATAATAAAAAACCTCCAAATTTTAATTTTTGGAGGTTTTTTTGAAAATGCAAAAGCGAAAACAATTAAGGGAACAATACCCCTCTGATGTTTCTAGCATTTATATCAATAAGGGGTATGCTTGTGCCATATTTAGCATTTATAGATTTAATAATTTGATTAGCAACAATAGCATAACCTTTTGGGGTAAGATGAACACCATCAAGCGAGAACAATCCACCGCTGATAAAGTCTGTTGAAACTTGTACGCCATCAATGCTTCTGTTTCTGATAATTTGATTAAACAAAGCATCGGCATCTACAAGTGCTAAACCTTTAGCTTCAGCCACGGCACGGATTTTTGCATTATAGGCGTTTGTAGCATTGCGAACAAAATTTACTTCTTGCTCATCTAACACCGACCAATCAGGAAAGGGTTGAGGTTGGAACGTAGTAGGATTTACAAAACCTAATCCGTTAGCAAAATTAGTAGGAGTGAGCAGCCCTTGCTGTGCAGGCAAAAGAATAAAATCAGAAGCCGCATCCATTTGTTCTACTATAACTCTTAAATCACCGGGAAGATCTGTAGAACAAAGAGGACAAATAGAAGTGGGTATAGTGCTAGAAAGTGCAACACCTTTTACAATAATAAATCTATTGTTGCCAGCAATAAGTCCTGGGTTTGTACCACCTACGATAGGACCGGCACCATCAGGATCCCAACCGGGAATAGGAGGCAATGGTCCAGGTCCGTCAGGATCTACGGTAAGACCTTGATAAATAAAGTTCAGAAGAGTTGCTTCTGATGCGGTAAACTCTCTTCTTACAGTAATTTCAGTTGCACTTTTAGGAATAAAAGGGAAGGTAGGCAATGTCCCTCTAATTTGCTGATTAATGAGCGTTACATAAGGAATAGAGGCTACGTCAGGAATAGTTGCAACCACACCCTTGGCACCATTGGCAGTGAGTTTGTTTATCAAAGCGTCGTAACTTGCATTAAAAACATTGATATTAGTAATTGCCCCCAAAGAACCATCAGTGCTGTAAGGAAATTGAGTAGGAGCGATAGTATTTGAGCGGATAGGGTTAGCATTGGGGTCTCCGCCACTTGTTGCAAAACCTAATACATCATTGTTTCCAATCCAACAGGTAAAGAAAGTAGCATTAGCTTCACCCACAAAATCTACATAAGATTTAGTAGTAAGGGGAGGAAGCAAACGTTCAAAAAAAGGATTGAGTTGGCTGTAAGCAGGAACGGTTACATCTACTACTCTAATACCTGAAATACCGTAGTTATTGAGAGGACCGTCGTAGCGAGCAAACCTTAAAGGACTTGGACTTACAACAGCCAAGTTATTTGTTTCTTGTGAAATAACAGGCGTACCTGTCGGACTCCAACCTGTAATTTTCAAGAACCCCGAACCATTTTGCTGCCCATCATTGAATAAAGCCTGATGAAACTCTCCACCGCCAACTAATTTGAATTGCTCGGCAATAAATTTGGGGTAAGAGTACCTCATAGACTCGTTATACAAGCCATTATCAGCAACGCCAGCCGTAAGGGAGTTACCAACAGCAATATATTTGCTTAAATCTAAGCTACCTTTGTTAGCTGGGATAGGGTCTATTTTAGGAGCACAAGCACCTATAATAAAAGCACTTGCGGAAATAGCTAATGTTCCTTTCAGTATGTTGAGTTTCATATCTATTTTGAATTTTTTGTTCGACCATTATTAGAAATTAAACGTTACACCAAAAGTACCTACTACGGCTTTGGTTTTGAAATCGCCGCGAGGACCTACAAAATTACCATTAGCATCAGTAGCAGGATTTCTATTATCGCGAGTAGGTCTGGTAAGATAGATGCCTCCTAAATCAATGCTTACTTTTCCAAAAGAATATCCCAGTCCTAATGTACCCGCAAAAGTATTGGCATCAGGAGTTTCGGCAGTCATAAAGCCATCTTTTACAGGTGATGGATCGAAGTAAGTGCCTCCTCTAATAGCTAATCCTCCTTTTTTATATTCAGCACCAGCACCAATAGTAATACGATCTTGATATTGACGAGGAGAAATAGAAGTATTAGAGCCTGCTACAGGGTCTGTGAAGTTAAAAGCAAGTTCTTTGTAAGCACTCCAAAAAGTATAGCGGGCATCAAAGTTGAATAATAAGTTATCACTATATTTCCAAGTAACACCGGCAGTAAGCACAGCAGGCAAAGGTAATTCTGATGAAAACTTAGTAGAAGCAGTACTACCACTCAGATTAGGGAAATTACCCGCAATAGCGGCACCTACGGGACCACCCAAAGATGGTATGTTAGTAAAAGTAGCAGTGCCGTCTTCTACTTTGGCGATAATTTTAGAACGATAAGCTAATCCGAGGGTTACTTCATCAAAAAGTTTGTAGGCTACCCCCAAGTTCCAGCCCATACCTGTTGCTTTTCCGTCAAGTTCAGCATCTACAAAAAGACCATTGACAGGAAGAGCATTTTGTCTTTGCAGATTAACACTTCCAGTCATATACTGGAATCCTGCTCCAACGGAAAACTTTTCATTTACTCGGTAAGCAACAGTAGGTTGAATGTAAATGGCTCGCAGAGCAATTTGCTCTAAATAGGTTTTGCCAATCCAGCCATCTTCCCATTTTACAGTAGAGCCATAAGGCGTAACTACACTCAACCCTGCTTTGATAGCTTTATTTTTTCCAAAACCAAAAGCGGCGTGTAAGTAAAAAGGAGTACTTACAGGGTTTTCAGTTTTATAAATGCTGCCGTCTAAAGAGGCAAATTCTGTTTTACCAAATATGGCATTTACCCCCGCCGCTACTCCACCACCTTCAATGAAGCCAATAGCACCAGGGTTGTAGAACATATTGCTTACATCAGCCAAGGCAGAACCAGTATTTCCCATACCTGTTTGCCTTACACCTTGCAAGACTACTTGAAAGCCGCCTGCTTCCGCCCATAAATAGGCACACAGACCTAAAATAGTAAAACTTAGTCGCTTCATAAAAAAGTTGTTAAGTTTAGGTTAATTGAAGTTAATATGGCAAATTTATCGCTATTATACAAAAATATCTACGATTTGTTACAAATTTTTCTTATTTTTTTTCAAAAAATATTCTGCAAGCATAATAAAAGCACTTTTTAATACAACTCATCTAGGTTCATTGCAAGATATTTATTGACAGCCCTGTAAGAGCTAAAAATACTTAAAAATACCCCTAAAACAATTAAAATTCCTCCGATAATTAAAATTTGCAAAGGACTAAACATTTCAGAAAGCCTAATAAAACCTACATTTAAGTAGGGTAAACTTACATAGATAAGTGTAAAAGCGATAGCTCCACTCAAAAGCCCTTGCCAAAAAGCGGTTGCTAAAAAAGGACGGCGGATAAAGGAGGCTGTAGCCCCTACCAATTGCATCGTACGGATAATAAATCTCTGAGAAAATAAAGCCAATCGTATAGTATTGTGTATCAGTATTACCACAATAATCATCATAAAAAGAGCAAAAGCTGAAAGTACAAAACTGACCATTGCTACATTCTGATTGACCTCCTCTGAAAACTCTTGTGCATATGACACCTCAAAAACACCTTTCATTTGCTCAAGTTCTTTCTTGATTTGCTCCAACCCCTCTTGGCTACAGAATTCAGATTTGATATGCAATAAAAATGAATGGCGTAAAGGATTTTCACCAAGCAGAGTGATAAAATCCTCCTTCAAGTCTTTGATAAGTTCTTTGGCGGCTTCGTCTTTATGTTTGAAAGTTATATCGGCTTGTCCTGCAAATCTTCTGATATATTTTTTATCAGAAAGCAATTGCCGTATTTGTGCTATTTGCTCGTTTTCTAATCCATTATCGAGCATTACTTGTACTTCCACATTTTCTTTTACTCTTTCAGCAAAATTGATAATACCTATGATAAGCATAAGTAACACCCCCAATGCAATGAGAGCAATTGTGATACTTGTCATCACACTGGTGTAAGGGTAGCTTCCTAAACTTTTACTTTTGGTTTGAGTAATAGTTGCCATAGTTTTTTACAAAAAAAGCAAAGAAAAAAAATATTTTCTTTGCTTACAACAATGGATTTAGTGTAAATTAGCTTTCTAATTCAGTCATTTCAATCGGAATTTTGACAATTTGTCTTAAATCTTCCCCTGTTTGGAGCATATCTTCGTCTTCAGAATCATAGTACCAAGAAACTCTTATTTTTTTGCCTTCTGCGTGCATTTTTTCTAATTTTTTCAGAATCCCTAAAATATACATAGAAGAACTTGTATTGAAATAATCCAGCTTAAATGTAAAATGAGTTAGTTCTTGTGGATTCTTGGCATATTCATCAAGCCACTGCAACAATGGCTCATAGAACTGGAAGGAGTTTTCAGGGATAGACCTGCCTGCCAATTCCATTTTACCACTTAAAGCATTAAAAAAGACTCTAGGCGTTTTATTAGTATTTTCTATTATCAAACTTTCCATATATTTTATGAAGTTTTAGCTTAATACAACATCTTTTACACGAGCTACGGTCATACTCATCATAAAAAGTACGTGGTCTTGGTCGTATTCAACAAAAGAATAGTTAATTTTGCTTTGAGTACGTCTTGCCATATCTATCAAGCCAAGCCCTGCTCCACGTGTAATAGATACTTTGGGATTTTCTAAAATATCCAAATAAACCTTTTGCAAATCTTCTGCCGACATCATATTCACGTTATCTATGCGTTTTTTTAAGGCTCGCATTCTATGCCCTGAAATATAATTACCTACTAAAACTTCATATTGGTTTTGTTGAGCGGCAACAATCACAAAGGATTCATTCTCAAAAGACTTATCCAAAGATTCTTCGGCAAAATAATTGACAATGTTTTGAATTGCTTCTACCAAAATGCTAATAACTTTCTTACGGATAGCTAATTTTTCATTGATAGAAGCCACATTTTTTTCAGCTAACTTAACAAGATAAGTAACTGTATCACCATCAATACAGCCCTTGTAGGCGAGCAAGACTTTTTCTTTTTGAATAATTTGGTGATACCTATCTACAATAGACATAAGCTATGAAGATTTAATTTGCGGAAATTTTTGAAAATTTACGATAAAAAGCAAATTTTTTAGCAATCATTTGCTAAAATTTCTGCTATATGTAAGAAATTCAATGAAATATTGTTTTTTTTGGCATAACTTTCCAAATGCATCAGGCAAGAGAAATCAGTAGAAACTACATATTCGGTGGTGGTTTGAGAGGCATTTTGCAATTTTTGTTCTGCCATAGCCGCTGAAATGGCAGGAAATTTTACAGCAAATGTTCCTCCAAAACCGCAACAAGTTTCAATCCCACTCATTTCAACAATTTCCAACCCTTTTATGCTTTGAAGCAACTTACGAGGTGCATCACTAATATAGCACTCACGAAGAGCTGAACAAGAATCGTGATAAGTGATACGATGTGGGAAACAAACATTTTCTAACTGCTCAATACCCAGCACATCTACCAAAAATTCGCTGAGTTCAAAAGCCCTTTTTTGCAAACTATAATATTTTTCTAATTTTTCTTCGCTTTTCAAAATATCGGTATAAGCGTTTCTAATCATTCCAATACACGAAGCCGAAGGGGCTACTACGTAGGCATTTTCATCATCAAATTCATCAATGAGTTTTTCCGCAACACTGCAAGCCTCTTTCCAAAAACCTGCATTATAGGCGGGTTGCCCACAACAAGTTTGTTTTGCCTTGTAACGTACCCTACACCCCACACTTTTGAGTACCTTGATTGTGTCCCAAGCAATTTTAGGGCGAATTTGGTCTATAAAACAAGGTATAAATAAATCTACAACGGGGGAACTCTTGGACATTCAAGCGTTTTTTGTGGTTACAAAGATAAGTTAAAATGTATATCAGTCAAGAGAACATCAAAAAAAATTTATTTTTGCAAAAAATTTGCTTTACAAATTTAAATTGCCTCTAATGAAACAATTAAATCAATTCAGCGAGGGCTCGCTTACTGTTACGCTTTTTTGGTGGAATCAGAAATTTATCTTGAAATTTGAACAAAATCAGCTTGAGCAGACTTACAAAATTAGTGAATTGGATTACTCCGAAACAGAAGTTTTAGAACTTGCTCAAAATCAAGAATTTTTAGAGAGTGTAAAAAAACGATTTGAGCAAATGTTTAGCGACCTGCAAATATATTTGCAAACCTACTGAATGTTTTTATAACTTTGAAAATCACTCCAAAGAGCCTCAAAAAACATATTCCCGATAATTTCTGCCCCTTTGAGCGTAAAATGGGTGTAATCTTTGCTTGCTAGACCCTTTTCTACCCAAAGAGGCATTGTATTTTTACCTCCCATTGCCTCATACAAGTCCCAAAAAGCACAATCCGCTTGCAGGGCGATTCTTTTCTGCACTCTGCGTAAAATTTCTACCGCAGGGTAGGTCTCAAAAGCATTTCCAGACTTGTAGCTTCTATCCGAAATCCCCACAAGCACAAAAGAGGCTTTGGGGAAGGCTTTTTTCAGGAAATTGATTTGCTCCATCATTTTTCTTTCATAGAAGCCAAAGTCGGTGGTGTTCATTGTTACATTTACCCCAAAATGCAAAATAACTAAACAAGGGTTGAGGTATTCGGCTTGTGCTTGTAGGGTGGAGAGGTTCATTTTGGTAAATTCCAATCCCGCACTACCTCGTATGGGAATGTTATCAACCGTAATACCTTTATTACAATCCAATGCCACAGCGTACATTTCAGGGCTATTGGCTGACTGCCAAGTAACTTTGATTTCAGAAAAGTTTGTTTGCAAAGGAACTGCCCAAAAATGCACTTGTGAAGCAGGTTCAAATTTTTTGTGAGAAAGTTTATTTTCGCTCTCCCAAATTTCTATTAGCGTTGGGGTTTGTGTATTACGAAAAAGAATTTTGATATTTTCTACTTTTTGAGCTTTCTCGCTTGCTTTCTCGGATTTACGAAAAATAGTATAGCTTGCTGTGTCTTTTTCAGAGTAAAGATAAGTTTGTCCTAAAATGCCATAAGTCTGTTTTTTTTCGGGCAGAGCTTTACCGAGCAAAAAATAGTTTTTTAGTTTTTCATCATTTTCTTGCTGTATGCTGAATTTGATATTGTTGGCATTCGTGAAACCTTGCAAACCTACCCCGCAACCTCCTACTTTTTCTTGCAGGGCTGTTCGTAAAGTGGCAGTAATTCTATCACCTTCAATTTGCGAATCGGCAAAGTAGAGGATACGGTAATGCTCGTTTGCACCATTCTCTAAATTTTGCAAGGCTGAAAAAAAATATTGAAGCGTTTTTAAGTTATTTTTGGGATAAGCCAAAAAAGTGTTTCGAGTAAATTTAGTTTCAGAAGTATCAGATAGAGTGCTTTTGGCAGAATTAGGGTTTTCTTGATGATGCTTACGCATTTCTTTGCGTTCTACGTTAGGAGAGTAGCTGTAAGCATTTTGCAGACTATCAATCCATTGATTTTTTGCTTTTATATCAACTTTATCTGATGAAAAAGTTTCTTTTTTTTCCGAGTAGTTATTGCCCCAAAATTTTCTACTAAATTCAAAACCTTTCCACAAACTTACTAAAATAGCTACATACAAGAAAATACGTAATGTTTGATGAACTGACTGCATTGCTATTTTTTTCCAAATTTTTTCTCAAAATATTGGTAGGCTTCATTAAGTTTCTGACAAAGTTCTTCGGCGGTTTTGCGTTTGCTTTCATTATGATGAAAGTTGTCGGGGTGATATTTTTTCATCAAGTTTTTGTATGATTTCTTGATTTCTTCAAAATTGCTCCCTGCGGGAACTTCCAGCCAAGCGTAATACTTCAACTCTTGTGTATTGGAATTTTGATAACTAGACTTTTTTTGGTAATCCTGCTGTTTCTGATGAGACTGATACTCCTGCTGATATTTTTGGTATTTGCGATAGTTCTCTTCAAATTCCTCAAAAGCAGTTTTTTGCTTATTGGTTTTCTCTTGCGAATGCTGTTCTTTTTTGCCAATGCCCCTTTCTTCCAAGGCTTGGTCAATGGCATCATTGATGTAGGCTCTCAATATATCCCAAATTCTCTCGCTGAACATCTGATTATGTAAGTTTTTTACGTGAATATACATAAAAGGAAACCTTCAAAAGAAGTGAAGGTTTCAATAATAAAATAAGTGTCAAATTTTATACCAGCTCTTTCATTTTCGCAATAGTATTTTCAGCACCCGCATAAATTTGAGAAATAGAGGCTTCCATCATATAACAAGGACTTGTAACGATTTTATTCGCTTTATCCACAAAAACTTCATTGACACTCACCATTACGGCGGTACTTCCTGTCTGATTGATACCTTCGCTAATGGCTCTAATATCATAAGGAGATTTTTCAATAGTATTGCCTACGGTAAGTTGCACATTGGCAATGCCTTCCAGAGCTTTTGCTACCGTAGTAGGCGACATACAAACTGCCCCAATAGGCTTACCAGCTTTGTAAAAATCTTGTATTACTTTCTTGATAGGCTCAAGAATAGCCCCCGCAGGACCTTCAAAAGCCCATTTGGTAAAATTTTTAGCCACACCAAAGCCCCCGGGCATTACCAAGCCGTCAAGTTCAGTAACGTTCAAATGGGCTACATCAACAATATTGCCACGTGCTATGCGTGCCGCCTCTATGAGAACATTACGTTTTTCGGGCATTTCCTCGCCTGTGAGATGATTGATAACGTGGTGTTGTTCGGTATTAGGTGCTGTACAAACCGCTTCTACGCCCATTTTATCCATAGCAAGCAATACGCTAACTGATTCGTGTATTTCAGCACCATCATACACGCCACAACCTGAAAGCAAAACTGCAAATTTGAGTTTCTTTTCCATAAAAACCAGATTTTTACTTGCGTAAGCAAATTACAAATTTTTAGTAAGAAAATAAATTTTCATCAAAAAAAAACTTATTCGGAATGCAAAATTTTCTATGTTTTTTGCGTTTTATTGAAAAAAATATCTATGGGAATTGCTGATTTAAGTCTTCGCCGTCCTGTTTTGGCAATTGTGATGTCCTTGATACTAATGCTTTTCGGAGGGATTGGATATAAGTTTTTGAGCGTAAGAGATTATCCTGCCATAGACCCGCCTGTCATTACGGTGCGTACTGCCTACACTGGTGCCAATTCGGATATTATTGAAAGTCAAATCACTGAACCTTTGGAAAAGGCTATCAATGGTATTCAGGGAGTTCGGACAATTTCTTCTACCAGCTCGCAAGGGGTGAGTAGTATTACAGTTGAGTTTGAATTAGGCATAGATTTGGAAGCCGCCGCCAATGATGTTCGCGATAAAGTAAGCCAAACTTTGCGACAATTGCCCCAAGATTTAGATGCTCCGCCTGTGGTTTCAAAAGCCGATGTTTCCGCAGACCCTATCATTATTTTAGCGGTGCAAAGTACCAAATTTAACCTTTTTGAAATAAATGATTTTGCCGTGAATGTTTTGCAAGAACGGTTGCAAACCATTCCTGATGTGAGCCGTATCAATATTTTTGGCGAAAAACGATATGCAATGCGTTTGTGGTTCAAACCAGACCGCTTGCAAGCCTATAATATTACCGTGAATGATATTCAGCAGGCTCTTTTGCGTGAAAATGTAGAACTCCCCGCAGGCAAAGTTTTTGGCAACCAAACTGAACTTACTATTCGTACATTAGGCAAACTTTCTACGGAAAAAGAGTTTGAAGAAGTAATTATACGTTCTAATAACGAAGGAATTGTAAGGCTGAAAGATGTTGCCGAAGTAGAATTGGGCGTAGAAATAGAAGAAACCAACTGGAAACTCAATGGTAGTGGTGGTTTAGCAATGGCAATTGTACCACAACCGGGTTCTAATTACGTCAAGATTTCAAATGATTTTTACAAGCGTTTAGAAGAGTTAAAAAAAGAAATACCCGAACATATCCGTTTTGAAGTGCTGTATGATGTAACCAAATACATCAAAAAATCAATTGAGGAAGTAGCTGAAACTTTACTCATTGCTTTTGGTTTGGTAGTGCTGATTATTTACCTCTTTTTTAGAAATTGGCTCATTGCTATTCGCCCATTGATAGATATTCCTGTTTCGCTGGTGGCAACTTTTTTCATAATGTATCTGGCGGGCTTTTCTATCAATATTCTTACGATGCTTGGCATTGTGCTTGCTACGGGTTTGGTAGTTGATGACGGCATCGTAGTAACTGAAAACATTTTCCGTAAATTAGAGCAAGGTTATCCTATTCGCCGAGCCGCCGCCGAAGGCACCAAAGAAATTGTATTCGCTGTAATTTCTACCTCTATTACGCTGGCAGTGGTCTTTTTGCCTATAATGTTTTTACAAGGTTTTGTAGGAAGTCTATTTCGTGAATTTGGTGTAGTAGTTGCAGGAGCAGTGCTGATTTCTGCCTTTGTTTCACTGACACTCACTCCCATTTTAAGCGTTTGGCTCAACCGACCCAAAGATAAACCTTCTTGGTTTTATCGCATTACAGAGCCATTCTTTACAGAAATGGAAAACCTATATGCCAAAACCTTACAGGCTTTTTTGCGAGTACGTTGGGTAGGCATTGCATTGGTAGGAGTTTGCTTCGGAATAATTTATTTCCTCTTTCAAAAAATTCCTTCTGAACTTGCTCCTATGGAAGACAAAAGCAATTTTCGTATGAGCATCACTGCTCCCGAAGGTGTATCGTTTGATTATATGACCGAGTACGTAGATAGATTCGCTACTTTTGTACGCGATTCTGTGCCCGAAGCGAGAGGTGTGTTCAGTTCTACGGCACCTACTTTCATTGGTGGAGGCTCTAATACGGCTTTTGTAAGGGCTATTTTAGTAGAACCCCAAGAGCGAAAACGTTCTCAACAGCAAATTGTAGATTATGTAAATAAAAAACTTTCTCAATTCAACGATGGGCGTATTTTTATAGTCCAAGAGCAAACTATTTCAGTGGGTTTAGGGTCGCGAGGAGCTTTGCCTGTGCAGTTTGTAATTCAAAACTTTGATTTTGAAAAAATAAAAAAGGTGCTACCTACCTTTTTGGAAGAAGCTCGCAAAAGTGGAACATTCCTTGCCGTAGATGCCAATCTAAAATTCAATAAGCCTGAAATTGAAATTTCTATTGATAGACTTAAAGCCAAAGATGCAGGAGTAAGCACTGCCGATATTGCCGAAGCCTTACAAGCGGCTTATAGTGGCAGAAGAATGGGCTATTTTATTATGAATGGTAAGCAGTATCAGGTAATAGGGCAAGTCAAGCGTGAGTTTCGTGATGAGCCAACAGATTTGAGCCAAATTTATTTGCGAAACAACAGAGGAGAACTTGTGCAGTTAAGCAACTTGGTAACTATTCGTGAAACCAGCAATCCGCCACAGCTTTTTCACTATAACCGCTATAAATCAGCTACAATCTCGGCTTCTTTGGCACCGGGTAAAACTATTGGCGATGGCATTGCTACTATGCAAGCCATTGGCAAGAAACTTTTAGATGATAGCTTTGCTACTTCGCTATCGGGACCTTCGCGAGATTACGTTGAGAGTTCTTCAAATACAGCTTTTGCTTTCTTTTTAGCTCTTTTGCTGGTGTATTTGGTGCTTTCAGCTCAATTTGAAAGTTTCATAGACCCTTTTGTGATAATGTTCACCGTACCTTTGGCACTGGCAGGAGCGTTGCTTAGCTTATGGCTTTTGGGGCAAACTATCAATATTTTTTCACAAATTGGTATGATTATGCTCATCGGATTGGTTACTAAAAATGGTATTCTGATAGTAGAATTTGCCAATCAAAAGCAGGAGCAAGGTATGGAAAAAGTCAAAGCCCTGCTGGAAGCCTCTAAACAGCGTTTAAGACCTATTTTAATGACTTCACTGGCTACAATGCTTGGAGCATTACCGATTGCTTTATCACTCGGAGCGGCGGCACAGAGCCGTATGCCTTTGGGAACCGTGATTGTAGGAGGGGTGCTGTTTAGCCTTATACTCACTTTGTATGTTGTACCCACAATGTACAGCTACCTTTCACGTCCTAAAAAAGCCCATTTACAGACTAATGAGCAAGTAACCGAAGAGCTTGTTTTGTAAAAATTGCCTCCCAAAACTTGGGAGGCAATTTTTTATACTACTACATTCACTATTTTTTTAGGAACAATAATTACCTTTTTGGCGGATTTGCCTTCAAGCCATTTTTGTACGATTTCGTTAGATAAAACAATTTTTTCAATATCAGCTTGGGGCAAATCTAATGCAATTTCAATATTAGTACGTAGCTTTCCATTTACCGAAATAGGATAGTTAAAAGTACTTTCCTGTAAATGTTTTTCATCATAATCGGGGTAAGTGGCAAAGTTGATACTTTCAGTATGCCCAAGCAAATGCCAAAGCTCTTCGGTAATATGTGGAGCATAAGGAGCTAAAAGCACCAAAAGAGGTTCTAAAATAGATTTTTTATTGCATTTTAGGTCTGTAAGTTCATTTACGCAAATCATAAAAGTACTTACAGGCGTATTGAATGAAAATCGTTCAATATCTTCGGTTACACGCTTAATGGTGTGATGTAAAATTTTAAGTTCGGCTTGCGTAGGTTCTTGTTCGCTAACATTAAAGTTCCCCTTTTCATCGTGAAATAATCTCCACAATTTTCGTAAAAACTTATGCGTACCTTCAATGCCGTTGGTATTCCAAGGTTTGAACTGCTCCAAAGGACCAAGGAACATTTCATAAAGTCGCAAGGTATCGGCTCCGTATCGTTCAACCACATTATCTGGATTGACTACATTGTATTTGGATTTAGACATTTTTTCTACTTCCGCTCCGCAAATATATTTGCCTTCCTCTAAAATAAACTCCGCATTTGCTAAATCAGGACGCCACTTGCGAAAAGCATCAATATCCAAAACATCGTTTTCTACTAAATTTACATCAACGTGTAAAGCTACTGTCTCGTAGCTATCTCGCAAATTATACGATACAAAAAGATTAGGTAATTCATAATCATTTTCAGGGAATTGAACGAATTCTTCTCCTGACAAAGCCTTTCTCACCCTTAAAACAGCCTCTTCTACGTTGGTAAAAATCTCCTCTACCGAAACAAACATCACTTGGCAATCAGGCATAAATTCAGCATATTTGCTCAAATAATTTTGCCAATTTTCTTTAATGATAGATTGAGAGCGAATTTCAACAGCGACTTTCTTTTCTTTGTGAACAAAATCTAATTGCATATCACCGGGCAATACGTTTGCCTCAAAGCCCAAAGGCAAAAGATATTCAGCAAGACGCTTGTGGGCTTGAGCCTCTTTGTAAAGAACTTTATACACAAAGTTGCTTCGCCCTTGTATCATTCCCTGATTTATCATTTTTTGGAAAGGTTCAGGCGAGGAAATGTAGCCTAAATCATACAGCACCTTGTTCCAAAAACGAGAATAAAGCAAATGCCCTGTGCCGTGTTCTGCACCGCCAATGTACAAATCTACATTTTTCCAATATTGCTCTTTTTCTTTGCTGACAAACTCTTTGCCATTATGCGGGTCCATATAGCGAAGCCAATACCAACTGCTTCCTGCCCAACCGGGCATCGTATTGAGTTCATAATCGTAAATGCCCTTGTATTTCCAATTTTCAGCTCTGCCAAGGGGTGGTTCGCCTGTTTCAGTAGGCAGATACTTATCAATTTTGGGCAATACCAAAGGCAAATCATTTTCATCAATTAAGTACGGCACTCCCTCTTTGAAATAAACAGGTACAGGCTCTCCCCAATATCGCTGACGGCTAAATACGGCATCACGTAGCTTATAGTTGATTTTACGCTTACCAAAACCATTTTCTTCGGCATACTGAATAGCTTTTTCAATGGCTTCTTGGGTATCCAATCCATTCAAAAAGCCTGAATTTATCATTTTGCCATATTTTTTTTCGGTAGGGTTTTCCAAATGCTCTGTGCCTTCAATAACAGGCACAATAGGCAAGCCAAAAAATTTGGCAAAACGAAAATCTCTATCATCAGAACTCGGAACACCCATTACGGCTCCAGTTCCATATCCTGCAAGCACATAATCCGAAATCCAGATAGGAATAGGTTCTTTTGTAAAAGGATTGATAGCATAAGCCCCTGTAAAAACGCCTGAAACGCTTTTTACTTCGCTCATTCGCTCTCGCTCGCTACGATTGATAGCCTTTTCTACGTATGCTTCTACTTCGGGTTTTCGGTCAGGAGTGGTTATTTCACTTACAAGCTCGTGTTCAGGGGCAAGAACTAAAAAAGTTACTCCAAAAATCGTATCAATACGAGTAGTGAAAACGGTAATGGTTTTATTTACCTCACCCCCCAGCCCCCTCTCCAAAAGAGAGGGGGTGTTTTGGATAACTCTTTTTATTTTTTCTAGAACCTTTTCTAAATCGTTTTCTACTTCTGAGTTAGTAAAACGAATTACTTGATAACCTAAGTAATTCAAGTATTCTGTCCTGATTTTATCAAACTCTTGCTGTTCTTTTTCAAAATGCACTGCACCATCAACTTCTATGATGAGTTTTTTTTCAAGGCAAACGAAATCTACGATAAAGTTCTCAATAGCGTGTTGTCTTCGGAACTTTACATCTAAATTTCTGTTTCTTATTGCTTGCCATAAGATATTTTCAGCGTTTGTAGGATTTTTACGATTATTGCGGGCAAATTCTTTTAATTTTTCCCATTTTTCAGGGGAAGTTGTTTGCCAATGAAATGAGTGTTTCGTATTTTTATTTTCAATATTTTCTTTTTCAATGCTTTGAGAGGCAGTAATAGCCCCCTCTCCTTTGGAGAGGGGGTTGGGGGTGAGGTAAAAACAAACCTCCGCCCCCATACTTTTACCTATCCAATTTCTTTGCACTTCTTTGATGCTTTCCGACCAGTCCAACGTTTCCAAATCTTGCAAGAGGCGTTCGGCGTATGCAGTAATTCTCATCATCCATTGCCGCATTAGTTTGCGTTCTACGGGATAGCCCCCTCTTTCCGAAACGCCGTCTTTTACTTCGTCGTTAGCAAGTACCGTTCCCAGTGCAGGACACCAATTTACGTATGCATTAGCAAGATACGTAAGGCGATATTTCAAGAGAATATCAGAACGCTGTTTTTCTGAAAAATTTTTCCATTCTTCGGCAGTAAAAGTAGGCGTATCTTCGTCGCAGGCGGCTTCTACTTGCAGATTACCATTTTTTTCAAATTCTGCAATAAGTGTATGGATATGCTCGGCTTTATTAGCTTTCTGATTATACCAAGCCTCAAACAGACGCATAAAGATCCATTGTGTCCATTTGTAATATGCGGGGTCTGATGTTTGTACTTCTCTGCTCCAATCGTAAGAAAAACCAATATTTTTAAGTTGTTCTTTGTAACGTTTGATATTTTCGGCAGTAGTAATAGCAGGGTGTTGCCCTGTTTGGATAGCATATTGCTCGGCGGGCAAACCGAAGCTATCAAAACCCATAGGGTGCAGTACATTAAAACCTTTGGCTCTTTTATAGCGAGCTATTACATCAGAAGCAATATAGCCGAGTGGGTGTCCTACGTGCAAACCCGCTCCCGATGGATACGGAAACATATCCAAAACATAGTATTTGGGTTTTGAAGTATTTTCTTTGGTTTGGTAAATATTGTTTTCTGCCCAATATTTTTGCCATTTAGCCTCAATTTCTCGGAAATGATATTCTGCCATAGGGGTTGAAATTTTGTAATAATCGGCAAAGTTAGCACTTTACCCCCAATTCACCAAAATTGAAAAAAGTCAGCAACAAAAAATGTTATATCGCTACGAAAATATACCAAAAGATTTATCTTTGTAACATAAATCAGGTTATTATATGCAATATTGGCTCTTAAAATCTGAACCTTTCAAATATAGCTGGGAACAAATGCTCAAAGACGGCTCTACCTTCTGGGACGGGGTGCGAAACTTTCAGGCTCGCAATAATTTGAAAGCTATGAAAAAAGGAGATTTGGCTTGTTTTTATCATAGCAATCAAGGCAAAGAAATTGTGGGTATTGTGAAAATCATCAAAGAAGCCTACCCCGACCATACTACTGATGAACCCGATTGGGTAATGGTTGATGTTGCTCCTGTGTGTAGTTTGAATAAGCCACTCAATTTAGCTACGATTAAAGCTCACCCCGTTTTGCAAAATATGGCTTTGGTGAGGCAAAGTCGTCTTTCCGTTGTACCTCTTACCAAAGACGAATTTGAGATGATTTGCGAAATTGGTAAAGTTGATGTAAATTTGCTAAAAAACACCTGATATTTTGAAAAAACTTCTACTGACTTTCATATTATTGAGTTTATCAAGTTTCCTTTTAGCTCAAAAAATCACTATCACAGGTAAATTGGCTGATGCCAAGACCCAAGAACCGCTGATAGGGGCTATTGTTCGCCTTTCCCAAAATAAGCAAATCGGTACCGTAACAGATGAAAACGGGAATTTCAAACTTGTTTTCAATTATCTTAAAGACTCCCTTGTATTTGAATACACAGGCTATAAAACAAAAAAAGTCCCCTTCACTGCCCAAGCTCAGCAAGTTTTTAGCTTACTATTAGAAGAAGATACCCAAGCAATAGAAGAAATCACGGTCGTCCCCGGTGAAAACCCTGCTTATGCTATCTTACGAAAAGTTGTGAAAAATAAAAGCAAAAATGATAAACGCCGAGCTAAATTTTATGAGTGTGATATTTACAACCGCATTGAAGGCTACGTGAATGACAACGAAAAGGGTATCAGCAATTTACGTGTAATGAAAGATATGAGCCGTGCCGCTGCCACTATTCCTAATTTGCGAGATAGCAAAGGTAAAGTGCTGATACCGATACTGGCAAGTGAGAGTTTTTCACGCTACTATTATATGGGAAAGCCCGAAAAAGAGCGTGAAGATGTAAAGGTAACAAACCTTTCGGGAATTGGTCTGGAAAGTGCCGAAGGCATTGGGCAAATCTTTACAGGTGGCAAACTCAATGATTACAATTTCTATCGCAATCAAATGAATATTTTAGACAAATATTTCACCTCACCCATTGCTGATGGCTGGCGATTGAAATATGATTATGACCTTTTGGATAGTGTTTTAGTGGATAAAGATACTTGCTATGTGCTAAATATTGTACCTCGCAACCGACAAGACTTGGTTTTTGAAGGTAAAATGTGGATAAGCAAAAACGATTATGCCCTCAAAAAAATTGATGTACAAATGACCAAAGAAGCAAACATCAATTTTATCAAAGGCTTGAAAATCAGGCAAAATTCTTTTCGCAGCAGCGAAGGCTACTGGCTTCCTGAAAAAGTAGATTTTGAAGTAGAAGTTTCGGAATTTTCGGAAATTATTCCTAATATTTATGTGCGTAC
This sequence comes from Raineya orbicola, assembly GCF_002843425.1. GTDB lineage: Bacteria > Bacteroidota > Bacteroidia > Cytophagales > Thermonemataceae > Raineya > Raineya orbicola. Next base: position 32,546 of record NZ_NKXO01000002.1, read on the forward strand.
TCATACACAATATCATAATTATCTGCTCAATGAAGCCCGTGATAAGAGTTTTTACGATGAACTCCCGTTACCACCCAACAATGAAAACAAAGATACCAGCTATTGGAATATTTACAGAAAAAACGACAGCACTTTGGTAAGCAAAGTAAATGTTTATCAAATCATAGACTCACTAAAAACTATTCCTTCTGTACAACGTTACACTACTATTCTCACTATTCTTACTACGGGGTATTATGAAATGAAAGGCATTGATTTAGGGCATTATGCACGCTACTATGCTTGGAATGATATAGAGGGACATCGTTTCAATATAGGTTTCCGTACCAATCGCTTTTTGAGTAAAAATTTCACTTTTAAGACGCGTGTAGGTTATGGCTTACGAGACCAGAAAGGCAAATATTTTGTGGAGCTAAGTCAGATTCTTTCCCGAAAATTATTCACCAAAGCTACTTTCAGCAGAACCGAAGATATTGAGCCATTGATTTTTCTAAATCAATTTGATAACCTCCCTGATATTTTCATTGCTTCCAATCGCTTTTTTACGCTTTCGGGACGAAAGCCTTTTTTCAAAAAGGAAAATCTTTTTTCCATAGAAAGTTCTATTCAGCCTTCATTTACAGAAAAGCTCACTTTCCGAACTCGTCAGTTAAGCCCTTTGCACGGATTTGCCTATAAAATTCCTGAAAATACAGGCTTGCGTACAGAAATCAATACTACTGAAGTGATATTGCAAACCACTTTTCGGAAAGGGGGAAATCGTATTCGCTTGCTAGATAATAGTGAAATTACCATTGGAGGAGGAACTTCGCCTAAATTTACACTTACCACTGCTTTGGGGTTAAAAGGTTTTGCAGGCGGAGATTTTAATTATCAGCAAATTCAGTTAGATATTTCCAAATACAATGCTCGTATTTTTGGTATCGGACACGCCAATTACTTCATCAGTGCGGGCTATTATTTTGGTCAAGTGCCATTTCCTTTGCTTCGGGCTCATTTGGGCAATAATACACCTTTTCTGATAGAAAAAGCCTTCAACCAAATGAGTGGTTTTGAGTTTGTCAGCGATCATTACATAGCCCTGAACTATGCTCATTACTTTGAAAACCTGATTTTCAGTCGTTTGCCACTTTTCAAAAAAGCCAATAAGTTTTTAGATTGGCGTTTGGTAGTTAGTTTGAATGCTGTTTATGGAGGTTTGAGGCAAGAAAACAAAGATTTAATAGCAGATTTTGACCTATTCGGTAATCCTTTGCCACCTATTCAGAGCCTTAACTATCAGATGCCTTATGTTGAAGTGGGGTATGGGATAGATAACATTCTTAAATTTTTCCGTGTAGATTTTTTTCATAGGCTTACTTATCTGAATTTAGATACTGCCAAGCCCTTTGGTATAAAATTTTCCGCTCAAATTAAGTTGTAATTTTTTGAAAAAAATTGCATATTTCGCCCAAACCTTGTAACCTTGAAGCCCAACGCTCTTATATGTACGCAAACAGGAGAGGAGTACCCGCTTGATGAGCCTATTTGGCAAAGTCCCAAAGGGTATCTTTTGGATATTCGTTTTCGTCCTTTTTTAGATAAAACTTCTACTCGTACTCGCCCTGCTAATTTATGGCGTTACAGGGAGGCTATTCCTGTAGAAAAAGATGAAAATATCGTCAGCTTTGGGGAAGGAGCAACCCCTATGCAAAAAATCAATATTGCAGGGGTAGATGTGCATTTCAAGTTAGATTTCTTGTTTCCAACAGGGTCTTACAAAGATAGAGGCAGTGCAGTGCTTATCAGTAAAATCAAAGAGCTTGGCATCAGGCACGTAGTACAGGATTCTTCGGGAAATGCAGCAAGTTCCATAGCCGCTTATTGTGCCAAAGCAGATATTGCTTGCGATATTTATGTGCCAAAGGGTATTTCAGAAGCGAAACTTACCCAAATTCGGGCTTTTGGAGCTAATGTAAAAATCATAGATGGCTCTCGCGAAGATACGGCTCAGGCGGCTTTGGAAGCGGCAAAAAACAGCTATTATGCCAGTCATTGTTGGAATCCGTTTTTCTTTCAGGGAACTAAAACCTTTGCTTTTGAAGTTGCCGAGCAACTTGGCTGGAAAGCTCCTGATGTTGTAATTTTACCCGCAGGAAACGGTACTTTGCTTATTGGGGCATATATTGGTTTTAGAGAGTTGATGAAAGCAGGCATTACAGATAAAATTCCTAAAATAATAGGCGTACAAGCGGCAAATTGTTCACCTTTGTATCAAGCCTACAACGAGGGTTTGCCTTACATTCCAAAAATTGAAACTTTGCCTACACTTGCCGAAGGCTTAGCAATTGCCCAACCTATACGAGGCAAGCAGATGTTGCAATACGTAGAACTAACCGAAGGTGTTTTTTTATCTGTAAGTGAAGAAGAAATCAAAGATGCTTTATTATTGATGTGTAGCAGGGGTTACTTCATTGAGCCTACTTCGGCGGCGGTAGTGGCAGGAGTGCAAAAATATGTGGAGCAGTTCTGGGAAAATGAAAAAATTGTTTCTGTGCTTACTGGTTCAGGTTTGAAAGCGGTGGATAAAATTGCCAAAATCGTAAATAAATAGCCTTATGCGTTTTGTTCTTTTGCTTTTTTTGTCTTTGCCTTTTTGGGCATTCTCTCAAACTCTCAGCCAAGAGCAAGCTCAAAGACTTGCCCAATTGCCTTTGAAGTGTTTGGAGCAAGAATATCCCAACAAGCTCAATCAGGTGCTTGCTGATGAAAAAGACTTAGAAAGTCCTAAAAATTTACACCCTGCTTTTTATGGTTGTTTTGATTGGCACTCGGCAGTACACGGGCATTGGAGCTTGGCTTATTTGCTTCGTAAATTTCCTAACTTGCCCCAAAGAGAGGAGATTATCCAAAAACTTTCTGCCCATCTTTCAGTGAGTAATATTCAAAAGGAGATTGCTTATTTTGCAAAAAAACACGAATACGCCTTTGAGCGTACCTACGGCTGGGCTTGGCTTTTGGCTTTACAACAAGAACTAAATACACACCCCGAGCCACGCTTGCGAAGTTTGGCAAGTCATCTGCAACCGCTTTCTGATTTGCTTATCGCTCGTTATCAGGAGTTTTTACCCAAATTGCTCTACCCTATACGTGTAGGTACGCATACAAATACCGCTTTTGGAATGAATTTGGCTTGGGATTATGCCATAACCACCCAAAATTCAGTTTTTCAGGAAATCTTACGAAAAGAAGCCAAACGACTTTTCAGTAAAGATGTAGCTTGCCCTTTTGCTTGGGAGCCAAGTGGCACAGATTTTCTTTCACCTTGTATGGAAGAAATCGCCTTGATGATGAGAGTTTTGCCTAAACAAGAGTTCTTAATGTGGGCGAAAAAATTTGCCCCTACTTTGTTTCAAAAAAACTTTCGTTGGGAAATTGCCAAAGTTTCTGACCGCAAAGATGGGCATTTGGTTCATCTTGACGGCTTGAATTTCAGCAGGGCTTGGAACTTGTATGATTTGGCTAATTCTTATCCCGAATTGGCTCATTTGCAAAAAGTAGCCGAAGAACACTTGCGTTTTTCTTTACCTGTTATCACAGACGGCAATTATGAAGGAGAGCATTGGCTTGCTTCTTTTGCGTTGCGGGCTTTTTATTTTTTGGAAAAAGGAAGTAAAAAATAGGAATTTGAGATTGAGCAAAGTTAGAATAAGTTTTTTCAAATCATTACATTTTGCCATTTTTCAGCTTTTTGCCAAGCCAGCAATTCTACATTTTCGCCGTCGAAGGTAGCGTAAGTATGGTGATAAATCCATTCGCCAGTATTGACATAGCGAGCGTTTTCGCCCACAGGCAAAAATAGGGGCAAATGTCTATGTCCGAAAATGTAAAAATCGCGGTGTTTGAGTGTCTCTTGTTCTTTGCAGTATATCCAAAGCCATTCATCATCTCCTAAAAATTTTTCAGCACCTTTTTTTTCACTTTGTAATCGGCTATGCTTTGACCAAAACTGAGCCAATGCAATGCCCCAATCAGGATGAATTTGCCTAAAAAGCCACTGACAAAGTCTGTTGGCAAAAATTTTTTTTAAGATTTTATACTTTGTATCGCCCGGTCCCAAGCCATCGCCGTGTCCTATTAAAAAAGTTTTTTCGTTGATACTGATTTCAATAGGCTTGCGAAAAATAGGAATGCCAAGTTCTTTTGTAAAATAATCAAATAGCCACATATCGTGGTTGCCTGTGAAAAAAACAACAGGTATGTTGCGGTCTAAAATCTCAACCAATTTTGCCTGAAAGCGAATAAAGCCTTTGGGGATAGCGTGTTTGTATTCAAACCAAAAATCAAAAATATCACCGAGCAGGAAAATTATTTGAGCATCTTGGCTTATTTGCTCTAAAAAATCACAGATTTTTTGCTCTCTTTTTTGGCTATTGCGTACTCCCAAATGAAAATCGGAAGCGAAATAAATTTTTTTCCCTGCTTGTAACGTAATATTCGTTGAAAAATTGGACATAAAAGGCTTTGTACAAAACTGCAAAAGAGGGTTTTAATTTTTAACAATTTGGCTATTAGTGATTTGAATTTTCCTTAATGTATTCTGAAATTTCTGTGCTTCTGCCATTGAGCTAAAAACGCCCAAAACTAATATTGTACCATTACATTCGGTTTGCACTTGAAAAGTACCCGACTGATTTTCAACTTTTTTCTGATTTTTTTTGGGGCTTTCTTTTGGAGATGTAGAAGGCGTTTCATCGGTTTCTTGGCTCTTCAGTTCGGCTTTTTTCTGCTCCAAATCTCTGATTTTAGCACGTAATTGGGCTATTTCAGTATTTTTCTGTGAAATTTGTCGTTCATTATTTTCAATACCTGTTTCCAAAGTTTGCAATTCCTTTTCTTTGGCTTCTTTGCTTTCTACAAGAGCCTTGAATTGCTCGGCGGAACTTTCTTTTTTACGCTTTTCCCACTGACGCAAAAGGGCTTTTTCTTCTTTGCTCAATTCTTGGGCAAAAGCATCTAACGTTACTCCCAAGCATAATATCACAATCAATAGATTTGCTTTCATATTTGATAAATTTTGTATCACAACTATTTAACTTCTTTGAGAGGCACTCTTACGCCGTCTTTATACGCAACAATCCAGCCTCCTTTTACACCAATTTCAGGCAAACAATTTTTGAAGCTATCGGCTTTCTCAAAATTTCTAAAATTACCCAAAGTATATTTTTTTATTTTGCCGTCTTGCTCTACTCTCAAATCGTACTCATTACTTACGGAAAGGTCTAATTTATCGGAAGCGGCAATTTGCAAGCGAAATACAACGCCTTTGTCAAAATTTTCTTTGCTTGCGGTGGAAGTAGTGCTGTTGTTGATGGGTTCAGTTTTATTGTTGCTTGTAGAATTAGCTGAAGCAGTAGGTTTGCCCCCTAACTCTTTTTCTAACTCTTGCAATCTTTTCTGTAAAAGATTGATTTCCTCATCTTTAGCACTAACGAGGGCTTGAGTTTCGGCAAGTTCTTTTTTCGCCTTGCTTATGCGTGCAGGCAAAAGGCTATTTGCCTCTGAAATAGCTTTGAACTCTTCTACTGAAGTTTTTTCTAATTTTTCACGCCAAATTTTTTCTTGTTCTTTGTCTAATTGTTGCCCCCAAAGCAATAGAGAGTAACACCAAACCCAAAGTAATACAGCAACTTTTTTCATAAATCTTGTTCAATTTTTAGCAAAAGCTACAATTTTTTGCTCAAAAATACAAAAAATCAAAGAAAATTTTTCAAAAATTCCTACCTTTGAATTGGCAGTTATTGGTGATTTTAAGAAAAAATTTTGAATAAAATGCTCAAATAGGCTTATTTTTTGCTTCAAATTTTGAGCCTGTGTCGTAAAAAGTGTATAAACTATTTTCAGGAAAAATTATCATTATTTCATAAAACCTTAAAACTTATGCCCGAAATTCGTTGGTTGTTTCGTCCTACACCTGATCCTATAATGGTAAAAAATTTTATGAAAGAAACGGGGGCAGATGAAATTGCCGCTTATTTACTTGTTCAGAGAGGGGTTACTAATTATGAGGAAGCTCGTCTTTTTTTTAATCCCAGAATAGAACACCTGCACGACCCTTTTCTGATGAAAGATATGGATAAAGCCGTTTTGCGTTTGGAGCAGGCTTTTGAAAATAATGAAAAAATTATGATTTATGGCGACTATGACGTAGATGGCACTACTTCGGTGGCTTTGGTGTATCAATTTTTCAAGAGGGTTTTCCCCGATAAAAATAACTTTGATTTTTACATTCCCGACCGCTACAAAGAAGGTTATGGCATTTCCAAACAAGGAATAGATTATGCCAAAGAAAATGGTTTTACGCTTATGATAGCTCTGGATTGTGGTATTAAATCCATTGAGCTTGTAGAGTATGCCAAATCAAAAGGTATTGATTTTATTATTTGCGACCACCATTTGCCCGGTGCCAAAATTCCTAATGCCGTAGCTGTTTTAGACCCCAAACGCCACGATTGTCAGTATCCTTACAAAGAACTATCGGGTTGTGGGGTAGGGTTTAAGCTCTTGCAAGGGTTTTCTTTGCATAAAAAAATAGAGCAAGAGCATTTGCACCAATTTTTAGATTTGGTAGTGGTAAGTATTGCTTGCGATATTGTACCTATTACAGGAGAAAATAGAGTGCTTGCCTACTGCGGACTTGATAAACTTAACAGCAAACCTTTGCGAGGTTTGCGAAAACTTCGGGAAGTGGCGGGTTTTGGCGAGGATAAAGCTATGAGCATCACAAATGTAGTTTTTGGTATAGGACCCCGCATCAATGCCGCAGGCAGAATAGAACACGCTCGTAATGCTGTAAAGGTGCTTTTAGCGGAAAACGAGGAAGAAGCCAAACGTTTTGCCGAAATTATCCACGAACACAACCAAGACCGCAAAGACCTTGACAAATCTATTACCCAAGAGGCTTTACAGATGATTGAGGCTCAAAACCTGCAAAATGCAAAAACTACTGTACTTTTCAAACCTGATTGGCACAAAGGGGTGATTGGCATTGTGGCTTCGCGTTGTATAGAACATTATCACCGACCTACAATTATTCTTACTCAATCCAATGGCAAAATAGCAGGTTCTGCTCGTTCTGTTCACGATTTTGATGTTTATGAAGCTATTGAGGCTTGTGCCGATTTACTAGAACAATTTGGGGGACACAAACACGCCGCAGGACTTACGCTCAAACCTGAAAATTTGCGTGCTTTTCAAGAAAAATTTGAACAAGTAGTAGCGTCTCGTATCAAACCCGAACAACTCTCGCCACATTTGGAAGTGGATATGAAGCTACTTCTCAAAGATGCTACGGATAAATTTATGCGTATTTTGAACCAACTTGCTCCTTTTGGACCAGGTAATATGCAACCGCTTTTTATGTCGGAATCAGTAAAGGCTATTCCCGAGAGCGTAACTTTTGTAGGCAAAGATGAACCCAAAATTCATCTAAAATTCAAGGTAAGACAGGAAAATTCGGCAGTATTTGATTGTATTGCATTTGGAATGGGACATTTAGCCGAAAAAATACAAACAGGCGAGCCTTTTCATATTTGCTACCATTTGGAGGAAAATCATTTCCGAGACAACACAACGCTTCAACTGCGGATAAAGGATATTAAATGGTGAGGCTGTCTTATCCTTGCTATCGTTACGGAAAATGCCTGTTGGATTGTGTTTTTACTTTTTAACGTGGGCTATACTGCAATTTGTAAAGTACTATTTATTCATTGTTGTTCTAACATTTAGGAGATTATTTTTGAACCCATTACCAAACTGTCATACGAAGCACTGAACCCGCCATTACGCCAAATCGCTGTTAGCAATAGCTTTTTTCGTTCTTCAGTTTGTCTCCGTATATTTTTTAAAGTTGTCCAAGATTGCTTGCCAACCTTGTCTTTGTAAATCAATTGGGTTTTCTGTTTCAGGGTCAAATGTTACGGTTACTTCTGTTTGTCCGTTTACTTCATTAAACTCAACCGTTGCAAGTCGTCCGCCAAACTCATAAGTAAAACTTTCTCCTTGGTTGATTTCTTTGTAAACAGCATCAAAGTCAAATCCAAAGCTTCCGTCTTTGGCTTCCATTCTTGCAACATATCGCCCGCCAACTTTCATTTCGTTTGACGTTCTCGGACAATGCCATGTATCAATCGCGAAATTCCATTTAGTAATGTGTTCGGGTTTTGTGTAATAGTCCCAAACTTTTTGTTTGGCTGCCGAAACAATTGCCTTAATAGTTATTTTTTCTGTTGCCAAAATTTTATAGTTGCATTTGAGTTGGGTCGGTGAACATCACTTCCCATTGGTGACCGTTCGGGTCGGCAAAGCAGTCGTAATACATCCAGCCGTGGTCGACACTTTCTCTGTATCGTGTTGCACCGTTTTCAATGGCAAGTTTTACAATTCTGTCAACTTCTTCCCTGCTTTCTACCTGGATAGCTGTCAAAACCTGAGTGGTTGTTCCGTCTGCAATGGGTCTGTTTGTAAATGTGCTGAACATTTCGTGAGTGACAAGCATTACATATATCAGTCCGTCATTCAGAACTAAGCACAATGCCCTGTCATCCGAAAATTGTTCGTTAAAAGTAAATCCGAGATTTGTCCAAAAGGCCCTTGTCTTTTTAAGGTCTTTGATTGGAAGATTTACGAAAATTGATTTTACTTTCATTTTGTGTTGTTGTATGTGGTTTTAGAATTGGTGCTAACGTTTTGGCGCTTGGCGTAGTGGCGGATATTTAGCACAAAAGTTCAATCGAAGCACTGCACTTAAACCTACCACAAAACTGTCATACGAAGCACTGAACCCGCCATTACGCCAAACCGCTGTTGTGCCTTCGTTGTTCTTTTTCGTCCGTTATATTGTCGTCCAAATCCGTCTGATTAGGGAAAGCCATACTCTTTGCCAAGTTTTGGTTTGCGGGTCAGCTGGTGCGACTTGGCAATGTGTATGGCTTGTGGGTTGGCTTTAATAATTAAATGTCAGTCCTATTCCAAAACCCATATCGCTGTCGTAATGTGTTCTGAACCCTAAGTTTTTACTTGCGATATAATTTAGTCCAAACATATATTCTTTGTCTGTATTTACCATAAATGAGGCTCTAAACCTTTTTGAAAGCGGAATGTCTTCACGTCTTAATTGTACTCTTACATTTCCATCTTGATAGACTTCTGTTTGTAAAATTATAAGCATTGGCAGAGTATATGCAACCCCTAAACTAAACTGTGTCCGATTGTCTTTGGTATTAGTCTGCCCAAAAAGATTTTTTTCTGGTGTTTCGTGTTTTCTGTATCGCCAATCAAAACCTATAAATGGCATTAGCCATTGATTTCTGCCTATGTATCGTCCTATGTGGGTTTCTGTTTCGTAACCGTGTCTGTCGTTATATCCCAAACGCCATTCTGTGCCAAAACTCCAACGGGTATTTTGCAACATAGTCATTCCGTCATTACCATTGGTCGCAAAGTCGTTTTGGAACATAAAGTGCAGTTCGTTGCTTTCTCTTTGCAGCTTTCTATAAGCCCATTTTTTATTGGGTAAATAAGGATTAGGTGCTTGGTTTTCTGTGCTAAACACACGGTTCATTCCTGCCATCATATGGTAGAGAATATGACAGTGAAAAAACCAATCGCCTTCTAAATTGGCTTCAAACTCTATGACATTGGTTTCCATTGGCATGATGTCCAATACATTTTTGAGTGGTGCATAATCGCCTTGCCCGTTGATAACCCTAAAATCGTGTCCGTGCAAGTGCATCGGGTGTCGCATCATTGAGTTGTTGTAAAGCGTAATCCTTACAATTTCTCCTTTTTTGATTAGAATTTTATCGGTTTCTGCAAGTACTCGGTTGTCCATACTCCACACATAGCGGTTCATATTTCCTGTCAATTCAAACCTTAATTCTCTGACAGGGGCATTTTCTGACAAAGTGGTTTTGGTAGGTGATTTGAGCATTGCGTAGTTTAATGTAACAATGTCATTGCTTGGCATTGTATGATTGCTATGGTCTGAATGTTGAGATGATTTTGGTTTATTTTCTCCCGTAATTTCAGGATACATTACTGTGTTCATATCCATTTGTTGCAGGCTCATATTCATACCCATATCTTTCATATCACCATTCATTTTCATCATATCGTTCATCATCTTCATTCCTTCAAAATATTTCAGTTTTGGTAATGGACTTGCCAACTGTTTGATGCCTGAACCTATATAAATTGATGCTGATTTGGTGCGGTCTTCGGGGGTTACCAAAAGTTCGTAAGAAGTATTTTCTGCGGGAATGGTAACTATTACGTCATAGGTTTCTGAAACCCCGATAATCAGTCTATCTACCACAACAGGCTCCACATCATTACCATCATTGGCAACAACGGTCATTTTTCCTCCTGCGTACGTGAGCCAAAAATAAGACGAAGCACCACCGTTGGAAATTCGCAGCCGTACTTTATCACCTGCTTTGAATTGAGAGAGTTGGCTTTCAGATGTTCCATTAATCAGAAATTTATCGTAATACACATCGCTCACATCCATTGCTAGCATTCGTTTCCATTCGTTTGTGAGTTTGGTTTTGAAATGACCTGCTTTTATGGCTTCTCCGTAACTCTGAACAGTATTTTTCTTTATAGCAAACCAATCATTAGCATTGTGCAACATACGGTGAATGTTGTCAGGGTTATAGTCTGTCCATTCACTTAAAATAATGGGAACGGTTGGCAAATCATCAATCCCTTTTCTGAAAGTGGGGTCGTCTGCCCTTTTGAGCAAAATCATTGAGCCATACATTCCTATTTGTTCTTGCAATCCGCTATGGCTGTGATACCAGTGTGTTCCGTTTTGAATTATCGGAAAACGGTAAATGTGCGTGGTATTGGGTTTAATCGGCATTTGTGTTAAATACGGCACGCCATCTTCTTTATTGGGTAGATACAAACCGTGCCAATGCAAAGATGTACTTTCTTTGAGCCTATTGTGTACGTGAATTTCAGCCGTGTCACCTTCTGTAAATGTAAGTGTTGGCATAGGAATTTGTCCGTTTACGGCAATGGCTCGCTTGTTTTTTCCTGTAAAATTAACGATGGTGTCTTTTATGTAAAGGTCGTATCGCACCACTTTTTGGGCGAATACGACTTGTGTTGCCAATAGTAGGAACACTATCGGCAACAATTTTTTATAAATATTTTTTTGATTAACCATTTTATAAATTTTATAAATTTCATTCTAAATCAGGTTTAAAAGCATCCAAGCACTCATTGCTATCATTAGGGCATCTTCAATAATGGTAACGGTACTCATTGGCAAGTTGAACACGGCACCCAAACAGGCACATTGTATTTTCTTTTTGTTCAATACCGATTGTAATACCCCGATGATGCTGATGCTCATTACAATAAATGTTACACTATTAGTAACAAGTGGATTAAAATTTACTAAAAAAGCAATGCCCAAAGCCAATTCTGTGAAAGCATAGATATAAGCCCAAGCGGGTAACCGCTTTGCTACAACATCATACATTACATAGCTTTCGGCAAAGCCTTTCAGATTGAGCATTTTGAAAAACGAAAATACCAAAAAGAAACCCGCCATAAAGTGTCGCATCCACTGCATTGTATCAAACCTTTCGTTGGTAAACTGTACTAATGTCGTTACCAATGAGATATAAAAAAATATCAACAAGATTGGCTTGTAGGTGGCTAGCCAACCTTTGGTTTGTTCTGCCAGTTCGCTGTGATGTTGTGCAGAAATCTGATACTTTTCAGGCAAGGCTTTTTGCAACCTATCCAATGGAATGTGTTTATCCATTGTGATTGTGGCTGAATTTTCGTCTTTTGAAACTTCAACGCTTACCACATTTTCCACCATCAACAACGATGATTTAACTTTTGCTTCACAGCTTGAACAGGTCATTCCTGTTATTTGATATGTATGTACCATAATCTTATATTTTAAAGGTTAAAAACTATGGCACAAAGTTCCGAAGCTATTTGCTTATCGTTGTTGTGTTATTTTGGGTTTGAGTTGTAACATTTATAAGTCTTCAATTTGCCTTCGTTTTTTGTCTTTCAATTGCTTGTAATGCGAAGGAGAAAAACCTGTTACCTTTTTAAACTGATTGCTCAAATACGCCACACTGCTGTAATTCATCTGAAAAGCAATTTCACTCAGAGTTAATTCATCATACAGAAGCAACTCTTTTACCTTTTCTATTTTCTGGTTGATAAAATATTTCTCAATGGTTGTATCTTCTACTTCCGAAAACAAATTGCTAAGAGATGAATAATCCTGTGCCAGATGTTTTGACAAATAATCGGACAGATTGGAATTGAGCTGAGCGTTTTGTTGATGCACCAATTCAATTATCAAAGTTTTGATTTTATCAATCAATCGGCTTTTCTTGTCATCAATCAGTTCAAAACCAAAGCTTTTCAGGTGTTCTGCAATCTCGCTTTTTTGGTGAGCCGAAATTGGTTCAATAGTTTCTACTTCGCCCAAATCAACTGCAAGTAGTTGAAGTCCGAGTTTTTCCAACTCAGACTTCACTACCATTTTGCAGCGACTACACACCATATTTTTGATGTATAGTTTCACTTATTCTATTTTTTCAACCGTTATACCACAAGAAAGCATTTGAGAACCGTAGTAAGGGTTTTTAATGGCATTTTCTTTGCTCAACCAATTAGCACCTTTACCATTGTTTGCCATTGGGCAATGTTGGTAATAGGTAGGCGTTTCTTGTTTAGAAGCTTTCAAGAGTTGATACATATTATCTGATAAAGTATTGAAATGGTCACGCTGATGTCCCACATCTTTGGTTTCTTCAATGTGTTCGGTATCAAATACTAAATCTTTCATTACCTTCATCCAAACGATATGCTCTTCATTAGAAAGTTTGTTCATCTGCACGGCATTAAGAGCATTGAGTAGTTCTTTTGCTTTGGCAGAAGCCAAATTGCCATCAGATTTTACCAAAGCGTCTTTTAATGCGAAGTAGTTTTCAAAAACTGATTTGAGTTGATTTACTACTTGCTTTGTTTCATTTGACTTGTTTGTTGCTCCTTCGTGATTGTACTTAGAATGGTCGTCAATCGTTTCTACTTTTACCATTTCTGATTTTTTCACACGGTCGTATTGACAACATTCTGGAAGTTTAGCATACACATCATCAGGAGCAAGAAATTGGTCGCTATCGTACCCTGCCAAAGCAATACGCTTTAAGATTTCGACTTGACTGGTCTTGCTTGGGTCGTAGGTTAAAGTAGCCATTTTGGTATCTTTGTTCCAATCTACCTGTGCTACTTTCTTAATGTTTCCTGCTTTTTCAATGGTCGTTTCACACATACCACAGTTACCGTAAATTTTTACGCTTTCGGTTTTAGCGTTTTTGATTTGAGCGTTACACGCTGTGAACGATAGCAATAGCGTAATTGCCATCAATATTTTTATTGATTTCATATTTTTAAAAATTAAATGTTTAACGAATAATAGAATTTGTAAGCAAGAAAAATGCTTTCAATTAGTCAGACCTATTGCTGTCAAGGTAATAAAATTAGCCTATTTTGGGCGGTTGCCAAATTGAAAGAAAGCCTGATGAATAATAGGTGTCTTGATAATAAAAGTTAGGCTTATTAACGATTATTGTAATTCCTGAAAAACCATCAAAAAAAGGAATTGTAAAGTTTGTACAATTAGTCGGACAATGACAAGCTGGGTTTCCGCATTTCCCATCACAATCTTTACTGTGTTTACCACATTGTCCTTTTTCTGTGTCGCAACAATCTTTCTTTTCCGTTTCCGTATTAGATTTTTTGGTGCAAGTATTTTCTAAGTTTTCAGATTTTGACCCACAAGCATAAGTATCTGTTGGAGTCAAAGAGAAACCAATCAGGGTTAATAATGCTATGTAAAAAAATCTTGTCATAATTTTTATAAACGCAAAGGTACAAATTTTATTCTGTCAAGCGTTGGCAAAAAACAGCTCTTTTGGTTTTTTGAACTTTGGCTTGCGTGTTGGCAAAAACCAAATGTGCTGTTTGTGCTGTCGGCTTTTTTACAATGAGGCACAACGGTTCGGGGCTTTGCGATGGTGGGGCAATCGAAGCACAAATCTTCAATTTTGCACTAAAGTTCAACCGAAGAACAACCGTTGAACTTTGCAGTTTCGCCCCACTATTGCAAAACCCTTGTTAGCGGCTGGCATTTTAGTGTGCTGCTGATTTTGAGAAAAAATTTATTACGATAACTCCTGTCACAATTAAAATAATTCCAATAATTGCTGGAATGTCTAACGATTGCTTAAATACCACAACCGAAATTATAGCTGTCAAGACAATTCCTAAACCACCCCAAATTGCATAAGCTATTCCCAAAGGAATGGATTTTAAAGCTTGCGATAAAAAGAAAAAGGAAGCAATATATGCCACAATTGTTATCGCTGTTGGCAATAATTTTGAAAAACCGTCTGATGCTTTCATAAAGCTCGAACCTACAACTTCAAGTACGATTGCTAATGATAAAAATAAATATTTCATTGTTCTTTTGTTTTAACTGATGCAAAGATACAAAAATTAAAAAGTGCTTTTTTTGACAAATGTCAAAATCGTTATTTCTTTCTAATACGGCTCAATGTTTCTTGCGAAATACCCAAATAAGAAGCAATATGTCCTAAAGAAATTCTTTGCAAAGCTTCGGGTTGGTTTTTCAAAAGCCAATGATAACGCTGTTCTGCGGTATGTGTTTGTAATAAAAAAGAACGTTCCTCTAAAATTTTGCAATATTCTTCTGCCATTTTTCTACCAATCGTATTCATTTCCTGCGATGATTTGTAGAAACTTTCAAGGTCATTGCTTGAGATATAATATAAAGTGGTGTCTTCTAAAAACTGAATGTTTTCAATTGAAGGTTGGCTAAAAAATAATGGCATTACTGAACCTAAAATTCCGCTCTCAAAACCAAACCAAACATTAATTTCTCTTTCATTGATATTATAAAACGAACGAACAAGCCCTTTTTCAATTACGAATAAACTTGAAACAATTTGTCCTTCTTTGAGCAAAAAATCGCCTTTTTGTTTTATCAGACTTTTAATTTTTTCGTTAAGTTCTGTTTCGATTTCAGAGGTCAGATTTCCGTATTTTTTAAGTTGTTTTATGAGAGGGTTCATTCTTTGTACGGTGTTGGTTTATGCTTGCCGCTAACTTATAAATATACGCAAATATACAAGTATATTTTTGAAATTCCAAAAAAACGAAAAAATTTTCTTTATTCAAAATCAAAATAGTTATACAAAAAAGAAACACATAGATGAAACTTTTTCAAACAGGCAGGGCAATATTTAGACAATTCAATTACGCAGTGCTATTTTTGTGTAGCGGACTGTCGTTTTGAAGTCTTATTATCCTAAAAGTTCTTGGATAAATCGAATATCTGCTCTTATTTTGGCAAAAACTTTCTGTATCTAATTTAATTAAAAATATCTTTTTAAATAAGCCAGATAAGAAAATGAACCCTTAACGTATTAAGATAAATAGCTGCTTGCTAATTACTTTGGGGTTAACATACCGAGAAAATTGCTTGAAAAGTGAGATACATTCCAAAAATACTTAGAAATTTGGGTCAACGAAAACTTTTGCAATAATACTTTCGTTAATTAGAAGCTGAAAAAACAATTTTTATGAAACTTACAAAAACTTTCTGGATAATTTTCTTGTTGGGATTTACTTTGCAAATACAAGCCCAACAGATTATTCTAACAGGTATGCTCATTGATAAAGAAAGCAAAGCACCTGTATCGGGGGTACGAGTAATAAATTACACTGCTAGTCGTGGTACAATTTCTAATGATAAAGGAATATTTAGTTTACGTGTAAATGCAGGCGATAGCCTTGTCATTCGTTCTGTTAATTACCGAACTGCCTTTTACAAAGTACCTACTAATCAGGAAGAGGCTTATTCGGTTGTTTTACCTTTGGAGGAAGCCGTAGAAACCATTGCTCCTATTCAGGTTTTTCCTTATTCCGATGAGCATACTTTCCGAGAGGCATTTTTGAACATGGAAACCGAAACTGAAGAGACAAAGGCTATGCGAGAAAATTTAGACAAAGGCAAAATGTTAGATGCTTCTCGTCAGATGGCTCAAGATGGTCAAAATGCCTCCCAACAACAACTACAAATGCAATCAATGAAGCCTGTAACTAATAGTTCCTTACCTACACTTAATATTTTCAGTCCTTCGGCTTGGCGAGAGTTCAAAAGACAACTGAAAGAAAGTAAAAATAAAAAAGAAAGGCAAGAAAAAAACTATAAGAACTAAGAAAACCTTAATTTTTTGAACGTAAGTAGTTAAAAAAAACTATCTCACAGCGAGATAGTTTCAATAATGCTTTTGAGTAAAAATTCGCCGTCAGTATTTCCAAGCAGAGCATTGGAGGCTCTTTCAGGGTGAGGCATCATTCCCATAACATTGCCCTTTTTGTTGCAAATACCTGCGATGTTTTCCAAAGAGCCATTAGGGTTAGCGTCTTTGGTGATATTTCCGTTTTCATCACAATACCTGAAAATTACTTGTCCATTGGCTAAAATTTCTTGTAGCTCTTTTTCGGGGGCATAGAAGCGTCCTTCGCCGTGGGCAATAGGAATTTTGTAGGCTTTTTTGCGAGGTAATTTATAAGTAATGAGTGTATCATCGTTTTGTGGGCGAATAAATACGTTTTTGCAAATGTATTTTTGTGAAGTGTTTTTAAGCAAAACACCGGGCAAAAGTCCCGCTTCGGTAAGTATCTGAAAGCCGTTGCAAATGCCTAAAACAAAGCCCCCTTTTTCAGCAAAATCAACAATTTCACTCATAATAGGCGAAAAGCGAGCAATTGCCCCTGTACGCAGATAATCTCCATACGAAAAACCGCCAGGTAAGACAATAAAATCACAGCCCTGTAAGTTTTTTTCTTTGTGCCAAAGTTTCACGACTTTTTGCCCTAAATTTTCAAGGGCATCAACCATATCGTCATCGCAATTAGAGCCGGGAAAAACAACTACACCAAATTTCATTGCCGAAAAAATTTTTTCGCAATATACAGAAATCCGAATTTTATGCGGAAATTTAAGGCAAATTTTCAAGCAATTTTTTTCTTGTTTTTGTGTTAATAGCTTATGTCTATGCAAATAGAAATTGTCAATGGGGCAAACCTGAACCTTTTGGGCAAAAGAGAACCGCATATCTACGGCTCGGAAACTTTTGAGGCATATTTGGAAAAGTTACGGGAAAAATACCCACAAGTAGAAATTGGTTACTTTCAATCAAATATTGAAGGTGAGCTTATCAATCGTTTGCACGAAGTAGGTTTTTCGGCAAAAGGTATTATCTTGAATGCAGGAGCATATACGCACACTTCCATTGCCCTTGCTGATGCTATTCGGTCTATAAAAACGCCTGTGATAGAAGTACATATTTCTAATATTTTTGCTCGCGAGCCTTTTCGCCACAAGAGTTATATTTCTATGGTTTCGGTAGGAATTATTTCGGGCTTGGGCTTGCAGGGCTATGATTTGGCAATTGAATATTTTTTGAATTCTTGAATTTTTCATAAAAATGAAAATTTGTTTTGCAACTAATAATCAGCATAAAATTGCAGAAGTACAAGCGATTGTCGGTAATCAATTTGAGTTAGTTTCGCTTGCAGAAATTGGCTGTTTGGAAGAACTCCCTGAAACGGGGAACACATTAGAAGAAAATTCAGCCCAAAAAGCTGAATATGTTTGGCACAAATATCAAATTCCTTGTTTTGCCGATGATAGCGGTTTGGAAGTAGAAGCTCTTGCGAATGCACCTGGCGTGTATTCGGCACGCTATGCGGGTTTGCCTAAAAATGATGAAAAAAATATTGCTTTGCTTTTACAAAACTTGCAAAACCAGCCCAATCGTAAAGCCCAATTTCGGACTTGCATTACGCTTATTACTGCAAAAGGAAAGTGGCAATTTGAAGGCATTGTAAAAGGGGAGATTTTGCAAGAAAAACGAGGTTCAGGAGGTTTCGGCTATGACCCTGTGTTTTTGCCTGAGGGCTATAAGCAAACTTTCGCTGAAATGTCTGTACAAGATAAAAATGCAATTAGTCATAGGGCTATAGCTGTCAGAAAATTAGCAGATTTCTTGCAGGCTAATCCGTATATTTTCTGAAAGATTTGCCTTTTGACTATTTTTTTTCAAACTTTGAGGCAAAATCAAAAAAAAGATCAATGCTTTCCTATATTATTTGGAACATTCACCCCGAATTTATCCGAATTGGTGATATCCGAGCCGCTTGGTACGGCTTGCTTTTTGCTTTGGCTTTCCTGGCGGGTCAGTATGTTTTAGGGAAAATTTTCAAAATTGAAGGCAAAACTGAAGACGATTTAGCGACTTTTTCGTTCTATGTTATCATTGCTACCGTAGTAGGAGCAAGGCTCGGACACGTGCTTTTCTATCAACCTGACTATTATTTTGCCCACCCACTTGATATTCTCAAGGTTTGGGAAGGCGGGCTTGCCAGCCACGGTGCCGCTATCGGTATTTTACTTGCTGTGTATTTTTTCAGTCGTAAATATAAAGTTTCGTATTTGTGGATTTTAGATAGACTTGTAATAGTAGTAGCTCTGGGAGGTTGTTTCATACGCTTGGGTAACTTGATGAACTCTGAAATTATCGGAAAGCCTTCTAATGTGCCTTTTGCTTTTGTTTTCGCTAATCGTTGGATTGATAATGCTTTAGAAAGCTACGAAGAAAGCTATCAGATAGGCTACAAACGAAATTTCACAGAAAAAGCAGATTTCAAAGATACAACTCTCAATGGTATTAAACTTGTACCTTTGCAGGTGCATACCTATTTTGACGCTGAAAAGACCTCTGAAAGCGAAGCTAAGCAGTTTTTACAGATGAATATCCCTGTCATAGCAACTAAAAACAAAGATGTAGCCGAACATATTGTATTGAGTTCCAATCCTAAATTTCAAACTATTGAAAAAGATAAAGAAATTCAGATAAGTTGGCAGGCTTATGGTGTGCCTCGCCACCCTTCGCAACTTTATGAAAGTATTTCCAGTTTGCTTTTATTCATTTTTTTACTTGCCTTGTACTACCGTTACAAACAAAAAACCCCTGAAGGCTTGATTTTTGGACTTTTTTTGATTATCTTGTTTTCGCTAAGATTTTTGTACGAATTTCTGAAAGAAAACCAAGTAGAAGGTGAAAATGCTATACAACAAGCTATACAACTAAATTTAGGGCAATTGCTGAGTATTCCTTTTGTACTTGTAGGTATTTGGCTTCTGGTGCGTCTGAAAACAACTAAAAAAATAGCTGTATGAAAACCAAAGAAGAAATTGTACGCGATTGGCTACCACGTTATACGGGAATGCCATTAGAACTTTTCCGTCCTTATATTTTGCTCACCAACTTTCGCAATTACGTAGATATGTTTGCCGAAAAATTTAATGCACCTATCTATGGCGAAGAGAAACCTATGCAAGCCGTAAGTAGCGATGAACTTACGCTTATCAATTTTGGTATGGGCAGTGCAATGGCGGCAACGGTGATGGACTTGCTTTTGGCAGTTGCCCCCAAGGCGGTTTTATTTTTGGGTAAATGTGGTGGGCTGAAACGCAAAACCCAAGTAGGCGATATGATTTTACCTATTGCCGCTATACGTGGCGAGGGCACGAGTGCCGAATATATGCCCCCCGAAGTGCCGTCTTTGCCTTCATTCCGTTTGCTTCGTTCGGTTTCCTCAATGATAAAAAAACACGAGTTGGACTACTGGACTGGCACCGTTTATACTACCAATCGTCGTGTGTGGGAACACGATGAGGAGTTCAAAGAATATTTGCGTAAAATTCGTGCCGCCGCTATTGATATGGAAACTGCTACGATTTTCACCGTTGGTTTTATCAATGAAATTCCACGTGGGGCTTTGCTACTTGTTTCCGATAACCCGATGATTCCCGAAGGGGTAAAAACCAGTGAAAGTGATAAAAAAGTTACTGCTCAATTTGTAGAAAAGCATTTACAAATTGGTATAGATGCTCTTTTAGAACTGGCTCATTCAGGAGAATCGGTAAAACATTTGAGGTGGGATTAAATTAAGTTGGCTTATGGAAGTGAAAGTTTTGCACATAGACCCTGAAATTTTAGGTGGTACTCCTGTTTTTTATGGCACAAGAGTACCTATAAAAAACCTCTTTGATTATTTGGAAACAGGGGAAACCATTGAAACTTTTTTAGAAGATTTTGAGGGAGTAAAAAGAGAACAGGTCATAAAATTATTGGAAACTTCACAAAAACTCATAGAGTCATCAACAGCTATTCTTTATGAGAATCTTACTTGATGAGTGTGTAACTAAGCGTTTGAAATCGGCTTTAGAAGGTTTAGAGGTACTTACAGTTGCAGAAATGAAATGGAATGGCGTTAAAAACGGTAAACTTCTTGCTTTGTGCGAAGAAAATAGCTTTGATATACTCCTGACTATTGATAAGAATATTGTTAATCAGCAAAATATTGAAAAATTTAATATTTCAATTGTCGTTTTTAATAGTAGTTCAAGCAAGTTAGAAGAGTTAGAAGTATTTATTCCTGCATTTAAGGCAAATCTTAATCATTTTGAAAAAAGAATTGCATATGTAATTGATAAACAGGATATTCAAAAGAAAATCTAAAAAGCTACTTTATCTCTCAAACTTTCTTATCTTTTATGTATTTTTGCCTTCTAAAATTACTTAGTCAAGAAAACCTTTTCTATGTGTGGTATAGCGGGTTTTCTCTGTTTTGAGAAAACATTAGACCGAAGCCTTCTGCAAGCAATGACAGCCCAGCTCGCTCATCGCGGTCCTGATGCAGAAGGTTTTTTTCAAGATGAATTTTGTGGCTTGGGGCATCGCCGATTAAGCATTCTTGACCTTTCGGAGCAAGCCAATCAGCCGTTTTTTTCACAAGACGGCAGATATGTGGTAGTATTTAACGGCGAAATCTATAATTTCCGTGAAGTTGCCGAAAAATTACAAATCAAGCCTCGTACTACTTCCGATACCGAAATTTTAGTGGAAGCCTTTGCCCAAAAAGGTACGGCTTGCGTGCAGATGTTCAATGGAATGTTTGCCTTTGCTATCTACGATACACACAAAAAAGAATTACACTTGTGCCGTGATAGAATTGGCAAAAAGCCGCTTTATTACTTTTGGAATGGGCATTATTTCGCCTTTGCCTCCGAACTAAAATCTTTGATGGTTTTGCCTTTCATTAAAAAGGACTTGAATTACCTTGCCATTGAGGATTTTCTGCATTTGGGCTATATTCCTCGCCCACATACTATTTATGAAGATGTTTTCAAGATGTTTTCGGGCTATTGGCTGAAAGTTTCTCGTAAGGGTGTGGAGGAAAATATGTATTGGGATATTCAAGCCTGCCTGAAACAACATAAAATAACTGACGAAAATGAAGCCGAAAAACAATTAGAAGCACTATTGCAAAGCTCGGTTCGCTATCGCCTGATAAGTGATGTGCCTTTGGGAGTTTTTTTAAGCGGGGGAATAGATTCCAGTCTTGTGGCGTCAATGGCACAGAAAGTAAGTAATGAAAAAATTAAAACTTTTTCTATCGGTTTTGAAAACGAAAAATACAATGAAGCTCCTTTTTCCCGAAAAGTTGCCGAGCATCTCCAAACCGAACATCACGAACTAATACTCTCTATCCAAGAAGCCAAAAAACTCGTCCCTGAAATTATTGACGTGTATGATGAACCCTTTGCCGATAGCTCTGCTGTACCTACGATGCTGATTTCGGCTTTTGCAAAAAAATACGTGAGTGTGGCTTTGGCAGGTGATGGGGGTGATGAGCTTTTCCAAGGCTATGGAATGTATGATTGGGCTGAGCGTCTTAAAAATCCATTTCTAAAACCTTGGCGTTTTATGATTGCCGAGATTTTAAGCCTGAAAAAAAGTGTTTCTTTTCAGAAAGGGGTGCAAATGTTTCGCTATCCCAAAGGAAAGCACTTGGCAAGCCATATTTTTTCGCAAGAGCAGTTTTTGTTTTCACAAAAAGAAGTTGAAAGTCTCATTACTTTTCCTGTTACCAGTTCCGAGCCTTTGCTTTCTACGCAGTTTGGCGTGATGAAATGCCCTCCTCGTGAGCAACAAGCCCTTTTTGATTTGCAATACTATCTGCAAGATGATTTGCTCGTGAAAGTTGATAGAGCCTCTATGCGTTACGCTTTGGAAGTTCGCTCTCCGCTTTTAGATTATAGAGTTGTGGAATTTGCTCTTAATTTAGATACTTCACTCAAATATCAGAACAAAACCACCAAGTATTTACTTAAAAAAATTCTTTATCGCTACGTTCCTGCGGAGTATTTCAGGCGTCCTAAATGGGGCTTTGCTATTCCGCTAATGCAATGGCTTAAAACAGATTTACGTTATCTGATTGATGAGTTTTTGAACCATAAAATCGTTACCCATTACGACCTCGTAAAATACGAAAAAGTAAAAGAGTTGAAAGAAAAATTTCTGAAAGGAAATGATTTTTTCTACAATCGCTTGTGGGTGCTGATTGTTTTACATCAATTTCTGAAAAAAAATTTTGATTAGCTATGCAAGAATTTCTACAACGCCGTCCTCGTCGTAATCGTAAAAATGAAGTTATCAGAAACCTCACACAAGAAACTTGGCTTTCTAAAAATGATTTGATTTTTCCACTTTTTGTGTGCGAAGGAGAAAATCAAAAAATATCCATACCTTCAATGCCCGGTATTTTTCGTTATTCTTTGGATTTGCTTTTGGCAGAAATAGAAACTTGTGTAAAATTAGGCATTAAGGCTTTTGCTCCTTTTCCGCAAATTCCTGAAAATAAAAAAGATACAACAGGTTCGCAAAGTTACAATCCCGAGGGTTTGTATCCGAAAGTAATCAGAACTATTAAGCAAAACTTTCCCGATGTAATGCTTTTTACAGACGTTGCCTTAG
Source organism: Raineya orbicola (assembly GCF_002843425.1). Classification (GTDB taxonomy): domain Bacteria; phylum Bacteroidota; class Bacteroidia; order Cytophagales; family Thermonemataceae; genus Raineya; species Raineya orbicola. Next base: position 55,543 of record NZ_NKXO01000002.1, read on the forward strand.
ACCCTTATAGCTCTGACGGACACGACGGCATTGTGCGAAACGGCGAAATTTTGAATGATGAAACCTTGGAAGTTTTAGTCAAAATGGCACTTGTGCAAGCCCAAGCAGGTAGCGACTGCATCGCCCCTTCGGATATGATGGACGGCAGAGTGGGCTATTTGCGAAAAGTTTTAGACCAAAACGGCTTTACCAATGTATCTATTCTTGCCTATACGGCTAAATATGCAAGTGCTTTTTACGGACCTTTTCGCGATGCCTTGGAATCTGCTCCTAAATTTGGCGATAAAAAAACCTATCAAATGAACCCCGCCAATGTACGTGAAGCCTTATTAGAAGCAGAATTAGATGTAGCCGAAGGGGCGGATATCATTATGGTAAAACCCGCTTTGGCTTATTTAGATGTAATTCGTTTGCTCAAAGATAATTTTCCTGTTCCTATTGCCGCCTACAACGTAAGTGGCGAGTATGCTATGCTCAAAGCCTCTATTGAAAAAGGTTGGCTCAATGAAAAAGTAATTTTGGAAAGTCTTTTGAGTATCAAAAGAGCGGGTGCAGATATAATTCTTACTTACTTTGCCAAAGAAGTAGCGGAAAAGATTTCTTGAAAAGTCTTTCTGCCTTTCACAAAATAAGCCCAAACGATTGAAATTTTAGGTAAAGTAACTTTTTGAGGCAACTTTTGCTTTTGTTTTTTTGCAAAAAGCAGATAAGCATAAAAAGCCCAATGAGCCTTGATAATTGCCCATATATGTTTCCATTCGCCTTTTTTGAGAAAAAGCATTGCGGATAACCCGTCTAAAAAAAGGCGAATAAATACTTTGTAAAAACATTGAGGAAAAGGCAAATTTTTGGCTAAAACAATCAGATTATTACGATAATTGAGAAAAGTTTTGCGGGGGTTACTTGCATTGAGCGTGCCTCCACCTACGTGAAAAACTTCACTTTCGGCAACGCAAAAAACTTTACCGCCTGTTCTTTGAACTCGCCAACAAAAGTCAATTTCCTCAAAGTGAGCAAATAAATTTTCATCAAAGCCCCCCAATTTGTGCCACCATTCAGCACGAACTACCATACAAGCTCCTGTTGCCCAAAAAATTTCACAAGGCTCATTATATTGCCCTTCATCTTTTTCGCAAGTATCAAAAATTCTGCCCCGACAAAAAGCATAACCCCATTTATCCAAAAAGCCCCCTGACGCACCTGCGTACTCAAAATAGGTTTTTTGGTAAAAAGACTTAATTTTCGGCTGAACGACAATAACCTCACTATTTTTTTCTAAAAAGTCTATCAAAGGCAAAAGCCAATTTGAACTGACCTCAATATCTGAATTGAGTAGAACAAAGTATTTTGCTTCAATTTGTTTCAAAGCCTCGTTGTAACCTTTGCAAAAGCCCAAATTTTGCTCAAAACAAATTAGTTTGACCTGTGGAAAAGATAAGCGTAAAAAATCCACTGAATTATCAGTGGAAGCATTATCGGCAACAATTATTTGAGCCTCTGCGGAATGAGCAATGACCGAAGGTAAAAATTTTTCAAGCCAATGCTTGCCGTTGTAATTGAGAATTACGACAGCCGTTTGAGCCAAGCTATTCATCAAACTGCAATATCCTTCACTTCATCAGCAATTACAAGTTTGCCCAAAGTTGCTTTTTTGATATCCTCTATACTTACATCTGCGGCTTTTTCAATGAGTTTGAAACCTCCTTCGGGTAAAATTTCATAAACCCCAAGTTCGGTAACCACCTTTTTCACACAACGCACCCCTGTAAGCGGAAGCGTACATTTAGGCAAGAGTTTGGATTCGCCTGCTTTATTGACTTGTTGCATCGCTACAATGATATTTTTAGCCGCCGCCACCAAATCCATCGCTCCTCCCATACCTTTGACCATCTTACCGGGTATTTTCCAGTTGGCAATATCGCCATTTTCGCTTACTTCCATAGCTCCCAGGATAGTCAAATCAATGTGTTCGCCGCGTATCATAGCAAAACTATCGGCAGAGCTAAATAGCGAGGAGCCGGGTATCATTGTGATAGTTTGCTTACCTGCATTGATAAGGTCAGGGTCTACTTCGGCTTCCGTAGGAAAAGGACCTATTCCCAACAAACCATTTTCTGACTGCAAAACTACATTCATACCTTCGGGAATGTAGTTGGCAACTAATGTGGGTATGCCGATACCCAAATTTACGTAATATCCGTCTTTCAATTCTTTGGCAATGCGTTTAGCAATTCCATTTCTATCCAAAGGCATATGTATATGGGTTTTGAGTGGTCAGAACTTACAGAGCTGTTCTAAATTTTAGGAGCGTTTGCCCGATACGAATAACATCGCCATCTTTCAAGTTTCCTTCTTCTACAAATTCCTCATTGATAAAAGTTCCATTCGTAGAAAGTTCATCTTTGAATTTGAAATCTCCCATTCGGTATAAAATGGTGAGATGTTTGCCCGACACTTGGCTATCAGGAATGACAATATCGCAAGCACTATCCGAACCTATGATGTTTCGCCCTTCACGAAGTTTGAAATCTTGTCCCAGGGGGTCTAATGTATAAGAAACAAGCCAACCTACAAGTTTCCTGCCCGTACTTTGCGGCTGAACATTTTGCGATTGTGGTGTAATTTCTTGCGAAGGTGTGCCTGTAAAAATGGCAGTTTTATTGAAATTAGCAATTTTTTCGTTTTGTACCAGCGTTTTATCTTCGTTGCCTTGCATTACTTTGGTCTTGTCGTTATTCATAATTTGTGTTTTATTGAAATCGGAGGCTTGCTGTGTGGGACAATACGGACAAGCAGAGTGAGTGTCTTCGTAATAATGCCCATTAGCACAAAGTACGTATCCCATAATCTTTTACATTTTGAAAATATCTTCTACATTCAATTGCAAATTTTGTAAAATTTTTGATTTTACCAAACCTTTTTCCATTGCATATTCTACAAGGTCGTAATCGTCGTTCTGATACACATATATTTCAAGCACTTGCATTTTGGGCTCTATAATCCAATACTCAGAAATTTGATGTTTTCTGTAAAGTTTCATTTTTTCGCCTCTATCATAACGAGCCGTTGAAGGTGATAAAATTTCTACAACTAAATCGGGAGTTCCTTCAATTCCTTTTTCGGTAATAATGTGCTTTCGGCTTTCTCTGACGAAAACCAAATCTGGAATCACTAAATTTTCATCATCTAAAATCACATCAACAGGGGCATAAATGACCATTCCTAATTTTTCTTTTTTGATGTACTGGCTCAAAAGCTCAAACAATTTCCCTGAAATAATCTGATGCAAAGGATTAGGAGCAGAACGTTTCACAATCGTACCATTCAGAAGTTCATAGATAAAGCCTTCCTCAAAATCATTTTTTTGAAGGAAATCAGCTACTTGGTATTTTTCTAAAACTAGCTGCATAGTTATTTAAAGATTTGCTCTACATCAAATTCTAAATCCTGCAAAACCTTTGATTTTACCAAACCTTTTTCAATTGCATATTCTGAAAGGTCGTAATCGCCATTTTGATACACATATATTTCAAGCACTTGCGTTTTAGGTTCTATAATCCAATACTCAGAAATTTGATGTTTTTTGTAAAGTTTCATTTTTTCGCCTCTATCATAACGAGCCGTTGAAGGTGATAAAATTTCTACGACTAAATCGGGAGTTCCTTCAATATGATTTTCTTTAAGGATATTTTTTCTGCTTTCACGCACAAAAACCAAGTCTGGAACTACTAAATTTTCTTCATCTAAAAGTACATCAATAGGTGCGAAAAAGAACACCCCTAATTTCTTTTCGGTAAGATAATTTTCAAGAAGAAAAACTAACTTACGTAGAATGTTTTGATGTTGCAAACTTGGAGCAGAACGTTTCACAATCGTACCATTCAGAAGTTCATAGATAAAGCCTTCCTCAAAATCATTTTTTTGAAGAAAATCGACTACTTGGTATTTTTCTAAAACCACCATTGTTTTTTTTAGTGCATTTTAGCAAAAATACAGAATTTTTGTTTATTGCCAAAGAAAATTTTAACTTTGCTTAAATTGCAACTATACTATGAGTAGCGAAGATTTACAATTTGAATTTCGTTGGGGACAACTGCTGAACAAAATTGAAAAACTCTTGGGCAAACGTCCCAAAGACCTCAATGGTGTGCTTTTTCTGATTGGAGTTCAAGAGCTTGGCAAGGGCTTTCAAAATTTTACCAAAGAAGAAAAACAAGACCTAATACACATAGCTATCTGCCGACTGCTTTCAAAATTAGGTTTTTACGAATTGGAAGGTGTTGATGCCGAGGGCTGGCCTCACTGGAAATTGCTTCAACCTCTACCACAATTTGACTTGCTGGAACAAGAAAAACTCTTGAAAATGCAAGCGTTGGAGTATTTTGAGGAAGAAAAAATTTTTACATAAATTTGAAAAACTTACGGCTTTTTATGTATTTTTAAGGCACGCTAAACCCAAACACTTATGAAACGCGGTTTTACCATTCGTCAGAAAATATTACTTGGTTTCTTTGCACTAATTTTTATATTTGGTGGCTACGGTCTTTACAATATATTTATTTTGAACCAAAATAGTGCAATTATTCAGAATATTCAGAAAGTAGTAGACCCCTCTTTTGATGCAATTAAAGACTTCAAATTGCTTGTAGAACGCTCTCAAAGGCTAACGATTGGCTGGATTTACACACCCCAAACCAAAGAGGAAAAAGACCAACTCAAAGCCATTCAGGATATTGAGTACCCCAAGCTCAAAGAAAATCTCCAAAATCTGATGAAAAACTGGTCTGATACTTCGCAAATCGCCAAAATTGATAGTGTTTTCAAAGATTTTGAGGGTTTTATCCAATTGCAAAAGAAAGATGTAATGGAAAAAATTCTTTCTGTGCAAGACCAAGAGGGAGAAATGATTTTGAATATGACTATTTTGGTAGAAGACCGTATTAACCCTCAAGCAAAAAATATTATCGGCAAACTTGATAAAATTGAACAATACAAAAGACAAGAAAAAGAAAAAGCTCAAAATAACCTGCTGAATTCTTCAAGAAATCTGACCATTCAAATCATTGTACTCATTGTGATTGTAATTGTAATTGGTGTAGCGGTAGCCTTTACGCTCACGGCGAATATTGTTCAACCAATTACTTATATCAACAAAGTAATTTCCCAACTCAGTAAGGGAGAACTCCCCGAAGACAAACGAACTCGTTTCCGTAGAGACGAAATCGGGGAAATTGCCTCTTCTGTGGATAACCTCATACGAGGTTTGCGTTCTACTTCCGAGTTTGCTGATGCGATTGGTCAGGGGTTATTTAGAAAAGAGTTTCAACCGCTTTCTGATAAAGATGTGCTTGGAAACGCTCTCATACGAATGCGTGATAACCTTGAAAAAGTTGCCGAGCAAGATAGTATCCGAAATTGGAAAGCGGAGGGCGTGAGCAAATTCGCCGACTTGTTGCGTCAGTATAGTGAAAATCTTGATGAACTTGCCGACCAGATTATTTCCAATCTTGTTAAAAAACTGGGGGCTAATCAAGGGGGCTTGTTCATTGTTACCAAAGAGGGAGAGGAAGAGTATCTTCGTCTTGCCGCTTGTTATGCTTGGGATAAGAAAAAGTATTTGGAGCAGAAAGTTTATAGAGGCGATGGACTTACTGGGCAGGCTTGGCAAGAGCAGGCTTCTATTTATCTCACAGAAGTTCCTAATAATTATGTAACTATCACATCAGGATTAGGGCATACCAACCCTCGTTCCATACTTATTGTACCGCTCAAAGCCAATGAACAAGTATTTGGAGTTGTTGAAATAGCTTCCATTACAGAGATTGAGCCTTACAAACGCGAGTTCGTGGAGCAAATCGCCGAATCTATTGCTTCTACTATCTTTACGGTACAAAATAGACAAGAAACTGAAAGGCTACTGAATGAATCTAGAAATTTCGCCGAGCAAATGAAAGCTCAAGAAGAGTTGCTTCGCCAAAACGTGGAAGCACTGCAATTAGCACAAGAAGAAATGGAGCGAAACAACTTGCTTACTATGGAAAGGGAAACTATTCTGCAAAGTACGCATATGGTATTTCGTTTGAGTAGAAAATTTACCGTGAATGAGGTCAATGAACTTGCTTCCAATTTGCTTTACTATGCCCCTGAGGAACTTATTGGAATGAATATCGCTGAAATTTTTAGCAAAGAGAGCGTTTTTGAGGAAATGAAAATTACTATTTCTCGAAACGAGTTTTGGTCAGGAATTACCACTGTTAAAGCCAAAGGGGGCGATGAAGTGCTTGTAAAAATTACCGCAGGCTCGTTAGGTACAGGTATGGGGAATATCAATAAGTACATTATTTTTATGGATAATATCAACGAAATTCGTCTTTTGCAAAATTGAACACCCTAAAACCTTGAACTGAATGTTTCAGATTCCTATTGAAGAAATTTTAAAAACGCTCAATGAAGCCAGTAATGCCATTTTAGAAATTTATAACCAAGATTTTCAAGTTTTAACCAAAAAAGATTATTCGCCGCTAACGCAGGCAGATAAGGCTTCGCAAGAAATTATTGCTGATTTTTTAGCAGAGCATACCCCTGATATTCCATTGATTTCAGAAGAAGACGATTTGCCCGAATGGAATGAACGACAGCATTGGGAGTATTTTTGGCTTTTAGACCCTCTGGACGGCACCAAAGAATTTATTGATAAAAATGGTGAATTTACCATCAATCTTGCTCTCATTCAGAAAGATAATCCTGTTTTAGGTTTTATTCAGGTGCCTGCTTTGCAGTGCGTATATTGGGCAGAAAAAGGAAAAGGTGCTTTCAAGCGAGAAAAAGGGGGAATAACACAAAAAATTCAGGGAAGAAAAAATATTGCACCTCACGAAAGAATTGCGGCGGTAAGTCGCTCTCACGCTTCAATGGAAGATAAAAAGGCTTTGGATAAGTACCAAATCAAGCATATTATTTTGGCTGGTAGTTCACTCAAATTTTGTTTTTTAGCAGAAGGCAAAGCTGATTTCTACTACCGCCACAACCCCACTATGGAATGGGATACCGCCGCGGGGCAAATTCTTGTAGAAGAGGCGGGGGGAAAAGTGCTTGATGAAAAAAATCAGCCGCTTATCTATAATAAGCCCAATTTGCTCAATGGGAGTTTTTATTGTAAAATGTTTTAGTATTTGTTGTCTTTTTTTATTTTCTAATGTTTTTGCCCAAAAAATAGAAAAAGGCTTTGGTGTAGGTTGGGGCTACGCCCTAAATGAAAGAACCATTCCCGAAGGAGTTTATCGGCTTTTGTATGTGCAAGGGCGTGTAGCTTACAATCTAACTTACGGCAAACTGCCTCACAAAAGCATTTTTGAAAAATTACTCGTAGGAGCAGAACCTCAATACAATCGTGTTTGGATTGACACTGCCCCCAAAGAATGGGAGACGGGACTAAATTTCTTTCTGCAACCCACTTTTTTTCTGAATAAAACTTTTCAGCCTTATTGTGTTTTTTCCTTAGGACCGCATTATTTTTCCACGCCTACCATTCACCAGAGGCAAGGATTTATTTTTTCGGATAGTATGGGTATAGGCTCGTATGTAAGTTTGCATAAAAAAGTTTATTTTCATTTTAATTTTCGCATACGTCATCTTTCAAATGCTAACACACGCTTGCCTAATTTTGGTATCAATACCTATAATTTCCATTGTGGCTGGGTGTGGTGAGTAAAGGAAAAAATTGTTGAAATTTGTATTTTTTTCAAAAACTTTTTAGCTTTGATAACGATTTTTCAACGTAAAACTAAAATTTGATTATTTATGGTTGTTCAATCACAAGGTTTAGGAATTAACTTTCAACTAACCGAAGAGCATCTTGAAGTACAAAAAGCCGCCCGTGAGTTTGCTCAAAGAGAACTTTTGCCCGGAGTTATTGAACGAGACGACAAGCAGGAATTTCCTTATGAGCAAATCAAGAAAATGGGAGAATTGGGTTTTATGGGAATGATGGTTTCGCCCGAATACAATGGGGGGGGTATGGATACAATTTCCTATGTACTGGCTATGGAGGAAATTTCCAAAATTGATGCTTCGGCTTCGGTGTGTATGTCGGTGAATAATTCGTTGGTTTGCTGGGGTTTGGAAAAATATGGTAGCGAAGAGCAAAAGCAAAAATATCTCAAAAGACTTGCCACAGGTGAAATTATTGGGGCTTTTTGTCTTTCCGAGCCCGAAGCAGGTTCTGATGCTACCTCTCAGCGTACTACTGCCGAAGACAAAGGCGATTATTACTTGCTCAATGGCGTAAAAAACTGGATTACCAATGGTAGCACAGCTTCGGTGTATTTGGTGATGGCTCAAACGCACCCCGAAAAGGGACATAAGGGCATCAATTGCCTTATTGTAGAGAAAGGAATGGAAGGATTTGTGGTTGGTAAAAAGGAGGACAAAATGGGTATTCGTGGCTCTGACACACATAGCTTGATGTTCACTGATGTCAAAGTTCCCAAAGCGAATAGAATAGGAGATGATGGTTTTGGTTTCCGCTTTGCAATGGAAACGCTCAATGGAGGGCGTATAGGCATTGCGGCACAAGCCTTAGGAATTGCCTCAGGGGCGTATGAGCTTGCCCTCAAATACAGCAAAGAACGCAAAGCCTTTGGTAAATTTCTACACGAGCATCAGGCTATCCAGTTCAAATTAGCCGAAATGTATGCTAAAATTGAAGCCGCTCGTCTGCTTATTTACAAAGCCGCTTATCTGAAAGATACGAAACAAGATTTTGCCCTTGCCGCCGCTACTGCCAAGTTGTATGCTTCTGAAATTGCTCAAGAAGTTACTACTGAAGCAGTACAAATTCACGGAGGTTACGGCTATGTGAAAGAATTTCACGTAGAACGTTTGATGAGAGATGCCAAAATTACACAAATCTATGAAGGTACTTCCGAGGTGCAGAAAATTGTGATTGCTCGCTCTCTCTTGAAATAGTGCAACTTTGATTGCCTGAAAATACTAATTTTTGCTAAAAAGTCGGTATATGACTAAAAAAAAGTCTATGCCGACTTTGTTTTTTTATATCAAAAGATTTATATTTGTTCGCAAAAAAATTGTAAAAAAACAAGAAAAATCCTTCAAAGCACTATGGAAGATTACGATAAAATTTTAGAATCGCTGCACATTAAGTTTCTGAAAGCCAGAAATTTCAAACTGCTTAATCCTTTTGCCGTAAGAAATTTTTACGACATAGAAAATACCTTGTTACTCTTGCACGATGGCGATATTACGCTCAAACTTGGTGATGATTTTGTGAAGGCTCGACCTGGTGATATTCTCTTTGTACCTGCGGGAAAACCTACCTATATTATTTACGGAGCTACGGGTGAAAGTAATATGCTCAATAATGAGCAGTTTATTACTCAAAGAGAAAAATATTTTCAGCTCAACACTAACCCCGATTTAGTTGGAAATATTGCTAATTCGTTTAGCTATGTAACTTTCAACGCCAAACTTTTTGATTCAGTAAATTTTTTCACCAGTTTGAACATTACCCCCTTTGTAATACGTCAGAATCCTACGCTTTCACTGCTTATTTTAGATGTGGTTTTGGAAACTTTACAAAAAAAATATGGCAAAAAGCGTGTGCAACGTATCAAAACAGAGCTTATTGTCATTGAGCTAATGCGTTATATTTTAGAAAAAAATTTATTTGTGGAACAAATTACTACCAATAGTTCCTACTTCAAAGACCAACGCCTAATGGATATTTTTGAATACATCAAAAAGTATCTTGGCGGCGACCTTTCTAATAAAGTGTTGGCAAATGTTGCAGGAGTTTCTGAAGACTACGTGGGGCAATATTTTAAGAACCTTACAGGCATCAATCCACAAGATTACATTGAATACCAACGTATGGAGCGTGCTTCTGAACTTTTACGAACCACTAAAAAAAGTATTCGTGAAATTGCCAAAGAAATTGGCTATAAAGATACCGCTTATTTTTGCAGACGCTTCAAAATGGTTTTTGGTATTTCCGCAGGAAAAATGCGAAAAAGAGATTTGTTAATGGAAGAATTGGAAAAATTAAAAGTGTAAATTTGCAAGGCTAATACTACAAAACTACTAATGAAAGTTACAGGGGTTTCTTTTATCCGTAATGCTATCAAATACGATTACCCCATTGTAGAGGCGATACGTTCTATTTTGCCTCTTTGCGATGATTTTATAGTAGCAGTAGGCAATTCCGAAGACCAAACCCAAGAGCTAATTGCTCAAATTGAACCTGCGAAAATTAAAATTTTACCTACCATTTGGGACGATACTTTGCGAGAAGGAGGGGCTGTACTGGCACAAGAAACGAATAAAGCCTTGCGAGTTGTTCCTTTGGATACTGATTGGATTTTTTATATTCAGGGTGATGAAGTTATTCACGAAAAATACTTGCCTACTATTCGGCAAGCTATGCAAACCTACTTGCACGATAAAAGCATAGATGGCTTGCTTTTCAAGTATCTACATTTTTATGGCTCTTATGATTATGTAGGCACGTCTTATCAGTGGTATAGACGAGAAATTCGTGTAATACGCAACCACCCTGATATTTATTCTTACAAAGATGCACAAGGTTTTAGAAAAGGCAATAACCAGAAATTGCGTGTAAAACTTATAGATGCCTTTGTGTATCATTATGGTTGGGTCAAGGAGCCTAAAGCTATGCAACAAAAGCAAGAAACTTTTCATAAATATTGGCACGATGATAACTGGCTTGAAAAAAATATTGCCAAACGTGAAGAGTTTGATTACAGCAATGTAGATATTTTAGAAAAATTCACAGGGACACACCCGAAAGTAATGCAAGCTCGCATTGCTCGCAAAAATTGGCAATTTGATTATGATTTAACTTGTAATAAACTATCATTGAAAGATAAATTCAAAAAATTTGTAGAAAAGCTCACAGGCGGGTATATCATCGGAGAGTACAGAAATTATATTTTGGTCTAAAATTCAGAAACATTTGAAAAAAATTTTACATATTCTTTTGAGCAGTTCCAAAGGAGGTTTGGAATTGTATGTTTGCAGGTTGATGCAAAAGCAAGCAGAAACGGGCTTTGAAGTCTATGCTTTTGTTTTGGAAAATAGCGAAGTTCATAAAATTTTGGCTCAAAACCCTGCTATTCGGTGTATTTTCGGAAAGCCCAACAGGCGTTTGCATTGGCAAAATATTCGTCATTTGAGAAAAGTCTTGAAAGCGTACCAAATTTCAATTTTACACTCGCATAATAACATTGACGTATGGACAGCCTCTATTGCGAATTATGATAAAATTTGCAAGCATTTTTACAGCACTTACATTATGATAGGGGCAAAAAAGAAATTGCCTCATTACTACTTTATTTACGGCAATCTTGAAGCCGCAATTTCTACTTCACTTATCACCAACGAGGCAATGGCTCAAAATTTGGCTATTAGTGCAGAAAAAATCCGTTTGGTGCGTTATGGAGTGGAAACTGAAAAATTTATATCTGATTTTCAAAGACGTGAGCAAATTCGTAGGCAGTGGGGTGTTTCTGAAAATCAGATAGTTATAGGAACGTTGGCTCGTATCACTCGTTTCAAAAATGTGCGAGAACTTGCACAAGCTTTTTTGTATATTGAGCAGAAATTTCAGAAAAAAGTGGTGATTTGGCTTATTGGCGAGCCTTCTATTGCTTATTCTGATGAGAAAACCACTATTTACGTCCCCGAAGACCTTGCCATTGAACAGGAAATTCAAGAGTTTATACAAAAAAATAACCTCCAAAATCACATTTTTCGCATATCTTTTCAGAAAGATTATATCGCTTTTCTTGATGCAATGGATATTTTTGTGCTTGCTTCCTTTGATGAAATGTATTCGCTTTCAATGATTGAGGCAATGCTTATGGAAAAACCTGTCATCGGTTTGCGTTCAGGCGGCACACCCGAACAAATTGGAGAAAATGAAAGAGGCTTACTTATTGAACAAGCAACGCCACAAGCTATTGCTGAAGCTATCAACAAATATTTAGAAAATCCTGATTTGATGAAGCAGAAGGCTGAAAATGCAAGGGCTTGGGCTTTGCGTGAGCATAATTGGCAAAATACCCTTGCCGAATATGCCAGAATTTATGGTGTGTAGCCTTGTACATTTCCAAAGGTGGAAAATAATACCACTGCTGAACATTCCAATAAGTTCGGAAAAGATTGTAAGCTATTACAACAATCATAATAAAATAACGAAATTTGCTTCGGAATTTTTCTTTTTCTCCTTCAAAAGTGTTCAGCCTTTTCCAAAAAATTATTTGTAGAAATGGCATTACAGGCGAAGCGTATCTATCGCTTTCGAAAGGGATATTCATACTTAAAGCAAGCATTACAGCAAAATAGAAAAAAAAGAGAAAAAATAATACAAACAAAGTTCTTTCATTGGCAGAAAGTATGCCCGAGCCTATAAGAATAACTATGAACATAACTATCACAAGCCAAGAAGACATATCATACGTAGGGACAAACAACTTGACAAAAGATTCTGCATATCCTATAAAACTTTCCGACATCGTTACTGCCCAAATGTTTTCTAAAAAATCGGGTTTGCCTTGCAAAAAACTATTTCTCACAAGCCATAGCCCCAGCCCCAAACTGCTTAAAACAAAATAACGAAAAGCTTTTTCCCAAGAAAAATAATAGGCAAAAAGTAAGGCAAAAGCTATTACAAAAAATATTCCTGCCATTCTTTGCAAACAAAGCAGGTTAGAAAGCAAAATGAGCGAGTAAAAAAATGCAGAGCGTTCTTTTTCAAGCATTTGTAGAAAAAGAATAGTGATAGCAAGCAAAAAAGTTAGAAATAACGCCTCTGACCATACAAAAAAATGCACCATCACCAAAACTACCGAAAGCGAAGTATGCAGATAACAAATAGTTTGCCAGAAACGATTTATAATAGTCTGATGAACAAGCCAATACAACAAGAACAAGTTTAGTAGCAAAGTTGCTCCAAATAAAACCTTTACGGGCATAAAACTGAGCAAAAAGGGGAAAAGAGGTGTCCAGTTGGTATAATAGCCCTGTGGAGTGAGCAATTCGCCTTGTTTTCTGAAACTTTCGGCGGCGTAAAGATATGCTTTGGCATCGGTTGTCAAGCCAAAGCCATTTTGGGTAAGCCAAATCCAAATAGCCAATGATATGCCTGCTATCGGCAAAGCCCAAAAGTTAAATTTATGGAGAAGTTTCATAGTTTCTATGGGTTAGGTCTGAAAATTTCTATTTTTTTCTTGTTTTTCTCAAAAAAAAATTGTAAAATTCAAAACTTTTAGCTTGTAGGTTTAGTGTTGAATGTTTATTGATTGAAAAATGATTGAAAAATTTTTGCAATACATTAGCTATCAGAAGCGTCAGAGTTCTCATACATATAGTTCTTATCGCAACGATTTGGAGCAATTTCAAGATTTCTTGATAGAGCAGTTTCAGGTGCAAGATATACAGGAAGCAAACTATCAGATGATACGTTCTTGGGTTGTACATCTTTCAGAGCAAAATTTACAACCAACCTCTATCAATCGTAAAATTGCTACACTAAAATCTTTTTACAAGTTTTTGGTAAAAAATTCTTACATCACCCAAAACCCTACTTTGCGAATAAAACCGCTCAAAGTGCCTAAAAAAACGCCTTCATTCGTAGAAGAGCAAGATATGGTAAAGATTTTAGATAACTACGAATTTAGCAAGGATTTCAAGGGGTATCGAGATAAAATTGTGTTAGAACTTTTGTATCATACGGGTATGCGTGAAGCTGAACTTTTGAGCTTGAAAGAGGAAAATATCAACTATATTCGTCAGGAAATCAGAGTGTTAGGAAAAGGTAATAAGGAGCGTATCATTCCGATTACGCCCTCACTCAATCATCTTTTGCAGGAGTATGTTTATTATCGTGAAAAGGAGTTTTTGCAGTTGCCACATACATTTCTGATAGTAACCGATGAAGGCGAACCCGCTTATCCAATGTTTATTTACCGAATAGTAAAAAAATATTTGAGTTTGGTGGATAGTGCAGAACGAAAAAGTCCGCATACGCTTCGGCATACTTTTGCTACGCATATGCTCAATAAAGGGGCAGATTTGAATGCTATCAAGGAAATTTTAGGGCATAGCAACCTGAAAGCTACACAAATTTATACGCATAATTCACTTCAAAAACTTAAAGATGTATTCAAGCAGGCTCACCCGAAAGCCTGATAAAACTCATTGCTTTTCATAGATTTTTTTAATTTTTTGTCTTATGGTTTCACCTTAAAAATGTAGTGTTATGAAAGTGCAAATTCAATCCGTGCATTTTGATGCAGACATCAAGTTGCTTGATTTCATTGAAAAAAAGTTAAACAAATTAGATACTTTCTACGACCGTGTCATTGATGCTACCGTCTTTTTACGCTTGGATAAGAACGACCACAAGGAAAATAAAATCGTTGAAGTAAAAATAAATGTTCCCGGCAACGTGATTTTTGCCAAAGCCCAAAAAAATACCTTTGAAAGTGCTACTGATGAAGTAGTTGATGTGCTAAAACGTCAGATTACTAAGCACAAAGAAAAGCAAATGAATCATTAGATTTTTCCATAGCTCTCAATCAACTTCCTGAATTTTGTTCAGGAAGTTTTTATTTTTGAACTTTTCAGAAAAACTCCCTACCTTTGCAGAAAATTACAAACCTGTGGAAATTCTAAAACAACTTCTGGATTTTATTTTACACGTAGATAAGCATTTGCAAGTACTTTTTCAGGATTACGGCATATGGATTTATGCTATTTTGTTTCTGATAATTTTTGTAGAAACGGGGCTGGTGGTGATGCCTTTTTTACCCGGTGATTCGCTTCTTTTCGCCACAGGAGCCTTGATAAGTGTAACCAATGAACTTAATATTTGGCTAATGGGGCTGATTTTGTTTGTAGCGGCAGTTATTGGCGATAGCGTAAATTATTGGATAGGTAAAAGATTAGGAACTGCAGTTTTCCAAAAAGAAAGTCGTTGGATAAAAAAAGAATATTTGCTACGTACTCAAACATTTTATGAAAAACACGGCGGAAAGACAATTATATTTGCTCGGTTCATACCTATTATACGCACTTTTGCTCCTTTTGTAGCGGGCGTTGGCACGATGAATTACCCTCGTTTTTTGGCTTACAATGTGATAGGAGGTTTTGTATGGGTGTGGTCTTTTTTGTGGTTGGGTTATTTTTTCGCTGATACCGAAATAGTTCGTAAAAACTTTACGCTTGTCATTTTTGCTATCATTTTGCTTTCCATTACTCCGCCGATTGTTGAAATTATTAGGCATAAATTTTTCAAGAAAAAAGAAACAGAAGTTACGCATAAAAGTTAGAGATTATGACACAAGACCAATATAAAGATGTAAAAGCCCGTATCTCGGCTTTGAGGAGGTATCTTTGACTACGATGTACGATTGCAAGAACTTGCCGAAAAACAACAACAAACCACTGCTGCGGACTTTTGGGAGAATGCACAGCAAGCAGAGGCAGTAATGAAAGAAATTCGCAACATCAAGGTTTGGACAGAGCCAATGCAGGCACTTTTGCAGGCAGAAGCAGATTTTGAGGTTCTTTACGAATTTTATCAGAATAATGAACTTTCGGAGGAGGAAATTGACCAAGAGTTTCATAAATTACTACAACAAGTAGAAGACTTGGAGTTCAAGAAAATGTTGAGTGGGGAGGAAGATGCGTTAAGTGCGATGATGGAAATCAATCCAGGAGCAGGCGGCACCGAAAGTATGGATTGGGCAGAAATGCTGATGCGTATGTATATTATGTGGGGCGAAAGTCAGGGCTTTAAGGTGCGAGAAGTAAATTATCAAGCGGGCGAAGTAGCAGGCTGTAAATCAGCTACTTTGGAATTTGAGGGGGAGTTTGCCTATGGACTTTTGAAGTCTGAAATAGGAGTGCATCGCTTGGTGCGTGTTTCACCTTTTGATTCAGGGGGCAGACGACATACGTCCTTTGCTTCGGTGTTTGTGTATCCAATTGTTGATGATAACATTGAAATCACTATCAACCCTGCTGATTTAGAGTGGGATACGTTTCGTTCGGGAGGAGCAGGAGGGCAGAATGTAAATAAAGTAGAAACGGCTGTGAGGGTTCGCCACAAGCCCACAGGTATCGTGGTGGAATGTCAGCAGGAGCGTTCTCAGCACCAAAATCGTGAAAAAGCCTTGCAGATGCTCAAATCAAGGTTGTATCAGTTGGAAATGGAAAAAAGACAAGAGGAAAAAGATAAAATTGAAGGCACAAAAAAGAAAATTGATTTTGGTTCGCAAATACGAAATTATGTACTGCACCCTTACAAGCTCGTCAAAGATGTACGTACGGGTGTAGAACGTACAGACGTGCAAAATGTACTCAACGGCGACCTAAACGATTTTATCAAGGCATTTTTGATGATGCAGTAGTATGCAATTTGCAGATGTGAAAAATGATATTGCATTTCGCAAGATTTTCGGGAATGAAAGTAAAAAACAAATTTTAATTTCATTCCTCAATGCTGTTTTGGGATTAGAAGGGGGGCGAAAAATTGCAGATGTGCAAATACTTAATCCTTATCAAGTTCCTATAGTTTTGGGTGCAAAATCTACCGTACTTGATGTAAAAGCTCGTGATGAAGCAGGCAAAGAGTATATCGTAGAAATGCAAGTTACTGATAAGATTGGCTTTGCTCAGCGGGTAGTGTATTATTCTGCCAAAAGCTATATTTCGCAACTTAATGCCAAAGAAGAGTATTATGAGCTTAAACCCATCATTTTTATTGGTATTTTAGACTTTACATTTTTGGATACTTCTCACTATCTTTCTCGACATCTTATTCTGGACGAGAAAACCCAAGAACATAAACTCAAAGACTTGGAATTTAATTTTATAGAGTTACCTAAATTCAATAAAACTGAAAAAGAGTTAAAAACACTGACAGAAAAATGGGTATTTTTTATCAAAAATGCAGAAAATTTGGAGGTTGTTCCCGAAAGCGTTGATGATGAAGGTTTGAAAATAGCTTATTTGGAAGCCGACAAACATCTCTGGAGTAAAAAAGACCTTGAAGCCTACGAATATGCTCGTATGCGTGAAACCGACGAAAAAACCGAAAAAATGAAAGCAGAACAAGTTGGTTTCCAGAAAGGTATGGAGAAAGGTGTTGAAAAAAATAAAATAGAAACAGCTCTCAAAGCTATTCAAAAGGGCTTAGATAATGAATTTATCAAAGAACTCACTGGGCTTTCTGTGCAAGAAATAGAAAATTTACGTTCTCAAAAGAGATAATATTTTTTTAAGTTTTAATGCTATTTCTATGAAAAAAATAATTGAAGATATCGGAATTTTAGAACATAATGAGGCTTGCGAAACTATCAAAACTACGCAAGAGCAAAATACTGGCAAAACTCGTAAGCTGTACATAGAAAGCTATGGCTGTCAGATGAATTTTTCTGACTCCGAGATAGTAGCTTCTATAATGCAAGAAAATGACTTTGATACTACTGCTACTGCTGAAAATGCCGACCTCATTTTCTTGAATACTTGTGCTATTCGTGAAAATGCCGAGCAGAAAATTCGTCATCGCTTGCAATATTTGCAAAGCCTGAAAAAGAAGCGTCCTCATTTACTTGTGGGAGTATTGGGTTGTATGGCGGAACGCCTGAAAACTAAACTCTTGGAAGAGGAGAAGGTTGTGGATATTGTTGCAGGACCTGATGCTTACCGAGATTTACCTAAATTAGTGAGCGAAGCAGATGAGGGAAGCAAGGCTATCAATGTTTTTCTTTCGCGTGAAGAAACTTATGCAGATATTAACCCTGTGAGGCTTAATTCTAATGGGGTTACGGCGTTTGTTTCCATTATGCGAGGTTGTGATAATATGTGTTCTTTTTGTGTAGTGCCTTTTACGCGTGGGCGTGAGAGGAGTCGTAGTCCGTATTCTATTGTGGCGGAGTGTAAAGATTTGTTTGAAAATGGGTATCGGGAGGTTACGCTTTTGGGGCAGAATGTAGATTCTTATTTTTGGACGTCCAAAGATGATATTATTTCACTGAAAAATTATCAGAAGGCAATCGCCAAAGGAGAAAATTTTGAAGGAATAGAAACTTGTAATTTTGCTCAACTTTTAGAGCGTGTTGCACAAATTTCTCCTGATTTGCGAGTGCGTTTTTCTACTTCGCACCCCAAAGATATTACCGATGAGGTGCTTTACACTATGGCAAAGTATGAAAATATTTGCAAATATATTCACTTACCTGTGCAAAGCGGCAATAATCGCATTTTAGCGTTGATGAATCGCACTTATACGCGTGAGTGGTATTTGGAAAGAATTGCGACTATTCGTCGAATTTTAGGGGAGGCGTGTGGTATTTCTTCGGATATGATTGCAGGTTTTTGTACTGAAACAGAAGAAGAGCATCAAGATACACTTTCACTGATGCGAGAAGTGGAGTATGATTTTTCATATATGTTTTATTATTCGGAGCGTCCGAATACGCCTGCGGAAAAAAAACTGAAAGATGATGTACCTTTGGAAGTGAAAAAAAGACGTCTTAATGAAATCATATCTCTACAAAATGAGCTTTCTTACAAACGAAATCAAAAAGACATAGGCAAAATTCACAAAGTATTGGTAGAGGGTTTTTCTAAACGTTCACAGGAATATTTGCAAGGTAGAAATTCTGCCAATAAAGTCGTAATATTTCCTAAAAAACACTATCAAAAAGGCGATTATGTAAATGTACTCGTAAAAGAAGCTAATTCAGCGACGTTGTTGGGAGAGGCTGTGGAGTAGTTTTTTCAGAATTTAAGAAACTTTTTCCAAAAGAGTTTAGCTATTTGTCTAAACTCTTTTTTTCGTAAAGAAAAATATTTAATGGCTCGCACAAAATAGAGCATTTTAGTGTAAAGCCAACCTTTTTCTTTTAGCCAGAATTGAGTTTCATTTTGCAAAGATTTTTCAAATTTATCAAGGTTAGGATTGGTATTTTGGCTACTTGCTGAAACATAATGAATGGCTCGGGTAGCAGGGGTAAAAAGTATTTTATAGCCAAGTTTTCGTATCAGATAGCACCATTGCACATCTTCAAAGTACATAAAAAAATCATCAGGGAGTTTTCTTGCAGGCATTTTATCAATTACCTCTCGGCGAATTAAGAAAAAAGCCCCCCAAACCCAATCTACGAAAATTTCCTCATTGTGAGAAAAATAAAATCCTAAGAGACGTTTTTTACCTAAAATTTTATGCAAACGAAAAAGTTCAATGAATTCATAAGTCAGATTATGAAATTTATTAGCTGTATGCTGTACTTTTCCATCAGGATAGACAAGTAGAGGACTGATTACACCTATTTGGGGGTTTTCTTGCATTTTTTGCAGACAAATAGCTATGGAGTTTTCGTTGAGTTCAATATCACTATTGAGAAGCAAAATATACTCGCCTTTGGCATACTGCAAGCCAAGATTATTCCCTTTGGCAAAGCCTACATTTTCAGGTGATTTGATAAGTGTTATTTGTGGAAAAAGCTCTAAAAACTTATCAGGACTGCATTCCGTTGAGGCATTATCTACCAAAATAATTTCATAGCTTACTTCTTGGGTATATTGCAAAATGCTTTCAATACACTTGCAAGTAAGTGAAAAAGTATTGTAGTTGATGATGATGATGGAGAGCAAAGATGTCATTTTTGTTTAATAACTCCTATGCCAGCCCATCCTTGTTGAGGGTCTGCAATAAACTCTTTATATTCGTAGTTACTTTTTATTTCATTGAAAAACTCTCTTACTCCAACATTCCAACTTGGGGGGTGTTCGGCTATATCGTGGAAACCTATCAAACCTCCACTTTTTACTAATGGGGCATATAGCTCAAAATCTGTTTTTACTCCTTGATATGTATGATCTCCATCGATAAATAAAAAATCTATTTTTTCCCCATTTAGAATGTTTTTTACATTGGATAAAGTTTCTTGTGAGTGGGAGTCTGCTCTATAAAGTATTATTTTCTGATTTTCACTTGCAAAAGAGTGGTAGAAATTTTCTTTATATTTGGGGTATCCTCCTCCGTATTTGCCGCCTGGTAAGTCAATAGATATAATGGTGGCATTTTTATCTGCTAATTTTGAAAATAAGAAAAGAGAACCTCCATTTGCAGTACCTATCTCTAATATACATTTTGGTCTTTGCTGTTCAATCAATTTGGTAAGATTTAAAATTTCTTCTGGTACTTGTTTTATCCAAAAGAAACGCTCCCATTTGGGGCTATAGATAAGTTCTACCAATTGTTCTGCATTCAAACCTTCCGAGTCTTTGGCAAGCAGGGGAGCATATTTTTTTAACTCTCTTGCAGCGTTCCATTCGTGCAGTCTATTTTTTATCTGTTTGAGCATTTATTTAAAGATTTTATTCCAAAGATGTTTAATTCTGGCAATATTACGATTATTTTTCAAAAATAATTGAAATTTTGAAAGCGGAAAAGGATAGTTTTGAAAATTCTGAATTAACTCCTGAACGTTCCTCCCTGCCAAAAAAACTAGCTTTTTCCATTTTTCAGGTTGTAATGGGTGGAAATTGCGAATTTGTGAATAATTATTTTCATCAATGCTTTTCCAAAAATCAAAATACTTGTGTGTATCAAAGTCGGTTTTATGTCCCCAATTGGATATTTTTTGCCATACCTCGCCTTCGTTTCTTGCCCAAGTATCGTGCAGCATATAAAAAGGTGCAGTATGATTGAAATATCCATTCTTTCTACCATATTCGTAATATGGCTTATTGCTTGCTACTTGTATCAGGTCTAAATCGTCCGTTTTGATGCATATATATCCGTTGTTTGTTTTTTTGAACAAGTTTATTAAACAAACACAAATATTAGTTTCTTTTCTTACAGGATTTTGTTGCAAATATTCAATAAAATTTCCGAAGTTTATGAAGTATTCATCAGCGTCTAATTGAATATGCCAGCCACCTTCGCCCATTGCTTTGGCAAGCATATTTCTTTCTCTTACCTCGCATTGCATAGGTGTAAGCGAGGCTACATAGAAATCATCTTCATAAATGTGAATTTTTTTGTTGATATCTATACTTTGAATAAAATTTTGAAAATCTTTCTCATCAAAATCAAAAGGGTTTCCGCTCCAAGTAAGGCGTTTCTTGTCCAAAGCTAAGTAAATTATATCAGCATCAGCATATACAAGTGGCAAAGCATTTTTGAGCAAATACCAATCATAAGAAACAAGAAAACCTACTTTGATGAGTTGTTTTTTCATTTAGATAAAAGCATTTTTTTAGTATAATATGCAACATCTTTGAAGAAAGTGAAATCTTGCAAAGGGTTAGCCAACAATGTCCTGATAGCTTCTTTGTACCCTTTCAAATATCTTTTTTCTTGGAATGCAATCATTGCATTGTAGCGAAGCATATACTCGTGCTTGGGAATTTTCATCAAAAGATACTTTGCCCATTGATTTACCAAAGTTTTTTTCTCTTCAAGCGGTAATGTAGCAAAGTAATTATTAAGTTTTTTTGCTAAAAATTCATCAACAATCTTTTTTTCAATTCTGTGCCAATAATGTCTGTTATACTGCTCGCAATCAATGAGTTTTGTACGCTTTTGTAAAAAATAAGAAAAAGCGTACTGCTCGCAAGCGTGATTACGGGCATAACTGTAAAGCTGATCGGTAAATTCATATACTTCTGTAAGGCATTCGAAGTGAGTAGGGTGTAAACCTATGATACCTGCATTCCAAGAAGCAAAACTTTCGGGCAGAATGTATTGTGTTACTCCTTTGATAGTGAATTGATTAGACTTTAAAAAATCATAAACATCTCGGAAGTGGTCAGCGTCGTTGGGGGGGTATGTTCCTAAAAAAGTCATTGGATACTCAAACTTGTGCATAATAGAAGTTTGAGGAGAAATTTTTGTAAGAATTTCTGTAAAATTCTGAAAGAAAAAAGTATCTGTATCTACATACAAAATATTGTGTTGTGGATATAATTGTGTAGATTTCTCAATGATACCGATTTTTACTCTATGAATAAGATTATCGTTTCCCATCAATTTTTGAATATCATTAGAGTCAAGCATTTGATAGTCGATGGGTAATTCTGAAAGAAATTTTTCGTAATATTGGGGTTGGTCTGTAAAGACAATTATTCGCTCATCTGCTTTTAAGGAATAATTACACACCAAACTTAGAATGGAAAAAATTCCTCTGTTGTGTAAAAAATCTTTACCCGAAGAGAAATAAACAAAGCTAGTTGCCATTTTTTATTGTCTGATTAAAAGCTAAAATTGCAGATGGTTGTCCTTCAATTTGAGTTAGAAAAGCAGTAAAGTGAAATTCATTTAGGGTTTTTATGATTTGATCATCGCTGATATGCTCTTGGTGTACTTCCATTATGATACTTTGTGTTTGAGGCAGAAACTCTTGCAAATGTTTTTGGTCTGTAAAAAGTGCTTTTTCTGCTTCTTCAATATCTATTTTTAGAATGTCAATTTGGTTTTCTTTGCATAATTCAGGTATTGTGCAAGTAGATACTTTATCAATGATTTCGTGCGTGATACCCTCTGTCATTACGTGAAAACCGTCGTGTGAGTAATCTACTCTTCGTAGTTCTAGTTCCTTCAATTCATTCCAAAGTGCTTTCTGAACACAATAAACCTTGTTTTGGATATTATTTAGCTTGATGTTTTGACAAAGTAAGTCAAAATTAGTTTTTTCAGGCTCAATACAAACAATCGTAGCTTCTGGAAAATAGCTGTGCAAATATAGCGTAGCACAACCAATATTTGCTCCTGCATCTATGATATACTTTATTTCAATCTTTTTTTCTTGAATTTGCTTGATGAATTTTTGATAGTCATCAAAAATGAAGAAACCTTCAAATACAAGTAAATCGCGAGTATATTTTCTTACCAAAACACTTAAATTCTTATCTTTACCAATTCCCGACACTTTGATAAGAGTTTTATCCTTCGGCGTGAGTTTGTAGCCCTTATCGGCACAAGCAATCGCAAAAACAAGTAACCGTTGGAGTTGAATATTTTTCTGAGAAAGTTTTTTGGTGATGAAAAAGTGGTATAACAAAAAAACAAACTCATTTATATCACATAATTTCCATAGAAAATAGAATCTTTTGAAATTTTTTAACATAGGTTTAAACTTTAAAAATGGCTTTAATCTTTTTCTTAGTTTGGGAGGGGATAAAGGGGGAGAGAGCATTTTTGACCCCCTGATAACTTGAAAAATACTTCATCTTACTACAAATATCCCAACCCAGTATTTTTTTTAATTCAATTGGTGTTTTTCGGGCATCAAACCCAACCTCATATTTACCCCATTCTATTCTTTGGATAGCATTTTTAGGATGTTCTTGGAATAAAAAAGGAAAAAAATTCTTTAAAGAATTTTCAGAAGTGAGCTCACAGAATTTTATATGCATTTCTTTGTAATCTTGTAAAGTTAATTGATACATTTCTTCATAATCTTCTGACTTATGCTCTGCAAAATTGCCGAAAATTGAAACTTTAGCACCAAAATATGCCGCATATGCGATATGAGAGCCAAAACCATTGGTCGTTACATATTCAAAAGAACGCATAAGTAGCTCTAAACGATAAAAAGAATTTTTATCACTTCCGTGAGCACCTTCTACAATATCAAAACCTGCATCTAAAAACTCATTTACCCAATAACCATTTTCTAAGCAACTTGGATGAATACATACAATCACCTTATCAAAATCATTTTTTATACTTAAAATGGTATTTACGTAAGCTTGAAAGTTCCAATGGGTGTGTCTCGTATAACTCAGTGAATGTACAGGCATTACCAGCAAGGTGTTTGGTATTCGCTTTATTTCTCTATCAGGCAAATATACTAAGGGCAGGCCAATAGCCTTAGCATTCTGATAGCCGCACTTTTTGAGATACTCTTCATCACTACTTTTACCTACTAAGTAAGTAGGCTCTTTACTCATCTTTCCGTGAGACAAAATTTCCCCCGATACTGCAAGAGGATGATATTTACAAAAATCAGGAGCCCAACCGTGCTGCCAAAAAGTAGGTCTTTTGAAAAAGTAGTGAGGCTGTTTCAATCCAACATATTTCGCAAGCAAATGCAAACCGCCATAAGCCTCCATTATATGCCTATAACATATACTACGAGGAGGAAGCGAGATAAAGTTGCCGCATAAATCAATTTTATCTACTATTTGACCTTTTCCCATTGATATTCCATTAAATAAGGAGATAAGATTTCAACAAAAGAACCTGCGATTTCACTTTTTAGCGACATTTCTTCGGGGGTAGAAGTAAGCAAGAAGTTGCCCACTTCGGTATAACCTAATAGTGTGTGCCCGCCAGACTTATCTCTCATTCCAAACCACACCGTAAAAATTTGAGGTAGTAACCGTAGATTTTTGAAAGTACATTTTATAACAAAATCTCCTTCAATGTATTCAGGTCGCCAGCCGTCTAGCAAAGAGTATGCCCCTGCTAAAAAGCCGTGCTGACTTTCTATATCAAAATAAAAATAAGGTTTTTCAAGCCTTTCTTTAGCATATCCGTAGAGTTCAATGGATAAATCATCACCAAAATTTAAATTATTAGTAATTTTTCCTTCTTTGTTTTTGAAAATAGTTTTTTGTATAATTACAGTGCCATCGGCAGTTTTTTTACCTATCTCAAATATTCCTGATAGATTTTCGTTAGTATTTTGTAGATAACGCCCAACCACTTTGTTTGTTTCGCCTTGAAAAGCAATTTTTCCTTTTTCCATAAAAATAGCTTTACTGCACAAGTTTCTTACTGCCCCCATATTATGGCTTACAAAAAGTACTGTTCTGCCTTCACCACTTACCTCTTTCATCTTGCCGAGGCATTTCTTTTGAAATTCGGCATCGCCTACAGCAAGGACTTCGTCTATAATTAAAATTTCAGGTTCAAGGTGAGCGGCAACGGCAAAAGCCAAACGCACGTACATACCCGAACTATACCGCTTTACAGGGGTATCAATATATTTGCCAATGCCAGAAAATTCTACAATTTCGTCAAATTTCTTACGAATATCGTTTTTAGTCATTCCCAGAATAGCTCCATTCAAAAAAATATTTTCTCTTCCTGTGAGTTCGGGGTGGAAACCCGTACCTACTTCCAAAAGGCTGGCAACCCTGCCTTTGGTATAAATCTTACCTTTAGTAGGGCTAGTTACTTTGGAAAGTATTTTGAGCAGTGTAGATTTTCCTGCTCCATTTTTCCCGATAATTCCTAAAACTTCCCCTTGCTTGACTTCAAAATTGATGTCTTGCAAAGCCCAAACATACTCGCCTTCTATAATGTTACGGTCATTGGTTTCGCCGATTTTGAGCGTTGGGTCTTCTTTACCTTGTAGCTTTGCCCAAAAGCGGGCTAAGTCGTCGCGTATAGTACCCGAACCTATTAAACCTAATCTATATTGTTTCCAGAGATTTTCTACTCTTAAAACTATGTTTGACATTTGTTATTCTTAATTTTTTTGATACAACTCTACTTCCCTTTACCAATTATGATATATTTATTTTTATGGTCAGAACTTTGTTTTTCTTTTGTGATAACAAAATTAGTGTTTTTTTCGTATAATTCCAACCTTGCTTTTTCAATTTGCTCTTGAGTAGGTTGTTCAAAAACTTCTTTTTTGTACCGCCATTCCCAGTATTCGTCTCTCTCCCAAAAAATGGGGTTCCGGTGTTGGTTTAGGATATAATAAAAGCTATTTTTCGTAATGCCTAACCAATTCAAAAATAGTCCTAAATTTTGAGGCTCTCTGTACTGATATTGCTCTACAAGGGCTAAACCTTCTTCTCTTGTCATTCTACGAAGCCTAATTTCTCGGCAAGCGTGGTCGGTTGCTTTGCCATAGCCGTGCTTGACAAATTTAATAAAATCGTGAACATCTGAGTAGTTCCAACAATCTACGTCGTTGTAAGTATCAAAAGTTCGGGTCTGTTGGTGCGTTTCATAATCGTATAGTTCAATCATTTTTTCGTGTTGGGCTTTGGTATCCCAACGAATATAATTATTCAAATAAATCCCTCTTACACCTACTTGTTCCAATTCTTTGTCATCGGGGTACATAAAAGGCTTGACATCTTCTTCGGTAATCTCATCAAAATCATCAATCAAGTCCTCTGCTTCAAGCCCCATTAGGTCGTGTTCTTTTCTGTATTTTCTTGTCATTTCTACCTCGTCAAGATGTGAAAACATACCTACTTGGTCAATACCTTGATGAGCCCCCCAAACTATTAAAGGTATTTTGAACTTTACAGCAATTTGTACGGGGAAAACTGTTTGTCCTGCCAAGCAATGCCAATAGATACTTCCTAAACGCCTAAAAGTAGCTCTTGTGATTTTCTTTAATGTTTCAGGGCTTACCGAAAGGGTCATTATATCGCAATCAAACTGAATACGAAGGTTAGCCAAGTTACGAACTCCTACATCGGTATTGTATTGCTTATTATAGGTAACTAGCAGCGGGTTCATACCAAATACATTTTTAATGGTATGCACAATAAAATAACTATCTCTTGCACCACTTACAGGGATAATGCAGTCATAATTGTTACCTGATTGGTTACGATAGTTTTCGAGAATACTCCTCAATTTTTCGGCACGCTCTTGCCAATTCAAAATATCTTTCTCTTCGTGAACCCGACAGCCACTGCATACTCCTTCCTTATCAAAAGTAAGATGCAAGGGGTGTTTTTCGTGATAAAGGCAACGACTGCAAACTTTTATTTTCATCAAATAATTTCTTTTTCTATTTTTACAAAAAGTAAATGTTCTAAAATATCATCTTCTTTTTTCAAAAGCCTTCCATTTGTATCAATTGGATTATCTTGATAATTGGCGTTGGTTTCCAACCGCACCCAAGGCTGAAATTGATTGATTTGTGCTTTACAAATATTAACGCTATGCTCGGTAAAATGGAAAAAATTACCTGCCGCTCCCGCATCTACTTGGGTTTGTTCAAATAATTCTATGAAACTCCGAGCATTTTTGGCTCCTCCCAAGGCTATAATTGGAATTGAGGTAAAGTTTTGTATAATTTTTAAGGCTTCAATATCAAATCCCTGATAAGAGCCATCTCTATCTACATTATTGACAAGCAACTCACCTGCTCCCAAAGTTTCTATTCGGCTTATCCATTCCTGTAAGTTGTAAGGCAAGTATTTTTGAGTAAGATAGTGATAAGGTTTATAGGTCTGCCCATCTTTTTTTATATCCAAAGAAACTATAAGGCATTGGTTTCCAAAATTTTCAGCGATGCTTTTTACTACATCAGGATTTTGCAAAAGCAAGTTATTTACAATCACTTTATCTGCTCCTGATTGTGTAAGTTTTCTTACGTCTTCCAGAGAACTAATACCTCCACCAACAGCCAAAGGCACAAAGCATTTTTTGGCAACTTTTTTTATGAGTTCAAAGTTAGGCTTTTTCCCTTTTGAAGTAGCCGATATGTCATTGTAGGCAATTTCATCTATGCCCCATTTATTGAGAAACTCAACGGCTATTTCAGGTTTACCAATGGGTAAATATTTCTGGAAACCTATGCTTTGCACTACAATATCATCTTTTACAGTAAGTACAGCTATAATTCGTCTTTTTAACATTTCTTATGAATTTTCAATAAAGGCTCTAAACAAGCGTAATCCATTATTTTGGCTTTTTTCGGGGTGAAATTGCACACCAAAAATATTATTTTTTTGCACAGAAGCTACCAATGATAAACCGCCATAATTACAGGTGGCAGAAATATATTGACTTTCACATTCAAAGTGGTAACTATGGTCAAAATAGAAGTTTTTGCTATCTTTCAATCTTGAATAAATTTTGCTATTTTGAATAATATTGAGATCGTTCCAGCCTACGTGAGGTACCGCGGCTTTACTTTTAGGAGTAATTTTCTTCACATTTCCCTCAATAAATCCCAACCCTTGATGCAAACCATTTTCTTCGGAGGTGTTGGCTAATAATTGCATACCCAAACAAATTCCTAAAAGAGGTTTTTGTTCTTGTAAAACTAATTCGGTAAGTATTTTGTCCAATTCCTTACGAACAATAGACTTGATAGCAGCTTCAAATGCCCCAACACCAGGCAGTATAATAGCATTAGCTTTTTTGAGTTTTTCGTATTCAGAGGTTACAAATACTTTGTAGCCTAAAAATTCAATAGCATTTAGCACAGAGTAAGTATTGCCTAGATCGTAGTCTATGATAGCAACTTGTATATTTTTATATTTCATAATCCACTCCAACTTTAAATTTCCTTACCCACTTGCCTTCTGCATTTTTTTCAAATAAATCTTTATTGACGAATTTATCTACAATTTTCCAAAACTCTTGCATAGTAATTCCAATATGATTGCAAAACATTTCTATAAATTTATCGTCGCAAGTGCCATCAAATTTTTCAGTGATTTTGATAGCCTCTTCACGTGTTATTCTACCAATGCGTATTTCTTCGTTCATATAGTCGGTAGTTCTACCAAAACCATATTTAAGATATTTTATCATTTGGTTAAATGCCACGTAGTTATCATCAAGAGCAGTAACTCCATAAGGTTCTCCTATTTCCCAGGGCTTATCAATTCTTACGTCTAATCCTCTCAAAGACGAATAATTGGCATTATTTACCAAAGACCAATCCTTCCAATAATATCCTAAATAAACAATTCGTAAGTTTGCTCTCTGCATTTCTTCATCACTTGGATAGATGTATTGCAAGATTTGATTTCTTTTAACCTCTTCACTCAAAAGCCAAGTAATGTCCCCACCAGCCAAAGTATTTAAGTGTTTTAAGTTGTTACCGTCGCTTCCTGTTTTACCTAATGCACCCATATCTCCTAATTGTAAAGCGGGATTTTCTCCCCACCAAATAAGGGAGATTTGGTAAGCAATGGCTAATCTTGGAACGCTACTAAACAAAGCTAATTCAGCAGATTTTGCCCAATTACCAAAAAGTTGAAAACCTTTCTTCAGGAGTTTTTTCCAAATAACGGGAGCAGGGTCAATGGTAATGCAATCAAAGCCTAAACTAATGAGATTTGAAATATTATCTGCTCCTCTTTGTGTAATTTGCTCGGGTGGATAAGCAAGACAAACTAAAAGAGGCTTCATTTTTAGTACATTACGAACATATAAAGCCTGTCTTGTACTGTCTTTTCCACCACTTACCCCAATGATACAATCGTAACCTGAATGATTGTTTTGCTTGCCAAATGCTATAATTTCTTGAAGTTCTCTTTTCCGTTCTTCCCAATCAACTTCTTTAAGACTTTCAAAGTAGTTACACGCAGGACAAATACCAAACTCATCAAATTTGGTATTTGGTCTTTTATCTGTTTGGAGACAACTTTTGCAGTATTTCATAGTTTTCATCGCCGAGTAATTAGTAACTAGATATAGATGTTTCTAAAAATATTATTTTTTTACTACTCAAACCAAGAGTTTGTTTTCTGTTGTTTAATCCTTTAATGTTTTCAATATTTCTATTTTGGTAAGAGCTTAAACCATGGCTATAAGGATATTTTTTTTTAGGGACACGAGGTAAGCCATCTATTAGACATATACCTGATATTGCAGGCACAATAAAAGAACTTTGCCACTTTTCGTCTTGATTAGAAAACCATTTGAAATAATATCCTGAATCAGTGGAAGGTACGACAGCTACTAAATTATTTTTAATATTTAAGGGAAGTTTATCTAAGTTGTCTAATTTCCTTAAAAACATATATCTATAATTAGTTTTTAATTGACTATGTATTTTTGGGTAAGATTGAGAAATAGGGCTATTGATTATTTCATATCTAAAATAAGTAACTTTACCAAAGGCTATTTTAGCATTTGCAAAGGTAACGTGTAAAAACATTAAGCATACTGGAATACAAAGAAATGTAAAAATAACTTTATGAGAAATAGCTTGATACCTTTCTATAAAACTTGCTATAACTGGAGAGGAGCCTATTAAAAATAAAATGCCAATTTCTCTTGGAACTTGTGAAAAATAAGAAGCGTCACCAGCCCCAATAGATAAAATTAGGCCAGGAATAAGTGATATGAAAGCTAGAAGCAAAAGAACTTCTTCTAAAATAAAATTACCGCTTTTTATACTTGACCAAGATAGAGTAATGCTTTGCTTTTCTTTATGCAGAATGCTGACAAACACAAATGCAAAGATAGGAGCAAAATATATGGGTAGAAAATAGTACCAAACATTTGTGTCGGTGTAATTTTTTATGAAG
The DNA here is from genome assembly GCF_002843425.1 of Raineya orbicola. Taxonomy (GTDB): domain Bacteria; phylum Bacteroidota; class Bacteroidia; order Cytophagales; family Thermonemataceae; genus Raineya; species Raineya orbicola. Next base: position 85,849 of record NZ_NKXO01000002.1, read on the forward strand.
TGAAATAACTCAATCGGACGCTTTACGCTATCTGTTACTAAATTGTAAGCAAAATATAATATAGGGATAGCTATTAGAAATATTATAATGTTAGAAAGATTAAATAATTGCTTATTCCTAAATAACAGATAAATAATTATAGGAATAAATAAAAAGCCAGTAGAAATTTTTGATATCAAGAGTATGATAGTCAAAGTAAATATAAAAACTTTTTCCCAAACAGATATATTCTCTAACGAAAAATTCAAAATAAAACTTATTGTTAGAAGTAAAAGAATGATACTAAATAAATAAGACTCAGAAGCAAAGAAATGTAATCCTCCTCCAACCACAAATCTTTTCATTTCAGTTGGAAACAATCCAATATTGGTGATAAAAAAAATCGTCCAAAATGTTTGTCCTTGAATATTGCTAAAACTTATTGAAAATTCCTTTGAGTAATACTTACTAATTTGCAAAGCTACTTGTAAAAGTATATTAAAAAATAGTGATAAAAAGCAAATAGGATATAAGTAATTATAAAGTTCTGATGCAGAACAACTTAGTAAAATTGAAATATTGGCGAAAAAATATAAGCTACCAAAGTGATAATGTAAGAAAGGTAGTCCATCTAATCCTGTACTTGGAATACCATAAGTTTTTATCATTTGTGCAGTACTAATTAAAAAAAGTTGGTCTTTATTCGCCAAACCTACTGCCAACTTCTCTATAAATACAGGACTTGCATAATCATTTTTATAAAAATCACCAACAACCCAAATTGAAAATAACATAAATACCAACGAAAAGAAAAATATTTCTTTTAAAGTTGTATTATAAGCAAATAAAATAACAATATAAATAGAAAATAAATAACCAATAATAACTATTGCTAAACCAACAATATTTGAAAGGATTGAGGGTAAATAAGCGGATAAAAAGACTAAAAAGAATAGGAGCAGGATTACTAATGCTGTATTAGTATTAATGTGCTTAAACCTACTCAAAAATAATCTATTTATACTTCCTAAACTAGAAAAAAATAAAGAAAAACCAACAATCTTTACAAAAAGTATAAGGTTTATTTCAAAACCTATTCTACTAATGATGTTGAATATGGTTATTGATAATATTAAAAAATAGGATAGAATAGAAATGATTAGCTGATTTTTTAAATCAGTATCTACCAGCACACCCCCAAAAATGTTTTTTTTAGTAGCATTTTGAATTTTATCCATAAAATATTTGATATTTTAATTCTGCAAGTTTCCAATCCGTTTCGTTGTCTATATCTTGCATTTCTAATTCAGAAACATGCAAAGGTACAGAAAAATCGGAGAATATCTTTTTGGTAGATAAAAACTTAGCTACTTGAAAGAAATAAAATTGCCCTACGTCGTGGTAAGCAGGAGGCAAATCCTGAGATCGTTTGTTTAGGTTCTCTGGAAAATTCATTTGCAACTTGCCATTTTCAATTTTCAGGCTTCGCCAAATAGGATAGCTAAAAGCCGCCACAGGAACTACGCTATCAGCCTTGTGTTCAAGTAATAAGTTAAACGCTTTTTGTAATTTTTCTGCCGTAACAAAAGGGGCAGTAGGATACAAACAACACGCATACTCAAATTTTTGCCCTCTTTTTTGGTACTCTTCAAGCACTTCTACAAGTACATCGGCAGTAGTTGCAAAATCATCAGAATTTTTGGCAGAACGCATAAAGGGTACTTTGGCACCATACTTTTGAGCTACTTCGGCAATTTCGGCATCATCGGTAGAAACCATTACTTCCTGAAAAATACCACTTTTCAAACTCGCTTCAATAGAATACGCTATAATAGGTTTTCCGAGAAAATCTTTAATATTTTTGCGAGGTATGCGTTTGCTGCCTCCACGGGCTGTGATAATGGCAATATTGTTCATAGTTTATTGAGCAAATAATTCTTCAACACTTATCTGAAAGCCAGGGACAATAGGTGAGGCATCAAAAATTTCACTACCTTCGTAATAGCGAGCCTCTTTACCACGAATAACCTTTGCGAGTTTTAGTTCGGGGTAAATATGCCAAATTACCTGTACGCCTGCGTGTTGGTATTCTAAAACTTTGTTTTCAGTGTAATTTACGTTATCGTTTTCAGAAATAATTTCTATTACGAAAGCGGGGATAGGGTGTTGCTTTTCAGCCGATTGTAAAATTTGTTCTCGGGTAAAAAAAGCCAAATCAGGTCTTCGCATTTGGGTTTCGGTGAGCCAGCAGTCTACTTCCTGAAAGAGTTCTCCTAAATCTTTGAAAACCTGCGTTTGTATAAATTTTCTGTTGAGTTTTGAAATAACAAGCAATTCTGAACTTTTCATACGATTGATTTCAGTAATTTCACCATTATTATACTCCCAAACTTTTTCGGTTTGGCTTTGTAAGGCAAAAAAATCTTCCTTACTAATGGTGGGCTTTTTTTCTACTACCAAAGTTTCCATACAAATAAAATTATCTTCCCTTTTACAAAAATAGCCAATTACATCAACATATCCAAATGCAGGGCGGTGCCGCGTTTGAGGTCTTGTTTTGCGATTTTACCTAAAACTATTTCATAATATTTGGGCTGTAAGCCCAAACCTGGGCGAATGATACGGATATTTTCGGGCGTAAGTGGTTCTCCTGCTTTTATATCTTGTACTACGTAAATAGAACGCTTGTAAGTAAGGCTTTTCTTTTCTGCTTCCAAAATGCCATAATGTACCTGCCCCAGTCCTAAAAATGCTCGGTTACACTCCTCTACAAGCATTTTGAACTCGTGAGGCTCGAGCGAAAAGGCACTATCTACGCCGCCTTCGGCACGGCTCAAACAAAAGTGTTTTTCTATTACCCTTGCCCCCAAAGCGATAGAGGCAACTGCAACGCCTATGCCCATAGTATGGTCAGAAAGTCCTGCGTGGCAGTTGAAAAGTTGTGCCAAGTGAGGAATGGTAAGAATATTTGAATTTTCGGGTGTGGCGGGATAGGTGCTTGTGCATTTAAGCAAAATAATGTCTTTGCAACCATTTTCACGTAAGGTCTGTACGGCTTCCTCTATCATTGTGAGCGTGCTTGTGCCTGTACTCATAATGACGGGCTTGCCTGTTTGAGCCACTTTTTTGAGCAAGGGCAAATGATTGTTTTCAAAAGAAGCGATTTTGTAAGCAGGAACATTAAGTTCCTCTAAGAAATCTACGGAGGTTTCGTCAAAAGGAGTGCTAAAAGCAATAATCCCTCGTTTTTGAGCGTGTTCGAAGATGGCTTTGTGCCATTCCCAAGGCGTATAGGCTTCTTGGTAAAGTTCGTAAAGGCTTTTGCCTTTCCAGAGAGAATTTTTATCGGCAATAAAAAATTCGTTTTCTCTAAAATCAATCGTGAGTGTATCGGCGGTGTAGGTTTGCAGTTTGATAGCGTCTGCACCTGCATCGGCGGCGGCATCTACAATTTGCAAAGCTCTTTCCAAAGATTGATTATGATTGCCCGACATCTCGGCAATGAGGAAAGGTTTATGCTTGAGGCTAATTATTCGGTCTTGAATGTTGATAGGGTGCATTGGCTATTTCGTTTCTAATCTATAAATTTTGTAAAGTTCTCCGTTTATTTCTTCATCTGATTTATTTGTAAAATTCAATCTTTCAAAAATTTTTTTTGAAGGTTTATTGCTACTTTTTACACAAGCAACCCATTTGAAATCTTTATGCAGATTTATAGTTTTGTTTATCAATATTTTTCCCAAACCTATACCTCTAAACTTTTTGTCTATGGTATAATTGATGTAGTTGAATTCACCCTTCCTATCTATTCTGATTTGTCCAAATGGAATACCCTTGATAAGTCCAACATAAAAAATGATACTTTCATCATTTAGATGCTCTCTAAACCACTTGCAATGGTTGTTATACAAAATAGGCTCTTGATTGATAGAATTTCTCCTAACCTCAATATCATTAGCCCATTCAAAATACAAATCAATGTCTTGTTCATTAGCAAGCCTTATATGAACAATTAGTTCTAAAAATGTTTCTGTAATCTTTTTCGTATTTCCAAAATAGTTTTGAAAAGATTTGGAACATAGAAAACTTTGCTTGGAAATAGTTTCTTTGTTAAAAGAAAAAAATATGTAATTGTCAATAGCAGTTATGTGATTTTTATTGATAAGTCCTTGGTATATCGCCTTCTGATTTTCAGCATAATATCCTACTATCAAATACATACCCACCGCCAAACATTCATATGCTATGCTACTGGCAGAGACAATTCCTACTTGGCATTTCTGCATTACATTGCATAAATCTTGGGCATTGAGGTTTTGATACAAAAATACGTTTTTTTCCTGAATAGTCAAATCTTTCAGACTTGCAAAGTGTGTATAGGCACTCCCTACTACTACGTGAATTTCTCTGAAAACTTGTGCCTCTATGCAGGCATTGAGGGCTTTTTCTGTAAAATTATGCGGGTCGCTACCGCCAAAACAGATAAAAACATTCTCTATTTTTTCAATTTTTCGCTCCTGCTTTGCGGCTTCTAAAAATGGCTTTCGCAAAAGGGCGTATTCTAATCCTAAACATAGCTTCGTATAAGGCTCGCAAGAGTAATCACTTTCTTTTACGCCGCCTGCGTGATTAATGACTACATCTGCTACAAAATGCCAAGCGTGCAAATCATCAATGCATACAAGTTTTACACCTTTACTTTTAATAATTCTCTGATAATCCGTTTGAAAGTTGTATCCATCTAAAACTACTATTTCCTCACCTGTTAGGTATTTTTCTGCAATGAAGCGGGCTTCTTCCAAATAATTTTCGCTTGGGGACAATTCAATAATATTAGGCGTAACTTCGTGAATTTGTTTGATTACCTCTCGGGAGGGTTGCTGTATCATTACCCAAATATCAAAATACTCTTTGAGCATATCTGCAAGGGCTAAACTGCGAGTGATATGCCCTAAGCCAATTTTTGTATTGCCATCGGCACGGAAATAAATTTTGCTTTTGGGGAAAGAGTCCATAAATGTTCTTTATGAGGACATCTGCAAAGTTGCTCAAATATACAAAATTTTGGAAAATTTTTATTTACTTTTTTACCCACTTATATTCTGGTTGGGCAAGAAAAGAAAAAAAAGAGTTACTGATAGCTAAAATGATATGCACGACTACTGCAATCCAAATATTACCTTCTGCAAGCGTAAGGTAGGAAAGTATCACCCCCAAAGGAATTGCTCCGATAGCTTCTTTTTGTCCTTTGGGAATGTGTGCGATAGCATAAATAGCTACATTCACGCTAGTAGCCAGCCAAGCCATTTGTGTAGCCTGAAAAATAGCAAAAAGCAAAATCCCCCTGAAAAGCAGTTCATACGCATACAAGTATGCTATCCAAGTGCTATATTCCCAAATAAAAGTAGCAGTTGTCCATTCTTTGGTGCGAATTTGTGGATACATAGCTAAATTATCAGGCTTTTTAGCGTTTAGGTAATTGATAAGCAAAATTAAAGCGGAAAGCCCCGCTATCCACCACCCAGTAGAGTTACTTGTGGGTAATACATCACCATATTGGTTTGGAAAGAACTTTGCACCAAAGCTCATAGCTATCATTGGCAAAATACCTAAAAAAATAGCTCCCACCAGTCTCTGAAATACCACCCAATAAATAGCTTTTTCACGAGGTTTGTACTTTTTTTCAAAAATTTTTTCTAAGAATGGAGATTGTGCAATAAACCAATAGGCAATAAATCCGAAAGTTACACAAGCCAATGCCCAAACAGCTATTTTTTCATTTTGAGAAATTGTAAAATTCATAATGCTTATGATATTCGCTTGCTTAATCGCTCGATGTATTCGTGTAATGGGAAAAGAGCTACTTCTGTAACGGTTTCTTTACCTTCCACATACTCGAAGGGGTCATCAATATCTTTGATGAGGCGATACATATACACATACACGAGTGTAATAAAAAATACCACTAAGCCCATTGCCACTAAGTTTTTGAATTTGATAATGAGCATAGTGGCTGAAATAACAACCAAAAGCACTTCCAAAAGTGCATAGCCTGTAGCCAAAAAACCTGTGCGTGAAATCACCCCTGTACGTGTAAGCGTTCGGCGAAGGGTAGCGAGTTCATTAAAAACTCTTGCGAGTACAGGTGGGGTAGCCCCTTGTTTATCCAAATCGTTGAGTAAGTTGTTGAAATTTTGTAGAGAAGCAAACATCTGTTCGTCAGAGGCTTTTTTCAAAAACCAGTTATCAATGCAAACAGCCATTTCTTGGCAGTATTTCAAGACGTTTTCCTTCGGATAACCTACTTTTTCAGCCAAATTAAGGCAGGTTTCCTCTATACTTTCCAACGCCGAAGCAATTTCACCGGGTATTCTTTCACTTTCTTTGTAGTCGGCAAGAGTACCTGAAAGCATAAAGCCTATCAAAAACACTCCTGCACTAATTACCAAAGCCATATCGCTCAGTTCTACCCAACCTGCAAAATTTAAAATTTCTACCAAAACAAATTTCAAAGCCACTACTCCCAAGGCAATGGGCATAGAGTTAAACATTAGTTTCCATTTGAGCATCATTGTAAAAGTTTAGCTTTTCGGCGTTCAAATTCTTCAAAAGTAATATATCCTTTTTCCATCAGTTGGGCTAATTTTTCAAGTTCGCTGCCTATATCTTTATGAAATAGGTTCTTGCGAAATTCCTCCTCAATAATTTTCTTTTTGTATTCCTCAAAATTGTATTTTACGTCAAATTGTTCATCGGTCATTGTAAGAAATTTAACTGCATCTACAAGTCCTATAATGGTAGGAATGCCCGTCCAACTAAAAATGACCGAAAGTACTCCTTTTCCAAAATTTCCTAAATAAAAATGATGTACGCCCCAAGTTCCTCCAAACAAAGACATTGCGGCGGCAATCAGTCGCTTTTTCATAGGAGTAGATTTTTGCAAATAAACGTTTTTTTTGTAAAAAATGCTACATTGCAAATGTAAAAAAATATGTAATGTTCAAAGTTGCAATTGTAGGAGTAGAAGCGACAGGCAAAAGCACTCTCGCTGAAAATTTAGCAAAGCACTATCAAACGATTTGGGTGCGTGAATATGCTCGTGAGTATCTGACTCGTTTGGATAGAAAATATACTTTTGATGACGTACTTACCATTGCCCAAGGTCAGCAGAGGCTTATCACAAAAGCAATTGCCCAAAACCCTTCATTACCAATAATTTTTGTAGATACCGAGCTTTTAGTTACGCATATTTGGTGCGAATATGTGTTTGGGAGGCATCATTCTTGGATAGCAGAAAACCTATCCAAACAAAATTTTGACCTGTACTTGCTTTGTAATACCGATTTACCTTGGGAATATGATGTATTGCGTGAGCAACCGAGTTTGGAAAAAAGAAAAGAAATTCATAAGCTCTATGAGTTTTATTTACGCAAACTACATTTTCCTTATGAACTCATTGAAGGCAAAGCTGAACAGAGATTACTTTCGGCAGTGCAAGCCATAGAAAAGCACTTCAAATTTTCTGATAAAAACTTTCAAAACGGGGATAAAGTGTAGTGAAATGCTCTTGGGAAGCTACAAACTCGCCATATTTGATGTATGCGAAGATTCTTGAAATATCTTTGAAACTTTCTGAAAGAGAGGCTTTTCTCTGTTTTAATTCTATTTGGTAATCCCAATTGGTTTTCTGTTTGGAAAGTTCTATTAGGTTTTTGTTTGCAAGCAGTTGCAATGCTTTCAAATAAGCATATCGCAAAGCCTGATTGTAGTTTTTTTGACTGATGGCTTTTTGTAAAAGACTTTCTATCTGATTTTGTGTAACATTTTCTAAATTTTCTTCGGTAATTACTTCATTTTCAACTTTTTTATTCAGTGCAAACCAAGATTTTATATCAAAGCCAAGTAGCATTAAAATCAGGAAAATAATTAAAATGGTAATGGCAACATAAATAAAACTTTCTCCCAAAGTAATTTTAGGAAACTCGGGAATTTCTCTTTCACGAAACTTTTTGACTTTCCAATCGTCTTGCCCTTTGTTGCGTTGATGTTCTTCATAACGCCATTGTTTCCATTGCCAATCGCGGTCGTATTTATTGTATTCGTCAATATCTTCGGTGTAGTCAAATTCAGGGTTATTTTTGAGTTGCTTGACTTTCTCTTCATCAAAACTTCTCAAATTAAGTGGATAATTTTGGGGTGTTTGAGCGAAAGCAATTCCCGCAATACACAAAAAAGCTACTATAAAGAATGTAAATTCCTTTGTCTTTTGTCTCACGCTTCTTGTCTCTTGCCTCCTAATTTGCATACGTTTCAATGAGTTTTTGGGCAAGTTTGGGGAGAGCCACTCCTGCTTTTTCTTGAATAAAAGTAAGGTTATGGTAGTAATTGAGGTTAATATTAGGTTGTTCTACATCAATTACGAATTTAGGTACTTCGCGAGCTACATAATTGATAAGCCCTGCCGCAGGATACACTACCATTGAAGTTCCCACTACCATAAAAATATCCGCAGTTTGGGCTTCTATGGCGGCAACTTCCATCATTGGTACTTCTTCGTAGAACCAGACAATATGAGGACGCAGTTGAGAACCCTTTTCGCACTTATCGCCCAAATGCAAATCTTTTTCCCAATGATACACCAAATTAGGGTCTAAGGTACTTCTGACTTTAAGTAATTCGCCGTGAAGATGCAAAACATTTGTAGAGCCTGCCCTCTCGTGCAAATTATCAACATTTTGGGTGATTATTACTACATCAAAATATTTTTCTAGTTCGGCGAGGGCTTTATGTCCTGCATTGGGTTCTACGGAAAAAAGTTGGCGGCGTCGCTGGTTGTAAAAATCCAGCACCAAAGCAGGATTTTTTGCCCAACCCATAGGGCTGGCTACGTCTAAAATATCGTAATTTTCCCATAATCCGCCTGTATCTCTGAAAGTACGAATACCACTTTCGGCACTAATGCCCGCTCCTGAAAGTACCACTAATTTTTTACGCATACTATCCAAAGAAATTTGACTGATTTGCCTAAAAATTTCCCACAACATTGGAATTATGGCTTGCAGATGAGAATTAAGCGACTTTCAACTTAGCAAGTTTGGATTTTTCAAATTTTTCGGCGACGTAGTCGGCATCTATTTCAAGAACTTTGATATCCTTTTGTGAAGGCAATTCAAACATTGCGTCATTCATAATAGCTTCACAAATAGAACGCAAACCTCTTGCTCCTAAATTCAGTTCAATAGCTTTATCTACAATATAGTCCAAAGCACTTTCCTCAAAAACTAACGAAATGCCTTCCATTTCAAAAAGTTTTTGGTATTGCTTGGTAAGAGCATTTTTGGGTTCGTAAAGAATTTTTTTAAGTGTATCGCGTGAAAGAGGTTCTAAACTTGTAACCACAGGTAAGCGTCCTAAAAGTTCGGGGATAAGCCCAAAGGTTTTGAGGTCTTGGTGAGTTACAAATTGTAAAAGGTCTTCGGTATCTTGAACCAAGTTATTTTTTTCATTTGTAAAGCCAATAGGATTGGTATTCATACGCCTAGCAATGATACGCTCAATGCCATCGAAAGCCCCTCCGCAAATAAACAAAATGTTTTCAGTATTGACGGGTGTCATTTTTTGTTCAGGGTGCTTTCTGCCACCTTGGGGGGGTACATTCACGATAGAGCCTTCTAAAAGTTTGAGCAAACCTTGTTGTACGCCTTCACCACTTACATCACGCGTAATGGAAGGATTATCGGCTTTACGAGCGATTTTATCAATTTCATCAATATACACAATACCTTTTTCGGCGGCTTTTACATTGAAATCAGCGGCTTGCAAAAGCCTTGATAAAATGCTTTCTACATCTTCGCCAACATAGCCCGCTTCTGTGAAAACGGTAGCATCTGCAATAGCAAAGGGTACTTGTAAAAGATTGGCAAGTGTACGAGCCAAATACGTTTTACCTGTACCTGTGCGTCCTACCATTATGATATTGGACTTTTCTACCTGAATTTCTTCTTTCTGACGATTTTCGGTGTGGATAATTCTTTTGTAATGGTTATAGACCGCTACGGAAAGCACTTTTTTGGCATCGTCTTGTCCTACTACGTATTGGTCTAAATATTTTTTAATTTCCACAGGTTTAAGCAAATTGGGCTTGGCGGGAAATTGTTTGCGGGAAATCTTAAACTCCTCCATTACAATTTCGTGAGCTTGTGTTACGCACTGCTCGCAAATATTTGCTTTTACGCCTGTTATGAGAAATGCTCCGTCTTTTTTTGTCCTTCCGCAAAATGAGCAAGATAGTTGTTGTGCCATAGTTAAGCCTTTTTTGCAAAAATACAATTTCTGTTTGGCAAATGCTAAAAAATTGTTACCAAAATTTTGGCTGTACGCAAGCAAATCTAAAAATTTCTGATTGGGCTAAATTTTTTCTTACCTTTGCAAGCAAAAAAATGCTATGAATATCAATGAAATTCTGAGTGCTTCCATACAACAAGCCTTTCAAGAAATTTTTGGAAAAAAAGTTGAAAATATCACTTTGCAAGCTACTAAAAAGGAGTTTGAAGGTACGCATACTTTGGTGGTATTTCCTTTTACGAAAGAACTCGGTGAAAAGCCTGCTGATATAGCCCAAAAAATTGGGAGTTTTTTAGTAGAAAAATGCCCTATTGTAGAAAAATTTAATGCTGTGCAAGGATTTTTGAATATTTCTTTGAAAAAAACAGCTTGGCTTTCAGTAGCTAAACAACTTTCAGAAAAAAAACATTTCTCTTTGCCTGATAAAAACCTAAAAGTTGTGGTAGAGTATTCTTCGCCCAATACTAACAAACCTTTACATTTAGGACACTTGCGTAATATTTTCTTAGGTTTTTCAATTTCTCGGATATTTTCAGCATTTGGCTATAAGGTGCATAAAACGCAAATTATCAATGATAGAGGCATACACATTTGCAAATCTATGCTTGCCTACGAGCTTTTTGGCAATGGCGAAACTCCTGAAAGCAGTGGATTGAAAGGCGACCATCTTATAGGCAAGTATTACGTAATGTTTGATAAACTCTACAAAGAGCAAATACAGAAACTTATAGCCGAAGGAGCAAAAGAAGAAGAAGCTGAAAAAAAAGCCGAAGCTATTCAGAAAGCCCAAGAAATGCTTGTAAAGTGGGAAAAAGGAGATAAGCAGGTAGTTGAGCTATGGAAAAAGCTCAATAGCTGGGTGTATGAAGGTTTTAATGCTACTTATACTAAATTGGGCGTAGATTTTGATAGTGTTTATTACGAGTCGGATACGTATTTGCTGGGCAAAGATATTATTCAAGAAGGTTTAGAAAAAGGAATTTTCTACAAGAAAGAAGATGGTTCGGTATGGATTGACCTCACTGCTGAGGGCTTAGACCACAAGCTCGTTTTGCGTGCCGATGGAACTTCGGTGTATATCACGCAAGATTTAGGCACTGCTGATTTACGCTACAAGCATCAAGAAATGGATAAAATGATTTATGTAGTAGGTAATGAACAAGATTATCATTTCAAGGTGCTATTTCTTATTCTCAAAAAATTAGGCAGAAGTTATGCCGAAGGTTTGTATCATTTAAGCTACGGAATGGTAGAATTACCCACAGGCAAAATGAAATCTCGCGAGGGAACCGTAGTAGATGCCGATGACCTGATTGAAGAGGTAATTAGTTTGGCTAAAGCCAAAACTTTGGAAAAAATGCAATCCGCAGGTACAGAGGGTACTTTCACGGAAACTGAAAAAGAAAAACTTTTTGAAATGATAGGTTTAGGAGCTTTGAAATACTTCTTGCTCAAAATAGACCCCCATAAGAAAATGCTTTACAACCCCGAAGAGTCTGTAAGTTTTGAAGGCGATGCCGCCCCATTTATCCAATATACACACGCCCGCATATGTTCGGTATTGCGTAAAGCACAAGAAAATGATACAAATGCTTCTTGGGAAAATTATACAGATTTGCACCCTTTGGAAATAAGTTTGGTGTATCAACTTTCTGAATACATCAATGCTTTACAATATTCCGTAGAAAAATACGCTCCTTATATTTTGGCTCAATACGTTTATGAACTCTGTAAAATTTTCAGTACTTTTTATGCCGAGTGTTCTATTCTCAAAGCAGAAAACGTAGAAGCTATGCAATTTCGTTTGCTTTTATGCGAGCTAACAGCCCAAACCATTAAACAAGGAATGTATCTTTTGGGTATTGAAGTGCCTGAAAGAATGTAAGTTTTTCTTGGATTTTAGCCAAAATATTAAGACTTTTACCGCTGAAAATCAACCTCAAAAATTAAAATTATGATACAACGAAATCTTTTTCGCACAGCCCTACTGTTTTGGGCAGTGGCTCTGATAGCTTCCTGTAAAAAATCATCTACCCCTGAACATAGCAAACTCGTTCCCAAAGATGCAGGTATTGTGTTTAAGGTGGATATGAAAAGCCTCACGAGCAAGACTATTTCTTTGCAGGAACTCGTAAGCGAAGAAAACTTGAAAAATATGGGGCAAGATAGCGAGGAAGCCAAGAAAAATTCAAAAACAGCTAAAAAATTCTTGGATTCGGGCATTGATTTGCTCAATAGTGCCTATGTTTTTCTGGTAGATGTAGAAAAAGATAAGCCTACCGCTGGGCTTGCCTTTGCTTTGGATAATGAAGAAAAGTTTTTGAAATTCTTGAAAGATGATGCTTTTTGGAAAGAAACAGGTGAAAAAAAGCCTGAAATCAACGATAAGGATAAAATTAAAATTGCAACTTTCAGCAATGGAAACAAAGTGGCTTGGCAAGGTAAAATAGCTCTCTTACGCTCAGAAAAACCTTCTGATGAAGATATGAAAAAATATTTTTCAATGAAAGAGAACGAAAGTCTTATTAGTAATGCATCTTTTAAGGAGGCTTTGGGAAAAAATTATGATATTTTGATGTGGATTGATGCCGATAAGACCAGCAAAGCAGGCACACAAGGTAATATGCAGGCGGCTTTGGCTTTGAATATGGCAGCAGATACCAAAGATACTTATATGGTCTTGGGTTTTAACTTTGAAAAGGGCAAAATCACAACCGCCATAGACTATTCGGGCAATGATTATATGCAAAAAATGAATGACCAAATTGCCCGTAAAAACATTTCAGATGATTTAGTAAAAAATATTCCTTTTACAGAGGCAAGTACAGGTTTTAGCATAGCCTTGAATTTGGAGGGTATTTGGAAATTTTTGCAAGAAAAAGGTGTAGCAGGTGAAGTAGATGAAAACCTTAAAGAGGCAGGATTGAGCGGAGAACTTCTTTCCAAAGCTCTTACAGGAGAAATTTTTGGAGTAACTGAAAAAGTAAATTTTGATGCTAATTTGTTTGCCCAAGAAATACCCGTGGATTTTGTAATTTCTTTGGGTATTAAAGATAAATCTGCTTTTGAGGAAGTAATGAATATTCTAAACAAACGAGCTCAGGGTGTTATTCGTAAAAGTGGCGATAATTATGAACTACAAGGTTTTGGAGGCATTGCAGTAAAGAAAAATATTGCTTATATTACGCTCAATAAATCTTTCTTTGAAGGTATCAATAAAGGCGAAAGTAAATTAAAAGGCGAGCTTGTAGAAAAGGCAACCTCTTTTGCTTCTGTAATTTATATTGGCAAACCTTTTTTTAATGCCCTTGTCAATTCTAAACAATACAAAGAATCGGCTTTTGGTGAGGTGTATGGTTCAAATTTTCCTTTTGAAAGTGTATTTTTTACCTCCGACAAAGTGAAAAATAAGAAAAATCAAACACTTATCACCGTGAATATGACCGATAAGAGCCGAAACGCCTTGATGGTGCTTATAGATATGGCTAAAAAAGCAGAGGAAATCCGCAAAAAAGAAATGGAGCGTTATGAAAAGGAATTTGATATGCCAAAACCTGAAAGTAGCGATATGCCAAAAATTGATGAATCAGAGAAAGTATTAGAAGATAAGTAAAAAGGGTGATATTTTATGGGGCTTCGCCTTCGGCGAAGCCCCATAAATAAGTATTATTTCGCAAAATTCACAGCTCTCATCTCTCTAATAACGGTAACCTTGATTTGTCCAGGGTACTGCATTTCTTTTTCAATTTTTTGAGCAATTTCAAAAGAAAGCATATTAGCTTTTTCATCGGTTACATTTTCAGCATCAACAATCACGCGTAGCTCTCTGCCCGCCTGAATAGCGTAACATTTCTGTACGCCTTCAAAAGAAAGAGCAAGTGTTTCTAATTCTTTCAAGCGTTTGATGTAGGCTTCCATCATTTCCCTTCTTGCTCCCGGACGTGAGCCTGAAATGGCATCACAAGCCTGTACGATAGGAGCAATGAGCGTTGTCATTTCAATTTCGTCGTGGTGAGCTCCAATGGCATTGCAAACTTCGGGGTGTTCTTTGTATTTTTTAGCAATTTCCATTCCCAGAATAGCGTGGGGCAATTCTTTCTCATCGGGTACTACTTTGCCGATGTCGTGTAGTAATCCTGCTCTTTTGGCGAGTTTTACGTTTAAGCCAAGTTCAGAAGCAAGAATAGCACACAAATTAGCTACTTCTTTGGAATGTTGAAGCAAATTTTGTCCATAAGAAGAGCGGAAACGCATTCTACCGACCAGCTTGACAAGTTCGGGGTGCATACCGTGTATGCCTAAATCAATCACGGTGCGTTCTCCAATTTCTACGATTTCCTCTTCAATTTGTTTTTGCACTTTGGCAACAATTTCTTCTATACGGGCAGGGTGTATTCTGCCATCGGCAACGAGCTTATGCAAAGCCAAACGAGCAATCTCACGGCGTACAGGGTCAAAACCAGAAATAATGATTGCCTCAGGGGTATCATCAACAATAATTTCAACGCCTGTGGCGGCTTCCAAAGCCCGAATGTTGCGTCCTTCTCTACCGATAATTTTACCTTTGACTTCGTCAGATTCAATATGAAACACCGAAACGCAATTTTCAATAGTGTATTCAGTGCCATTACGTTGAATAGCCTCTATCACTAACTTTTTGGCTTTTTTGGCGGCAGTAGCTTTGGCTTCTTCTACAATTTCTTTGATGTAGCTTGATGCCTGTGTTTGAGCTTCCGCTTTGAGCGACTCAATAAGCTGGGCTTTTGCTTCTTCGGCAGTCATTTCGGCAATTTTTTCTAATTGCTTTACCTGCGAAAGGCGTAATTTCTCAGCCTCTTCACGTTTTTTCTGAGCGATTTCGTTTTGCTCTTGCAGTTGTTTTTCTAAAACTTCTAATTCAGTTTCACGTTTTTTGATTTGCTCTGCAAGTTTTTTGAGTTCCGCTTCTTTTTGTTTGAGCTTATTTTCGTTGGTTTGAAGGAGTGTTTTTTTCTTGTTCAAATCTTGTTCAAACTCATTTTTGAGCTCAAGATACTTTTCTTTGGCGGCGAGTTCTTTTTCTTTGCGTATGGCTTCGGCTTTGGTTTCAGCTTCTTGAATAATCATAGAGGCTTTTTGCTTCATTTCTTCTTCTCTTCTACCGAAAATTTTAAGTAAGATGTATCTACCAATAGCAATCCCTGCTACCAGTGATACCACGGCGGTAATAACGATATAGATAAATTCCATAAATTAAGGTATTTAGGTGAAAAGCCTAAATCACCCTTTGAGCACGAAAAGCAAGCCAGAAGGAGAGCTACAACACCGAATTGAGCATTTCTTCAATAGAGTTGATTTTTTGCAGGACAATGTTCTCCAATTCTGTTTTGGAGGTTTCTATATTTTTTTTGCCCATCATACAATCTATGGCAAACATAGCAAGCATATCCTGATAGTTATCCACCTCAAATTCCTCACGATAGTATTTGAGAGCCGTATTGATTTCCCTTCCCACGCTACGCAGCATAGCCTCTTCGGCGGCATCTACTTGCATAGGGTACTCTCTATCGGCTACTTTGAGGCGAATGGGTAGTTTATAATCCATAGTTTATTTGCTCAAAAAATCAATGCATCGGTCTATATCGGTGATGTAAGCGTCTATTTTTTCCCTCAACTCTGCGGCACTTTCGGCATCAGGGGCAATAGAGGCTACAAGTTTACTGATTTTATATTGGTTTTCAAGATTATTTAGTTGCAAGCTTTGTTTTTTTATTGTTTCTTTCAAAGTCAAATTTTCCTCTGAAAGATATGCACATTCTTGACGAATGAGCTTGTATTTTTCAACCAATTCACGAACTTTATTTTCTAAGAGATTTAGCCTTGCTAATAGTGCTTCATTCATAAAAACACGCAAAATGTGTTAATTAGCAAAGTTATATTTTTTTTTTGAAAAAACAAAAAAAATCATAAACATTTTGAAAAATTATTTTTTACATACCCGTAAAATTATACCTCAACTGGAAACCCACGTTGGTATTTTTTCTTGGGAAAGAAAGAGTAGTAGCGGGTGTATTGATAAGTCTTTCAAAGTAAAAGGAAGTAGTCAGGTTGTTATTCACTTTATAGGTGATGTTGGGGCGAAGTTGGAAGTTGTAATTTCCTGAAGTAATGACGGTTTCCTCATCAATACGTCTTTGGAAGGTTTTGCTATCACGAATGGTAAAATCTACACGGAAATTCATATTATTGCGTAATATCACCCTTTGCCCTTCGGCATCTCGGAAAGGCAAACGCACATTTTTCTTATCAAAACCGATACCGATAACAACATCATTGCTACGAGCTTCAGTAATTTGAGCATTTGCCAAGTTCAAGCCTATTTCACGAGTTCGGTTAATATCCAAACGAATGTTTGCACCGCTTTTGGTACGAGCATTGATACCTACCAGAGGGCTAAAACGCTCCGAAACTTGCACTTGCCCCAGCACCAAAATAGGTACAAGTTCGCCATTGGCATTGAGTGCAAAAGGCTGAACATAGCTACCAAAATCATTATTGAGCTGTAAAAGAGCCGTATTCTGGTACTCCAAAGCCGAAGTATAATTGCCAATGCGATACTCGGAGCTATATTTGTGGCTAATAGTGAAACTGGTGAAAATATCTTTGAACGCAGATAATTTGCTCAGACCATTGTAATCTATTTGCCAATTGGGCAAAGGAAAGCGAGGAAACGCCGAACTGCCTGCTTTTTGTCCTGCATAAGTTTCCATAAATGCCGCTATCAGTACATCTTGGGAGCGTCTGCGATAAGAGCTATCTGTGATAGCGTTAGGGTTTTGGGCAGTGAAAAGTTGTTGATATTTGTCCAAGTTTGTAATGAAGCGGTTAAAAGTTTCAGAATTTACGCTATTATCTTTGGCAAAGGCGGAATTCCAAGAGATAATTGTACTTTGAAAAGTACCATTTCGGTAAGGACTAAACGAAGCATATACCTTATTGAGGGTATCAAAACGGAATATTTCTTGGTAGTTATCGGTGCGAACTTGTTTGGCATCAAGGGTAATTCTAAAATCTGTAAAAGGCTCAATATTGAGCGTAAAACTAATGTTTTGGGTGCGATTTTGTTGGAAGGGGTTGTTCTGAATCAGGCTTGTATCAGGCGGAATGACCATCCAACCGCTATTTACAAAATCAAAACGTTGGTTAGGATTTTGGCTACCTGCGACAAAGTTCCAACCCGGTGCCCCCCAGCCATCTGTAAGTCCTAAATAACGAGGGTTACCAATTACACCGGGCAATATAGTGCCTTCGTTTCTTGAAATATTGAAAGTTCCACCTCTCACGCTCATTAAAAGGCGTAGGACGCTTCGTAATACAGGACTAACCTGTGGGGATTGGTTTTTATTTCTTGAAGTAGGTTTGGTTTTAGGGGTTTTGCTTGGCTTTTTCTGTAAAGTATCTTTTTGCAGGCTATCTTTGGTTTGTTTTTTAGCCTCTTTAGCTTTTTTCTTTTCAAGTTCTTTGAGGCGTTTTTCTTCGGCTCGTCTTTTGCGTTCTGCTTCTTTTTGTTTTTTGCGTTCTGCTTTGCTCAGTTTGGGTTGAGTGGGTTTGGTAGCAGGTTTGTACTCGTTTACGGCTTTGAGTAGTTTCACTTTGTTGTAAAGTTTGGTAAAATCAGCAGTAGTACGCAGACTTTGCTCTCGGTTGTTTTGAATATTGTTGCCCAAGATTTTTTCTAATCCCAGTGAGGCGGCTGTCCAACGATAGTTGGCATTGTAGGTGTAATTGGCATTTACCCAGTCGGTAATGGGAAACTTATCCAAAGGCAATTTGTAAGCAATATTGAAGCGTTGGGAGTAATCTTTCATACGTCCTAATTTGAGCAAATTTTCTTGCACGGCTTGTCTGCTACCGGGTGCATTTAGTTCTCCAAAAGGCTCATCTACAATAGCTTGGGCTTGGGCATTTCCACTGAAAGTAAGATTTCTTGATAAATTCCATTGAAGGCTGTAATCTCTGTTGAAGTTATAGAATTTTTCAAAGAAGGGTTCAAAATTTTCCACTCTGAAATCACCTGAACGCAGTTGGGTACGAATGAAAGTTCTATCCAAATCTCCTCGGGCAGAGAAATTGTTAGGCAGAAGGTTGAAATTGGTTTCTTTGATAAATTTCAGCCAAGGTGATTGAAGCCATTTGGCTTTACTTTTTTTGAAAGGTTCAATGTAATTGAACTCGCGTGTATAGTTGTAAGTGAGGCTTTGTTTCCAATTTTGTTGTAAATAACTTGCCACATACGGACTGCTCCGCTGAATATCCGAATACGACCAAGTATAGCCAAAGTTCGGAATATCCCAAGGCATTGTTTTACGTTCTTTGTTGGTTTTCATTTTACGAATGTTCGTAAAATTGATGCTTCGGCGGGTTTCTCGGTCTTCAATAAGACTTTTGAAAAACTCTCTTTCGCCGTCATTAGCAAACTTTTCCAAGGAGCGTTTTACTCTTACGTCAGGGTCAAAGGGGTCAAAGAGAGGGGTAGAGTTTTTGCGTTGATAGCTCAAAAAGATAGGCAAGCGTATGCCCCATTTAGCAGGGGTGAATTTATCCAAAGCGAAAGTGCCTTGTGTATCAAACTCCCAGTCGTTGCGGAGTTGGCGTTCAGAAACTTTTTGGGAAATTTGTCCGAAACCAGCGGTACGAATAGCCCCCGAAGCCTGAATTTGGGCAAAATCGGCAAGGTTGAACATCAGGCGGGCATTGGCGGCAACGCCATTGGTGCGGTCAAAACCTATGGCTCGTAATTCATTGAACCACACACAAGCCGACTTAGGACGGCGGTCGTCGTTGGGCAGATTTGGATTTTTAATTCCGAGCATCAATACTAATACCGTGCTCAAATCAGGGTTACCTACCACTGTAACTCTGTATCTACCTACTTGTCTTGTAAAAGGGACAAACAAATTATTCCGAAAGCCAAAGGTATTATTTCGCTGAATTTTAGTTTCTACCAAATCTTCCAAAGCAATATCTAATTCATTTTCAGCCTTCCAAATAATTCTTTGTAGAGCCTCATAAGTAGGAGCAGTTTGCACTTCGGCTAAACGCGTGAAAGTAAGAGGGATTTCAATTTCGTAGTAATTTTCATTAAAATCTGTACCCAAACGCACAATTGCTGAAAGTTCGCCGTCTTGAATGTTATTGTCTGATGATTGAGCGTGAATAGGCATAGAAAGCCTTTTATAGTAAAGCATATTGAGATTTACGTTCTTGAAGGCGGCACGGGCATCTCTATCTTGCAAGCCATCTACACAAATCTGCAAAGATTGCTCGTTGAACTCACGGTTATTGATAGTGGTAATATCTCTATCCCTCACAAAACCGGGTGGAATGACGTAAGGAATAACCCCTGTAGCAGGACTTCCATTTTCTTCAACATTCACCACGGAAACTACAAAAGAGGGGTTGTAGGGTTCAGGGGGGAGTTGTAAGCCTTTATCACGTAAATCTCCCAAGTATCTTCGCCACTGATTAGCAACCATTTGGAATTGTGCCATACGCAGTACCACAGGCTGTTGGAAGCCTGTCATATACAAACGCATAAAGCGAATAGATTTGAATCCATTGATATTGCCTATTTTTTCAGTAAATTCTCGTACAGGTATGCGAAACTGATACCAAGTAACTACATCTTGGTTTTTAGTAATTTTGGGGTCTTTGACTTCCACTTTATCTACAATATAATTTCGCCCTACTACCAAATCCGAAGGGCGAAGCGAAATTCGGTATTCATAATATTCCTCCAAATCACTAATGGTGTTATCGGTATTCAAATCTTCGTTATCGGGAAAGTTTGTAGCCGCTTGCGTGAATTGTCCGCCTGTGTTTTCGGGTGAGTTGCCTTCGGTATTGTTGTAATATTTGTAGCGTTCTATAATTTTAGCATTGCGAGTATTGTATTCGCTGTCTAAATAAAACCTAAAATTATCCGCTGAAACATCTGTTTCTATTTGGCTACGTACTGCGGGGGGGAGGCTGTTGAGATAGTTTTGGAAAAATTCGTTTTCTTCTGCATTACGTAAGCCGTCTAAACCTATATCTTGTAAAGCTCTTACGCCCGGTGTATTGCTAAACGCATTATTCAGAAATTGATTTCTGGGTACAAAACCCCAAGCTGTTGGGTCTTTGGCGGTACTTTCGGCATTTTCGGGCAAACCATTTTCAAAAAAATGACGGGTGTCTTTCATTATGTCTTCTGAAATATTACCCAAATTGATGTATAAATCACCGCCTGTGGTATTATTGACGCCTTGGTCGCCGCTGACAATCACCCGCCCACGCTCGCCTGAAATGAAGGGGTCAAGTAGCCAAAACTCAATGTATTCAATGTTGGCATTGTCAAAATCAACTTCTTGCGTAATGGCTCTTGTGATAGAAGCAAAATTTTGAGTAGGGTTAGGCAGTTTGCCATCGGGGGTGAGGTTGGGGTTATAGTTGAATGAACCTCTTTCGTCAGGGAAATAGGCAATTTCAAAAAGATTTTGATTAGTTGCAATGTTTTCAAACTGCCGATTAGTGAAAATCTCCTGGGGAGCTACTACCCGCATATAGTGATTTTCAAGGTCAGTGGCAGAAATATTAGAAGGTCTTTGAGAAGCGTTGTAAAAAATAGAATTATCCACGTTATACCAAGCCATTCTGGCTCGGCGGTAAGCGTATTCCAAAGGCGAGGAGAGCGTTCCTTGTTGTTCAAGAATACGGCGTGGGGTAGAGCCTAATTTCCAACGTAAATGAGCCGTATTGCCTAAATCAAAAGGCGTACGAGAACCTTCAAAATCATCAATATAAGAAACTGCTCCGCTCAGACGTGCCGCATTGGGGCGAATTTGAGCAATTTCGGCATCAAACTGAATAGAGGATTTTTCTTTGGTTTGGATAAGGGGTAAGGCATCAGTGAGTTTCGTTAGAAAGCGAGAATCGCGTTTGAGTTTTACATCAAAACCAATCATTGTGTTATTGATAGCCTCTTGCCCCATAGCTACGCGTGTAAGTACAGGACGCTCACGCAAATTGGCAATAGTAAAGCCCAATTTTAGGTCTTTATCTACTTCATACTCAAAGCGAGAGCCTAAAAAGTTGCGAACTTGCAAGTTGAATAAATCGGCTTTTTCAAAGCTAATGGTAATTTCTTTGCCTGAATTGAGAACGGCATCGTTGGTGATAGTTACTTGTCCTGTGGAGTAATTTACTTGATAATCAGTGCCTTCGGTAAGCGGTACGCCTCCTGCTTTTACAATTACCGAGCCTTGGGCAATATTGATACCGGGTAAAAATACCGTGTTTCCTGTGGAAGTGCCTTCGTATTGTCCTTTGATAAAAAATTTATTTTTAGTAGCAAAGTTGTTTTGGGCATCGTTGCGTGTGCCTGTGTAAAGCTCTTGAAAAACATATTTGCCAATCAAATTAGCTTCTGTGGCAGGGTTGAACTCATTGCGTAGGGTTCTGCCGAAAGGCTCTAATACGGGAAAAATGAGTAAGCCTTTTTGGGCGTTTATAGTAATGCCTTCTACAAAGTCAAAATTTCCATCGCCAATAGCTCTATTGAATCGGTCTTTAACGGCATTTCCTTGTTGGTCTATCACTCTATCGCCTCGTGGGTTAAGTTGGTCTAAACCAAAAATTTTGATAAGTTGAACATCTTTGGTGCGTTCTCCTTCTTGCAGGGCGGGGTTATCTAATCCTGAAATATCATCGCGGTAGATAATTCGGAGTTGAAAGCCCTGCTGTTGGATTTGAGCAGTTCCGAGTGAATAGATGTTTTTCATCATCAAATCCCAAGAAGGCAAATCGGTGCGAATAGTAGAAGGACGCAACATTTTCAAAAAAATAGCCTCGTCTTGGGAACGATTCACATAATCATCGGAAAGTTCGCCTACTTTGTACTGCTGTCCGTTGAAAGTGTATTCAAAAGAAACGCCTAAAATTTCGTCATTACGCAGGGGTGTATTCAAAGAAATGTAGCCTAATTGAGGGTTAAAGTAAAATTCGTTGGGTTCAAGTTTGCGAGCGGCACGTAAAACTTCAAAATCAGTGCCACGCCGTAAGCCTTGCAGTTCTAAAAAGTCGGCGGCAGTTTGGGGGTTACGTACCGAGGCGTTATTAGCGATATTTGCAAAAAGGTTATTGGCTTGGTTGCTTGCAGGGAAATTAGGGTTAGGGTTTGCACCTACGAAAGGCAAAGCATTGCGATATGTTTGAGCTTCACCTAAATCTAAAAAGGCAATAATATTACGAAGATTTTGGGTGTTATTGGTTCGGTTGGTTACATACACTTCAACCCTTGTAATTACAATGCCTGAATTGATAGTAGGCATAGTAGCCAGAGCAGGTTCATAGCGTTTGCGATGAAAATGAGAAAGCAAGAAATGTTTGTTTTCTTCGTAGTCGGTCATTCGGATTTCAAAACGGCGGATTTGCCTACCGCCTTGCAAACGAATTTCATCAGCAGTAGAGCGTTGGTTAGCAATAACATTTTGCATTCTGAGTTTTCCAAATTGCCAATCTGTGCGAATACCAAATAAATTTTGACTTCCCTGAATGAGAGCTACTCCCGGTGAAAAATTAACATTCCCAAATTTTACATCTTGCAGAGCCTCTTCGGGATAGGCTTTATACTGCACGCGAAAGGTATTTTCAAAATTAAAGCTGGCTTTGGTGTCGTAGCTGGTATTGAGAGAAAGTTTGTCGCCTATTTTACCGGTTACGCTGAAATTAGCGTGGGGGTCAAAATCAAAAACACCGTTGCTTTGTCTATCGGCAGGGATAGCAGGATTAGCCACATTTTGTCTTTTATAGCCAAAGTCTAAATTTACAAAACCACTGGGTTTGAACTCAACGGCATCGCCTCCAAAGATTTTTCCAAAAAGTTTGCTTCCAATCGGAATGCGTGGCTTGAAATTGAAGCGAGAGTTTTGCGTAGCGGTTTCTTCTGATGCGTTTGCTCCGTTGATTTTCCAAAATTTTTTGTTTATTTCTAAATCTTGAAAGTAATCCAAGTCTTTGCGTGTAATACGTGAAGGGGGGCGGTAGTCATACTCGCCAATTTTTTCTTCTACTACATAACTGCGGGCAGTGTCGTTTAAATCTACTTTGAAGTTGGTTTTTAGATTAGAGGGTTTTAGGTCTAAAATGGATTTGGTACGGTGCGAGCCGAAAAGGTCTCCACGTCTATCAGGGAATTGATAAGTAGAAAAACGACTTTTCTGATACTTGGGGGTATCTTGGGGAATGGAAGGGAAAGTCCATTCCTTGTAATTGCTATCATATTGGGCAGAGGGGTTGCCGCTCCATATACAAAGCGAAAACAACACACTGCCTACTATCCATAAATGTAAGCCTTGACGTAACAATTTGTAAAAGTTTAATTAGCCGTTTTCGTAAAAACACTCAATAAGCACACCGATTTTTTTAGGGCTTCAAAAATAGCGATTACTTCGTAAAAAACAAAAATGAGAGAAAAACGAGAAAGTTGCAAAATCTTTAAGCAAATTTCGTGCAAAACTATTTTTCTGATTGAGGTTGTTTAGGATTTATTTTTTTTGATAATTCTTCGGATAAAAATGACCATAAAGGATAAAATTAACAAATTTACCCACGTATCTACTCTGGTTTCATAGCGTATGATTAAAGCCTTGAATTGGT
>NZ_NKXO01000003.1 GCF_002843425.1 Raineya orbicola
TGTCCTAACGGGCGTAGAGAGTTCTCTTTTTTTAGGTATGGTTTCCTGTTTTTGCAATATTGCCTCTTAAATGATACCCAATATCCACAACTTGTAAAAACTATTCAACTTTTGTCGGAGGACTAAAAAACCAACAATAAAAATGTATTTTTTCATTGAAAGGGAAATTTCCTTGCAAAGATAAAAATTTTGCACAGATTTTTGATGATGAAGGCAAGTTGTTTCTTGTAAAAGTAGAATTATGCTTGCATTAGCTGATTGGTATTTACCTGATTACTTCACTCAACTTTTCCCAAATCTGATTTTGAATATCAAAGGCAACTAATGAGGTAGTAGAGCCTCCCATTCCCATACGCACTACAATGAGGTTCTGACTGGGTACAATATTCAGGATTTGTCCATTTTTACCAACAGCCGCATACATATCTGCGGGAGCATACGGACAAATAGTTCCACTAAAAACCAATTGTGATTGAGGTATCATAAAGGAGTTTTTACCATTAAGCCACCACAAATAGCCATAGCTCTGATTGAGATTTTGCGAGGTATTTATCATTGCTTCCAAGTAGTTGGTATCGTTTAGAATGGTTTCATTTTGCCATTTACCTTTGGCAGAAATCAGTATGCCAAAGCGTGCCATAGACCGAGCCGTGCTGTAGTACACGTTATTAAAATTCTGACTATTCCAAGAGCCGTCCATACCAATTTTATCACGAATACGGCTTGCAAAGTAATTGTTATAGGTTTGTCCTGTGGCATTTTCCACAACTTTGCTCAAAAGTGTGTAAGGGGCATTATGATACGCCCAACGAGAGCCTGCACTTGCTTTGAAAGTCAGACAATTAGGGGTTGTGCAATCGGGGTTACTTACGGCATCATCAAGTCCTGTGGTCATAGTGAGTTGATGACGAATGGTAATTTGGCTTTCTTGGGCAGGTGTGAGGCTTGTCCAGCCTGTACCTAAAAAGTCAGAGGTTTTTTGATTGATATTCAGAAAGTTCTCCTCTTGGGCTTTTCCTACAATAGTAGCAGTAAGTGATTTGCCTGCTGAAGCCCAATACCAAATGCTATTTTGTGTAAAGGGCTGTCCGAAAAGGTCGTTATTGTAGTATTTTTCTATGACAATTCTGCCGTTTTTTAGAACAATAAAAGCTCTTGTACCATTTTGTTGTAAAATATTTTCTAAATCTGCTATTTTGGCGGTGTTCCAACCTAAATCTTCAGGTTTGATTTGTTCCCAAGTTGTACTTTGCAAAGGAGGAAAATATAAATCAGTAGGGATAGCTGGTTTTGTATCTTTTTTCTTGCAAGAAAAGCCTACCAAAAATATTAGCAAAAGTAAAAGTATTTTTCTCATAAAGTTCAAATTTTTGGTTAGACGAAAAATTGAACGAAAGGTTTAATCAGTATCAGTTTTTTGAATTTAGCCTTCAAAAGATTGAAGTTAGGAGACGCAAAATCCTGTTTCCTGTTTCCTGTCTCCTATTTCCCAAATATATTTGTCTCATTGTCTAATTTTTAGGTAACTCAAAAGGAATTTTGAGCATTAGTTTCTTTTTTTGGGGCTTTCCTGATGCGTCAAACACAATAAAACGAGGTGCATTCGCAATAAGCCTGCGAACTTCCTCATTAAAATACTCTTCACAACTAAAATTTGCACGCTCTTTATCTATTTCCATTTTGCCAGTTTCATCAATCACTACTGCTACAAATACATTGCATTCTTTACGTTCTCGCAGTGCTTGGGGTGGATAGCGTAAATTCTTTTTCACATACACGCTCCACATATCAGGCGAATAAGTTTGAGCTGGCTCGTTATGATTGCTTTCAGACGAAGTAGAGTTTGGGAGGGTATCCTTGTTAGGTTTATTTTCTGTTGAAGTAGAGCCTTTCTCATTTTGGGGTGTTTTATTTTGTGTAATATCTTCAACGACACTGATTTCTTGGTTATTTTCTGTATTTTTTTCTGAGTTTTTTTGAGGTTCAGTTTCGTTTTTAGGAGGCGGCGGTGTTTGCGGTAAAAGCAAAATAGGCGTTTCCTCAAAATTGATGTCCTGTAATTCAACTTCTTGCACTTGTAGCATAAATTCTTGTCCTTGCGGCTTGGAAGTAGTTGGGGAATTACTTTTAGAAAAAAATTTTACATCAAGAGCTAAAAGTAAAATAAGCGGTAAATTCGTAAGAAAACCTATGGTAAGAGCTTTATGATAATTTTTTCGCAAATAATACGCTCCGTAAAGTTTGTTGCGATTTTCAAAAATAATTTCTGTAAGTTCAAATAGCATAGCCTGTGAATAATTTTTCTAAACAACTTTCTATCAAAAATAAAGCCAATGCCAATGAAATCCATTTCTAAAATTATATTCCAAAGCAGGAGCAGGCAAACGAATAGTGCCGAGCGTCCAAAAAATTTTTTTCAGCAGACGATTTTTGGTAGGAATATTCTGCAAATGAAAATCTACCCCCAAATAAAAACGTCTGTACGATTGAAATCCATTCGCATTATTTTCAGGCTCACGAGCATAAACCATTTCGCTGGCTCCTGTACCCAAAGCAAGATTTAGCCAAGCAGGAAATTTTTTACTTTTCACAAAATAAGCCAAATCTACCGAAAGCCAATAAGTTTGCCCGTTGTAGTCTTTGAGAATTTGTTCGGACAAGTTTTTGCCCAATACATTAGGACGCAAACTTGCATATGGGCTTTGTGAAAAAGAAAATTTGAAATGCAGATGTGGTTCTTGCCATAGTTGCCCCTGTCCCCACCAAAGCAATGCCCCTGAAAAATTAGCGAGCAAATCACCCCAAGAAGCTCCATAAGAAGCAGAAAAGCCATCAAAAATTTCAATAGGTGTCATCAGGATTTGGCTGGTAATAGCTCCCCAAAGCATAGCCTTTTTGCGTTGCAAGCCTGCCCATTGAAATAGCTCGGTACTGGCACGACTGATATGATATGCCGAGTAGGCGTGTCCGATTTTATCTATTTGTCGCCATTGGGGGTTGTCGTCAAAGAAATGAAACTGCGTGCGAGGGCTGTTTTTATACCAAGCCTCATTCAGAAGCACCAAAGAACCCGCATAAGTTGCTCCACCTGCCCCTATTATCCAGTACAAACGTTTTTTATGCAGTGGCTTCGTAAGCGTATCTTGGGCTGAAAGGTGAAAAGAAAATAGCAGAGCTATAAGAAATGAAAAGCTAAATTTCACAAGAGCAATTTTTACGCAATTTACTTAAATTCTATCAAGTTCTTTATCATTTAAGTAAGTTTTTTTTGCACTTTTTGAGGAATAAAAATAACTTTGCGTACTTTTTTGAAAACCAAAAACTACGCAAATGCAATCTATTTTTGAACAATTAAACCTTCATCAGCACGAGCAGGTTGTTTTCTGCAACGACCCTCACACAGGGCTAAAAGCCATTATTGCTATTCATAATACTACTCTCGGACCTGCCGCAGGCGGTACGCGTATGTGGCTTTACAATTCCGAAGCCGAAGCACTCAATGATGTTCTGCGACTTTCACGAGGTATGACCTACAAAAATGCCGTAGCAGGCTTAAATATTGGCGGGGGCAAAGCCGTAATTATTGGTGATGCTCGCAAACATAAATCCGAAGCACTTTTCAGAGCTTTTGGGCGTTTTGTAGATAGCTTGGGCGGAAAGTATATCACCGCCGAAGATGTTGGCATAAGCACCCAAGATATGGAATTTGTATCAATGGAAACCCCTTTCGTAGCAGGAAAACCTAAAAGTTTAGGCGGTAGTGGCGACCCTTCCCCTTTTACTGCTTATGGCGTGTATATTGCAATGAAGGCTTGTGCCAAAAAAGTGTATGGTTCTGAAAGTTTGGCAGGCAAAAAAATTGCCGTACAAGGCGTAGGACACGTAGGACAAAACCTTGTTGAGCATCTCATCAAAGAAAACGCCCAAGTGCTGATTTCAGATATTTACGAAGACCGCTTGCAAGCTATCAAAAACAAATTTCCACAAGTGCAAATTGTAGATAAAGATAAATTTTACGATGTAGAAATGGATATTTACGCCCCTTGTGCGTTGGGTGCAACCATAAATGATGAAACTTTAAGCAAACTTAAATGTAAAATCATTGCGGGTGCCGCCAACAACCAACTTGCTGATGAAAATCGCCACGCTGATATGTGTGCAAGCAAAGGCATCTTATACGCCCCTGATTTCCTTATCAATTCAGGCGGTATTATCAATGTTTATTGCGAAATTGCAATGCCCGTGTATAACGAACAAAGAGCCTACGAACAAACCGAAAGAATTTATCAATTCACTACTGATATTATTGAAACTGCTGAAAAAGAAAACATCAATACACACCAAGCCGCAGTAGCACTCGCTCACAGGCGTATGGAAGCTATTGCCCGATTGAATGCTAATGCTTTTAATCGTAAAAAGTGAGTAAAAAAGAGACAAGAGACAGGAAGCAAGAGACAAGAGAAAGCAAAAAGAAATAAGTTTCAAACTTTGTATATTTTCATTTAGACCTTCAACCTCAAATATTTACGCAAAAGAATGGCATCAAAACATTGGTACGCTGTAATAATGGCAGGGGGCATAGGCACAAGGTTCTGGCCTTTTAGTCGTCAGCGTTTTCCTAAGCAGTTTCACGACATTTTGGGCACAGGGAAAACGCTCATTCAGCAAACCGTAG
Source organism: Raineya orbicola (assembly GCF_002843425.1). Classification (GTDB taxonomy): domain Bacteria; phylum Bacteroidota; class Bacteroidia; order Cytophagales; family Thermonemataceae; genus Raineya; species Raineya orbicola. Next base: position 4,676 of record NZ_NKXO01000003.1, read on the forward strand.
AACGTTTTGAGCAGATTTGCTCTGCTGAAAACATTTACATTGTAGGAAGTCGGGAACACGAAAATTTACTCTACGAGCAGTTACCCAACCTCGCCCCACATCAATTTATCCTTGAACCCAGTCGGCGAAATACTGCCCCTTGCATTGCGTATAGTGCTTTCAAAATTTTTCAAAAAGATAAAAAAGCTAATTTAGTAGTCTCCCCTGCCGACCATTACGTTAGCAATGAAAAAGAATTTACCAAAACTATTCAGAAAGCCCTCAAAGAAACCGCTCAAAAAGATATTTTGGTAACTTTGGGCATACAACCCTCTCGCCCCGATACAGGGTACGGCTACATTCAATATTGCGAAGAAAAAACTACGCTTTGGAAAAAGATTTTAGGCATCAGCTCGCCTATTAAAAAAGTAAAACTTTTTGCCGAAAAACCCCCCTTAGAGCTTGCGATAGAATTTTTACGTAGCGGTGATTTTCTTTGGAATTCGGGAATTTTCATTTGGAATGCTCAAACTATTCTCAAAGAATTTGAAAAACACCTACCCGATATTTATGAGGCTTTTTGGGAAATAAAAGACACTTTTTTTACAGAAAACGAAAACAAAGCCGTTGAAAAGGCTTATACGCAATGCCGAGCTATTTCCATAGATTATGGTATTATGGAAAAATCAGAACACGTTTTTGTAATGCCTGCAAATTTTGGTTGGTCAGATTTAGGAACGTGGAAATCTCTTTTTGAATTAAGCCCCAAAGATGAAAAAGAAAATGTTATCAAAGGCAATGTAGTAGCTTTGGATACCGAAAACTGCATCATTCAAACACCTGATAATCGTTTGGTGATTGTGAAAGGTTTGAAAAACTTTATTGTTGCCGAATACGAAAATGCCCTAATGATTTGCCCCAAAGATGAAGAACAGAGTGTCAAAGAGTTTGTAAGCATTGCCGAAAAAAAGGGGCAAGATTTTGTATAAAAAGCTATTGTGTGGTTTTAATTTTTCACTTTTCTTATGTATCGTTTCGCACTGGTAATTTTTGGGATTTTCTTTTTTGTATTTGGCTTTGTAACTTGGCTCAATAGTGTGCTTATTCCTTATTTGAAAATAGTTTGCGAATTGCCAAGTAATTGGCAAGCCTATTTAGTAGCTTTTGCTTTTTACATTTCTTACTTTGTGATGGCTTTGCCTTCGGCTTGGTTTTTGGAAAAAGTTGGCTTTCAGAAAGGAATGGCTTGGGGTTTATTGATAATGGCTATTGGCTCAATTATTTTTATTCCCGCCGCCGAAAATAGAATGTATGAAGTTTTTTTAGCAGGGTTATTTGTACAAGGTACGGGACTAGCAATTTTGCAAACTGCCGTCAATCCTTTTGTGGCTATACTAGGTAAGCCCGAAAGTGCCGCCCAACGTATTAGTATTATGGGCATTGCCAACAAAACCGCAGGCATCATTAGTCCGATTGTGTTGGGTTTTATTGTTTTCAGCGATATTGAAAGCATTGAAAAAGAACTTTCTACTGCAACAATCACCCAAAAAGCTCAAATCCTAACCGACCTTGCCAGCAAAGTTATTGAACCTTACGGCATAATGGCTTTTGTACTTATACTGCTTGCCGTGATGATACGCTTTGTTTCATTGCCTAATGTAGCCCCTGAAAGCAAAGAAAGTGATAGTTCAAAATCTTTGTGGCAATATCCTCAACTGGTTTTGGGTGTGATAGCCCTCTTTTTGTACGTAGGCGTAGAAGTAATTGCAGGTGATACGATTATTCAGTATGGAATTTCGTGGGGATACAACAAACAAGAAGCGAAGTTTTTTACTTCTTTTACGCTTGCGGGTATGCTTGTGGGTTATGTGATAGCTATTTTTACTATTCCTCGCTTTCTTTCACAAGCAAAAGTGCTTGCTATTTCGGCAATTTTGGGCATAGTTTTCAGCATTTTTATTCTTATTACAGAAAAATCTGTTTCTGTAATGTCGGTAGCACTTTTAGGACTGGCTAACTCGGTGATGTGGCCTGCTATTTTTCCGCTTGCCATAGCCGATTTAGGCAAAAATACTCCCAAAGGTTCGGCTTTGCTGATTATGGCGATAGCGGGTGGTGCTTTGATGCCCCTAATGTATGGTGGCATAGCAGATTGGCTCAAAAACGAACAATTTGCCTACATCATACTCATTCCTGCTTATGCTTTTATTGCTTATTATGGAATAAAAGGCTATAAAAAACGTTCTTGGCGATGAGTAGTGAAGAAATCAAATCACTTTTACAAGTCCAATTTGGCGAAAATTGTATTCTTGCCGAAGACAAACGCTCCCCACAAACGATTTGGCAAGTTCCTTGCGAACTTTTGCCTGAAATTTGCTTTTTTCTGCAACAAAATCCACAAACCTATTTAGATTTCCTTTCTTGCATTACAGGCATAGACAACGGCAAAGAAGCAGGAACAATGGAAGTAATTTATCACTTGTATTCCATTCCTTACAACCATTGGGTGATTTTGAAAGTAATTGTGCCTCGCAACGCTGAAAATGAGCCTCTCCCCGAAGTTCCTACGATTAGCCACATATGGAAAGCCGCCGATTGGCACGAAAGAGAAATTTACGATTTACTTGGTATTCGTTTTACCAACCACCCTGATTTACGGCGTATCTTGCTCCCCGCCGATTGGCAAGGACACCCGCTTCGCAAAGATTATGTTCCACAAGAGAATTATCACGGCATACAAGTAAAATACTAACTTCACTCCCCCACTCCTTTGGCTCGGCTTACCCAAGCATTGCCCTTGATGCGAAATCGCCAAGGTAAAAAGGCATCTTCTTGTGCATATGCAATTCCTACACGCGTAGAAGTAAGAATTTCAAAATTTTCTCGGCAAAACTGATTTTCAGCTATCCAAATGGTATCTCCCCAAAGAATTTCTCCATAATGCTCCCTGCCTATTCCCAAAGCCTGTGATAAGGCACCGGGTCCTGCCGTGAGTTGTGGTTTGATTTTCGCAAAATTTCGCCTTTCAAGCATTATTTCAATTCCTTCCACAGGTTCAATGGCTCGCACCAAAACGGCATCTGCTTCGCCTTTTATATTTGTAACCACATTAAAAAGCGAATGCATACCATAACACAAATACACATACGCCCTACCTCCTTCCTCAAACATAATTCGGGTGCGTTCCGTGTAGCGATTTCGGTGAGCGTGGCAGGCTTTATCAGTTTTGCCACAATAGGCTTCCGTCTCTACAATTTTTCCTGCGGTAATCACTCCATTTATTTTTGTAAAAAGATACTTGCCTAATAAATCTTTGGCTATTTGCACTACATCATCTCTTGTGTAAAATTCTTTGGAAAGTTTTTGCATAAAATTCCACTTCAAAAACCACTCATTTTTCGTAACTTTGAAAAAGTGCTTAAAATTACAAAAAGAAGCAATTCAATGTTTTTAGTAAAAAGGTTTTGGCAAAGCTTGTTCCAACAAAAAAATAAAAATCTCTCATCTTGGTGGCAAAGTGAGCATTTGCGTTTAGAAGTAAGTAGCAAATGCCAACTCAAATGCCCTTTGTGCCTTACAGGAACGCACTATCACCGAAAACACTCCGCTATTGGTTGGGGGCATTTGAGTTTAGAAAATTTCAAAACCTTTTTAAGCCAAAATCCACAAATCAAGAGCCTTGAGCTTTCTAATTATGGCGAACTTTTCTTGCACCCACACATTGAGGAAATTTTACGGCTTGCTTATGAAAAAAATATCAAACTCACTGCCCTCAATGGAACTAACCTCAATCATTTGCCCGATAGCACCGCCGAAGCCCTTGTAAAATATCGCTTTGAGAAAATCAAAGTTTCCATTGATGGAGCAAGCGAAGAAACCTACCAGATTTACCGAATTGGCGGGAGTTTTGAAAAAGTTTTAGAAAATATCCGAAAAATCAATTTTTACAAGGCAAAATATCAAAGCCCTTACCCAAAACTGAAATGGCAGTTTATTATTTTTGGGCATAACGAACACGAAATCAGCAAGGCAAGAAATTTGGCAAAAGAGCTAAAAATGGGTTTCAAGTTGAAATTCAATTATTCACCTAAAAAGTTTCCTATTCGCAATGCTGAATACGTTGCCCAAGAAATGGGAGCAAGCACTATCACAGAATTTGAACAAAAAAACCGAAAGCTGTATTCACCTGCTTGCTTTCAGTTATGGTCTGCTCCGCAAATCAATTGGGACGGCAAACTTTTAGGCTGTTGCGTTAATCATTTTGGCGACTTTGGTAATGTTTTTCAGGAAGGTTTGGAAAATTTATTGCAATCAGAAAAATATTTGTATGCTAAAAAAATGCTTTTAGGCGAAGTACCTGCCCGAGCAGATATTCCTTGTGTGCAGTGCAATCGTTACAAAAAAGTTTTACAAATTCCTTTTCGCAAGCAATTAGAGGCACATCTCAAAGCACTGCAATTTTAGCTACCTCTCCTGCCTCGCCTTCGGCATTTACAGAAAAAACCAAATAAATACCCGGTGCGGCACGTCTGCCGTTGTAGTCTCTAAGATTCCACGTAGCTGTACCACCTTTGGCAGTAGTTTGATAAATGAGCGTTCCTGAAACATCAGTAATTTTGACTTCTGCATTTTCGGCAAGTCCTTCAATACCCACCAAACCCGAAAAATCGGGCTTTACAGGATTAGGGAAAACTTTTACTTTACCCAAATTTTCGGAGGCTACCGTAACCCCTTCTCGGTAAGAGCATAAACCCTGATTGGTGGTAATAAAAACTTCTCCGTTTCTATCATTGATGCTAATATGACGAATTTGATTGGAAATCAGCGGACTATTTTCTGTAGTAAAATGAGCTAAAAGTTTGCTTACAGTAGCATCAAAAAGATATACGCCATTTTTGTGAGTGCCAAACCATTTCCGATTGGCTCCGTCTATGGCAATAGCCGTTACGGCAATACTCTCGAGCAATTGTCTTCGCTCAAAAATAGGAAAAGTAACTTCAAAATTGCTGTTAAAAACATTTTGAGGGTTAAAAACGGTCATTACACCACTTTCAGAACCGAGCCAGAGAACACCATTGCGGTCAATAGCAATAGAAAGAATATTTGGGTTTGTCAGTTTGCCATTTGTAGGGGTAAGATGTTTGTTTTGCCCGCCTTCGGTATCACACACCCATACACCTGTGGCGGAAGGTATAGGCGAAAGTCTTATCCATTTGTAGCCTCTAAAATCCACGACAATATCCTCGGGAAAGCGTGTAGCACTATTGAAACCAAAACTTTGCCAAGTGCCATCAGTTCTACGGCAAAGCAAAGAATTGGTTGCTCCATATCTACCAACCCACAAGTTACCCTGACGGTCTGTGGTCAGGGCGGAAACTTTTACATCAGAAGCCCCAAAAAAAGGCGTATTAGGGGTAGTTTCATCAATGACGCTAAAAGTTCCTGTTTCTGTGTTTTGCTGAATAATTCCGTTACCAAATGAGCCAAGTGTTAAGGTTTTTTGAGAAGCGTTGTAAGCGGCACAATTCAAATCAAAAGCAAAAGGCATCGGCAAGGTATTAGACAAATTCTGAAAATGATAACTCTGCCAAAATCCCTCACTGAAAATATCAAAGCCATCGGTATTATTCAAATTAGCATAACTGCTATTGTACCCCCCTGAAAGAGCAACTATTTTTCCCGCAAAATAAAAATTTTTCCAGTTTCTTATGCTAAAAGTCCCATTAGGGCTGTAAGACCTGAAACTCCCTTCCCAATCAGAAAGCAATCCATTGATAGCATCAGCCAACCAAAAACGATTGTTTATTTTTTGAATAGCGTTTATTTTTTGAAAAAGTGGATTTGAAAGATTGCCCACTATACCTGATGTATTGAGCCAAATTACTTGGTTATTTTGCAATACAGCAATTTGATTATCAATATTTTGTAAATTATTGTAGCCATTGATAGGCATACCTGTTACCGCTTGCCAAGTAGTAGGATTAATGAGTTTGTACAAGCCAAAACCTTCTAATGAAACATATAAGAGATTATGCGAAAAGGCAATGTTTTGCACTGCTACATTTGCAGGCAAGCCGCTACTTACTCCAAAAAACTGCCAACTATTGAAGTCTTGCAAATTTGCCGAAACACTCGCAAAACGCACCCCTTGTGGGGTTGCCAAATAGAAACGTAAGCCATCAGAGGCAATCGCATTCACGGCTAAATTACTTCCTCCTGTGCCTAAATTTCGCCAAGTTTCGCGAATTTCGTTTTTTTCTAAATCTACTACCACCACTCCGAAATTAGTTGCTAAATAAGCCCAACGCCCTTGCAAAAAGATATGATTGATGTTTTTTAGGTTTTCAGCAACTTGTGTAGAATTACGAATAGCAGGCAAATTGATGATATTTCTACCTGCAATCAAATCAATATTTCCATTAAAATAACCCACAATGAGTTTTTGATATTCAACAGAATAAGCAATTTGCGAGGCTTGGGCTTCGGCAAGACCATCGCTTTTAGAAAGAATTTGCGTGCTATTTTCTTGCAAATCATACACAAAAAGCCCCGATTGAGCCACTGCATAGATTTTACTTTCACTCGCCGCCAAAGATTTTACAGAGCGATAAGGCAAATGCACTCGCCACGTACCCAAAGGGATATTTTCTTGAGCCAAAGCGTAGGTAAAAACTTGAAAAATCAGGCAAAAAACAGTTACTTTTTTCATTTCAGACATCAAACCTTTTTCTTTTGAATTCGTACAATTCGCCCAAATATTTAGCTCTTACTTCCTTATCATTTACCAAATCTTCGGGAACGCCTTCTTTGAAAACTTTTCCTGCACTCATTACATAAACCCAGTCGGTAATAGAAAGAGTTTCATCGGCATTGTGGTCAGTGATAAGTACGCCCAAATTTTTGAATTTCAACTTATAGACAATCTTTTGAATTTCCTCAACTGCTAGTGGGTCTACCCCTGCGAAAGGTTCATCAAGCAAAATAAATTTAGGATTCGTAGCCAAAGCTCTTGCAATTTCGGTGCGTCTGCGTTCTCCTCCTGAAAGCACTTTCCCCATACTTTTTCTGACGTGAGTAAGATTAAATTCCTCTAAAAGGGCTTCTGTACGCTCTTTTTGCTCTTGCTTGGAAAGGTTTGTCATTTCCAAAACGGCTTTGATATTATCTTCTACGCTCAAATTTCTAAAAACCGAAGCCTCTTGTGCCAAATAACCCAAACCCATTCTTGCCCTTTTGAACATAGGCAGTTGCGTAATATCCTCATCATCTAAAAAAATTTTGCCTTCATCGGGTTTTACAAGCCCCACGGTCATATAGAAAGAAGTGGTTTTACCTGCTCCGTTGTGTCCGAGAAGTCCCACAATTTTCCCTTGCTCTACCTGAATAGAAACGTGATTTACTACATAACGCTTACCGTACTTTTTGACCAAATTCTCTGCCCGAAGTTGCATATTTCTCTCATTTTTCGCTGATAGTAGCAAAATGTATTCCAATTTTTCCTGTAAATGCCTTCTATAAAACTTTTATTGGCTTATAGCTTGTGCTTTATTTTTGCAAAATTAGCCAAAATTCGCCAAAATTCGCAAGGAATAGCCCATTAGTCTTGTCTTTTCTTTTTTAACCACACATAAACAGGCAAACCCGAAAGTACAATCAGAAAGCCGTAACGTGTGTAAGGTTCGTAAATCAACCAAATAATGCTAATGATAGTTATCAAAACCAAATACAAAGCAGGTAAAAAAGGATACGCTACAGCTTTGTAAGGACGAGGCAAGTCAGGCATTTTTTTACGCAAAATAAACACTGCAAGAATAGTCAGAAAGTAAAAAAGCATCACGGCAAACATCACATACCCCAACAAGTCGCTATACGCCCCCGAAAGACACAAAACCGAAGCCCAAATTGCCTGCACTACCAAAGCATTCTGAGGTACATCATTTTTATTTAGTTTGCCCAATGCCGAAAAAAATACTCCATCTTTTGCCATAGCATAATACACCCTCGCCCCCGAAAGAATACAGCCATTATCAGAGCCAAAAGTAGAAATCATTATCAAAACGCTTACCAAGAGTAAGCCTATTTGCCCTAAAACCTGCGAGGCGGCGGCAGTTGCTACTAATTCATTGCTTTGTATTTGTGGAAAGGGTAAAGCTATCAAATAGGCAACATTGGTAAGCAAATAAATCAGTGTTACAAGCCCTGTACCTATTGCCAAACTGCGAGGAATGGTTTTTTCAGCATTGACAATTTCATCACCTGCAAAACTGATATTATTCCAAGCATCACTGGAAAATAACGAACCAATCATTGCTACTGCAAACAAAGGCAAATACTCTGCAAGTGAAACATTTTCAGGCAAAGCCCAATATTTTCCAAAATTTTCACTGATAGCCACAACATTTCTACCAAAAACAAAGATAATGAGCAAAAGTAAAGCCAAGGCGATAATTTTGGTACTACCAAAAAGATTTTGAATCAGCGTTCCGTATTTTACGCCTTTGGTATTGATGAAAGTGAGTAGCCAAATCACGATAATTGCCAAAATTTGATTAGTAGCAATGCTAAAATTGCCTATTTCTATGATTTTGTTGTTTTTACTAATAAACGGAAAAAGATTTCCTGTAAAATTGGCGAAAGCTACCGCCACTGCCGCAATTGTGCCTGTCTGAATGACCGCCAGTACCGTCCAGCCATACAAAAACGCAATGAGCGAATTGTAAGTCTTACGCAAAAATACATATTGCCCTCCTGCTTGGGGCATCATAGCGGCAAGTTCGCCATAGCTCAAAGCTCCTGCCATTGTAATAAGCCCTGTAATAAGCCAAACTATCAATAAACCGAAAACAGACTGCGTTTTTTGGGCAATATCAGAGCTTACAATAAAAATGCCCGAGCCAATCATTGTACCTGCTACGAGCATTACGGCATCAAATAAACGAATTTCCTTGCGAAAAGACATTGGAAAAGGTTTTTAATCTTCAAATAAATCGTTTTGTTTAGTAAATTGGCTAATTCCTAAATGTTTATAGGCTTTTTCGGTAGCTTCTCTACCCCTTGAAGTTCTTTTGATGTAGCCTTCTTGTATTAGGAAAGGTTCATACACTTCTTCAATAGTTTCTGCCTCCTCACCGCAAGCCGTAGCGATAGTAGTAATACCCACGGGTCCTCCCTTGAACTTATGAATAATGGTTTGCAGAATACGATTATCCATTTCGTCCAGTCCGTTTTTATCTACTTCCAGAGCTTGTAAAGCTACATCAGCAATAGCCAAATCTATATTGCCATTCCCTTTGACTTGTGCAAAATCACGAATGCGGCGAAGTAAGTTATTAGCAATACGAGGCGTGCCTCTACTACGGCGGGCAATTTCGTAGGCGGCTTCCTCCTCAATTTTTACACCCAAAATTTTGCAAGAACGCTTGACAATTTGGGTGAGCAAATGAGCATCATAATATTGCAGACGAGCATTGATGGCAAATCTGGCTCTCAAAGGGGCTGTCAGCAGACCTGAACGCGTCGTTGCTCCGATGAGCGTAAAAGGATTTAGCCCTATTTGCACGGTACGAGCATTCGGACCTGAGTCCAGCATTATATCAATTTTGTAATCTTCCATTGCAGAGTACAAATACTCCTCTACAATAGGATTGAGGCGATGAATCTCATCTATGAAAAGTACATCATTAGAATTGAGTTTTGTGAGCAAACCTGCCAAATCGCTGGGCTTATCTAATACTGGTCCCGAAGTAGTCATCATTTCTACTCCAAGCTCATTGGCAATGATATTAGAAAGTGTTGTTTTTCCTAATCCGGGCGGTCCGTGTAGAAGGACGTGGTCAAGGGCTTCCTTGCGTTGTTTGGCGGCAAGTACAAATATACGCAAGTTTTCAACGATTTTTTCTTGCCCTGTAAAATCCTCAAAACTCAAAGGACGCAAAGCCTTTTCTATCTCTCTATCCGAAGGCGAAAGTTTTTCTTCCTCACCCGTGAGGTAATCTTTACGCATAATTTTTTTTACTGCTCTGCAATAATTCTGATATTGAAGGTAATATTTTCCAAAAGATCTTGATAATCTTTACCCGCTTCAATCATATCGTCATCAAACTCTTCGCACCACCAGTTTATTTCTACGGCGGCTCCCGATGCTTTCAGTTGGGCTATTTTTTTGAATACATCAAGCAAACATTTGGAAGAACTTGTGTTGAAATATTCTAATTCTACATCAAGGCTTAAAACTCTTTCAGCCGCTTGTGCTTTGAAGCGTTCCAGCCAATCGTTGATAGGCGTGTAGAACTCCAAGGGGTTTTCTGGTACAGAACGCCCTTTTATTTCCAACTTTCCTGTATCAGGATCTAAATGTACAAAGGGAGTATTGAGCGTTTTTTCAATTTTCAAGCTTTCCATAAAAAATGCTATTTAAGACGAATGTTCCTGTTTGTTTTCAATTCTTGGAATTTCTACTTTCAAGGTAAAAAAAGCTAAGTTATCATCTAAATGACTAAACTCATATCGTAAGTTACCCTCCGATTTACGGGCAATATCCACAAAACCCAACCCTGCTGTGCCTTTTTCCGAAAAGCCCTCACTACCAAGTATTTGTTTATGGTACTCTCGTAATTCTTCTTTGCTCAAAGAGTTGATATAATCAATTTTTTCTTTAATTTTTTGCTCGCTTTGCTTAAAAACATAGTTACCTGTAGCGATAATGTACTTATCCTGATAGGCTTCAAACACAGCAAGCCCTTTCATTCCTATTTCTTCACTATGCTTTTCTAAATGATGACTTAAATTCTGATAGCATTCGGTTGCGATATTATAGACTTTTTTGCGAGTTTTAGGGTTTTGTTCGGCAGTTTCAAGTCTATCTTCAATGATACGAAGCAAAGAATTAATTTGCACAAACCCCACCTGCCCTTTGTAAGACAAGATAAAATTCTCATCTTGCATTTCATTATACACTTGGCTATAATCTTTTTTCATTAGCCTATACAATTTTTGGTGATGGAATTATTGCCAAAACTAAAAAAAACTAATTTACTTGCAAAAGATTTTGTTTAATTTTTGAAAAAATGAATTTTTCTCTTGAAAGCAAAGGACGTTTGTTGCTCTTGGATAAACCTTGTATAATGGGTATTTTGAACCTCACCCCTGATTCTTTTTTTGAAGGAAGCCGACAAAAAAATATTGATGAACTGCTCAAAAATGCTGAAAAAATGCTTTCGGAAGGAGCTAATATATTGGATATAGGAGGGTATTCTACACGTCCAGGGGCAAGCGAAGTCAGTTTGCAAGAAGAATTACAAAGGGTAATTCCTGCTATTGAGGCAATACGCAGAAATTTTCCCGATAATTTGATTTCGGTGGATACTTTCCGAGCCGAAGTAGCTCAAAGAGCTATTGAAAGTGGAGCAAATATTATCAATGATGTTTCAGGCGGAGAACTTGATAAAAAAATGTTTGAAACAGTTGCTCATTTACAAGTTCCTTATATCTTAATGCACAGCCGAGGAAATCCGCAAACTATGAGCCAAATGTGCCATTACGAAAATATTTTGTTAGAAATTTTACATTTTTTTGAACAAAAAATCAAAAAATTACGTATCTTGGGGGTGAAAGACATCATCATTGATGTGGGTTTTGGCTTTGCCAAAAATATAAACCAAAATTTTTTCCTACTTAAAAATTTATCGTATTTTCAAATCTTACAAGTGCCACTGCTCGTGGGAATATCACGTAAATCAATGATTTATAAGACGCTATCTATCAGTCCCTACGAAGCTCTCAATGGCACTACGGCTCTCAATATGTTTGCTCTGATGCAAGGAGCGAAAATTTTAAGAGTTCACGATGTGAAAGAAGCCAAAGAAACGATTCTTCTATACCGAAAATTATTAGAAAGCTGAATATGTGGTTTTTATTCAAAATATGGTTTTTCAATTTCACTTGGGTAGATGGTTTAGATGTCTTACTCGTAGCTTACCTAATTTACCAATTTTACAAACTTCTAAAAGGCAGTATAGCCGTACGTATTCTTTGGGGGATTGCAATGTTGGGCATAGGCTATTTAGCCGTAAACTTATTGCAACTCAAACTTTTAGGAAACATTTTAGGGCAATTCTTTGGCGTTGGCGTGATTGCTATGATTATCATTTTTCAGCAGGAAGTTCGTAAATTTTTGCTTTTGGTGGGGCGTTCGCAAGTATTCGGAGATGATAACTTCTGGGACGCTTTGCCTTGGCGTAAAAACAAAAAAAGTAAAGTAGATATCAATGCCGTAGTAGAAGCCGCCCGTGCATTGAGTAGTAGCAATACAGGAGCTCTGATAGTTTTTGCTCGTAGTACAGATATGAAATTTTACGCAGAGTCGGGAGATATGTTAGATGCTGTACTTTCTAAAAGGCTACTTCTTTCTATATTCAACAAATATAGCCCCTTACACGATGGGGCAGTTATTGTAGGGCAATCTGGGAGAGTAGTAGCGGCACGTTGTATTTTACCTGTTTCCGAAAACCCTCATATTCCCGCTACTATGGGCTTACGGCACCGTTCTGCTATCGGTGTAACAGAAGTAACTGATGCAGTGGTGTTAGTAGTTTCGGAAGAAACAGGGCAAGTCTCCCTTGCTAAAAATGGAGAAGTACATCAAGGTTTGAGCTATCAGGAGTTACGCACCAAACTCACCAAGTATTTAGCAGAAAAAACCTCTGCTCCACCTATGAGAGAAGTAAGCGTAGAAGTTGCAGAAAGGTAATTTTACTTAACCCTTCAAAGAAAAAATCTCTAAATTTTTACCTTGAAACACAATAAAAAAGTATTTTTACGTCCAAAATACAAAAGCAATGAAATTTATAGCCGAAATCAACATAATGCCTTTGAAAGAAATATTAGATCCACAGGGTAAAGCCGTACTGCTTGGCTTAAAACATCTTCAGCTCTCTGAAATCAAAGATGTACGTGTAGGAAAACATATTACGCTTTCTTTGGAAGCGAGCAGTCAGCAAGAAGCCAAAGAAAAAGTAGAAAAAGCCTGTTCAGAGCTTTTGGCAAACCCAATTATGGAAAGCTATTCTTACACTTTGCAAGAAATCAATGAAAAAATTATCAGAAGATAATTTGCCCAAACCTACTGAAAATCCTTGGCAAATTCTGCAATCCAAAGATATTTACGAGAACCCTTGGATTAAAGTCCGCGAGGACAAAGTTATCAATCCCAGTGGCAACGAAGGTATTTATGGCACGGTAAACTTCAAAAATAAAGCAATTGGCATCATTCCAATTGATGAAAATGGCTTTACGTGGTTAGTAGGTCAATATCGTTATCCACTCAACGAGTATAGCTGGGAAATACCTATGGGAGGTGGTAAAATTGCTGTACCTTCGTCAAAATCTTTTGATGAACAAATTTTAGAAGCCGCCCAAAGGGAACTATGGGAAGAAACAGGAATTATCGCTGAAAAATGGACAAAAATTGCTCGCATTCATACATCTAATTCCGTAACAGATGAAGAAGGTTTTGTTTTCATTGCCGAAAACCTGAGTTTTGGAAATAACGCACCCGAAGAGACCGAGCAACTCTTAATAAAAAAAGTGCATTTAAGTACCGCTTTACACTGGGTTCTTGCTGATGAGATTACTGATGCTATCAGTATGATTGGCATATTGAAAGTATGTCAATTAAGAGGAATTAGCTAAATTTGCAGGAAATTTCGAAATATGCAAATTCTCAATCCTTTATATGATGTAGTATTCAAATATTTAATGGAAGACAACAAGGTCGCCAAGCTCTTGCTTTCGGCTCTCATTGGGCAAGAAATCACCGAACTTGTATTCTTGCCACAAGAATTTCTCGCCGATTTTGACTTTGAAACTGCTAAAAAACGTCAGGAGGAAAATCCTTCTATTCAATTTTCATCAGGACTGACCGTCTATCGCATTGACTTCACCGCTAAAATTCGCACTGAAACAGGCGAAGAAAAATTGATTATTATTGAAGTTCAGAAAAGCAAACTCACCAGCGATATGCTTCGGTTCAGGGCTTATTTGGGCAGTCAGTATGCGAAAAAAGAGTATTTTCAGTGGGTAACCTCCCGCAATACAGGCAGGCAATACAAAGCAGGTATTCCGATTTATGCTATATTCTTTCTCGGCTACGGATTGGAAGAATACGAAGGAATTCCTGTGGTAGAAGTAGATACCTGCGTAAAAGACAAACGCAACGGAGAAATTTTAGAGGAAAAAGGATATTTTATTCCCTCCTTATTTCACAAGGGTATTATCGTAAATATTCCTTATTTGAAAGAGCGTTATCAGAGTGATTTGGAAAAAGTATTGAGCATTTTTGACCAACATCACCGAGATGAAGACTTTCATATTCTCAATGTTAAAGAGGAGGATTTTCCTGAAAAATATCGTCCTATTATACGCAGATTACAGGCAGCGGCACAAGAAAAAACACTCAGAAATAAAATGATAGCCGAAGACGATTACCTTACTGAAATGAACGAATATGAGGAAAGAATAAACAAATTGCAGAAAGAAAAAGAACAAGAAAGACTGAAAGCCGAAAATTTAGCCTACGAAAAAGAACAAGAAAGAGTGAAAAGTATCAAGGTAATGTTGGAGTTAGGCATAGATTTAAGAACAATCTGTGAAAAATTAGATATTGATGAGCAGTTTTTGAAAAAACACAACCTTACAAACTAAAATTTATGGAAGCAATCTTTGATTTATTGAAAATCACTTTACCTGCCAGCATTGTACTTCTTGGAATGTACCTAACTGCCCGAAATTTTTTAGAAAAAGAATTTGAACGCCGTTTAGCTGAAATCAAACTTAAAAATACTGAAACTATTACGACTATTCGCCTACAAGCCTATGAGCGTATGTGTTTATTTTTGGAAAGAATTGCTCCCGAAAATATGCTTACTCGCTTGCAAGTGTCGCAATTCACATCAGAAGAGTTACAGCAAATTCTTTTACACGAAATCCGTAACGAATTTGCCCATAACTTTTCCCAACAAATGTATATGAGCAATGAGGCTTGGAATATGATACAAACCGCCCGAGAAGAGATTGTGTCGCTTATCAACAATTCAGCCGCTCAAGTTGCCCCCGAAACTAATGCTTTGGAACTTGCTAAAAAAATTTTAGAAAATGCCAATAACTACGATATTCGTCCTACTATTGCGGCTATTGGCTTTCTAAAAAATGAGTTAAAACAGCTATTCTCATAAAATTTACCTACTTCCAAACAAAGCACTCCCTATACGCACCATAGTAGAACCTTCTTGAATGGCTATGAGATAATCCCCACTCATACCCATTGAAAGTTCTTGAAAATCAAGGTTAAAATCTTGGTACTTTTGCTTACAATGCTGAAAAAAGCCTGCCAAGCCTCTGAACTCTTTACGTATTTGTTCGGCATTTTCCGTAAAAGTAGCCATTCCCATTAAGCCTTTTATGCGAATATTTTTTAACTCTTTTAGAGCCGTATTCTGTAAAAGATTTTCAGCCTCCTCGTAACTCAAACCAAATTTAGTTTCCTCTTGGGCGATATGAATTTGCAAAAGGCAGTTTATTACTCTACTATGCTTTTGAGCTTGCTTGTTAATTTCTTGCAAAAGTTTCAGGCTATCAACCGAATGAATAAGATGCACAAAAGAAGCAATATATTTGACTTTATTGGTCTGCAAATGCCCTATCAAATGCCAACGTACATCTTGAGGCAAATGTGGTTGTTTTTCGCACATTTCTTGTACTTTGTTTTCCCCAAAGTCTCTTACTCCCGCTTGATAGGCTTCTTGTAAATCGCTAATAGGTTTTGTTTTACTCACAGCTATCAAGCGAACCTCTCCTATTTCTTGTAAAATTTTTTGATAAACTTCTTGATTAAACATTGTATTTTTTTTATTTTTTATTGCACTTTTCAAATTTTTGCAATTTTTCTTGGAAAATTCAAAGCAAATCTACATATTTGAAAGCAAATTAAACAAACATTTTTACGCTTATGGCAATTCTTGGTACTCTTCTCAAAAAAGGCATCAGACTACGCAAAAGCATAGAGCAGGAAAATAAATCCCCTTTTATTTTACAGAAAAAAGAACTGCTCAAATTGCTTACTAATGCTGAAAGCACAGCTTTTGGTAGAACATATAACTTCCATAAAATTATTGATGCTATTCAGAAAAACGCCAAAAACGATAGAAAGTTTTATGAACTCTTCAAAGAGCAAGTTCCTACTTTCAATTACAACAAAATCTATAATGAATGGTGGCACAAAGCTCGTGATGGCGAAAAAGATATTTGTTGGCGAGGACAAATCAAGTATTTTGCATTAAGTTCGGGAACTTCCGAAGCCTCCAGCAAGTACATTCCTATCACCAAAGAAATGATAAAAGCCATTCGCAAAACAAGTATTCGCCAAATTCTTTCACTTGCTCACTACCCCGAACTACCCCCAAAACTTTACGAAGGAGGTATTTTGATGCTCGGTGGTAGCACTCATCTCAACTACAACGGCACTTATTTTTCAGGAGATTTGAGCGGTATTACTGCTTCAAAAATTCCTTTTTGGTTTCAACATTTCTACAAGCCGGGTAGGAAAATCGCTAAAAAAAGTAATTGGAATGAAAAATTAGATGAAATCGTCCTCAAAGCTCCTAAATGGGATATTACCATTGTGGCAGGCGTGCCTGCTTGGATACAAATCTTGTTTGAGAAAATCATTGCTTATTATGGTGTAAAAAATATACACGACATTTGGCCCAACCTAACCATTTACGTTCACGGAGGCGTAGCCTTTGAGCCTTACAAAAATAGCTTCAACAAACTATTGGGCAAACCTTTGGTGTATATGGAAACTTACTTGGCTTCAGAAGGTTTTATAGCTTATCAGGCTCGCCCACAAGGAGAGTTACAATTAGTGCTAAATAATGGCATCTTTTTGGAATTTGTGCCTTTCAACGATAAAAACTTTGACGATAATGGCGAAATGATTGAAAAACCCCAAACCTTGCTCATTGATGAGATTGAAGAAGGCAAGGAGTACGCCATTTTGCTTTCTACTTGTGCAGGAGCTTGGCGTTACCTTATTGGCGATACCGTGAAACTTGTAGATAAAAAACATTCTGAAATTGTCATCACGGGCAGAACCAAACATTTTTTAAGTCTTTGCGGCGAACATCTTTCCGTAGATAATATGAACAAAGCTATTGAAAGTGTTGCTGATGAAATGGGCTTCCCCCTAAAAGAATTCACCGTAGCAGGTGTAAAATACGATACCCTTTTTGCTCACCGCTGGTATATTGGCATTGATGAACCTATCAACAGCGAAGAACTGAAAATCCGATTAGATAACAAACTCTGCGAACTCAATGATGACTACAAAGTAGAACGTAGTGCCGCCCTTAAAGAAATATTTGTACATACACTCCCCACACACGTATTTTACGATTGGATGCGTTCCAAAGGTAAAGAAGGCGGACAAACTAAATTCCCACGCGTATTGAAAGGTAAAATTTTAGAAGATTGGGAAAACTTCATCAAACAAAAAGGCTTTGTCAGCGTTTAATATATCAAATAAAAACTTGAATATTTGCTCTCATAGGTGAGTTTGTTTTTTATTGCTAAATTATTTACGTGCTTATTATGGAACATAAAGTTTGTATAATTGGTGCAGGTTCAAGTGGCATTGTTGCCTGCAAAGTTTTGCAAGAAAACAACATACCTTTTGATTGTTACGAAAAAGGCTCGGGCATTGGTGGAAATTGGCGATATATGAACGACAACGGAATGTCATCTTCTTATCGTTCTTTGCACATCAATACTTCCAAAAAGGTAATGGCTTATTCCGATTTCCCTATGCCCGAAGATTATCCCGACTATCCAAGCCATTACCAGATTATGGAGTATTTTGAAAGCTATGTGAATCATTTTGGTTTTAGGGATAAAATTCGCTTCAAAACAGGTGTTGAACGAGTAGAAAAGTTATCTGATGGCTCATACGAAGTAACTTTGGATAATGGCGAAAAAAAAATCTATACTGCGGTAATGGTTGCGAGTGGGCATCATTGGAAACCTCGCTATCCAAATTTTGAAGGCGAATTTAATGGTCTGATTTTACATTCTCACGATTACAAAACTCCTGATATTTTTCAGGGGCATAAAAATGTAGTAGTGGTCGGTTTTGGCAATTCGGCGGTGGATATAGCTTGCGAGGCGGCTCGTACCAGCACAGGCAAAGTGATTATTTCCACCCGAAGCGGAGCCTATGTTTTGCCTAAATACATTCTCGGAAAGCCTTTTGATACGCTCAACAAATACAGCGTAGAGTGGTTACCGATGTGGTTTAAGCGAGGGTTACTTTCTTTTTGCCTGTGGGTAGCTCGTGGTAAGCAAGAAAATTACGGCATTCCCAAACCCAAACGCCCCCTACTTTCCGAACACCCTACTATTTCGCAAGATTTATTTTCACTTGCAGGACACGGCAAAGTGCATATCAAGCCCAACATTCAAAAGCTCGCAGGAGATACCATTATTTTTGAAGACGGCTCACAAGAAAAAGCAGATGTGCTCATTTACGCCACAGGCTATAAAATTGCTTTTCCGTTTTTTGATAAAAACTTTTTGAACGCCGAAGAAACCAATGAGGTTTCACTTTACAAGCACGTCATTCACCCCGAACATAAGAATCTCTTTTTCATTGGTTTGGTACAACCACTTGGAGCAATTATGCCTCTTGCCGAAGTGCAATCAGAATGGGTTGCAAGAATTTTGAAAGGCAAAAGCAAACTACCCTCAAAAGAAGCTATGCTGGCTGATATTGAAAGCTACAAAGGAAAACTTCGCAAACGCTACAAAACCTCGCCTCGCCACACTATTCAAGTAGATTTCTACCCTTACAAAAATATGATTAAACGTTTATAGATAAAAAAGCCCTTATGAAATAGGGCTTTTTTATGCTTTCTCATAGCTTATCAGAAGTAATAATCCGTTTTTTTACCTTCTTTGGTATCTTTTTCTAATTTCTTAATAGAGCCTTTTTTATCAATCTGATAAAACTCTTTGAGTTCGTTGTTGTCGTAATCTTTGCCTGTAATGCTAATTTGCAAATCTTTACTCATTACGAAACGCTTATTGTAATCTTGTGAAAACAGATTAGCCACCTCTAATTCATCAATAATATCTCCGTTAGGGGCATAAGTGGTAAGGGTGAAATCTACTCGTCTGAAAAAAGTGTTGTTAGTTTCATAATCATAGCCTTCATAGCCAAAATCAGCAGTAGCATAGATTACAGCGGCAAAGTCCTTATTTTCTGCAATTTTAGCAACATAAAAGCCTTTCAATTCACGAGGGATACGACTAAATTCCGCCTCACGAATACGAGGAGCAAACTTAGTAAATCTCTCATCAATTTGCCTTACCTTTTTCCAATCAGGCTCTTTTTGCATTTTAAGAAAGCTCATTGTTCTTTCATCAACTACAAAAGGGTATTTAGCCATAGGAAACCCCTTCAAAAATTCTTTCAAACTCTCTGAATACTCTGTGGGTTTTCCCAAATCGTTTTTAGCTTCCCAAGCCACTGCTCCCATCAAAGGAGGAACATTTTTTCCTGTACTTTCTGCTACTTTTTTTTGGTTTGCAATAAGCACTAAACCTCCCATCGCCACCAAAAACGCAATAAACAAACGTGGATTTTTCATAAAAATAAATTTTACATACCTAACAAATGTAGGCAATTTCTGTGCAAAAACCAAAAAATTGAAACGAAAAATTATGCAATGTAAAATTTTATTTTTCAAATTTCCCAAAAAATTATTTCTTTGGGTAAAACACAAGATTTTTTTGCATCTTTTGATGTATTGTAATCAAAACAATTAGTATCCTATTGCTGTATCATCACGGCGATAGTCAGCGGCTCCTTCCCATTTACCATTAGGTAGCTTTCGGATACCATTCACTTTCCCGATGATGCTACGAGTTTGAAACTTGTAGCCCAATTTTTCAAGCTCCTGAATAAGTGTAGCTTTGAAACCATCTTTTTCCAAATATACCTCATCAGGTTGCCACTGATGATGAAAACGAGGCTGATTGATAGCCTCTTGCAAAGACATACCAAATTCTACTACATTCAAAAAGACTTGAAGCACCGAAGTAGGAATTGTTGTACCACCGGGCGTACCCAAAGCAAAGAGAAACTTACCATTTTTTTCTACTATGGTAGGGGTCATAGAACTTAACATTCGTTTTTGAGGAGCTATTGCGTTTGCCTTTCCACCCACAGCCCCGTACATATTAGGCACGCCTGCCTTAATGCTAAAATCGTCCATTTCGTTATTCAAAAAAAAGCCTGCTCCTTTTACCATCACTTTGGAGCCAAAAGCTCCGTTAAGCGTTGTAGTTACACAAACTACATTCCCCCACTTATCGGCTATGGTGTAGTGTGTAGTTTCCTCACTTTCAGGAATATTTCCTGCGGTAATATTTTCAGATTTTCCTGCCTTTTCAAAGCTAAAATCTTTCATTCGGCTTTGCAAATACTTTTTGTCTAAAAGTTTTTGGACAGGCACTTTGTAAAAATCAGGGTCGGCGATATGTGTAGCACGGTCGGCATAAAAGCGGCGTTCAGCTTCTATGATTACTTGCATAGTACGTTTATCACGAAATCCCCAACGAGCCAAAGGGTATTTTTCTATCATTGCCAAAATTTGTAAAAGTCCTATACCTCCTGATGAAGGGGGAGGCATTGTGATAATTTTATGCCCTTTGTAATAACCAATTAGTGGCTTTCGCCAAACTGCTTGATAGTTTTTCAAGTCTTCGTAAGTGATAATGCCTTTTTTAGAAGGGTCTGCGGGGCTTTGCATTTCGGCTACAATCAAATCAGCAGTAATTCCTTCATAAAAACCTGCTCTACCATAATCCCTAATCCGTTCCAAAGTTTTAGCAAGCTCTATGTGGCGTATAGTATCTCCTGCTTTCCAAAGTTTGCCTTCGGGTTTTACAATATGTGTAGGCGTATGTGTATTGATACGCAAAAAAGCCTCTCGGTAATCGTTTAGTTGATTTGCCTCGTGTTGGGTAAGCACTACCCCCCTGTAAGCCAAATCAATCGCAGGCTGAACAAGGTCTTTGAAAGGCAAACTACCATATTTCTGATGTACTTTTATCATTCCATCAACGGTGCCTGGTACTCCCACCGCCAAATGTCCGTCAAGACTCAAACGCTCAATAACATTTCCCTTTTCATCTAAATACATCTTTTCTTGAGCTTTGAGCGGAGCTTTTTCACGATAATCCAATACATCATATTCCCCTTTGGCAGTGCGAGCCACCATAAAACCACCACCCCCAAGATTTCCTGCAATCGGATAACATACCGCCAAAGCAAATTCTGTGGCAACCATAGCATCAAAAGCATTTCCTCCTTTTTTGAGTATCTCCACGCCTATTCGCGAAGCATCAGGATAGGCACTAGTTACCATACCATTTTCTGCGATAACTGACTGCTTTTGAGCCTGTAAAAAAATAGGAAAAGCCGCAAAAAAACTCAATGAAACGAATTTCAAACAAAACTTGAACATAGATTTTATCAGAACCTTTTTTGGCAAGTTAGTTTTTTTTTGTAAGTTTGTAAAATGTAAGTGTAAAATTTGACTGCAATGCGAAAAGATATAGAATTTCCAACCGTTGAAGGAGTACAAATTGCCATTGCTCGTAAAAAAAACGGAAGTCAGGAATACGAGTGGTTTGCGTATCTTATCAATACCAATGAAACCGATTTGCAAAATGTTATTATCACGTGCAGAGGCTATGGCGAAATAAATGGAGAAAAACGCAATACCTCTACCATTCGTTATTATTTTGAGGTAGTTCCTGCTATTAGTCATTGCCTTATTGAACCTATCTCTCCCGAAGTATTTGCCCTAAATAGTGAATATTGGATTAGCTATTACATTGACAACCAAATTTTTGACAAACAATTTGTTTTCGCACCCGAGCATATTACCGAAGCTAATTACAAGTACATCAAACAAATTGATTTAGAAGGGATTTTGCAGTAAAAAATTACTTTTGGGCTACTACCACTCTATTTTTATCTGCAAAATCTTTCAGAATTTGCACTTTCTGCAAATCATAACCTTCAAATAAGTTTTTTACTTCAATTCCAAAAGCCTCATTGATTTCTACGTATAGAAAACCACCCTTCACGAGATTATTTTGGGCAATTTGAGCTATTTTTTCATAAAAAAGCAAAGGCTTTTCATTCGGAACAAAAAGAGCTTGATGAGGCTCATAGGCTAAAATATTTTTTTGCATTTGTGTTTGTTCGTTTTCACAAATATATGGCGGATTGCTTACAATTAAATCCCATTCTTGCATAGTTTGCCACGATAAAACATTAAGAGTTTGAAAGTGGATATTTGCTTTGTTTTTCAAAGAGTTTTGAGTTGCTAAACTG
Source organism: Raineya orbicola (assembly GCF_002843425.1). Lineage (GTDB taxonomy): Bacteria > Bacteroidota > Bacteroidia > Cytophagales > Thermonemataceae > Raineya > Raineya orbicola. The sequence continues at coordinate 27,111 of NZ_NKXO01000003.1, forward strand.
ATAGCAGTATCCGAAACATCAATAGCCGTAACCTTGGCTTGTGGAAACGCCTTTGCCAAAGCAATTGCAATACAGCCACTTCCTGTACCAATATCTAAAATTTGCTTGAAATCGTACTTTTTGTGTTTTTGAATGAGATTTTGCACCCATTCCTCCGTTTCAGGGCGAGGTATTAGCACCGTAGGATTAACTTTTAACTTTGAGCCTAAAAAATCTACTTCCCCTACCACATATTGCCAAGGTTCTTGGGCGATAATTCTTTGTAAATCGTTTTCTAAAAGTTCTTGCTGTTCTTGGGTGAAGGTAAATGCTGTATTCAGCAAAATTTGTGTTTTATTGAGTTGGGTAACTTTTTCTAAAAGGATAGAAGCTAAAAAATCGGCTTCTGATGCAGAAAAGTGAGCTAAAAGTTTTTCTTTTGTTTCAAGAAATATTTTTTTGACTGACATAATTTTGCCATTTTTCTAAAACTGCCTGAAAATCAGCAGGTAAAGGACTTTCAAAAAACATTTCTTTGCGTGTAGTGGGGTGCAGAAAACCTAAACTTTGTGCGTGCAAAGCCTGACGAGGCATCAGTTCAAAACAATTCTCTACAAATTGCTTATATTTTTGTGTAAGCAAACCTTTCAAGATTTTATCGCCTCCATAAGCACTATCAGCAAAAAGCGGATGCCCAATGGATTTCAGATGCACACGTATTTGGTGCGTTCTGCCTGTTTCCAAATTGCATTTGAGCAAACTGACATAGCCAAAAGATTGTACTACCTCGTAATGCGTAATAGCTTTTTTGGCAGTTGGCTCATCAGCCTCAAAAACGTCCATAATTTTTCTGTCTCGCTTGCTTCTGCCAATGTAGCTATCAATTGTGCCTTTGAGGTGCTTGGGTTCGCCCCAAACCAAAGCCAAATAAGTACGCTGAATGGTATGGTCAAAAAACTGCTTGGCAAGATAGCTTAAAGATTTTTCATTTTTAGCAACCACCAGAAGCCCCGAAGTATCTTTATCAATTCTATGCACCAAACCCGGGCGAATTTCATTGCCTTCGGTGTGAGGCAGGTGCTGAAAGTGATACAAAAGGGCATTGACAAGCGTTCCGTTCCAGTTGCCAAAGGCAGGATGTACAACCATTCCTGCGGGTTTGTTGATAATTATCAAATCCTCATCTTCGTATTCAATTTGCAGAGGGATATTTTCGGGTAAAATTTCCTCGTTGCGAGGCGGTTTGGGTAAATGAACGGTAATTGTATCTTGTGGCTTTACTTTATAGTTGGCTTTGGTGATTTTGCCATTTACTTGAACAAGCCCCGCTTCTATAGCATTTTGCACTCTACTGCGAGTAATGCCTTCTAACCTATTTGCTAAAAATTTATCAATTCTAATCAAACTCTGCCCTTTATCAGCCGTAATACGAAAATGCTCATAAAGTTCAGTGCTATCATCTTCTTCTAAAAACTCTTCATTGGCATAATTTTGCCCCGATATTTTTTGTATCTTGCTCATTTTATACACTTTTTCTTGTCTCTTGTCTCTTGTCTCTTGTCTCTTGTCTCTTGTCTCTTGTCTCTTGTCTCTTGTCTCTTGTCTCTTGTCTCTTGTCTCTTGTCTCAACTCACAACACATTCATAGATTGCTCTTTGATTTTTTCCAGCTCTTCTTTCATCAGCACTACCCATCGCTGAATGATAGCATCATTTGCTTTTGAGCCAATGGTATTGATTTCTCTACCCATTTCTTGCGAAACAAAGTTGATTTTCTTGCCATTGGAATTTTTATCAGAAAGAACTTCTCGCAAATAATCAATATGCTTTTGCAGACGCACTTTCTCTTCGGAAATATCTAAACGTTCTGCATAAAAAATCATTTCTTGCTCCAAACGATTTTTATCAAAGTTTTCATCGCCAAGAACTTCCTGCAAACGACCCTGAATTTTTTGTTTGATGTATTCTAAACGATTTCGGTCTTGCTTTTCAATTTCTTGCAAGTAATTTTCAATATTTTGAGCATATTCCAAAAGTTTATCCCGAATAATAGCTCCTTCGTGCAGTCTGAATTCTTTGCAACGCTCCAAAGTTTGTAAGAGAACTTCTTTTATCAAATACCACTCCTCTTCACTTAAAGTCTGCAAATTACTTTGTTGATTTTTTTCAGCCATTTGCACAGCTATCTGAAAAATATCTTGCGAAGTAACCTTCAATCTTTCAGCTATTTCAAGTAATTTTTGATAGTAAAGCGTGATAGTGTTTTCATCAATGATAGCCACTTGAAATAAAGAAGGTTTTTGAAAATTGATAGTGAGATTTACTTTTCCCCTCTCTACATATTCCTGCAATAAGGCTCTCATTTCTAATTCTTTTTCATTGAGTTCTTTGGGCATACGCAAAGAAACATCTAAAAACTTGCTATTCAGCGTTTTAATTTCTATTTCTACGATATAGCCATTTTTTTCGGTTTGGGCTTTTCCATAGCCCGTCATAGATTGTAGCATAATGAAGAATTACCTTTCTAACATTTTTAACATCAGAAAATATAAAGAATAAAGAACGCAAAAATAAACAGAATAATTTAATTCGGAAATTTTTATCTTTGCAAGCAATATTAGATTTTATATGGCTACAGGCAGAACCATTAGTGCAAGCTTTTTAACAGAATTAGATAAGAAAGTAATTGAACTTTGCGAGAGCATTGCTGAAGCAATAAGCCATAGTATCCCGAGCAAGGATTTACAAAAAGACTTCCAAAAGCAATTCGGTAAAATTTCTTATACTCGCGACGGTGGTTTGGGTTTAGGTGGCGGAAAATTGCAACGCGATGCTATTTGTGTAAGAGGCAGGCAAGGAAAAGCCCCTTTTTCCAATCGTAATTTACGTTGGCATCCGCTTGTAGTAGCCCAAGAACCTATATCTTTTGCCAAAGAAATTGAAAAAATTGAAATTGAAGGTACAGATGAAAGCCAAGTTTTAGTTTTTTACATCAAGGAAAACGGCAAATTAAAAGCATATCCCGCCGATAAAGTTCACGAACTGCCCGAAAGATATGTTGCTTTGCCCAAGCACTGGCAACCTCACATTGAAAAACTAAAAAATTGGAATGATACACTCTGGACGCAAAATTCCTGTGTCATTCCCGCCTTTGAGTGTTGCAAATGGCAAGACAGCATAGAAACTTATGCAGTTTTAGGAATTGCGGTAGCAGTAGATTTTTATGGTGTTGATTTTGAAAAAATTTATGAAAAAATCTTTACTATTCTGCAAAATCAAATCATTTATTCTGATATTTCTCTACCTTCCAATCTTTTCCCTACGCAAAAAGAAGAGTTTGTAAATTGTCCTGTTTGCCTGTGTTCTATTTCCGATCAACCTGCTAACTTTGCTGAAAGAGAAAGACCCGCTACTTGGCAACCCGAGTGGCGACCTTCTAAAAAAAATGAAGGCGAGGACGCAAGTATTCAAGTAATGCACGTCAATCCTTTGATTGATAAAGAAATCAGGCATACTGCTAAAAATGTTCGCTATGGTCATCGTTGGTGCAATATCGCTATGACCGACCACTCGCTCGAAGAAACACTGGATTTTATGGAATTTATCGTGAAAGCACATAAACGCATCTAATAATGGATTTATTTGTAACCGCCGAAATCAACAAACCTAAAAAACTGATTTACAAGCAAAACCTTTTCCCCATCAATAATCTGAAAATAATTTTCAGAGAAATTCGTGATTATTTTGCAGGCAACGTAACGGGCATCACCCGAGACGAAAAAATTGCTCAAAACATTATGCGTCTGCTTTTCTGTAAAATTTATGATGAAAAAAACACCCAAGATGAGCAATTAGTAAATTTTGCCAATCGCCCTAATGAAACCTTGCAAGAATTTGAAAAACGTATTTTTGCACTTTTTGAAAAAGTTAAAAATCAATATGCCGATATTTTTGAAATAGATGAAGAGATTGAAATTCAGGCGGCGGATTTATCTTTCATCATTTCAAAAATGGAAAATTATTCTATTCTGAATGCCGACCGCGATATTATTGCCGATGCTTTTGAGGAACTCATAAGCACATCATTTCGCGGCGGTGAAGGACAATTTTTTACGCCTCGCAATGTAGTGCAAATGATGATTGATGTACTGCAACCCGCTTCAGGCGAGCGAATTATTGACCCTGCCTGCGGTTCAGGGGGATTTATCGCTCATATCTTGCAATACCTTATCAAAAATAAAGCCTCAAACTACTATATTTCGGGCATTGATAAAGATTTGTTTTTGTCTAAATTAGCAAAAATTTACTTGACAATTTTAGGCGAAAGCGAATATCACATCTTCTGTGAAAATAGTCTTGAAAATCCTGCGAACTGGAAACCTGAAACTCAAGCCCAAATTCAATTAGGTACATTTGATTTGATTTTGGCAAATCCGCCTTTCGGTGCAAAAATTCCTGTAATCGGCAAGAATTTACTGAAACAATATGAATTAGGACATTTTTGGGTAGAAAATAATAATCTGAACGGCATTACTTCAAACAAAGCTCGTTGGATTTTAACCAAAGATTTGAGAGAAAAACAACCGCCTCAAATTTTATTTATTGAGCGAATTATACAACTTTTGAAAGAAGGTGGTAGAGCAGGCATTGTACTGCCCGAGGGTGTTTTTGGCAATCCATCAGACCGCTATATTTGGGAATATGTAAAGCAATATTGTTCTATTTTAGGCATTGTTTCGCTTTCGCAAGAAACCTTTCAACCGAGTACGCATACTAAAACAAGCGTAGTTTTTTTAGAGAAAAAGCCCAATAATCGCAGTCAGGTTTTTATGGCAATTGCTAAAAATGTAGGACACGACAAAAACGGAAAACCCACTTTCAAGTTCAACAAAGACGGTACTTATATTCTTGACAACAACGGTAATAAAATTCTTGATGACGACACCCCCGAAATTGCTCAAAATTTTATCAAATTTCTGAAAGGAAATTTAGAAGAAGAAAGTACTTTGGGCTTTTTCGTTTCTGTGGAAGAAACGGACAACCATATTTACATTCCCGAAGTCTATAAACCCGAAGTTAAACAAAGACTTGCAGAAATCAAAAAAAGCGGTTTGTATGATTTAGTGAAAATAGGTGATTTGGTAGAAAAAGGTATTTTGCAAATCAAACGTGGCAATGAAATAGGCTCAAAATATTATGGAACAGGCGATGTGCCTTTTGTACGAACAACAGATATTGTAAATTGGGAAATTAAAATCAATCCCGTAAAATCTGTTTCGGAAGAGATTTATCAGCAATACAAAAAACAGCAAGACGTAAGAGAAAATGATATTTTGTTTGTTAATGACGGCACATTTTTGATTGGCAGATGTGCCATAGTAACAGAGAACGATACGAAATGTATCATTCAAAGCCATTTGCGAAAAATCCGTGTCTTAAAACCTGATGAACTCAATCCATTTTATTTGTTTTATCTACTCAATTCTAACATTGTTCAAAAACAAATAGAAATGCTTACGTTTGTGCAAGCAACACTTTCTACTTTGGGGAATAGAATTATGGATCTAGAGCTACCTATCCACAAAAATAAAAAAGAAACAGAAAAAATCGCTAACGAAATAGAGATGATTATCCAACTAAAAAAGCAACTAAAACAACAAGCAAGAAAAATAATAGAAGATAGCTTGTAAAAAATGCCTTTATCAGTTTTTTTACAATTTTTCCATTAAAACCTGAAATAAATAAACGGATTATAGCTTCTGCCTACTAGCATCGCTATTGAAATTATCAGCAAAATAAACTGAAAAGAATGCACAATCACCCAAGTATAAAGTTGTGGTCTGTATTTCATTTTCAGTGCAAACCACCTTGCTACCCACGTGTATATGGGTGTGCATAAAAACAAAGCCAAGACAAACCAAAAGACATTTTCTTGTAGCTTGAACGTAAGCTCGAAGTTCCAAAGCGGATTGGGCGTAAAGCCAAATAAAATTTTGAGAAAATACACAAGTTTTTGAAAATCTGTAAAATAAAATAATGCCCAACCTAAAATAGCTACAAAAATCAAGTACAAATGAGCAAATATCGCAGGAATTTTTTCTAAAATTTTCCCCAAAAAAAGTCTTTCCAAAGCTATTAGCAAACCAAAATACAAACCCCAAAGCACAAAGTTCCAACTTGCTCCGTGCCAAAGCCCTGTAAGTCCCCAAACAATGAAAAGATTACGATAAAAAAATCTTTTATTCCCTCCTAGTGGAATATACACGTAATCACGGAAAAAACTCCCCAAAGAAATATGCCACCTACGCCAAAATTCGGTTGCCGATTTAGAAATATAAGGATATTTGAAATTTTCGTAATAATGAAAGCCATACATTCGCCCCAAACCGATTGCCATATCCGAATAACCCGAAAAATCAAAATAAATTTGTAAAGAGTACAAAATAATGCCAAACCAAGCCTCCCCAACAGAAATTTCTGCAAGGTTGCCATCTAAATAATTTTTAGCTATCTCGGCGGCAATATTAGCAATGGCTACCTTTTTGAAAAGACCTATGCAAAACCTGTGTATGCCCGCTCCCATATCTATCCAATTAAATTTGCGATTTTCTATTTCGTGAGCAATGTGAGCGTAACGTACAATAGGACCCGCTACAAGCTGATGATACATACTCACAAACATCAAAAATTTCAAAAATGATTTTTGAGCCTTCACTTCGCCTCTATACACATCAATCGTGTAGGAAATTGTCTGGAAGGTATAAAAAGAAATCCCTATGGGTAAATCTATTTTTGGGACGGGTAAATTTAACCCCAAAAGGGCATTGATATTTTCGGCTAAAAAGCCACTATATTTGAAGGCTATCAATAAACCCAAATTGATAACCAAAGAGGAAACTACACCCCAACGTGCTTTCTTCTTAGAAACAGAAAGATATTTCCCTACCCACAAACCATTGAGATAATCTACCAAAGCAGAAAAAAATAGTAAAATCACCCATACAGGTTCGCCCCAAGCATAAAAAATAAACGAAGAAAGTGTCAGGACAACATTCTGATAGGTTTTATTACTCCAAGCATAATACAGAAGTAAATTAATGGGTAAGAAATAGCATAAAAAAATCAAACTCGCAAAAACCATTCTACATCAGCATTTAGAAACCAACAGCAGAGAGCCTCAAAAAATTCAGCTTTTCAACTTTGCAAAAGTAGGCTTATTTTATATTTTTTCAAAAAACATTGAATTTTATTTGTTTATTTAAAGCGAAAAAGTTAAATTTGCGGGCTGAATTTTGAACCCTTAAAAAACCTATTTAGTATGTACGCTATTGTAGAAATCGCTGGTCAGCAATTCAAAGTTCAGGAAAATCGCTACATCTATACGCATCGTTTAGAGGGCGAACCTGACGCTGCCGTGACCTTTGACAAAGTGTTGCTCGTAGAAAACGAAGGCAACGTAACCGTAGGAGCTCCCACGATAGCAGGAGCAACCGTGCAAGGAAAAATCCTTGAACACCTAAAAGGCGATAAAGTGATAGTTTTCAAAAAGAAACGTAGAAAAGGCTATCGCAGAAAGAATGGACACAGACAACATCTCACCAAAATAATGATTGAGAAAATCGCTGTGTAAAAATTAACATTCGCTTAAAAAAAATCTAATTTTTTTTTGAAAAATCCAAAACATTTACTAATATGGCACACAAAAAAGGAGTTGGTAGTTCCAAAAACGGAAGAGAATCCGAAAGTAAACGCTTGGGTGTGAAAATTTTCGGTGGAGAAAAGTGTATTGCAGGAAATATCATTGTAAGACAACGTGGAACAAAACATCACCCTGGAAGAAATGTAGGTATAGGCAAAGACCATACCTTGTATGCTCTCATTGATGGTATAGTGATGTTCCAGAAAGGTAAAAACGATAGGTCTTTTGTACACGTCGTTCCCGTGGGCGAAGCCTAAAACATTCAAAGAAAAGTTTTCATAGTTATAGTGGTTTAAAAGACTTCACCTCTGGTGGAGTTTTTTCCTTTTGTAAAGCAATAATCATACCAAATTTTTATGATAAAACCCAAATTTTTACTTTTTCTCGTAGCTATCATTGCTTTGGCTCTGATTGTGTTTGTGGTTGTTTCAGAGCAAAATGATACACAAGCCTATATTCAAAAGATTGAAATAGAAAGAGAACAACGCAATCAGACTTTCAAAATCTCTGCCGAATCACCCATAGCCAAAAGAGACAGCTTTCAAGGCTTGCAATACTTCCCTCCTAATCCTGATTGGCGTATCAAAGCTCGTGTAGAGTACATCAAAAAAGGCAAACCTGTTGCTATTGCAATGACCAAAAGCGACCCCGAACCTTATTTGCCTTATGCTTATGCTTATTTTAGTTATCAGGGCAAGGAATACAAACTAATGCTCTTGCATAAAACAGGCGATAAATTTTTATTTTTACCCTTTTATGATGCCTCTAACGGCAAAGAAACTTACAAAGGAGGAAGATACATCAACAATGTAGCTTTTCCGAAAGGTGAACAAATTGTTTTGGATTTTAATTATGCTACCAACCCCTACTGTGTCTATAACCCCGATTACACCTGTCCTATTCCACCCAAAGAAAACAAACTGGATTTTCCTATTTTGGCAGGTGAGAAAATGTATCAACCGCCTTCTGATAAATCTCCATAAGTTTCTGGTATGAAATTTCAGGGGTATAACTCGCTAAATAAGTCTTACGAGCATTTTCATACCAAAGCGGATTAGCATTTTTTTCAAAAAAAGCTATCTTTTCGGCTAAATCCTGACTGCTACCTGTTTGGAAATGTATCCCATTCCACTGATGAGTTACTAACTCATTCAAATTGTCAATATCTGAAATAATCACAGGCGTACCCGTAGAAAAGGCTTCTATGAGCGTAAGAGGCAAGTTCTCGTAGCAAATAGATGGTAAAATCAGGGCTTTTGCTTTTTTCATTTTAGCAAGAACAAAGTCTTGATTTTGCTTTCCGTGAAAAATAATTTTAGGATTATTTTGAGCCTGCTCCCTAACAAGGTTTTCCATTTCACCGCTACCAATAATCTCTAATGCAAAATCGTGCAAGCGAGTAGCTTCCATAAGCGTTTGAACGCCTTTTTCAACAGAAAGTCTGCCTACAAATAAAAAATAACTTTCCCTATCCTCCATACTCGCCTCTCCTCTATCTTCTACAAAATTAGGCTTGACACTGATTTGATTTTCTTGTAAATGCAACGCAGATGCCAAAAACTTGCGTTTGGCAAACTCTGTAATCGTGATATAATGCGAAACAAGGTTTTTCCAAGTACCTAAAACTTTATGAATAGTGCTTAAAAATGTAAGCTGTGCAGTTATGAAGCGATTTTCATAACAAGCATAGCGAATACCTGCAAGTGGAAAAGTTTTTTTTACACAAAGTTCACAAGGTTGGTTTTGGCGTAAAAGCAAAGCATTCGCACAAAGCAAACGAAAATTATGCAAGGTTTGTACCACAGGAATATTGTAGCGTTTGGCAACATAATAAACCGCAGGTGAAGCCTCTTTCCAAAAGTTATGAATATGCAAAATTTGTGGCTGAAAATCTTTGATTTTTTGAGCGAGTATTTTAGCAGAATATGGGTTGTAAAGACTTGTAAAGCTGGTTCGGATTTTTTCAGAAAAAGTTTGTAGTTTCTGATTTTGAAAAACAAGCGTTTCTACTTCGTGCCCTTTCTGCAAAAGTAAGTCTCTTTCAGATTCAAATACTCCATCTTCTCCACCTCTTTGAGTGTAATAATTGTGTAAAAGCAAAATTTTCATAAAGTACAAAAGCAAGCTCAAATATAACAAAAATGGCTAACGTAATTTCCGTTAGCCATTGATGATTTACAGAAAAACTGATTATTTTTTCTTGGCAGTCGCTTTGGCTTCCTTGGCGGCTTCTTGTTCTGCCTGACGCAAAGCACGTGTAACTTCTACCGATACAATAGGATTTGTAGGGCTGTTCAAGATTTTGTAAGGCTTTTCGCTTAAATCTTGCACCTTAAATGATTTGCCCACTTCCAATGGAGTAATATCAACTTCTACAAACTCAGGCATATCCTTGGGAAGAGCCTTGATAGTGAGTTTGCGTAATTTTTGTACCAATCTACCCCCTTTTTGCACCCCTACGGAGTTTCCAACAAGTTTCACAGGAATTTGCATAGTAATAGGGCGGTCATCACGCAACAAAAGGAAATCAGCGTGTAAAAGCATTTCGTTGGTAGGGTGAAATTGAGCTTCTTGCAAAATTGCATCATACTCATCTCCTTCAATATTGAGCTTTACAAAAGCCGCATCAGGCTTATAGATAAGCTCTCTGAATAAGCTCATAGGAGCATAGAAATGAATTTGCTCTTTGCCACCATACAATACGCAAGGTGCATTTCCTTCGGCTCTTAGTGCTTTTGATGCAGTTTTTCCGAGATTTGCTCTTTTATACCCTATAATCTCGACTACTTTCATAAAATTTTTGGTTTATTGGTTTAAGTGAAAAATGGGTTGCAAAGTACGGAAAAATAAATTGTAAAAACAAGGAAAATTCTTACATTTTTGCATTTGGTCTGCCAAAAATGTAAATCCACACTTCTTTGAGGCTTTTTGCTTTACGAACATCTTTGGCAATAGCAATAAGTTCGTGCGTGATAATACTGAAAATACTATTTCTTTTAGGCGGATTTTTGGTTAAGCCATAAACAGGTTTTTCTTTTTCCTCCTCAAAAGTACCAAAAAGTCTATCCCAAATAATAAAAATTGCTCCGTAGTTTTTATCAATGTATTGGGCATTGGAGGCGTGATGTACCCGATGGTGTGCAGGCGTATTGAAAATGAATTCAAACCAACGAGGCATCTTGTGGATAATTTCCGTGTGAATGTACATTTGATAGTAAAAGCTAATTTCATCAACAAGCACAATCATAATGGGGTCAAAGCCGAGCAAGGCAAGCGGCGACCAAAATACAAAGCGATAGAAAAAATGCAAAAAATTTCCTCTAATCGCTGTTGATGTATTCAAAATTTCAGAAGAATGATGAGCTACGTGCATAGCCCAAAAAAAACGACTTTCGTGAGAAATTCTGTGATACCAGTAAAAAATCAAATCGTTGAGTAAAAATAAAATCAAAATGCTCCACCAAGTATTCGGAATATCCGTGATTTTCCAAAACGATTGCACCCAATAGAAAAATACAAGAGTTGTTCCCTTGATAAAAACTTTCACAAAAGAAGTCAGCCCGCCCAAAGCTAAATTTACTGCTGTATCTTTGGTTTCAAAGAGCTTTAAGTTTTTACGTAGGCTAATGATTAGCTCTACTGCTAAAAGCGAAATAAAAGCCACCGTAGCAATAGCCTGAGCCGTAGATTGTGGCGAAGCGAAAATCTTATGAAACAAATCTTGAAGGTTCATAGTAAAAAAATTTTTTGCAAAAGTAAATTTTTTAGTCCCGAAAAGCAAATGCTCCTAACACTAATTCTGTGTAGTTATTCAAGAAATTAGGTGTCTTGAACAAACGCAAGCACACCCAATTTATAAACCTAAATCGCATTTATTACCACCCCCCGCCCAAAGCCCTATAAATATTTACCTTAGCAAGTAGCTGGCGAAGTTTGATTTCGGTCAGTTCCATTTTTACATTCAGAGCTTCGCGTTGCGTAAGCAGTACCTCCATATAATCGGCACGTGCGTATTTGTATAGCTCGCTTGAAATATCTACCGACTTACTCAAAATTTCGGCTTCTTTGCTTTTGGTTTGGTAACTCTGTGAATAGTTTTTCACTGCCGCCCATTGTGTTTGCACTTCCAAATACGCCACAAGCACTCTTTGCTGATACCTGTACAATGTTTGTGCTTGCCTATGATGTGCCGAATAGTAATTCGCCTGCAAGGCATTTCTGTTGATAATTGGAGCTACCATATCACCCATTAGCGAAAAAATAAGCGACTCGGGATTGAAAAGCAAATGAGGTTGAAATGCCTGCACACCTGCAAAGCCATTCAAGCGAAAAGCAGGATTGAAAGCGGCTCGGGCAGAAGCAATATCCAGTTTTGCCGCCTGCAATTCCCATTCTGCCTGACGTATATCAGGACGATTGCGAAATAATTGGCTTGGTATCCCTAATCGTAAAGAATCTACACCAACACTATGAAAAGCATCCGAATTACGGCGAATTTCCTTCGGAAAGCCCCCCGTAAGCAAATGCAAGCGATTTTCGGTTTCAGTGATTTTTTGTTTGATTTCGTATTGTAAATTGGTAGTATTGAGCAATTGAGCCTCAAACCGATTGACCGCCAATTGCGATACCTTTGCCGAGTTTTTTTCTTGCTTGATTATCTCCAAAGCATTTCGCTGAATTTCAATGTTTTGTTTTACAATTTCCAATAAATTATCCAAAGCCAAAAGTTCGTAATATGAGCTGGCTATTTCGGCAACAAGTTGTGTTATAAAGAAATTTTTACCTTCTTTGCTTGCCATATAACGAGCTACGGCGGCTTTTTTGGCATTGCGAAGGCGTTTCCAAACGTCCAACTCCCAAGAAGCACTAAAACCTACCACAAAATCACTAAACACTTTCGGAAAGGCTTTACCCGGTTCTATTTCGGTGCTTTCTTCCAAAGCTCCAAAACGTGTAAATCTACCTACTCTATCAGCTCCTGCACCGCCGTTGAGCGTTACGAAGGGCAAGTATTCGCCTCGCCTCGCCCTGATTTCATTTTGGCTAATAGCAATTTCTTGTTCCAAAATGTTCATTTCTTGGTTGTTTTGCAAGGCTGTATCTATCAGAGCTATAAGGTTCGGGTCTTGGAAATAATCTTTCCAAGAAATTTTTGCCAAAGAATTGGTATCTGTGCTACTTGCAAATTGTTTAGGCAAATCTTGCGAGCGAGTTTTTACGGCGTATTGGGGGGCTTTACAAGCAGTCCCTAAAGCCACGAGTAAAAATATGATGAAAATTTTATTCAATGCTTCCATTGCTTTGTTCTTTAACTTTTTTGCTGAATAATTTTTTGAATTTGAGCAAAACCGATTTTTTCTGCACCTTATTCTCCATAAAATCTTCGGTGAGCGGGTTTTCGTCCTCATCTTTGATGAGTTTTTTGCCGTCTGCCATTTTACCAAAAATGTAATACAAGCCGGGTATAATCAGTACTCCGATAATGGTACCCAAAAGCATACCCCCCATTGCCGAAGAGCCAATGGTTCGGTTACCTACTGCTCCTGCTCCTGTGGCTCGCACTAAGGGAATCAGTCCTGCAATAAAGGCAAAGGAAGTCATCAGGATAGGGCGGAAACGCACTTTTGCCCCTTCAATGGCTGCCTCTAAAATACTTGCCCCTTCTTGGCGTTTTTGCACGGCAAACTCTACTATCAGCACGGCGTTTTTGCCCAACAAGCCTACCAGCATTATCAAACCGATTTGGGCATAAATATCATTTGCCAAACCCATCATTTTCAGCATTGCAAAAGAACCAAATACGCCCACAGGCAAGGAAAACACCACCGCCAAGGGAATGATAAAACTCTCGTATTGCGAAGCAAGTACCAAATACACAAAGACCAGCACAATCACGAAAACATAAATCGCCTCATTGCCTCGCCTTGCTTCATCATACGAAAGTCCCTCCCAAGCAATATCATAGCCCTGCGGCAAAGTTTCTTGGGCTACCTCCTGAATAGCCTTGATTGCCTCGCCTGTGGTATAACCCGGTGCCGGAACGCCCCGAATTGCCGAAGAAGTATAAAGATTGAAGCGGGTGATTTCGTTGGGTCCTTGTGTCTTGACTAATTTCATAAACGAAGAGTAAGGCACCATATCGCCTTTGTCGTTTTTGATGAAAAGGTTGGTCAAATCCGAAGGAATTTTGCGGTACTCGGGTGAGGCTTGCGTATAAACCTTGAAAAAGTTTTGGAAACGTGTAAAACCTTGCTCGTAGGTGCTACCAATCAGGATATTGAGATTTTCCATTGCCTTGCCAATAGAAATACCTTTTTGCATCGCTTGGGCATTGTCTATCACGAGTTCGTACTGCGGATAATTGGCGGCGTAGAAAGTGAAAAGCCCCGTGAGTTCTTTTCTTTTGCTCAAAGCCTCCATAAATTCTTTATTGACTTTGTCAAATTCTTGGTAATCAATTTCGGTGCTTTTGTCTAGAAGTCTTAAAGAGAACCCATCTGATGAGCCATAACCGGGCACAGCAGGCGGTTCAAAAAATTCTACCACTGCTCCCAAGTTTTGAACTTTTTCCTCCAATTCTTCAATAATTTCGTGTACTGATTGCTTACGCTCCGACCAGTCTTTGAGGTTTATCAGACACGTACCTGCATTTGAGCCACGTCCTTCGGTCAAGATTTCGTAGCCTGCCAGCGAAGTAACCGACTGAATGCCCTCAACTTCTTCGGCGATTTTTTGAAGTTGGCGAGAAATCTCATTGGTTCGCTCCAAAGTAGAACCCGGAGGCGTTTGGATAATGGCATAAATCATTCCTTGGTCTTCGTTGGGAATAAAACCTGCGGGCAAAGTCTGATTGACAGCGAAAATACCAAAACCAAAAGCCGCCAAAATGCCAAAGGTAAGCAAGCGTCTATTCACAATAAAGCCTAAAAGTTTTGTGTATTTGCCCGTGAGGCGTTCAAAATTCCGATTGAACCAATCTAAAAAGATTTGCACAGGGCTTCGGCGGTGCGAATGAGGGTTGTGCGGTTTCAAAATTATTGCACAAAGTACGGGTGTAAGCGTAAGGGCTATCAGACCCGATAGCAAAATAGAACTTGCCATCGTGATAGAAAATTGCCTGTAAAACATTCCGACCGGTCCTGTCATAAAGGTAATAGGCACAAAGACTGCCGTCATCACGAGCGTAATGGCGATAATTGCCCCGCCAATTTCTCCCAAAACCTTCTTAACCGCCTGATAAGGGTTGAGATGCTCTTCTGCCATTTTGGTATGTACAGCTTCTACCACCACAATCGCATCATCTACCACAATACCAATAGCCAGCACGAGAGCAAAAAGTGTAATGAGGTTGATAGTAAGCCCCAAAAACTTCATAAAAATAAACGCCCCCACCAAAGAAATAGGCACAGCAATAATCGGAATGAGGGTAGAACGGAAATCGCCCAAGAATAAAAATACCACTAATGCTACCAAGACAAAAGCCTCCACCAGTGTATGCACAACTTGCTCAATAGATGCATCAAGAAATTTAGATACATCGTAGTTTATTTCGTAGTGCATACCGGGCGGGAAGTCTTTTTGGAGTTCCTCCAATTTTACTTTTACGTGTTCAATAAGCTCGCTGGCATTGGTACCAAAGTTTTGTTTGAGGACGATAGATGCCGAAGGGTAGCCATCTTTGTTGGAATAAATATCAAAAAATTGGCTCCCTAATTCTACTTTCGCCACATCTTTTAAGCGAAGTACTTCGCCTTCGGCATTGGCACGAACAATGATGTTGCCGTATTCTTCGGGCTTGTTGAAACGCCCTTTATACACAAGCACATATTCCAAAGATTGTACTTCTTTACCCGAACTCAGCCCTAATCGTCCTGGACGTCCGATGACACTTTGCTCATTGATAGCTTCCATTACTTCTTCAGTAGAAACCTTGTAGGCTCGCATTCGGTCGGGTTTGAGCCAAATACGCATCGCATAATTGCGAGAACCCAAAATTTGAGCCCTGCCCATACCCTTGATGCGTTGCAGTTCGGGAATGATATGGACGTTGGCGTAGTTGTAGAGAAATTTTTCGTCAGCGTTTTTGTCGGTGCTGTACAAATTCACGTACATCAGCATACTAGGCTGAATGGGTGAAATAATAATTCCTTCACGTTGTACCAATGGTGGCAAGTTGTTGATGACTTGGTCAACGCGTGTCTTTACGTTCACAACGGCGGCATTGGGGTCGGTGCCGGGTTCAAAAACAACTTGAATAGTGGCTTCACCTGCACTAGTGGCATCAGAGATGATATATTGCATACCTTGCACCCCATTGATGGCTCTTTCCAAAGGAATAAGCGTAGTATTCACAAGCACATCGGCACTAGCACCAGGGTATGCCATAAATACCATTACACGAGGAGGGGCTATTTCGGGAAATTGCGAAACAGGAATGCTTTTCATAGAAATAAGCCCTAAAAATACGATGACAAGCGAAATAGCAATCGCTAATACGGGTCTTTGAATAAATTTAGAGAACATAGTTTTCAAGATTTGAGCTTATTCGGCGTGGATATGTTTCATTTCGTTCATCACCTCATCAAAACTTTGGAATTTCGTTTTGATGTGTTGTCCGTCTTTGACCTTACGCAAACCTTCAATCAATACTCTATCGCCTTCTTGCAAGCCACTGGCTATGGCAAAAGCGTGGGGCATTTCTTCGGCTACTTTTATTTCACGAGCGTGTATGGTATTGGTTTTATCTACCACATATACAAATTTTTTCTCCAAAATCTCAAAAGTAGCTTTCTGAGGAATAAGCAAGGCATTTTGGAGTTTTACAGGCATCAGGATATTACCTGTTTCGCCGTGCCGAAGGAGGCTATTGGGGTTGAGAAAAGTTGCCCGAAAGGCGATATTACCCGTTTCGTTGTTGAAATCGGCTTCTATGGTTTCTACAAAGCCTTTGAGCGGGTAAGTTCTGTTATTAGCCAGAATAAGTTGAACGGAGTCTAATTGATTATTTTTCTTTTGCAGGGTAAAATCCAAATATTCAGCTTCGGGTACATTAAAATATACCCACATTCGGCTGTTATCGGAAAGAGTGGTAAGCAATTCGCCTTCGTCAAGCAAACTACCCAAACGTACCATAAAACGCCCCACGTAGCCATCAAAGGGAGCTCGGATTTCTGTAAAACCTAAATGGGTAGTTGCAAGTGCCAATTCGGCTTTGGCTTTATCGTATTTGGCTTTGGCGAGTGCAAGCTCATTAGCCGAAACAATATTTTTATCGGCGAGATTTTGTGTGTTTTTGAGTTCTATTTCAGCAAAATTTGCTTCTGCCATAGCTTTTTGGGCTTCTGCTTGATACACCATTGGCATTATTTGGAAAAGCAGTTGCCCTTTACGTACAAATTTACCTTCATCTACAAAAATATTTTGCAGGTAACCTTTTTCTAATGCACGCAATTCTATATGCTGAATAGAGCGAATTTGGCAGACATACTCTTTGAATATAGTAGTATCTTTCTTAACTACCTTGCTTACCAAAAAGGTAGGTTCTTCTTTTTTGTGATGTGCCTCGTGATGACAGGCGGTTTGCACCATTGCCAAAGCAAGCAAAGTGCAAAAAATTACAATATTTTTCATATTTTTTACGAATTTAGGGTTGTGAAAAGGAATAAAAGGAAGCATAAGAGGCTAGTCTTATGGAATACGACAAGCATATACAAGCCCAAAAGGACTTGGATATGAAATAGGACCCTTAAATTTCGTAAAAAATAAGTTTATGGTAGGCTATGTAAAGAGGACAAGCAGGAGTAAAAAAAACGTTTTGTTTAGAATATAAGTTTTGATTGGATATCGCTTTGGAAAGGCAAAAAAGTGATTTCAGCGATGGATTTTCTTGTATTGCGGAAACTTTCAGAGAAAAATATGAAGGATTTTTTTTAATTTTTTTGCACTTGCCAAAATGTGCGATTTCTTCACTTTCTTCACCTAACCCCTCTTTTTCAGATTTATTCTCTTTTTCAGTTTCGGCAGTTTTTTCAGCGAAAAGGTCAAAGGAAGTATTGGGTGTGAAGCCTAAAAGATAAGTAAAAGCAAGCAAAAAAGAGAAACAAATAAAGCGTTTCCCAAAAATTTGCTCAATATGTTTTTGTATTTTTTTCATACATTGCTACAAAGGTAGCAAAAGTTTCGTACTACAGCAAGAAAAATTAACGATTTTTGTTTTTTCAGGTTTAACAAAATATGTACGACAAATTTTTTGCCAAACTTTTCGCGATAAGCTATTTTTCTTATTTTTGGCGAAAATTTTTTCGCAATGTACTCGCTTTTGCTTCGCCAAGCTACTATTTTGGATAAAAATAGCCCTTTTCATTTGCAAAAAAAAGATATTTTCATCAATGATGGTAAGATTTTACAAATTGCTGATAGCCTCTCTGTTTCTGAAAATACTCGCATCATAGAAAGCCAAAACTTATCTGTAAGTATTGGTTTCGTAGATTTACGTTGCAGTGTACCTGATTTAGGAGCAGAACACAAAGAAACCTTGCAAACAGCTCGCAAGGCGGCTTGTAGAGGTGGTTTTACGCATATTTGCGTACTTCCGAATATGTCGCCTGCTCTGGATAGCAAAGATAGCTTGCAATATATTTTGCAAAAAAACGAAGCCCATTTAGTACAAGCCCTACCCATTGCCGCTGTTACACTGAAAGCCAAAGGCGAAGACCTTGCCGAAATGATTGATTTACACTACGCAGGAGCAGTAGCATTTTCCGATGGTTTGCAACCTATCACTAACGCCGATATTTTGCTAAAAACTCTTTTGTATCTGCAACCCTTAAATGCTTTGCTGATACAACGCCCCGAAGATACACTACTGACGCGATTTGGGCAGATGAACGAAGGCATTACAGCTACCTATTTAGGACTAAAAGGTATGCCTGCTCTTGCTGAAATACTTATTATTCAGCGAGATTTAGAAATTTTGCGTTATACAGGAGGCAAAATTCACTTTTCTTGTGTTTCTTGTGCAAAATCCGTGGACTTGATACGAAAAGCCAAACAAGAAGGATTAAACGTAACTTGCGATGTTTCTGCCCTAAACTTATACTTTACAGAAGAAAAATTAACAGATTTTGATACTAATTTCAAACTCAACCCTCCCCTACGTTCCCAAGCCGATAAAGAAGCCCTTTGGCAAGGCATTGCCGATGATACCATTGATGTCATTGTTTCCGACCACCAGCCCCAAGACACCGAAAGCAAAATATTAGAATTTGATTTGGCTCAATTTGGAGCAATCAACCTGCAAACTGCTTTTTTAGCCTGCAGTACTGCC
This sequence comes from Raineya orbicola, assembly GCF_002843425.1. Classification (GTDB taxonomy): domain Bacteria; phylum Bacteroidota; class Bacteroidia; order Cytophagales; family Thermonemataceae; genus Raineya; species Raineya orbicola. The sequence continues at coordinate 46,114 of NZ_NKXO01000003.1, forward strand.
AAAAAACAAGTTTCTTTGGAGAAAATCATTGAAAAACTTGCACAGAAACCACGTGAAATTCTCGGGTTACCTATACCCACTATTCAAGAAAACTATTACGCCGACTTATGTATATTTGATAGCGATCAAGAACAAATCTTTACTACTGAACAAATTATTTCTCTTTCGCAAAACTCGCCTTTTGTGGGTGAAAAGCTAAAAGGTAAAATTTTGGCAGTTTGCCGAAATCATTTTTGCGAAATATTCTGATTTTTTCACAAAAATTCTTGAAAAAAACTAAAAAAAAATTTCTAATTTCGCTTGCAAATTTAACCCTTCCACTCAAAATACAATGAAAAGCTACATAGACCTCATAGAGCAAACCTTTGAATTCCCAACACCCGAATTTAAGGTAAAAAATAATGAACTGCTGTTTAATGGTGTGCCTTTGATGGATATTATTCGCGAGTACGGAACACCTATGAAAATCACCTACCTTCCCAAAATTACAGAGCATATTCAGTATTCCAAAGAACTTTTTAACAATGCAATGAAAAAATTTAAGTACGAAGGCGAATATGTCTATTGTTATTGCACCAAGTCCTCACATTTTAGTTTTGTATTAGAAGAAGCTCTCAAAAATGATATTCATATTGAAACATCATCAGCCTTTGATTTACCCATCGTAAAAGCCCTTTACAAAAAGAAAAAATTTACCAAAAAACAGTACGTTATCTGCAATGGCTACAAAAGACCGCTTTATTTGCAGTATATCAATGAAATGCTCTCCGATGGCTTTCGGATAATACCTGTACTGGACAATTTGGAAGAGATTGATGCCTATCAGCACAACAAAGCCGAAGTTGTAGAAGTGGGTATTCGTATTGCCGCCGACGAAGAACCCAACTTTGAATTTTATACTTCTCGCCTTGGGGTGCGTTATAGCGATATTGTACCACTCTACAAAGAAAAAATTCGCGACAATCCCAAGTTTAAGCTAAAAATGCTCCATTTTTTTATCAATACAGGCATTAAAGATACAGCTTATTATTGGAGCGAGCTAAGCCGTTTTATGTATAAATATTGCGAACTTAAAAAGATGTGCCCCGATTTGGATACCGTAGATATTGGCGGTGGATTTCCTATTCAGCTTTCTTTGAGTTTTCAGTACGACTATAAATATATGGTAGAGCAAATCATTGAAAATATTCAATGGATTTGCCAAAAAAACAATGTGCCAGTGCCTCATATTTTCACTGAATTTGGCTCTTTTACGGTAGGAGAAAGCGGTGCCGTGATTTATTCGGTGATTGGTCAAAAACTCCAAAACGATAAAGAGCTATGGTATATGATTGATGGCTCTTTTATCACCCAACTTCCCGATGCTTGGGGTATCAATCAGAAGTTTATTCTGCTTCCTATCAACAATTGGGATAAGCCTTATCAGAAAGTTCATTTAGGCGGTCTGACCTGCGATAGTTTAGATTATTACAGCACCGAAGCCAATCTTTCAGAAGTATTTTTGCCCATTGTTGAAAATGGAGATACCCAGTATGTTGGTTTTTTCCATACAGGAGCATATCAGGAATCGGTGGGCGGATACGGCGGTATTCAACATTGTTTGGTGCCAGCCCCCAAACACGTCATTATCAATCGGGATAAAAAAGGGAATATCAGTACGCAACTATTTGCCCCCGAACAAGATAGCGATTCTATGCTAAAAATTTTAGGTTACAAATAAATACTTAAAAATTTGAGGTTCAATGATTTAAGATTTCAGATTGATGATTTAAATTCTGTTTCTTACTTCTTACCTCCTATTTACATTTTTTAGTAATAATCTGAAAAACACATACATAAATTTTTGTTGTTTTCAAAAATTTGATTTTTTTTGTTTATTTTGCGAGAAAAATTTGCTTTTTTCGTTTGCATTTATTTACTTTTTGAACCAAAAACAACACAATGAAATCTAAAAGCTACAAAATTTTTGCTTGGGTGGCAACGGCTTTGTTTGTATTACTTTCAGGCAAATTGTTTTATGATTTTTACACCCTTGATGCACGTATAGTGGAAGAGTTAGAAATCATAGAAATTGCCAAAAAAAGGGTCTTGGCAAATACTATTCTTATCCCTTTTGTAGCTTTTGGGATAGCCTTTTTTATGGCAATTTTGGCTATTTTGCTTACTAATATCGCAGGTTCAACTCGCTATGCAGAAGGCATAGTAATAGGGGAAGTAAAAAATGAGAAAAACACGGAGAAAAAAGGACAAACAGATACTCAAAGCACAAGCAAAGGTATGAGCCTTTCAGCTTTGGGCGAAGTGAATAAAGTTTTAGGAGAATATAATGGCGAGGAGCGTTTAGAACGTATCTTGAGCCTTATCTGCAAAAATTTGGAAGCCGCCCAAGGAGCAGTGTTTCTGCTTCGCAAAGAAGGTAGAAAGAAATTTTTTAGCTTTCAAGTAGGTTATGCTTATTATTTGGCAGAAAGTCAGAAGTTAGAATACGAAGAAGGAGAAGGTTTGGTAGGGCAAGTAGGCAAAGATGGCGTGCCTATTTTGCTCAAAAGCGTTCCCGAAGGCTATATGAAAGTGATTTCGGGTTTAGGAGAAGCCTCTCCTCGCAGTCTGCTGATAGTGCCTATTTTTGCAAGAAATGGCAAAGATGTAATCGGTATTTTTGAGCTTGCTTCTTTTTCAACTTTTACCGAATTACAGAAAAGTTATGTGCAACAAGTGGCTTCCTTGCTTATCGAGCAAATGGAAGAAAGTCTTATTATTACGGCTTAAAGTAGTTTTTCCAAAATTTTGTGCGTATGCTCAACTTATTCAAAAAGTTCAAAATTGGTGCAAAGATTTCACTTATCTTACTGCTGGTAGTTCTTTTAGCGGTAGCTTCGGTAAGTTTTTTTGCCTATAACCAAAGTAAAAACTCCATAGAAGAGCGTTATTTGCAATCTTTGAATGGGGTTGCTGATTTGAAAGTGGAAAAAATCCAAACTTTCATCAACGAAATCAATGCCGCTGTAAAAGTAGGTAGCGATTTGAAGCCTATCGTGGATTTTCTCAAAAAAATAGATGCCCCCTCCAAGCCAGAAGAAAACAAAGAAGAAAAAAAGGCTAATGATGATGAGCTTGGAAATATATTTGAGCAAGATGTACAACAATCAGATACCACACAAACAGGACAAGATACTCAGGCTAATCCTACACCTTCTACAGATTTTGCTATCAATGTAGAACTGGAAAATGCCGTCATTGCTATTCAGTTTGCTTACGAACTCAATAACGTTTATTTGCTGGATAAGGAAGGTAAAGTAAGGTATATCAGCCGTTCTACCCCCGAACAAACCTTGAACGAAACATTCAAAACACCTCCCATAGACCCTGCTATTGTGGTAAAAGGCAGAGATACTACTTATTTCAGTAAAGTTTCTTTACAACAACTGGGCAAAGAAAAAAGAACGGTATTTTGGGTATCTGCTCCTATCCGTGATAAAAACGTGACGGGGAATCCACTCGTTGGTCAGCTTATCTACGAAGTAGATATGGATAAAGTACAAAAACTCGTTTCCGATAAAGTTGGTTTAGGTGAAACGGGGCAAGTGTGGCTCTTACAAGAACAAGAAGGACGTTTTGTGTATCTTAATAGTTTCAAAGCAAAAAATAAAGAAATCAAATCATTAGACAAAGCAGGTGAAAAAGAAGATGCAGGTACGCCTTTCATTATCCGTAGAGCTTTGGATAAAAATGCTAAACACAGCGAAGCCATTGAAGAAGCAGACTTTTTAGCCGTTTCTCGCTATATTCCGGGAGTAGAGTGGGGAATGGTTGTAAAAAACGATAAAGCAGAAATTTACGCTCCTGCGGTGGCTTTGCTCCAAAGGTTTCTCATTGCTGGTGCTGTGGTAATCGTGATTGCCGTTGTTATTGGGATACTTTTCTCCCAACTCCTCACCCGCCCGCTGGCTGTTTTGCGTAGAACTATCACCTTGCTTGGAAAAGGAGAACTTCCTCCTGTGGTTACCACCAATAGCCAAGATGAAATCGGTGAAATGACCGAACAAATCAATGCTTTGGTGCAAAACCTTGAAAAAACTGCTAACTTTGCCCAAGACATCGGTTCGCAGAAATTTGACGTAGATTTCAAACCTTTGAGCGAAAAAGACGTACTCGGAAACGCTTTGATAAACGCCCGTGATAGTTTGATTCGCTCCGCCGAAGAAGCCAATATCAATGCTTGGGTGAACGAACGTCTCAACGTAATCAACGACATTTTGCGTACTACCGACAAACTGGAAGTAATGGCTGAAAAAATCTTGGCTTATGTGGTACGCGAAGTAGGAGCTATTCAAGGAGCTTTTTATGAAATGAAACGAGATGAAAAAGCAGGAACAGAAGAACTTGTAATGATTGCCAGCCACGCCTACAACAAGAAAAAATATTTAAGTGCTTCCTTCAAAGTTTTCAAAAATCGCTACGCCGAAGGGCTCGTAGGGCAAGCCGCTATTGAAAAAGAAGCTATCCGCCGTACTGAAATTCCTGATGATTATGTAACTATTACATCAGGGCTTTTAGGTGAAAAGAAACCTAAATTCTTACATATTTCTCCTCTCATTACCGCCGATACACGAGAAGTGTATGGAGTTTTAGAAATTGCCGCTTTGGAAGAAATTCCCAAAGGTTCACGCGAAGATGAATTGCTTACGCGTATCAGCGATAGTATTGCTCGTACTATCTTCAACATCAAAGTAAGGGAAAGTACCGATTTGCTTTTGAAAGAACAAACTAAACTTACCGAAGAGCTACAAGCCAATCAGAAAGAATTGGAAAAAAATGCCAAAGAACTTGCCGATAAAAACAAAGAAGTAGAAAAAGCCAACCAAGAACTCCAAGAACAAATTGAAAAGGTAAATCAAGAGCAACGCAAAACCCAAGCACTCCTTGAAAACTCATCGGAGGTTATTATTATTTACGACCCCGATAAAACCATTCGCTACGCTTCGCCTTCCGTAAGAAGAATCTTGGGCTTTGAAGCAGACGATCTTTTAGGAAAAAATGATTGGGATAATATTGAACAAGGAAAAGATGCTTTTGAAAGACTTTTCCGAGAGTTATTAGAATACCCTGATGAAAGGCACGCTGCCATTGAGTACTTGTACAAAACTGAAAGCGGGCATACCATTTGGATGGAAGCCACAGGTAGCAATCTAATTCACGAACCCGCCATTCAAGGCATTGTTATCAATGCTCGTGATATTACAGTTCGTAAAGAAGCTGAACGTGAGCAACGCCTTCGCGGTCAGATGCAAGCTCTCTCCGAAAACTCTGCCGACCTTATCTTACGTATGGACAAAGAAGGAACGGTTTATTACGTAAACCCCGTAATTGAAAGCCTTACAGGACACCCCAAAGAAGAGTTCTTGCAGAAAAAAATTACTTCCGATTATATCCCTCAAAAAGTTTTGAACGCTTGGTTCAAACTTGTAGAAACCTCGGTAAGAAACATCACTCGTGGCGAAGCTAAAGCCAGTGGTGTGGTAGATTTTGAAACCATAGAAGGACGTAAAATTATGAGCGTAAATGCCATTCCTGAAAGGAATGATATGGGTGAAATTGAAACTTTCCTTCTCGTTTCACACGATATTACCAAAAGTGAAGAAGACAAAGAAATTATCGCCGCTGCTAATAAGAAAATTACCGACTCTATCAATTACGCTAAACGTATCCAAAGTTCTATTTTGCCCGATAGCACTTGGTTACAAAGTGTATTCCCCGATTCTTTCGTGATGTTCAAGCCCAAAGATATTGTAAGTGGTGATTTCCCCTGGATGCTCAAAACGGATAATGGTGTATTTGTGGCAGTAGTGGATTGTACAGGTCACGGTGTTCCCGGTGCCTTGATTTCACTGATTGGCTATTTCCTTTTGAACAATATTTTCAGCGTGGAAGAAAATAAAAAGCTCAAACCCAGTGAAATTTTGGATATTCTTGACGAGTCTGTTGTACGTACGCTCAGGCAGACCGAAGAAGATGCTATCAGTAAAGACGGTATGGACGTTTCGCTTTGCAAAATCAATTTTGATACAAAAATTTTGGAATACGCAGGGGCTCACAGACCGCTTTACTATGTAGATACCCACAAGCCCGAAATAGAAGACCCATTAGAAGAAATCAAAGGCGACAAAATGCCTGTGGGTGGTGGGCAATATAAAAACAGAGGTGCTTTCGCCAATCACGAAAGACCCTACCAAGAAGGTGATATGATTGTCATTTTCTCGGACGGCTTGCCCGACCAATTCGGCGGACCCGATAACCGCAAGTTTTCACCCAAACGTATCAGAGATATTATCAAAGCAAATTTGAATGTGCCTATGATGGCTCTCAATGATGCCCTTGAAAATGAACTTAAAATATGGATGCGTTTAGATGATGAAAAAAATGCCACTAAACAAACTGACGATATTTTAGTAATTGGTATACGTTTTTAGATAAAATACATAGAAAAAAGCAAAAGATATAGAGTATTTAAGACTTCAAACTCTCAAACTTTGGACTTTTTCAAACAATTTTTAGGAAAGTTTTTTGTTTTCAGAAAAATATTTAACTTACAGCAAAATTTTCAAAATAAAGCATAGTAACCATCAAAAATAGTTAAGCTATATGAAATATGTTTATGAACTGCACAAAACAATGATTGCCAATAATCTGATTTTGGTATATGAAGGGGAATTTACCCAAGATATTACCAAATCCATTTTGGCAATGGCAGAAAGAAATATGGACGCTATTGGCGAACTGGGGGGGGTAAAAAGAAAGGTTTTCAGTGTAATGGTGGAATGTTTGCAAAATATTGTGAAACACTCCGAAGAACTCAACGAAAAAGATGAAGATGGCTTGAAAAACAATGCTATTTTTATGCTTGGAAAGCAAATCAACGAATATATCGTTACTTCGGGTAACCCTATTCGTAATGCCGCTATTCCTTCGGTACAAGCTAAAATTGAAAGAGTAAATTCTTTGGATAAAGACGGCTTGAAAGACCTCTACAAAGAAATTATCAAAAACACTGAAATTTCTGATAAAGGCGGGGCTGGTTTGGGCTTTGTAGATATGGCAAGAAAATCAGGGGAGAAATTAGGGTATAGTTTTGAACCTATCAATGATGAATATTCTTTTTTTGCCTTGAAAATCATTGTTCCTCGTAGTGAATAAATTATTTTTCCCTCAAAGTTAAACATACAAAAATTTGTGATATAGTTATGGAAATCATCAATTTAGAAGGGACCGAAGAAACACCCAAAGTGATTTTGGATAAAGATAATGGTATATTTGAAATTTCGGGACGCTCACTGCCTGAAGATGTAAGAACTTTCTATCAGCAAGTTTTAGATTGGCTTGATAAATATGCCGCCGCACCCAATCCCGAAACTAAATTTACTTTCAAACTTGAATACTTCAATACAGCCTCTTCCAAAGTTATTCTTGATGTATTGACTAAACTGGAAGGCATCAGTGGGGCGAAAGTAATTTGGTATCATCACGATGACGACGAGGATATGGAAGAAGCTGGCAAAGAGTTTCAAGATATTGTAGATGGATTGCCTTTTGAATTCAAAACCTACTAAACCGCTACCTTATAGGCTTTTAGAAGCCTATAAGGTTTTCTGATTAGAACCTTTTTATCGTTTTTTCTCAATCCCTAATTCTATTTATTACTTTGCTATAATTTTTTGCATATATGAGCGAAGCTGTACTCGATGCCCTCACCAAAGTTTTTGCTATTACTATTTTACAAGATGGCGGAGTTTCTCCCAAAGAAGAAAATTTTGTAGCTGAATACTTCCAAGAGGTTTTAGCCCAAGATTCCATTCCCGCTTATATGCAAAAATATAAAGAATATTACCAAAAATTGTGGAACGACTTTGGTGCAAGAGTAAGCGAAAACGAAAAAGAATCTTTGCCCGGTGAAGAAGAAACTGGTAGTAAAAAAGTAACCGACGAAGAAAGGGCTTTTCAGAAATTTTCTGTAAAACTCGGTGGTCTTTTCCGCAAAGAAATCGCTCCCGAAAAAGAAAGTCGCTTGGTTTTAAGCCAAAAAATCCTCATTGTAGTACGAATGTTGGAACTTTTGGCTTCAGATAATCGTGTAACCAAAAGACGTTTAGAAGTAGTATCCACTTCTGCTGATTATCTGCTAAAAAACGAAATACTCTACAAAATTATTTATGATTTCGTTTTCAAGAAAGCAGATGAATTGGTAGGTAACGAAAATATACTCACGGTTAGCTCGCTTTATATCCCTCGTACCAATACTATTAAACACATTCAGATAGAAAGATTAGACGGAGAACTTATATTTTTGCGTATGCCCGAAGCCAATATGTATTTTGTGAAATACACGGGTAGTGAAAATATCAAGCTCAACGACTTCTTGATGAAGCCCAACAAAATTTATCAGTTTACTTCGGGAAGTATCATCAGAACACAAGCAGGTAATTCTTTCTATTTCAGCGATATTGTTGCTAACTTTACTGATGTTCAGAAAAAACAAAAACTTTCTTTCAATGCCATAGATATTGAATACAAGTTCAAAAATGGTAATTTGGGTTTGCGTGGTGTAAGTGTAGCTGAAAGTGCAGGAAACCTCATTGGCATTATGGGAGCAAGTGGGGCTGGGAAAACTACCCTGCTCAATGTTTTGGCTGGTCTTGAAACGCCTTCGCGTGGGCAAGTTCTGCTGAATGGTATTGATATTCACAGAGAAAAAGAGAAAGTACAGGGAGTTATCGGCTATGTAGCCCAAGATGATTTACTTATTGAAGAACTCACTGTTTATCAGAACCTTTACTACAATACCAAACTTTGTTTCAAAAGTTTTACCGAGAAAGAACTGCACGAGCGAGTAATGAAAACCCTTGAAGACTTGGGGCTTGCTCATATCAAAGATTTAAAAGTTGGAAATGTTCTCAATAAAACTATTAGCGGCGGGCAACGCAAACGCCTCAATATTGCTTTGGAACTCATACGTGAGCCTGCTGTCCTTTTTCTTGATGAACCAACCTCAGGACTTTCGTCCAAAGACTCCGAAAACGTCCTTGACCTTCTCAAAGAGCTTTCTGCCAAAGGAAAACTGATTTTTGTTGTAATTCACCAGCCTTCCTCCGATATTTTCAAAATGTTCAATAAACTGATTATTTTGGATACAGGAGGCTATCAGGCTTTTTATGGAAACCCTGTTGATGCCGTTATTTATTTCAAGAAACAAGATAACCAGCTCAAAGCCGAAGAAGGACAATGCCCCAACTGCGGTAATGTAAATCCTGAACAAATTTTCGATATTATTGAGGCTCGTACCATTGACGAAAACGGACAATATACCAACCAACGCAAAAAAACGCCTATTCAATGGAATGAGTTATTTTTGAAAAATTTTAGCGATAAAATTCGCCCCGTAGAAGAGCAAAAAGAAGTACCCCCTAAGGCTTTGGATTTGCCTCATTGGACAAAGCAAACTATTCTTTTTACCATTCGCGACTTTCTGGCAAAAGCAGGTAATACGCAATATATGGCTATCAACCTTTTAGAAGCCCCCCTACTTGCTTTTTTACTTGCTTTTATTATACGTTTCAACAACGACCCGCTTACCTTGGGGTATAGCTATCGCTACAACGACAATATCCCTGCTTATATCCTGATTTGCGTGCTGGTGGCTCTTTTTATGGGACTTACCGTAAGTGCCGAAGAAATTATCAAAGACCGAAAAATTCAACGCCGAGAATCTTTCCTCAATTTGAGTAGGCACAGCTACCTACTCTCTAAACTGATTATTCTGTTCGGACTTTCTGCCATTCAAACGCTTACTTTTGTACTCATTGGTAATGCTATTCTGGAAGTGAAAGGTATGAATATGATGTATTGGGCTGTGCTTTTCACGGTTTCTTGCTTTGCCAATATGCTCGGCTTAAATATCTCGGCTACTTTCAATTCCGTTGTAACCATTTACATTACCATTCCGCTACTACTTATTCCACAAATGATTTTGAGTGGTGTAATTTTCAATTTTGATAAGCTCAATCAATTTGTAAGTGATAGAGGGCAAGTGCCTCTCCTTGCCGACCTTATGGTGTCGCGTTGGGGATTTGAAGCCATCGCCGTTGAGCAGTTCAAAAATAACAAATTTCAAAAGCCATTTTTTGAGTATGAAAAAGAAATAAGTGTAGCAGATTTCCGACAATTATGGCTTGATGAACTCGGCAATGCTCGTGTAAGGCTTTCTAAAATTTTGGATAAAAATTCCGATTCTTTGAACAATGTAAAAACTGCCGAACTCAAACTTATTGCCTATGAATTGCAAAGAGAAAAAGCCTTTGACCTAAAAACCCAGTATGGCAAAGAAAATCGCCCTGCTTTCAAAGATTTTGATAACCTACTTGCCAAACTCAATATCAATACCTACAACGAAAAGGTTGAGGAAGAACTTAAAAGCTATTTAGAAGAACTTGCTGAATATTACAAGGCTCGTAGAAATTATTTCAGCCGTGAAAAAAATGACTTGGAAGATAGGTTAGAGGAAAAAGTGAAGGGCTATTCTTTGGAAAAATACAAAAACACCTACTTTAACGAAAGTCTATCCGATTTGGCTCGGAATGCCAATGTGAGAGATAAAATTTTGCTTTACAAAGAAAAACTCTTGCAACAAGCCGACCCAATTTTCCAAGAGCCTCTGCTCCCTGCACATATTTTAGATTACAGAACGCAATTTCTTGCTCCTTCCAAGCATTTTGCAGGTATGCTCATCAATACCTACTATTTTGATATAATCGTAATCTGGCTGTTTTCGTTGGTACTGTACATTACCCTATATTATGAAACCTTCAAAAAAGCTCTCTCTTTATCTATTTTTGGCTTTTTCAAAAAAACAGAAAAAAACAAAACAAAAAAATGAAAATTTTTCAGGGAATGTTTGAAATTTTAGAAAAAACTACTTTATTTTGAACTGAAATTCTTGTTTTGGCAAAATTCATACCCCAAATTAAAACGTGTAAATTTTATGAAAAAAGTAATTTATAGCCTTCTGACTTTTACTTTCATAGCTATTACAGCTTGTGATAATAGTGATGATATTAACAAAGTAGCAAGCGATACAACTAAAAAAGTAAAGTCAGGGAAAGAAGCTATTGATAAAAAAACTATCAAAGAATTTGTAGATAGAATCCCCAGTCCTATGATTATCTCTTCCATCATCAAAGATAGTGGGATTGATTACGACCAAACTCTGCTCAATTCAGTAGATAATGAATCTAAATATGTGATTGAGTTTAAGCAAGCTCTCAATCTTGGTGTTTTCAGTACAGATTTGGGTTATGCTAATATCTACGAAAAGTCGCAAGATGCTATCAATCTGCTTGTAGGGGTTAAAGATATGGCTGATAATCTTAAAATCGGTCAGTATTTTGAATTTGAAAAAATTAAGCAACTCTCTAAAAGTAAAGACAAACTTGATGAACTCTTGCAACTTACCGAAGAGAATCTTATCAATATCAATAATAAATTGTATGAGCAAGATAGAAGCGATTTGACTGTGCTTATCATTACAGGAGGTTGGGTAGAAGTAATGTATCTTGCTACACAAGTGGTACAGAAAAAAGCAAACAAAGATCTGGAACAAATGATTGCTGAACAGAAAATTGTTCTTGACCAAATCGTGCAGTTATTAGATTACTATGCCAGCCAATCTAAAATGAGAGATCTGCACGATGAACTCGTAGATTTGCAAAAATCTTTTGAAAAAATCAAATTCACCAAGAGCGAAGGTGAAACCAAACAAGAAGAAAAAGAAAACACAGTAGTAGTACAGCAAGGTGGTAGCGAGCAGGCTGAAATAAGTAAAGAAACACTTAATGAAATTACAACAAAAATCGCCGCCATTCGCAATAAAATCGTTAGCTAAAATTTTTACATCAGAGGGTTCAAAGGTATTAGTTTTTTGAACCCTCTATACCCTTTTGACAAGCTCAACAATCAACTTGAAAATTTATGAAAAAACTATTGATAGCTTTTGTTTTTATAGGGGGAATGTTGGGAAAAAGTTTAGCTCAACAGAAAACGACCACTACTCCACAAAATACCAAAACCGAGCAAAAAACAGGTACGCAAACTCAAAAAACCACAAAAACTCAGCCTGACCCTAAAAAACAACAACCAGAAACTAAAAAAGAAGAGAAAAAAGAAATAAAAAAAGAGGTAAAAAAAGAAATAAATCCTCGTATTGAAAATTGTAATCCCGCTGGCTACATCACTGATATTACTGAATCCCTTAAAGCATCGGGATTTAAGTTTTTGAGAAGTTATAAATTGGAAGGGGTTTCTAATAAACCCATACAACACGAATATACCTTTAGTAAGGGTACTACCTATACTATCAGAGTAGCATCTTATTTGGATAGCAGATTAAAAGTTATTTTATACGATCCCGAAGGTAGAGCCATAGCTTCAACTTACAATGCTGACTCCGATAAGTTTTATCCTTCTATCCAAATACAATGCAACAAAACAGGTGTCTATAAAATTTCTTTCGAACACCACTTTAATAAAAGAGATTTCTGTGGTGGAGCAATATTAGCTTTCAAACGTTAAAAAAAATAAATTTTTATGAAAAAAATCTTTTGGCTTCCTATGTCTGCTATCATTTTGATGGCTTGCCCCAAAAGCGATAATGAACAAAAGCCTACACAAGACACTACTCAAAAGCAAACTAACACCAAAACAGAGTTCAAAACAGATTATGAACTTTTGAATGCAATGCCGAACCCTATTGAAATGACTGACCTTATCAAAAGTTCAGGGATAGAATATGACAATAGTCTGCTGAATAAACCCGAAAATATTGAAAAATACAATGCCGAACACCAAATAGCTCTAAATTTAGGCGTGTATAGCGTAGATTTGGGTTATGCCAATCTGCACAACAAAACCCAAGATGCTATCAGGTTTTTAGATGCTACTCGCAAAATGGCAGAAGGCTTGAAAGTCGCTCAATTTTTTGATTTTGAAAAAATCAAAAAAATTACCCAAGAAAGCAAAGATATGAACGAGCTTATTCTTACCACTGGGCTGGGGCTTACGGCTATGCGTCAGAAATTAGAGGAAGAAAAACGTGGTGAAGTGCTAACATTGATGGTAATTGGAGGCTGGGTAGAATCTTTGTATTTGGCTACCCAAGTTGCCGAAAAAGCTAATAAACCTGCTCTAAATGAAAAAATTGCAGACCAAAAATTCGTGGTTGAAGCCATTTTGAAAGAATTAGAGCCCAACAAATCCGTTTCCAAACACATTGAAAGTCTCTACAACGATTTACAGAAAATTGGTGAAAGCTATAAAAACATTAGCGTGGAACCCCAAGAAGGCAAACCCGCTAAGGTAAATATGAGCAAAGATGACTTTCAAAAGCTCTCACAAGCACTCAAAGAAGTCAGAGGGCGTATTGTAAGTTAAAAATTATAGCCTAATATATTGACAACTATTATATTTTTTATTACTTTTGAAATCAAAACCAGAACTCTCAAAAAATCAACACATATATGAAAAAAGTATTATTTTTACTCCTCGCTTTTAGCTTCGCATATCTTGCAAATGCTCAATGTGATGTAACTGAATACACCAACAAATGTGCTGAACGCCTTAAACCTGATGGCTTCAAGTATCTCAAAAGCTACAAATTAGATTTTATGAATGGTAGCAAAAAGCAAATTATTTACTCCTATGTATTCAGTAATAACACAAGCTATCGTATCACGCTTGCCAATGGAAATAATAAAGGACTTTTTGTAACCTTAATGGATTCTGAGAAAAAGCCAGTAGCAAGTAGCTATCTTGAAAAAGAAAAGAAATATATGCCTGCTATTGATATAAAATGCTCACGTACAGGTATCTATTATTTAGCTTATGAAGTGAAAGAAGGTAAAGATTACTGCGGTTCAAGTGTTATTGGCTTCAAAAGATAAAATATTTCAATAAGTTTTTTTAATAGTTGTGTTGGCTTATGCAAGCACAACTATTGTTTTTTTTACAACCTAATTTCATTTTTTATGCGTACTTTATCTAATGTTTTCGGAACTATTTCTAATATTGCTTTTACCATACTTTTGATAGCCTTCGTTTTGAAAAATTTTCAAAGCCTTTCTGCTGAAACCTTCAAAACACTTTCTCTGATTGCTTGGGCTTCATTGGCTTTTGCCTCCTTTATAGAAGGGTTTTTATTTGTTGGTAAAAATAAACTTGCGGTCATTTTAGCGGGCTTGAGTGTTTCGGCAACGGCTATTTTTATACTTTCTAAAATTATGAGTTGGCAGGGCTTTGAAAAGTTAGAATATGCTCCATATACTGCTATCGGAGCAGGAGTTATACTCTTAATTGCTCAAAAAAAGTTATCTAATATAGGGACAAAGGCTTTAATTGTTGGAACAATCGGTATTCTAATAGTTACAGGAAAATTGTGAAGGCGTATGCTCAAAGGCGAAATTATCAACGGCTATGTAATTTTGCAAGATTTTACTACCGCAGGAGGCGGACTAAGTAAATGGACTTTCGCTCGTAAAGGAGAAAAGGAGTATTTTATCAAAGAATTCCTTTCACCCAAGTACCCTACCGAAACTTCGCCGGGTAGCCCCAAATCCAAGGAACGTAAAAAGCAAGAATGTGAAAAGTTTGAAAATCACCACAAAAACCTAATGAAACAAATCAATGAGCGTTGTGGTGTGGGAGGAAATTTAGTAGTTACACTTGATTTTTTCAGAGTAGGAAGTACTTACTATAAAGTAACGGAAAAAATTGATGTTGCTTCACTTTCCCCCAAAGAAATCTATGCCCTTCCTTTGCCAAATAAAATTCTGATACTTAAAACCATAGCTCACAGCCTTAATATTTTACACAAAGCGGGGATTGTTCACGGCGATTTGAAGCCCGAAAATGTACTTATCAAGCAAACTCGTCTGAATTATTATACCACCAAACTCATTGATTTTGATAATAGCTATTTTTCAGGCAACCCTCCCGAGCTGAGCGAAGAAGTAGTGGGTGATATGGTTTTTTACTCTCCCGAACTTGCTCGCTATATTCAGGGGAAAGAAAATCCCGAAAAACTAACTACTCAATCTGATATTTTTGCTTTGGGTTTGCTGTATTGCATCTTTTTACAAGGCGAACTCCCCGATTTCCCCAAAAAATATGCTTATCCTTGCCTTGCTGTAAATGAAGGGAAAGAGCTTAAACTCATTGATGCCAAATTGCCCAAAAAGCTAAAAAAAATGGTAAATGCAATGCTTGCCCCCTCTCCTACCGAACGCCCCACCGCAGAAGAAATCTTTGAAACCCTCAAAAATCTTGATTTGAAAGATGATGATGAACTTGTAAAAGTTCCTGAAAGAAAGTCTTTTGTAGAAACTTACTGGGAAGAAAAAGAAAAAAAAGAAGCTGAAAGTAAGAGTTCCAAACTAAAAATGACATTCAGCAAGAAAAAAGAAAAAACTACCGAAGAAACCGAAGCCTCCCTTGAACTTGAAATGAAAAAATTTGAAGAAGCTATGAAAATTATAGATGAAATGACTGGAGTATCTGAAAGCAAGCTACGAGGCAAAGGACTAAAAATTGGAAAGAAATAAAAAATAAAAACCTTCAAGTTTTGAAGGCTTTTTATTGAACGTACCCAGGGCCGGAATCGAACCGGCACGCCCGAAGGCATACGATTTTGAGTCGTACGCGTCTACCAGTTCCGCCACCTAGGCATTTTTGGCTTTTGGGACTGCAATATTAGTGCAATCGGTTTTTATTTCCAAATTTTTTGGCAAAAAAAATATCAATTTTACAATAAAAATCTGAAAATCAATTTTCTTTTTGTTGCAAACTATTCCATAAAAGCTCCGCAACTTTCTTGCCCGCCACCGAAGCAATTTCCTCAAATCTTGCTTGCTTGATATTTGCCAACGACTTGAAATGTCCAAGCAATTTCTGCATTGTTTTTTCCCCAATGCCTTTGATACTTTCCAACTCACTCTCAAAAGCCTTTTTGCTACGCTTTTCTCTATGGAATGTAATGGCAAAACGATGCGTTTCGTCGCGAATTTGCTGAATAAGCCTCAAAGATTCCGATTTTTTGGAAAGATGAAGAGGTAGCTCATCATCAGGGAAATAAATTTCCTCTAACTTTTTGGCAATACCAATAATTGCCATTTTGCCATAGATTTCCAAATCTTGCAAAGCCTTGCAAGCGGCAGATAGTTGCCCCTTGCCGCCATCTACAATTACAAGTTGAGGCAGAGGTTGTTTTTCCTCCAAGAGCCTTTTGTAACGCCTAAAAACGATCTCGTACATTGAAGCAAAATCATTCGCCCCCTCCACGGTTTTGATATTAAAATGTCTATAATTGCGTTTAGAGGGCTTTCCATTCAAAAAACAAACCATTGCCGCCACAGGTGTAGTACCCTGAATATTAGAATTATCAAAACATTCAATATGCACAGGTAAATCTTGCAAGCGTAAATCCTTTTGCAAAGTTTCTAAAATGCGTTGTGTGCTTTCCAAAGACTTTTGTTTTCTTTCGGTTTGCTTACGTAAATGCTCTTTTTGAGCAAAGTACAAGTTTTTCAATGAAAGGTCTAAAAGTTTCTTTTTTTCACCTACTTGGGGTGTAAAAAAACGCAAATCCGTAGGATTTTCGGCTATGGCTATGTTGATGATTACTTCTTTGGCGGGACTATTATATTTTTCTTGTAAGTTTAGAATAGCTAAAAGAGCGATTTCTTCGGCAGTTTCGTCAAGTTTTTTCTCAATTTGTTGATTTTCAGTGTGCAAAATAGTTCCATTCTGAATATCTAAAAAGTTAATAAAAGCGTTCTCCTCATCTGTGGTAATGGTAAGTACCATAACATCAGTGATATTAGGATTTACCACTTGCGATTTTTCCTGAAAAATCTGCAAAAGCTCTATTTTCACTTTACATTCTTGTGCTTTCTCAAAAGCAAGTTCAGCGGCATAAGCAAGCATTTCTTGCTCTAATTTTTCCTTCACAGCTTTAATGTTTCCTTTCAAAATTTTTTTGATTTGCTCAACATCTTCTAAATAATTTGCCTCACTTTGCAGACCCTCGCAAGGAGCTTTGCAGTTCTTGATATGAAACTCCAAACAAGCCTTGAATTTGCGTTGAGCAATATTTTCCTGCGAAAGATGATAAGGGCAAGTCCGAATCGTGTAAAGTCGGCGAATGAGTTCCAGCAGTTCGTTCATTGCACGTACATTCGTGTAAGGACCAAAATAAGTGCCTTTCTCACGCTCCAAACGACGAGTACTGATAACTTTCGGAAAAGGCTCATTAGTAATGCAAATGTAAGGATAAGTCTTATCATCTTTTAGCAAAATATTGTATTTTGGCTGAAACTCTTTGATAAGGGCATTTTCTAAAAGCAATGCATCTAATTCAGAATTTACCACCACGTATTCTATTCGGTGAATTTGAGAAATCAGTCTTTGGGTTTTACGATTATGATTTTGCAAATTTGTAAAATATGAGCTGACCCGATTTTTAAGGTTTTTTGCCTTGCCAACATAAATAATAGCATTATTGGCATCAAAAAATTTGTAAATACCTGCTTCTTGGGGCAATTCACTCAAAATTTCCTTAAAATCTTTCATAAAACTCACAGATTTTCTCGCAAATCGGTTTTCAGTGCATTTTTAGCAGGAAACCAAGCTACAATCCACGTACAAACTACAATCGTAAAAAAAGTAAAAACAAAATCCAACCAATCCATTCGTACAGGATAAGCATCAACAATAGTTGAAGTAATATTCATTTTTACAAAACCATATTTTTCCTGTAAAAAGCAAAGCAAATATCCCAAAATAAGCCCTATGATGCCACCTGTAAGAGCAATCATAAGCCCTTGCCAAATAAAAATTTTTTGAATAAAACCTTTTTCAGCTCCCAAAACCTGCCACACGGCAATATCTTTGCGTTTTTCAATGACTATCATTGAAAGCAAAAAGAATATATTAAAACAAGCTATCAGAAATACAAAAGAAAGGGCAATCCGTGTAACCAATTTTTCAATGCGAATAGCTCGCAAAATTTCGTATTGTTGTTCCTCTTGGTTTTGCACTAAAAAATCACTGCCTAATACCTTTTGCAATTCTTTCTGAATTGTAGGGATTAGCTTTTTATCTTTGACAGCAATTTCTAAGTAACTACGTTCATTATGCTGATATTGCATCAACTCTTCGGTAAATTCAATGGGTACAATAATATATTTGCCATCGTGTTCGTATTCTACCTCAAAAACCCCCGAAGGCAAAAGAGCCAGTTTGCGAATATCTTTTTCAGTCATAGAGATTTTTTGCTTGCGGTTCGGATACCAAATTTCTAGTACATCATCAGCCATATTCATTGTAAGCATCTGAAACACCCCCAACCCTACTACTGCACGAGCATAATCTCCTTCATAAAGCCTAAACTCCCCTGCTCTTACTTGTTTGGCTATGCCTCCTAGTTCTGCAAAATTATTGGTAACCCCTTTTATTTTCCCTACCATTTGTCGGTCTTTGTAACGAAAAACAGCATCATCTTCTATTGCCTCCGAAACTACTTTTATACCTGCTACGGAAGCAATTTTTTGCTTAATTTTTTCATCATAAACAAAAAATTTACCTTTGGCAGGAGAAATTTTAAGTTCGGGGTTTAGGATATTGTATTGGCTACGCATCAGTGCCTCCAAACCATTGAAAACTGAAAGCAAAACAATAAAAGCAATTGTAGCAAGGGCAATTACAATGACCGTAATAGCAGAAATAATGTTGATAAAAAGATTTCGTTTTTTGGAAAGAAAATATTTTCCTGCAACTTTTAGGGCTAATTTCATATTTTTGTGCAAAATCTTATGCCAAGTAACAACAAAAAAAGCATATCCGCAAATCTATGCAAGTTTCCGTGATTATACCAACGTATAATGGTGCAAAAAAGATTTTGAACTTGCTTCATTCTTTGGAAAAACAAACTTTCCGTGATTTTGAAGTAATTGTAGTAATAGATGGCTCTACTGATGAAACGCAAAAAATACTTGCAGAAACCCCATTCAATTTTCCCTTAAAAACCATTTATCAAGCCAATAAAGGGCGTGCAGGGGCAAGAAATGCAGGGGTAAAAAACGCCTCTGCCGATTTGCTCGTTTTTGTAGATGACGATATGCGTTTAGAACCTGAAGCCATACAAAAACATTGGGATTTTCATCAAATCACGAAAAATGCAATTTTAGTAGGCAACCAAATAGAAGATTGGAATGCCTTACAAAATGATTTACAAAAGTACAAAGCCATTTTGAGCCGAATCTGGGGCAATAGCGTAATTAGCAAGCAACCTATGCCTGCCGATAAGTTTTTTCTCACCTCTGCCAACTGCTCTTTGAACAAACAATTATTTGAGCAATTAGGCGGTTTTGACGAAAAACTCACCGATGCCGAAGACTATGATTTGGGAAAAAGGGCTATTGAGCAGGGTATCGCCATTTATTTTAACCCTGAAATTATTGGTTGGCACGATGATTTTATCACTTGTCGTAGTTATATCAAACGCCAACAACAATACCAACAAGCTCACCAAAGGCTCAAAGAATTATATCCTGAACGTTACGCATACAATCAATATGCTTACAAACCTGCCAAAGGTATCAAAAAACTCATTTACAAATTTTTTGCGGGCTGGTTTTGGGTAAATGTAGTAGATAAATTCAATTTTCTGAAAATCTTACCCCAATCGCTCCGTTACAAAATTTATGATATTATTATTACGGCAAATGCCGTACATTTTCCATTAAAATTTCAAGAAAATAAACGATAAGCCAAAAAAACTGCCCCCAACGAACCTATAACATTCAACAAAACATTCCAAAAGGCATATTGTAAAGATTTCTCAGCCAAAGCAAGCGTTTCGTAACTAAAAGCTGAAAAAGTCGTAAAACCTCCCAAAAAACCCGTTACCAACAATAAACGATATTTTTCAATGGCTTCTTTGTGTAAAGCAAAGAAAACTCCTATCAAGAATGAACCTACCAAATTGACAATAAGAGTTCCAAATGGAAAGCGAGTAGAAAAAATAGCTGAAGCCAAAATATTTACACCATACCTGCTTACGCAACCCAATCCACCTCCTAAAAATACCCAAATAATATTTTGTATCATAACTGATAGAATAGCGTATTTTGAGTAGAATCTTGCTAGTTAGAGCTAACCAAAAAAATTTGCCAAATTTTCTTTGGGTGGTTCTTCTGTTTTTGAAGGTTCTGTATATTTTTCGGTTAGCTGTTCCATCTCTTGTTGATGCTTTTCTAAAATAGTTTCTGCTTCTTTAATTTTACTATCAAAAGTTTCCAGAATATTACGTTCTTCGCTTTTGCTCACCTTATCCAGCATTGAATATGCCCAATTTTTCAGGTCAGTGATAAGATTATCGCGATAAGAATCCAACATCAAACACTCGTGGCGAATGTTTTTCATTTCATTGATAGCATCTTGCATCAGACTTTTAGATTTACTATCTGCTTTCTGAATCAAAATTTTAGCTTGATGGCGGGCATCATTCAAAATATCATCTGCTTTGAGTTGTGCTTCTTTGATTTTGAGTTCGGCATCGCGTTTGGCTTGTTCTACAATATGGCTACCTGTATCTTCGGCTGTTTTGAGCGTTTTGAACAAAGAGCTTTCCACCTGACGAAGTTGAGAAACTTCCTTTTCTGCCATTTCCAAGCGTATTTTTGTTTCACGCAGTTCGTTATTAAGTTTTTCCCACTCTTGCGATAGTGCTTGTAAAAAAGCCGTTACTTCATCTTTATCATAGCCCCCGAAAGCCTTTTTTTCAAAAGTTTTCTGACGAATTTCAATAGGCGTAATTTTCATAAACAGGTGTTTTTGGTAAAGAAAAGGAATTAGTCCAAAATTTTTACAAAACTAATACTTTTTCACTCAAAAAACTAATTTTCAACGCAATTTCAAAAGCACTTTATCCCCTCTGCTAATACCTCTACCCGCTTTCACTGATTGATAATATACTTTTCCTGCTCCCTCTGTTTGCACGCGTATGCCTCTATTTTCAAGCAAAAATAAAGCATCGCGAAGCGTGTAGCCTTTCAAATCGGGCATATAGCCTTTACGTTGCTCCGATGATTGTAAAAAAACAGAAGCATCAGGGCTAAATACACTTTTAACCCAATCATTGGTGCTATCGGTTTTTACATTTATCCCTAAATTAGTGTATGCTTCGTGCAAAGCATTTCGGTAGCCACTTTTATGCACGGCTACAAAATTATTGTTGGGCATACCACCCAACCCCAAAGAACGTTGCAAAAGGGCATCTTGGTAAAAAAGTTTATCAGCCACCTTTCTGAATACAGGTGCGGCAACATCACCTCCATACTGCTTATCGCCACGAGGGTTATCAATGACTA
Organism: Raineya orbicola; assembly: GCF_002843425.1. Lineage (GTDB taxonomy): Bacteria > Bacteroidota > Bacteroidia > Cytophagales > Thermonemataceae > Raineya > Raineya orbicola. The sequence goes on from NZ_NKXO01000003.1 coordinate 67,581, forward strand.
CAATACAACTATACTTGGGCTTTTCAGCAGGGAAAAAACCCGCAAAAGAAGTATGATAAGCCTTCACATACTTTCCATTGCGAAATTTTTGAGAGGTACTCGTTTTGCCAGCAATTTTATAGAGCGAATTTCTTACGGAGCGAGCTGTCCCACGCTCTACAACACCCTCTAATAGCGTTTTCAGCAGTATGAGGGTACTATCTGAACAAATTTTTTCTTTGAGTGTAATGGTTTTGAACTCTTGTATAATTTCATCTGCTTCTCGGATACTTTTCACAATAATAGGCTGTACCATTTTGCCATTATTAGCTACAGCATTGTAAAAAGCAAGCATCTGTAAAGGGGAAATTCGCATTTCATAGCCAATAGCCATCCACGGAAGCGAGGTAGCACTCCAAGTAGGGTCTTGGGGAGTTTTGATGTATGGTTTTGCCTCTCCTGCCATTTGGAAATCCAAAGGCGTATTTAAGCCAAATTTTTCTAAATACTGAATAAATCGCATAGGTTCGTGCCTGAATCGGTCATTGACGAGCTTGGCAATGCCAATGCTGGAAGAAACTTCAAACATTCTTTGCACGGTAATAGTACCAAAGCCCCCTTTTTTAACATCAGTGAGTTTGACACCATAAAAATCTTTTACACCATCTTCAGTATCTACATAATCGGTGATTTTTACGGCTTTATCTTCCAAAAGAGCCATCATAGATGCCAACTTGAATACCGAGCCAGGGTCAGTGCTACCCTTATCGCCTATAGCGTAATTGTAATTTTCACTATAAGAACCATCTTCATTTTTACCTAGGTTTGCCATTGCCTTGATTTCACCTGTTGCGACCTCCATTACAATTACACAACCAAAGTCAGCATCGTTTTCAACCAAAGCCTCTAAAAGAGCATCTTGGGCTACGTCTTGAATATTTACGTCTAATGTAGTGTACAAATCATAGCCATTTTCAGGCTCAATGTAAGAACCTGCCTGATAGGGTATCCAATTGCCCCCTGCAATTCTCTGAAAAAGGGCTTGCCCCGATTTTCCTGCCAAATATTTATGAAAGCTATATTCTAATCCCACCCCAACAATTTTGCTAGAATCTTCAGTGGAGTACCCCAAAGTACGTGAAGCAAGCATTCCGAAAGGACGAAATCGTTGAAATTCAGGCTCAAAAATCACCGTAGTTCGCTTACGATTTTTGCTCTGAATTCTAAACAAAGGAAATTGAGCTATTTGCTGTTTGGCAAGATAATCAATGCGTTTATTATTGAGATAAACAAACTGCTTTTTCGCATTCCGAGCATCAGTAATGAGTTTTTTGTAATAAGAAGCAGATTGGTCTTGAAAAAAATTAGCAAGCAGTTTGGAAAGCGAATCAATATTTTTCTTAAAATCTTCATCATTAGGCAAAGTAGGGTCTATGGCTACGCGATAGTAGGGTAAAGATGTAGCCAGCAAACTGCCATCACTTGCATAAATATTACCCCGCATAGCAGGGATTTTACGAAAGCGAATATCTCGTTCAGCAAAACGTTTTTCCCACCTCTTACCCTGTACTATTTGTAAGTACGCCATACGAGCTACCGAAAGCATCGCCACAGCAAGCATTGCTAAAAAAGCAATACGCACACGTAAGAGTATAGACTTTTTGACGTTCATCACAAAGAAACTAATAAAAATCTTTGAGCAAAAATATAAAATCTTTCGTGAAAAGCGTTATTTTGCGAGGAAAAAGATAAAATTATGCTTTCGGACATTGTTGTCATTAGTTTATTTGTCTTCATAGGTATTATTCTGATAGTGGTAGAAGTTCTCTTTATACCGGGTACTACATTTGTGGGTTTGCTTGGTTTCCTGTTGATGGCAATAGGGGTTTGGTATTCTTTCAGCGAATATGGTAGCAAAGTTGGCATACTCACTGCCTCGGGTTCTATTGTTTTTTTAGTATTTGTATTTTATTGGGGGTACAAAAAGAAAATTTGGCGAAAATTTGCTCTCAATACTGAAAATGACGCCAAAATAGTCCCAACAGTTGTGTCTTACTTACAAGTAGGACAAGAAGGCTTTACAATCTCGGCTTTACGTCCTTCGGGTATTGCCGAATTTGAGGGAAAACGCACCGAAGTTCAAACTTTTGGAGAGCTAATAGATGCAGGAAAAAAAGTCAAAATTATTGAAATCAGAGGTAATGAAGTATTTGTGAGTGTAGCATAAAAAAGGACAGAGAAAAATTCTGTCCTTTTTTAATTTTTCAGTAATCTCTTTTGCTTGAAAAATTGTGTAATTTTTTAACTATTCGTCCATTTTCAACAAATTGCACAGCTCTGCAATTTTTCTTAGGTGCAATAATTACGAGGGGGGTAGCATTCTTCCAACCTAAACCTTCATCAGTTTTTTGAGCTTCATATTCAAAAATAAATTCTCCTTCATCTAATTCCAAACGTTTAGCTTCCAAACGCCAAGCGTCTTTGCCTGTTTTTACGGTAGCAATGGCATTATATTTTTGCCAATCAATATTGGTAATTTCTTTGACATAATGTCCTGGGTAAGGTCTAAATAACGCATTCCACTCTTTTTCGTCGTGGATAATATAAAAAAGTTGGCACATATCTTGGTCATCACCTACAAAAGCATAACCTTTTACAGGTTGATACTGAATTTCGCCACTTTGGGCATTGGAAAACAAAAAAAGAGAAATCAAGGCTATTGTATAAACAGATTTCATTTTATTTGTAGATTTACCTTGCAAAGGTAATACTTACCAAGATATTTTACAAATTTTTCCAAAAAAATTTTATTTATTTTTTCAAAAATACTTTCAAAAAAATTTGTTAAAAAAGATAAATAGTCTTAAAATTTACTAAAATTATGTTTTATACAAAAAAATCAGATAAATAAGAGAATTAAAAGCAAGTAAAATTTTTCGTGTAATAAAAATTAAATTTTTTAATGATATTTATCAAGCTCTTTTTGAAAGGTTCAGTTTGGTGAGAAAAAGAATAAAACCGATAAGTACAACAAAATAAACTAAATTGCGTGAGTCTATTAACCCTTTACTCATTGCTGTATAATGAAAATCTATGCCTATTTGCTTGATAAAATACGCAAAATCAGCAGTTTCATCAATACGGCTGATGCCTTCAAAACCAAAATAAAGCACAAAACACAGAAAAACTGCCAAAATAAAAGCTACGATTTGGTCTTTCGTAAAAGAAGAAGCAAGTATGCCAATGGCGGTAAAAGTAGCTCCCAAAAGTACCAAAGCCAAATAAGAACCTATGATGCTTGCCAAATCCATTGTGTTTTTCAATACCACTTCACCTGTTTGTTTATCTTTGATTTCCACCGTAGAAAGATCATACACCGAATAAACATACAGCAAAGTAGGAAGCAATGCAAAAAGAAGTAATAATACAGCAGCCGTATATTTTCCCAAAAGTATGTTCCACTCCCCTATTGGACGTGTATAGAGCAGTTCAATGGTTCCAGATTTTTTCTCTTCTGCAAAACTACGCATCGTAATAGCAGGCACCAAAAACATAAAAATAAAAGGCGAAACCCAAAAGAACTTACTCAAATCGGCATAGCCATAATTTAGCACCGTAAGTCCGCCTATATCCAACACCCAGACCATAAGCCCCATAGCCACCAAAAAAGCTCCCAAAACCATATAAGCAATAAGAGAGCTAAAAAACAAACGAATTTCTTTTTGTAAAATAATCCACATAAAAAGATTCTTGCTATTGTTAGAATGAATTGAGTTGATTTTTTACAGGTTTAGCATAAATAAAAAAGATTTATGCATCACATAAATCTTTTCTATGAAAATTTATATTAGGTTAGACATTGGGAAAATTTGGGGAGAAAGATGGGACTCGAACCCACGACCCTCGGTGCCACAAACCGATGCTCTAACCGACTGAGCTACATTCTCCGTTTTTGAGTGTGCAAAGATAGCTAAAAAAAGCAAGTCTGTCAAGAGTTTTTTAAGGATTTTTTTCAAGCCAAATGCTATCTTGCTCAAATCCTTGCTCTTTAAGTTGTACCTTTACGCGTTCACTTGCAAAGGTATGCACAGCCTTGCCTACGTATTTCGCTTCAATAGGCAAATCGCGAGCATATTTTCTATCAATGAGAACCAGTAAATCTACTATGCTGGGTCTGCCGAAGGCAAGCAAGGCATCAAGAGCGGCTCTGATAGTTCTGCCCGTATAAAGCACATCGTCAATTAAAATCACTTTTTTGCCTTCAATCAAAAAATCAATTTTAGTGGTATTTGCCGAGAGTGGCTTTTCACGCTTGCGAAAATCATCTCTGAAAAAAGTAATATCCAAATAACCCAGTGGTATCTGCTTTTGTAAGGTTTTTTCCAAAGCAGAAGCTATGCGTTGAGCTACAAAAATACCTTTGGGCTGAACGCCTATCAGAACGCTCTCCTGAAAATCATTGTGATTTTCAATCAGTTCTTGGCAAAGGCGTTGCAAAATGACCTCCAAAAGATTTTGAGGTATAATAACTTTGGCTTGCATATCAGAGCAAAAATCTATTCAGACGACCTCTTTTTACTTTGTAAAGTGTAGGACAATGCGAATTTTGAAATACATAGCTGATGCCCAAATTCAGAGCGAAATAAGTATCTTTATTATTAGAATTTCCCGAAAAAAGATTAGGACTTCGCCCCGAACGAACATACACATCATCTAAATAATCCGTAAAGGTTTTCCTTGCCCCAAATTCCATTGAAATATTCCAATTTTCATTAACCATAAATTTTGCCCCTACACCAAAAGGAATAGCCACCTGCAAAGGAGTATAAGGCGGAAGCGTGCCATCGGCAATATTCTGGACGCTCATATTAAAAGCCGCTACTCCCACAAAAATATAAGGAGTCCAAGGGCTACTATCAGTGAAATGTCCAAAATCATAAAAATTATATTGCCCCAAAAAAGCTATTTCAAAAATACGAGTTTTGAAAGAAAAATCTCTTTGCCGAGCAAGAGCATCGTTAGGGTTATCCCTATCACTTGCTTGAATATTGCCATTTGATACAGAAAGTTGTGTAGAGATAGCTCCATTCCAGTTTTGACGAAACATCACCCCTGCCATTCCACCGGGCGAACGCCAACTAAATTTAGAAACCTCTCCTCTATAAAACATTCCTCCTGCAAAAGCCCCAATTTCAAATTTTTGAGCATTGAGTAGGTAATTTTGCAAAATTACGCAAGCTACAAACAAAGCTATTTTTTTTCGCATTTTTCTATTCTTTAAGTCCTCAAATCTTTGCAAATAAATCTAAAATCTTGCCAAAAAATAAATCCCTCACAATATTTTTGGAGGGAATAAAGATTTTTCGTGTCTGATTAGTCTATTACCTTCTTACTCTACGGAATTTGGGGCATCTTACACCTCTTTGTTCCATAAAGTATTGTACACGGAAAGTAGTAACGATGTAAATATCTCTGTCGCGAGGGTCTCCTCTTTGGTCGCCTGCTCTACCGAAACCATTTACGGTAGGTCTGCCAATTTCATCAACCCCATAACCATTAGTACCTTGCACCACAGGGTCAAAATCTCTATCGCGTCCTGTTATAGGGTCACGGGGTTCTACGGTTCTGTTCGCCATTACAGCAGATAGCGGATTGAAAGCGGCTAAATCTGCGGCACTGGCGTAATTTCCACTCACGTCATCAAGATAATCTGTAAAAGTAAAGCGATAACCAATTTCAAAAGCAATATCCCAATTATCACTCAATTTGTATTTGATACCACCGCCAAAAGGAATTGCCACGCTAAATAAAGAATAAGGTTTGCGGGCGTACTCAATAATAGAGCCGTCGGGGCGAGTAGCAGTAGACTGCAAACCTTGTCCTTCGGTGCGTAAAGGCTGTAAATCTACCCATCTGCCATCAGGTGTCATTCCTTTGGGATTGTGATAAAAACCTGCTATACCCGCAAAAGCATACGGACGCCACGTAGGTCTACGGAAAATGCCCCCGATAGTAGGTTTGAAGTCCCATTCCCCTGTGATACCTACTTCAAAAACATCATTTCTGAAATTTAGGTTGCGAATATAACGATAGCGGTGTCTTACATTACGAGGATCTGCTGTCTGAAAATCTGAGGAAAGCAAACGTATCCAAGCTATATCAAATTCTACGGCAAATTGTTCAGTGAACTGATAAGCTACATCTATACTTGGGCTCAGACGTGTATAACGCAAATCTGTACTTATATCATTCGCTTTGGGTACAATATCACCAAAATAGTTTCCTACCCCCAGTCCCGCTCCAATAGACCAAGAATTCATTTTCATTTGAGCAAAAGCCCCACTTATCAAGCAAAAAGAAAATACAGATAAAAACAGCTTTTTCATACGTGGCTATTTTTTGATGTTTTAATGCACAAATATAAGAGAAGCCCGCAAACTTGCAAAAAAAAAATGCAAATATTTTTTGCTTTTTTTTGTTTTCAAGAAAGTTCTGTAAAAAACTTTTGCGTTTTTGTAAAAAATTATCAATTTTGGTACAATAATTATTGTATTTTTGCTGAAAACAACCTTAAATGTATGAAAAAGTTTTACTTTATTCTCATTGCTATCTCTGCCTTTTTGTATGCTTGCTCAGGGGCGAAAAGCTACTACAAAAAAGGGCTAAAGTTGGAGCAAGCTAATATGTATGATGAAGCCTCACAAATGTACTTGCAATCTTTGGCACGTAATCCCAACTATATTGATTCTAAAATAGCTCTCAAAAAAACAGGACAAATTGTTTTTGATAATCGTTTAGGGGACGTTTTTAAGGCTCATAATGCTGAAAACCACAAGGCGGCTGTATATTCTTATCTCAAAGCTCAAGAGTTTGCCGAACAAGTTCGTGTGTATAATATTGAACTTTCTACTCCTCCTCAATACGAACAATATTTTGAAAAATCCAAAGCTAAATATTTAGATGCCCTCTACAAGCAAGCTACTGACTTACTTGCCGTAGAAAATTTTGAAGCCGCTGACCCCATTTTAGCCGAAATCAAAAAGTTAGACCCTAATTACAAAGATGTAAAATCGCTTAAACGTACTTCTGCCAACGAACCACTTTACAGAAATGGTCTTGCCGAAATGCAAGCCAAAAACTATAAGCAAGCCTACTATTACTTTGACCAAATCTATCAGAATGATAAATCTTACAAAGATGCTACCGCTTTGCGTGAAAAAGCTCGCAAAGAAGCCGCTATTACGGTTTCGGTACTACCATTTCAGAACTATACGCGTTACAATGGTGTAGAAAGGACTATTCAAGGAAATGTAGTAGCTTCTATTTTAGCTCTCAAAAGCCCTTTTATTGATTTGGTAGATAGAGAAAACCTACAAACCATTCTTGATGAGCAAAAATTCGGTCTTTCGGGCAATGTAGATGAAGCTACCGCCGCCAAAGTAGGTAATTTGTTGGGAGTAAAAGCCGTTTTGATTGGTAAAGTAACCAACTTTACAGAGAACACAGGCAGGTTGCGTAGTGAAGAAAAAATTGCCTATGAAAGCTACCAAGCCAAAGAATGGAATTCTACAACGAACCAATATCAAAATGTTACCAAATACCGCCGTACTTCTTACAGAGAATATTACAACGATAAAGACATTAACATTACTTTTGAGTACCAACTTATCTCTTCTGAAACAGGACGTATTTTAGCTTCCAACGTAGTGAATAAAACACTTAAAGATGAAGTTCGTTATGGTACTTATCAAGGTGATACCCGCAATCTTTTTCCCGGTGATGCTAATGGTGTTTTTTGGGGGAATAGCGAAAAAAATCGTTTTGATAGGCTCTTTCAGGCTCGTCGTGAACTAAAACCTACTAGCGAACTTACACAAAACCTTTACAGGTTCATTGCCGATGAGGTTTCGGCTGATGTGTATAGAGCTATCGGAAAATAAACTATCAAACAATAATTTTAGCAAATATAACTATGTCCTCCGCTCATAAACATCTTATTTTAATGCTTTTTTTAAGCCTTTGGGCTTGTACGGCTCAATCGCAAAAGCGTAAAAACAAACAAAATACTAAAATTGAAACCAAACCTAAGCCTGAATGGGTAATTGCCAAGCCTATTTCTTCGCAATACTACATAGGGATAGGTTATAGCTCTACTCGCTTGCCTAATTATCAGCAGTCAGCGAAAAATAATGCTTTCGAAGATTTGCTTTCGGAAATTAAAGTAAATATTTCCAGCACCTCGGTACTTTATCAGATGGATAAGAAAAATAGCTTTCGTGATGAGTATGAGTCGGTTATCAAAAGCACGGTTCGCAATGAAATTGAGGACTACGAGCTTGTAGATACTTACGAAAATCCGCAAGAAGCAGGCTATTGGGTATATTACCGACTTTCCAAAAGTAAATATGCCGAACAAAAACGCCGAAAACAACAAAATGCCCTATCAGTAGCTACTGATTTCTTCCAAAAAGCAGAAGAAAGCGAAAAAACAGGACAAACCGCCACCGCCATTGACTTTTACGCCAAAACTATTCTGGCTCTCAAAGATTATTGGGGCGAAAATCTCCAAGCCGATTTACAGGGACGTTCTCTAATGCTTTCAAATGAGAGCTACACGCGTATTCAGCAAATTTTAGACAATATTCTTATAGAAACACCATCAGCAACTATTCAGCTCAAAAAGCAAACTACACAAACCCCTTCGGTAAGTTTCAAAATCACTTACAAAAACACCCCTCAACGCAGTATGCCTGTACTGGCTCAATACGCCAAACAGAAACAAAGCTATAATAGTACAGAAAAAGGTGAAATCAGCGTGCTTTTAGAAAAATTAGAAGGTTTGCGAAATAGCTTTCGTTTAGATGTTTCTTTGGAACTTGCCAAAATCATTAGTGGCAACAGCGAGGATAAATTCTATAAATTTCTGCTTGAAAGTTTTCGCTCTCCTTCGCAAAGTGTAACTATCCATTTAGCAAAACCTACGCTCTTTATCAGAAGCGAAGAGAAAAATTTAGGCAATTTACAAAAAACCGCTCTACTTGCCAATCAGCTCAAAAATGCACTCACCAAACGTGGTTACGTGTTTGTGAGCAGTGCCGAAAAAGCTGAGGTCATTTTAGAACTTGAAGCCGATACCCGACAAGGTACTGAGAATGGCGGAATTTATTTTTCTTTTCTTTCAATGAATTTAAGAGCCTTTGATAACCTCACAAAAGAAGAAATTTACAATCAGACTTTGCCCGAAATCAAAGGCGGACATACATCTTTTGATAGAGCAGGCATTGATGCTTATCAAAAAGCCTCTAAAAGTATTGATAGTGAAATAGCAAGCAAATTAGCAGAAGTTTTGTGAGAAAGAGTTTTCATTTTACAAATCCTTTTTCTTTCAAGTATTCAGCAAACTCGTTATCGCTCAAAACTTTGTCATATTTGCTATTTACTTTTTTAATTTTGTTGTCGTCAATAACATTTTGTAAGAAATCGGCAAAGTCTTTGTTTTCGCTTGCTAATCTATCCATTGCATCAATATCTAATTGTTTTCTATAAGTAGCGGGTACAATAATCTGACTTTCTTCAATATTTTCAGCTTCAAGTTTTATCAATCCAATCCCAAAAGAATTAGCTAATCGTCTTACTTCCTCTATCACTTCTTCATCTATTTTTAGTGTTACTAAATATCCTTCATTTGCCCAACTGGAATTAGATACCGCCTGAAAGTAATACTCTCGCAAATTTGAAATATCTATCTTTATTTTAACCTCAAAGGAAAAAAGTTTCATTGAAGTAATAGAGAAGTCGTTTTGAAAATCAATGATTACTTTTTCATATTCTCTGATTTGGTCGTTAAATGAAAAATAAACGCCTACTAAATCAGGGTGTATCCATTTGTTGTAGCCCTTTTTAGCTTTAACAGAGACTTCGTGAAATATTGTTTTGAGCTTTGCCCCTCTGAAATGATAGTAGCTATCAGCAAATTTTACTAGCAAAGGATGTAAATCTCTTTCAGTATATTTTTCAGGTTTTGACGTGATAGACGCATTTTCAGCAGACACATTTGGCGTAATGTTTTTTAGGCTAAACTTGGTTGGTCTTTTCCCAACAGGCTCAAACTTACTTTGCGGATTATCACGGACATCTACATAAAGTCTTGCTCCAAGTGATGCCCAAGGAGTTTTACCTTTGGAAGAAATTTTTTGGTCAAGTCCAAGCTCTACAGCTTTTTCCCAAATCTCATTTGGGGTTAGTGGCTGTTGCACTTTTTTTATTACGTATTCTGCCAACTCCAAAAAATTCATATCAGCCAATTTTTTCAAACCCCGTATAAGGTCGTAAAACTTTGGGAATTCGTATGCCTTCGGTAGTTTGATTGTTTTCCAGCATTGCCGCTACAATTCTTGGCAAAGCCAAAGCACTGCCATTGAGTGTGTGCAAGAGTTGAACTTTTTTATTTTCATCTCTGAAACGCAGTTTCAATCTATTTGCCTGATAGCTTTCAAAATTACTAACTGAACTTACTTCAAGCCACTTTTTCTGTGCCGCTGAATATACTTCCATATCATACGTAAGAGCCGAAGTGAAACTCATATCACCGCCACAAAGTTTCACTACTCGGTAAGGCAATTCTAATTTTTCTAAAAGTCCTTGCACATACAAACGCATTTCCTCTAATGCCTCATAAGATTTTTCAGGGTGTTGAATTTGTACAATTTCCACTTTATCAAACTGATGCAGACGATTCAGCCCTCTTACATCTGCCCCCCAACTGCCCGCCTCACGCCGAAAACAAGGTGTGTAACCTACATTTCTGATAGGCAAATCTTTTAGTTCTAAAATCACATCTCGGTAAATATTCGTGATAGGCACTTCGGCAGTAGGAATAAGATACAATTCATCAGCCCCCACATAATACATTTGTCCGTCTTTATCGGGCAATTGTCCTGTTCCAAACCCCGAGTCTTTATTCACTAAAATAGGCGGTTGAACCTCATAATAGCCTGCTTTTTCGGCTTCATCAAGGAAAAAGTTTATCAAGGCACGTTGTAGCTTTGCTCCTTTGCCTTTGTAAAAGGGAAATCCTGCCCCTGTAACTTTATTACCAAGTTCAAAATCAATGATATTGTATTTTACTATGAGTTCCCAATGAGGTAAGGCATTTTCGGGTAAATTGGGTATTTCGCCGTGCTGATGTACTACTACATTTTCTTCGGCTGTTTTTCCTTCGGGAACTTGCTCGCTGGGAATGTTGGGAATAGTTACTAAAATCTGCCGTAATTGTTCCTCTAATTCATTTACCTTATCCACTAATTTTTTAGCTTCTTCGGAAAGGTTTTTGGCTTGTATTTTGGTTTGTTCGGCTTCTGCTGTTTTGCCTTCTTTCATCAAAACACCAATCTGTTTGGAAAGCCGATTAGATTCTGCGAGTGTATCATCTTGTTCCTTTTGGGCTTGCCTTCTTTGAGTGTCTATTTCCAGTACTTGTGTTATGATATTTTCTGCATTCGCAAAGTGCTTTTTACGCAAACCCGCAATAACTTTTTCAGTATTTTCACGAATAACACTAATCTGCAACATAGCTTAAAATTTTAGGTGCAAAGCTAAAAAAAATCTTGAAAAACAACGTTTTTTCTGTAAAATCTTTATTTTTGTAACATTCAAAACTTTTGAAGTTTTAATTTCTTGAAACCTAAAATATCTGTATGAGTTTTCGGACACAATTCACGATTTTGCTTATCATTTTATTTGTTTTAGTAGGGGGCGATGTGATTTATGTTGCTCTTTACAATGAAATCAATTTGTTTTTTGAAATTTCTTTGCTCTTGGTTACACTTATTGTAATCGGTGTTTTGGCTTATGTAGTAGAACAAAAGGTTTTTAACACCTTTAATGATATGCGTTTAATTTCTGAACAGCTTTTAGCAGGAGAAGTCTTGCAAGAAGAGGAAGTAGAAAAGGCTATTCCTGAACAAAAACCAGCTTTACTCACTTTACAAAGGCTTTCCTTGGAAATTCAAGAGGCTTTGCAATTTATTAGAAAAATTGGTGAAAGAGATTTTTCTATGCAATTGGAATACCTAAACCCACAAGAAGGTTTAGGAAAATCACTCATTGAAATGCGTCAGCAGTTGCAACAAATATCGGAGGAGGAAGTTAATAGAAATTGGACGGTAACAGGAATTACAAAATTTTCAGATTTATTGCGAGATAATCAAAATGCTGAATTAAGCGAAATTGGTTATCTTTTTATCCGAGATTTAGTCAATCACGTAGGAGCTAATCAGGGGGCAGTGTATATCATCAATCGTGAAGCGAATCCTCGTCCTGTAGTAGAATGTGTCGCCGCTTATGCGTACTCGCGTAGAAAGTTCTTACAAAAAACCTTTGAAATGCAAGAAGGACTTGTGGGCAGATGTATTATGGATAATGAAGTCATTTACATTGACGATATACCTGAAAACTATATTCAAATTACTTCGGGTTTGGGAGAAGCTCTGCCACGCTCCATTATTCTTGCACCCATACGTGTAAATGAAGTAATTTATGGCGTAGTAGAGCTTGCTTCAATGAAAAAATTTGCCAAACACGAAATAGATTTTGTCAGAGAGGTAAGCGAAGACTTGGGTAGTACCGTAGCCAATGCCCAAATCAACAAACAAACTCGCGACCTACTTGCCAGTACTAAACAAATCCGTCAGGAACTTGAAAAAAAGGAAAAAATGCTACAAGAACTTCAAAACAGGTTGAAAACTTTGGAAACTGACCTTCGTACCAAAAATGCAGAAATTAACTCGCTGAAAAAATCTTTGAATGCATAATTTTTTTATATGTCTTACATCAAAAACAACTTTGCCAACTCTTCACAGATTGAATCCGAAGGAGAAATCAATCAGGAAGGAAAAAAAGTAGGTAAATGGATTCACTACTTTTACAATGGTAATATCAACTGCACAGGATATTACGAAAATGACCTCGCCCAAGGCGAATGGACTTTTTATAGCGAAAATGGTATCATTCAATCCAAAGGAAGTTATGAAAAAGGGCAATGGCACGGACCTTGGGAGTGGTATAACGACGAGGGGATTTTACGAGAAAAAGGTTCTTACAAAAACGGACAACTACACGGGCATCATATATGGTTTTTCCAAAATGGGAAAGTCAATATTGAAGGATATTATGACGAAGGACACTATTCGGGCGAATGGAAATGGTATAATGAAGAAGGTATTTTAGTACAAAGAAGCCATTATGAGCAAGGAAAATTGCACGGCATAAGCGAAATTTTTAATGATGATGGCTCTACAAGAGAGGTTAATCATTACCATAATGGAGTAAAACACGGCGAACAAATCATTTTTCAAGGTGGAAAAAAGAAAGTAACCCACTACGAAATGGGCTTCCCTGCACTCAAAGAAACCGCTATACAAAAACTTGCTGAAAAAATTAGGTCTAAAAAAGACCATTACCAAAAACAAGATGTAATTATCAAAAAATTTGGTTACGATGGTCTCGTTCCTGTATTTTGGTATTTGGTAGATAACAATCACATAGAGCTTGATGCTGATATTGTTCGTGATATTGCCTCGGAAGGGGCAGAAGTATTTTTTACTGCCCCAAGAGTTCTTAAAATTTTACAGAAAATAGACCTAAATCCTTCTTATCGCACAGCAGGTCTTACCAAGTATTGGAGTACATATTTGGATAGAATGGTTTTTTATGCCTACTTGGATAATCCTCGCTTATTTGATGAGCAATTTGAAACTTTTACCAAACAAGCAAAAAAAGGCTATTGTTTGGTAATGGCTCGTGCAGGAAAGCCTTTCCCCGAAACATACAAGAAAGAAATTTTGCAAGATATTGCCGAGCAAGTAGCTTTATTCGGCTACGTTGGCAAAGCCATAAACGATAAAAATGGTATTCAAGAAACTTTATATTCTATTACAGAAAATCAAATTTCTGAATTCAACATTATCAATAACGAGGATAAATCATTTAATTCTCAATTTTACAAATTCCTTGAAAATTTTGGCTCACAGCGAGAGTGGCAGAATGCATTGCTTTCAGCTTGTCTTAATCCCAACGCTAATATTATTATTGAAAGATGTCTTGACGCCTTCAAAATTGCAAATATTGAGCAGTTTTGTCAAATCATAAAGAGAATTTATTCGGGTTACAGCAAAATTTATGAACTATTTGCACTGCGAGATTTCAGCATTGAAGAGCTAGAAAAAGCCGCCTCTCTGCTTGATGAAGGCTGGCGTAAAGGATTTAGAGCTGAAATAGCTATCGTAATGGCTATCTTAAAATTACAAAAACAAAGCAAACCCGTGCCCACTTGGTATGATGAATGGCTTGAACTTAATGGATTTTACTGGGGCGAAACAAATGGAATTAAACTTGATGGATTAAGTTACTTACTGCAAGCCTTGCAATCTTTTGATAAAGAGCGTGTCCAAAAAATCATACTTAAAAAACTACAAGACGAATACGAATGGGTAAAGATTTTTGCTTTTATCAATTTTCTTGATACTAACACACAAGACCAAATCTTTACCCAATTGCTAAAATTAGAGGAAAAAAACCTCTACAACAACCTGCCCATTATCTTGGCACTCAAAGATGCAGATTTAAGTTACTTAGAAAAGCAACTCGCAAAAGTTCCTTCCAATACAATAGCTTGCGACATTTTAGTAGCAAGTATTGTTTTGCACTTGGCTGATTTAGTAGGTAAAAAAGGTTCTTGGAACGAAAAATACGACAAATATATTTCCATTCACGTTTGGAAACCCGACTACCAAGATGATTTTGAACATTATTTACTTCCTTATTACAAGCAAGTTACTTCTTACATTGATACCGAAAGGCTTGAAAAAATCTTACTACCGCAAATCAACCCACAAGAAAGCACTTTTGCTCGTGTTTTTGGTTTGTTCAATGAAGCTACTTCTATTCAATTACTTCAAAAAGCCGCAGAAGCATTGGCAAGTGCTTCCAATTTAGTAATCTCAAAAGCACAAAAATATGTATATTACTTTGTGGTTGATTATAGAGAGAGCATATCTCCTGTTTTTGTAGAAATAGCTTTACAAAAAAACGTAAATAATGAAGTAAAAAAATGGTTTCAAGATGGATTTGGAGATGCCAAATACGGGCAAATCTTGCAAAAGCTGGGTATGAAACCCACTTCTCAATCTCTCTCTCGTGCCGAAATAACAGCACAACTCATAGAGGAATATTTTAAGCTAAAACCGAATGAGCCCTCCACAACTATTTACTATTTAGAGCCTTTACACAATCAAAAGCCCGAAGTCAATTATCTCAATTATGTAGGTGGCAAAGCCCCTATCTCCGATGATTTAATTCCCAAAGTAGGCAAGAAAAAAATGGAACACATTTTCACTTTGGATATACGCACAGTACCTTTGCTTGCAGAACGTTTGCCTAAAGATACAGCGGCTCTTTCCTTTTTTGTCCTAAACCCCGATAATAACCACGCTTACCAACCTTTCAACAAGAGTACTAAAACTTTATTTCTGAAAGAAAGCGATATTCTAAAACCTGAAAGTTTAGCGGATAGTTATACTTTTTCAATCAAAGAATTAAAAGTTCCAAAGGAAATATTTAGATATGAGTGCAGCCAAGAGGCACAGGAAATCAGGAAAAAGGTTTATCAAGCATCTTGTTATGTATTAGGCGAACCAATGTGGGTACAAGGCGAAGAACACGAAGAAGGGAATTTTCTACTTCAATTTGATGAAAATTTCGCCCCTGTAAATCTGGGTGATAATGGTCTGATGTACGTTTTTGAAGATACCGCTTTCTGGCAGTGTTATTAAACTTGTGCTTTCAGTTTTTTTTGCTACTTTTGCCTGATTTTTTCTTGAATTAAATACCTTGACGCAATGGAAGTGCTTACGCAATCTGTCCCGATGTCTTTTGAAGATACTGCTACGGCTTTTGAAGCCCAATCGGATAGCCAACTCAATAAAACGTATTGGCTTTTTTGGGCAATGAATAGCAACTTTTTAGTAAAATATGGTACTGCTTTCTTGAAATTTGCTTTTAAGTATCGTTTGCCTTTCGTGAAAAATATTGTTCGCAATACTATTTTTGAACATTTTTGCGGAGGCGAAAATATTGAAGATTGCGAGAAAACGATTCAAGAACTTGCCAAATATCATATTGGAGCAATTCTGGATTATTCGGTAGAAGGCGAAAAAAACGAAAAAAGTTTTGATGCCACTTGTGAAGAAATTTTACATACCATAGAAAAAGCCGACCACAATCCGAATATTCCTTTTTCGGTATTCAAAGTTACGGGGATAGCTCGTTTTGGTCTTTTAGAAAAAATTCAGGCAGGCGAAAAACTTACCGAATCCGAACAAACCGAATGGGAACGCGTACAGAAACGCTTTGATGCCATCTGCCGAAAGGCTTACGAATTAGATGTAAATCTGCTTGTAGATGGCGAAGAAACCTGGATTCAAGATGTAATTGATAGGCTCACCTACGAGGCTATGGAAAAATACAACAAGCAAAGAGCCGTGATTTACAACACTTATCAGCTATATCGTTCTGATATGTTGGATAATCTTAAAAAAGCCTTTGCAGAGGCAGAGAGCAAAGGTTATTTTCTTGGGGCTAAATTAGTACGTGGGGCTTATATGGAAAAAGAAGCTGAGCGTGCCGAAAAATTAGGCTACAAAAATCCTATTCAACCCAGCAAAGAAAGTTGCGATAGAGATTTCAACGAAGCTACGCATTTTTGTATGGAACATTTAGATAAGATTTCTATCTGCCTGGGTACGCATAACGAATACAGCAACCTTTTGCTTACGCAACTTATGCAAGAAAAAGGGATTGCCCGTGATGACAAGCGTATTTATTTTGCACAGCTTTTCGGTATGAGCGACCAAATTTCGTATGCTCTTGCCAAAGCAGGCTACAATGTTGTAAAATACGTCCCTTACGGACCCGTAGAAGCCGTAATGCCTTATTTATTTCGCCGTGCCGCTGAAAATACTTCTATTGCAGGGCAAAGCAGTCGGGAATTTAATTTAGTGAAAAAAGAATGTGAAAGAAGGAAGCAACTGAAAAAATCAGCATAAACACAAATTTTGTATAATAATTTCACTTCAACCTTTTACAATTCAATGAAAAGCACTTTACAAGAACTTCAAAACATCGCCACACAAGTACGTAGAGATATTGTCAGAATGGTTCATTCGGCACAATCGGGGCATCCGGGTGGCTCGTTGGGTTGTGCAGATTTGCTCGTAGCCTTGTATTTTGAAGTAATGAACCACACTTCACAGCCCTTTGATATGCAAGGTAGAAATCAAGACTTATTTTTCCTTTCCAATGGACATATTTCGCCTCTGTGGTATAGTGTTTTGGCTCGTAGTGGTTATTTTGATACCAAAGAATTGGCTACTTTCCGAAAAATAAATTCTCGTCTGCAAGGACATCCTGCTACTCACGAAGGTTTGCCCGGCATACGAGTAGCCTCGGGGTCTTTGGGGCAAGGGCTTTCGGTAGCCATTGGGGCGGCACAAGGGAAAAAGCTCAATGGTGATAGCAGTCTTGTGTATGTGCTTATGGGTGATGGCGAGCAACAAGAAGGACAAATCTGGGAAGCGGCTATGTATGCGGCTCATCATCAGGTTGATAATCTCATCGGAATTGTAGATTACAATGGTCAGCAGATTGATGGACCCGTAGAGCAAGTAATGTCCCTGAAAAACCTGCAAGCAAAATGGGAGGCTTTCGGCTGGAAAACTCTCACTATGAACGGCAATAGTATGCAAAACGTTTTAGAGGTTTTGGCAGAGGCTAAAAAATTAACAGGCAACAAGCAACCTATTTTGATTTTAATGAAAACCGAAATGGGTTTTGGAGTAGATTTTATGATGAATTCGCACAAGTGGCACGGCGTTGCCCCGAATGATGAGGAATTGCAAAAAGCCCTCGCCCAACTACCTGAAACTATTGGCGATTATTAAAGAAAAGACAAATTTTGAATGAGTATCAAATTTTAGCTTACAATGCTTCTTTCGCTACACATACGAAATTACGCACTTATTGAAAAATTAGATTTAGAGCCTCATAGGGCTTTTAATGTAATTACAGGCGAAACAGGAGCAGGAAAATCCATTATGTTAGGAGCTTTGGGCTTGCTTTTGGGCGGAAGAGTTGATAAAAAAGTCCTTTTGAATGAAAATGAAAAGTGTGTTGTAGAAGCCCATTTTGATATTTCAGCCTATAATTTGCAGAATATTTTTGCTGAAAATGATTTAGATTACGAGGCTACTACGTCTGTTCGTCGAGAGATTTCATCAGCGGGTAAGTCAAGAGCATTTATCAACGACACCCCCGTCAATTTAGAAACCCTTTCGCAAATCACTTCTCAACTTATTGATATTCACTCCCAACACGATAACCTTTTACTTTCTGCCGAAAGCTATCAGCGAAATATTGTAGATGTTTTTGCTGAAAATCTACCGCTTTTTCTTGAATATCAAACACTTTTTCAGGAATACTTGCAGAAAAATAAATTTTACAAAAACCTGCTTGCCGAAAAAAATCAGTCGCAACAAGAGCTGGATTATCATAAATTTTTACTTGATGAACTCCAAAAAGCCTCTCTGCAAGAAGATGAGCAAGATGAGTTAGAAACTGAATTTGGTATTTTAGAAAATGCCGAGGAAATTAAATCTAAACTTGCAGAAAGCCTTTACAAACTCCAAGAAAGTGAAAATTCAGTTTTATCAAGTCTGAAAAGTATTTATAGAGATTTTGAAAAAATGAGCGAGTTTTCGGCTGTGTATGAAGAACTTGCTGAAAGATTAGAAAATACGCTTACCGAACTGAAAGACATTGCTCGTGAGGTAGAAAAACTTTTCGAACGCACCGAGTACAACCCCGAAAGACTGGCTTGGGTACAGAAACGCCTTGATGAAATTGAGCGTTTGCAGAAAAAACATCGCGTAAAATCGGTACGAGAACTTTTGCAAATTCAGCAAGATTTGGAAACCAAAGTGCAAAGAGTACTCAACTTTGATGAAATTTTAGAAAAGGCTGAAAAAGAAATGCAAATAGCCTTGCAAAAGGCAACCGAAAAAGCTCAACTACTTTCTGAAAAACGCAAATCAGTAGTTGCTACATTAGAAAATGAGCTTCAAAAACTGCTTTCTGAACTCGGTATGCCCAATGCCCGCTTGCAAATTCAAATTTCAAGCACAGAATTACATTCGGCGGGGCTGGATAAAGTTGTTTTCTTATTCAGTGCCAACAAAGGTATTGTCCCACAGGAAATAAAAAACGTGGCTTCGGGTGGGGAGTTTTCAAGGTTGATGTTGGCTATAAAGTACATTTTGGCAGGAAAAACCGCTATGCCAACCCTTATTTTTGATGAAATTGATACAGGTATTTCAGGCGAAATAGCCCTCAAAATGGCACTAATGATGAAAGAAATGGCAAAAAATCATCAAATCATTACCATTACGCATTTACATCAAATTGCCGCCAAAGCCGAAAAACATTATTTTGTTTTCAAAGAAGATACTGAAGCTCGCACCATAAGCCGAATAAAAGAACTTTCTTATGAAGAGCGTCTGCAAGAAATTGCTCAAATGATTAGCGGTATAAAAAATTCAACCTCCGCTCTACAAAGTGCCAAAGAGCTTTTAGAAAGCAAGTAAAAAACTATTTATGCTCATTAAGCGTTTCTTTTCATAGATAAAAACGAAAAACTATGATAATTGATTTTGAGCAACTACCTTTATCGGCTCGCATTTGGATTTATCAAGCTAGCCAAACATTGAGCCAAGAGCAAATTTCTGCAATGCAAAAAGAATGGGAGCAGTTTTTACAGACTTGGAAAGCTCACGAGCAAGACCTCCAAGCCGCTGTAAAGTGTTTTTACAATCGTTTTTGGGTAATTGGGGTTGATGAAAATTTCAACGCCGCCTCGGGTTGTTCTATTGATAAGCAAGTGAATTTTGTAAAATTTTTAGAGCAGAAATATCAAATCTCCCTGCTTGACCGCTCTCAAATTGCTTTTTTACACCAAGAACAAATTTTTACTATACCTTTCCAAGAAATTGAAAAAGCTATACAGACAGGGAAAATTACTCCTGAAATGCAGATTTTCAACAATAGTATTACGCAAAAGCAAGATTTAGAAAAAAATTGGCTTACAAGCGTGGAAAATAGTTGGCTAAAACGTTATTTTGTGGCGGTTTAATTTAGTATTTCAAAAAAAGTAAAGAAATTATGCAACTACATATTATAGAGGCAGGTTATTTTAAGTTGGACGGCGGAGCGATGTTTGGCGTTGTTCCCAAAACGATTTGGCAAAAACTTATTCCTGCCGATGAAAAAAATCTTTGTACGTGGGCGATGCGTTGCCTTTTGATAGAAAATGAAAAAAGATTGATTTTAGTAGATACAGGAATGGGCAATAAGCAAGATGAAAAGTTTTTCAGTTACTACGAACCCACAGGCGATACTCTTTTGAGTTCTATTGAAAAAGCAGGGTTTCGTGCAGAAGATATAACTGATGTCATACTTACACACTTGCATTTTGACCACGCAGGAGGGGCTATTAAGCGGGAAGGAGAAAAGCTCGTACCTACTTTTCCAAATGCTCGCTATTGGAGCGAAAAAACACATTGGGAACTGGCAACCGTACGTCCTAATGCAAGAGAAAAGGCATCTTTTTTGAAAGAAAACATTTTGCCTTTGCAGGAAAGTGGGCAGTTGCATTTTATAGAAGGCGAAAGTCCTTTTGAAGGTGTTGAAATTTTGAAAGTTGATGGACATACCGATAAAATGATGCTACCTCTGATTTCTTACAAAGGCAGAAAAATTTTGTATTGTGCAGATTTAATCCCTTCTTCGGCTCATATTCCTATTCCTTATGTAATGGGTTATGATGTACGTCCTTTGCTCACGATGCAGGAAAAAGAGCAAATTTTACCCAAGGCTCAACAAGAAAACTGGCTTTTATTCTTTGAACACGATGCCCGAGTACCTGCTTGCTCACTTATGGAAACTGAAAAAGGTATCCGAATGGGAGAAATAGTAGATATAGAAAGTCTGTAAAACAAATACTTATGATTTTTTTGAAAAGAAAAGTCAAAAAAATTGAAAAAAAAGTTAGAAAATATTTGGTGGATACAAAAAATAGTTGCAAATTTGCACCACGTTTTGAGCGAAACACGCTCCGTTCGTCTAGGGGTTAGGACGCATCCCTTTCACGGATGAAACACGGGTTCGATTCCCGTACGGAGTACGAAAGACACAATTAAAAGCCTGATAATCAAAAATTTATCAGGCTTTTATATTTTTTTCAAAATATTGCCGAAAAAAAATCAAAAGTCCTTGAATGATATTTTCAAGGACTTTTGTTGTATAAAGTAGAAATAACTATTTCACCCTCTCCATATACTCACCTGTGAGCGTATTCACACGGATAAGCTCACCTTCATTTACAAACAAAGGAACACTAATGGTTGCTCCTGTTTCCAAAGTAGCAGGTTTTAGTGTTTTGGTGGCAGTATCACCTTTTACACCCGGCTCGGTGTAAGTTACTAAAAGTTCTACCGAAGCAGGTAATTCCACTAAAATAGGCGTATTGGTATCATCAAAACTTACTTTCACCGTAGCACCTTCTTTCAAAAATTGTATGCCTTCGCCAAATGCCACCTCAGGGATATAGACTTGGTCATAGGTTTCGTTATCCATACAAACCAAATTTTCTCCATCACGATACGAATACATCATTTCCTTCACTTCTACCCTTACAATATCTACGGTTTCATCAGGACGAAAACGATTTTCAGCAAGTTTGCCATTTTTTACATTTCGCATTTTCATTTGATAAAAGGCTCGCAAGTTACCTGGGGTGCGATGCTCCAACTCTATTACTTGCATAATTTCGCCATTGTAGCGAATAAAATTTCCACGAGATACATCTGATGCTTTTGCCATAAGGTTTTTAATTTTTGGGTGCAAATTTAGTTTTTTTTCAAAACAATCCAAAAACAGAAAGCCTTGAAACTCATTACTTCAAGGCTTTCTGTATAGAAACTAAATTCTTATTCGTTTTCAGCAGGAGGCGGAGCAGAAGGTTTTTCTTTTCCACCAAAATTCACCATCAGCGTAACGCGGAAAGTATCAGTAAGCGGATTAGTACGCTTGAAAGGTATCATATAGGCTACATCTAAACCAAAAACATTATACCTTGCTCCCAAGCCAATAGTAGCATATTTTCTATCACCCTTGTTTTTATGCTCCATAGCAAGTCCTAAACGTCCCATAAACATATCATTATAGACGTACTCGGCACCAAAATTCATCATAAATTCTTGCAATTCCTCTTTGATACCATCAGGAGCATCACCAAAAGAAGAGAACAATCCGCTCAAGAGCCCAATATCACGAGGCAAACGATTAGGTGAAGGAGTTGGCACCATCAGTTTATTCAAATCCAAAGCGGCAGAAATTTTATTGAGTTCATCTAATTTCAAGGTTCCCGAACCTCCTATGCGAAAATTAGTAGGCAAGAAATCTCTTTGATTATCTCCTGTATAAGAAATTTTAGCTCCCAAATTCGTAATGGCGGCTCCCAAAGCAAAATCTAATTCTGTACCTGCTAAGTTCAAGCCTTGCTTTTGGTAGAAAGCCCCAATATCTACGCCTCCTGAATTTCCGGGTTTTGCTTGCCCTGTAGCACCATTGCCCGTAAAAAAGAGATTAGCAATATTACTATGTACCCAGAAAGCCCCAATAGAAAGCCCTAAATTTTCAGTAAGTTTGCGAGAATAATGAGAGCGAACTGCAAATTCGCGAGGACGATAATCCCCCATTGGATTACCGAAATTATCCGTAAAGTTGATATCGCCCATATCAAAGTAAGTCATTGCCAAAGAAACTGCTTCCTTATCCGAAAATTTGTAATAACCGCTTAAATGCGAAATAGCCATATCATTGACAAGCTGACGCAACCAAGGCGTGTAAGAAAGTGCCACCCCAAACTGATTATCCACAAAAGCAAGTTTAGCAGGATTCCAATGAGTAGCAAAAGCATCAGGCGAAGTGGCAACCCCTACATCGCCCATACCTGCGGCACGAGCATCAGAAGGTATCAGCAAAAAAGGAACTGCTGTTGTGATAGGACGACGAAGCGAATCAAAGATTTGCCCTGTAGTCGGAGAACCTTGTCCCCAAGATTTTGTTAAGCATACATTGGCTATTATTAAAGCCAAAAAGAAAATTCCAACTTTTTTCATTGAACTTGAAGTTTAGTAAAAAATTTTACAAAAATACAAAAATTGCGTAAAATTTTTACATAGGCTTGGTTATTTTTTGTTTAGAAATTTCGCATTACAACTAATTTCCCTGTGGCGGTGGCTTTCTGGGTATCTTTCAAGCTATGAGCAGAAAGGCGGTAAATATACATACCATTAGCAAATTTCGTGCCGTAGCCATTCAAATCTAATACAAATTTACTCACATTTGCATCAGCAGTAAAAACTTTATCCCTAAAAACCAACATTTTTTCGCCTTGTAAATTAAAAATTTCAAGTTCTATCTCCAAATCTTCGTTAAAACGATTGTGTTCAAAACTGAAAATAGTCCTTTCGCTAAAAGGATTAGGGTAATTCATTACATTTTGCAATTGCAACTTTTTTGCTGATGCCACAACAAATTCAATGCTTTCTTCTGCTGAATTATTATAGGTATCCCAAACTTTTAGGGTTAGTTTATGGTGTCCTTCGGGCAAATTGCGAAATGGATACCAAACTTTTCCACTCTGATAAGTATCTAAATCAGCTGTGTAGAAATCGTTGAGTATGTAAGGTTTTTGCAGGCTATCATTCAAATAAGCGGTAATATCTTGCCCGATACCTATTGAAGAGATATTTATGCCGTTTTCATCATACAAATAAGCAAGCAAAAAGGGATTTTCATTGACCATTCCGCCATTTTTGAAAGTAGTGTCATTCATATACAAGCGTATGCGTGGGGGGGTATTATCGGCGAGCGGATTAGGATTAGAACCTCCTACAATAATATCCGATTTTCCTGCACCTGCATCTACAAGTTTTTGTTTATCAGAGGCATACAAACTTATTTTTCCCTCCCCAAAGGCATAATTGATATTTTTAGGAACAACAAACTCTATGCGAAAACGCCCATTTTTTACGCTTGCTTTTCCGTTAAAAATTCTTATATCTCTTACCAAAAAATTCATTGGCGAAGAACTTTGTGTGCCGAAAGTAGTTTTGATACGCATTTTATCCCAAATGGTAGCATCAAGCACTCCATTGAAATTTGAGATTAAAACATCATTTTCATCTCTGATTTCGCCCTCAATGCTAATTTTAGAAAGAGCTTTGAGCGTATCTTGATGAATGGTAATATCTTTATTGTTAATTTTGGTGATTACGATATTTTTTTCAGGATACGCAAGCCTCATAGAGGGGTCGCCGAGCAAAGAAAAATTCCGATTCACAGAACCCGCAAGGCTGTTGTTTTTAGTAAGCCGCATTACATCACCCAAACGAGGCATTTTGCCTGCAATAGGCTGAAAAATAAAATTATAGATTTGGTCGTTGAGAATGTAATTCGTGCTTGAAAATACAGGTCGGGTGGTGGTTATCAGGGCAATAGCTCCCTTGTTGGGTTCTAAAATGGCTACTTCTCCTCCTGAAAGCGTTGAAGGCTCATCATATTTGCCAAACTCGCAAGTAGCGGTAATCATCAAAGGCAAATAGTTGCCATTATTCCACGTTTTTATGTCGGGGGTACGTAAAATTTCTTCTTGCATCCAGCCAATTTCGCCGCCGTGCCCTGTGTAATTGATTATCAAAGAACCTTTTTCTATGGCATCAGTAAGGGTATTTTTACAAGCAGGCGAACGCTCATTGCCACCACTGCTAATTTGGGGATAAGCATCTAAATAAATTTTCTGCACATTGAAGTTTGGATAATTATCTTCCACCTTTTGAGCTAATTTGTCGGAGTCTGTTTGGTGTTGATTGGCATCGCCGTCATCAGCCAAAAAAACAACTCTTTTACGCCAATCTCCTAAATTTTCTTTGCGGTTTGCGTAAGAAATGATTTTATCTACTACATTACGAGCTTGTTCAGCGGTTTGTACAGGCAAACGCCCTACCCCTACATCAAGGGTGTGGTCAAAGGTCGGAACATTGCTGAAAGTTTCAATCCACTCGCCTTCGGTATCTTCCATAAAGCCGAAATAATCATCGGAAGAATAACTGAATATAGGGTGCAAAGATTCACGCGATTGGTAAATCGGTATAAAATTCGTGTTATTAGTAACTCGGTTTTTGTAGTCGAAGGAAGTTGCCCCGAAAAGCAATACGTATTTGAGTGTATTAGGCGTTTTTAGATACAAATGCCGAATAAAATCTCGCAAAGCTGTTACATCTTGTCTGCCTGATGAGAACTCGTTGTAAATCTGAAATACATCAGCTACCGCTACCAAAAAACCATCGTGAGTACGTCTGAATTCAGCCAAACGTTCTGCTTCTACTCCAAAATCAGGGTGCGTAATAATCAGCAAATTAGGTGTGAATAAAGCTCGCAAATTTTGATTAGGAATTTCACTTACCAGTTCAGGAGTGGGAAAATCACTACCTTGCCACACTACAAATTCCTTCAAAATGCCACTCGTAACAGCACCAAAAATACCTTGCGAACCTGATAGTGTAAAAATTTGGTTTTTAGGTTCTAATGGATTAGTTACGTCCCATATTTGGGCATTACTGCCAATATTATTTACAACGAAATTCACAGCGGGCAAACTTCTACTTTCTATGGAACGAAAAACCGTCTGATTGCCATAAAGCCTTAACTCTCTTTTACTTTGTACTCCAAAGTGGTTTAGGTATCCTCTTACATTTGTTCCTTGCAGGCTGTAAGTAACCTTAAACTGCGGCAAGGCAGGAATTTGATTACTATTAAGCGAGAAGGTAGCTACATCAGGTATGCCTTTGGTGGAATAAGTAGCATCAAAGATGGGAGAAACATTTTGCGAACCGATGTTTTGTCCGTTAATAGCCACCTGAAAACTCGCTACATTAAAAGATTGATTTAGCACAGAGGAAGTAAAAAAAATAGTAGAATTTGGCACAACTCCTTCAAGAGTGTTTGAAATTTCAGTGGATTGTCCTGTATTGAGAAATTCCCCATACCACTCTCTCCCCGAGCCTCCTCTGTTGAGCTGTTGTAAAATATTGTAAAGGTCTTTTTCGTGATAGAAATAGTCGTCAAAAGCAGTAATATTTTGCGAAGCACTTACCGAAGGCTGATTTTGTACTCGCAAACCTTGTGTGTTTTTGATAGTCAGAAAGTAGTAATTTTTATCATCGTAGAGGTTTTTTTCGTGGCTAAAACGTTGGGTAGTGGGGTTAAAATTGATTTTATCTGCTCCTTGTGCATAGAAAAGAATATAGTCGCCATTATTCATCTGATTATCTTCCTCTCCTACCACAAGAATGGCATTTTCTTGCAGGTCGCTAATACGGGGGGCATTGTTAGGTTGAGGAAGCATTCCGCCGCCATTGCCATAAATCGCAATATTTTTAGGGTTAATTTGTGTAATATCTACCCCCCAATCTCTCAAATTTTGAGCCGTAATTTTATGAATACCTGTTTGCGTAATTGCAATTTTGTACCATTTACCACTGCTTAAAACCGAATTTTGAGCTTTTACAGATACACTCAATAATACCCCTAAAAATATTACCCAATGTTTCATAGTTAATTTTTTCGTTTATACCCTCAAAGATAAAATGGTAAATGCAAGACAGCAAAAATATCTGTTTTAGTTGCCAGCTTTCATCAGGAACTTCAAACGGATAACTTCTTGTTGGGTAAGATAACGCCACTTACCACGTGGCAAATCTTTTTTGGTAAGACCTGCATACATAGTGCGGTCAAGTTTGGTAACTTCATAGCCCAAATGCTCAAACATACGCCTAACAATTCGGTTTCTGCCGCTATGCAATTCCATACCAAGTACATTCGGTTCAATCAAAGCAATAGCATCAGGTTTAATGAACCCATCTTCAAGCTCAAGCCCTTGCTCCAATTGCCTAAAATCTTCTTCGGTTATGGGCTTATCCAAAGTTATCTGATAAATCTTCTTGATATTAGACGAAGGATGCGAGAGTTTTTTAGCAAGTTCGCCATCATTGGTTAGCAAAAGTAAGCCTGTGGTATTTCTATCCAACCGCCCCACGGGATAAATTCTTTCGTTGCAAGCATCTTTCACAAAATCCATCACGGTGCGTCTTTCGTTTTCGTCTTCGGTAGTGGTAATGCAATTTTTGGGCTTATTGAGCAAAACATAAACAAATTTTTCTCTTTTAAGCAATTTACCCTGATAAGTTACTTTATCGGTGGGTTTTACCTGATAGCCCATTTCTGTAACAACCCTCCCATTTACTTTGATAGCCCCTTGTTTGATAAGTTCATCAGCCTCTCTGCGAGAGCAAACCCCTGCATTGGCAATAAACCGATTGAGCCGAATGGTAGATTTTTGCCCCTGAACGCTATTTTTTCCAATATTTTTTTTCTTTTCTGTAAATTTTTTGAAGTGGTACGTAGGGGTTTCAATAGGCTTGTTTTCCTCATTTTTGGGCTTTGGCAAGTGCTTTTTGCGAGCTATTTCTTTGGGTGCTTCTCTTTTTTTTCTCATTTTTGCATTGTGTTGGAAATGCAAAGGTACGTTTTTTATTTGTAAAACGAAATTCAGCGGCTATGAAAATAGGATTTTTAGCTTTATTCTATCTTGCAATAATTAGCATTAGTTTTGCCCAACTCAACGAAAGCGATACTATGCGATTACAGATGCGTTATAGAGTAGGTGGCAACTGGCAAGAAGGAAATTTTGAAATTTTCACCCTTCGGGCTACGGCTGATTTATCTACGGTTATCAATAATTACGATTGGGTTTTCAAGACACAAAATAACTATCTTTATCAAGAAGTTTTCAAAAGACGCGTAGATGAGGATTTTTTCAGCCGAAATTACCTCTATTATAAGCCTATGAATAGGCTTTATGGTTTTATCATAGGTTTTGTCTCTACAAATTTTCGCCGAAAAATTGATGTGCGTTATTCAGGTGGGGCGGGTTTTACTTGGCAAATTATACGCACCCCCAAACATACACTCAAATTTGCCAATGGTTTGTTATACGAAGAAAGCTATTTCGCAGGTAACGAGTATAACATTCCCTTTTACAACGGAAGTATTTTTATTCCTGTTTGGCGGAGTTCGCATTGGCTTATCGGCAGACACGAAATTTTTGATAAAAAACTCATTTTCAATTATTATTGCTTTCTGCAACCTGCTTTCGATAGAGCCGATAATTACCGCTACCAAATTGAAGCCAGTTTAGATATGCCTTTGCTGAAAGGCTTAAATATCAACATCAGTTACATCTACACCCACGAAAACGTTATCATTAGTGGCTTACGCAACTTTGACCAGTTTTTTACGTATGGTATATCGTACCAGTTTAGGAAAAAGTAGAAAAATACAACACTCTGCATTTATTCATACTTAGAATTACTATAAAGTAAATTCAAGCAAAGTGATTTCTACTATTAATCACTTTGCTTGAAAGAAATTTTTAGTCATAGTGAAATTTTCTCTGCTCTATTCCTAACTCTCTCCAAATTTCCTCTTCTCGCACCTCATTAAAAGGATAAAAAGTAACAATCTCACGAGTTTCTCTCCTTACCACTAATAAAGATTTAATTCGCTTCTTTTTCAGTTTCATAAAACCGATATATACCATATTTCTTTCAGTTCGGCGATTATACAAACCAATATCCACACAATTTTCATAAAAATCTTTAAGTCCTAAAACAATATCTTTGGCGGTAAATTCATCAGGGAACAGGGTGTTTTTGTTTTTATCTTTGTAATTCACAAAATACTTGTTTGAATGTCTCGCTAAAATATGTCTCAATCCATATTCAGGTTCTGTTCCTGCATATAAAATCGCTCTACCAAAGATTTCGTGTTCATAAGTGAAAATAGTCGTTTTTTCCTCCAAATTAGCATTCAAGACTTTTTCAGCGGGGTTACTGAAAAGAAATTTTGCTTCGTCAGCAAGCATTTGCCTGTTATCATAACCAATATATCCAACAAGCAGAGATAATGACAGAATGGAAACAGCTGTTCTCATACATTTTAGGTTTTAGATTGTAACAAAATTGCATAATTTTCTTACTCCAACTCCACCACCAAATCGCCTTGTTCTACAATTGCTCCTGCGTTCAAATGAATTTTCTTAACCACTGCCTCACGAGGAGCCGTAACGATACTTTCCATTTTCATAGCTTCCAGTACAAAAAGCGGAGTATTTGTTTTTACTTTTTCACCTTCTTTCACCTTGATTTGCGAAATTTTACCTTGCAAAGGCGAACCTATCTGGTTTTCTCCTGTGGCTTTGGGATTAGTTTTGAGCAAACTTCTCATTTTATTGTCTATCACACGCACCCTGCGGGTCTGTCCGTTGTGTTCAAAATAAACCGCCACAATGCCATTCTCATCAGGTTGCGAGCAACTGACAAGTTTAACAAGCAAAGTCTTCCCTTCATCAATTTTGATTAAAATCTCCTCACCCGGTTTTAAGCCATAGAAAAAGGCAGGTGTGGGCAAATAATATGCAAAACCATACTCCTGAATATGATTGAAGTATTCTTCAAAAACTTTTGGATACAGTTCGTAAGAAAGAAAATCCAAGAAATTATCATCAAATTTTTGCTTAAACTCCTCAAATCCCTTTTCAAAATCAATAGGTTGTAAATGAGCATTAGGGCGGTCTGTAAAGGGCTTTTCACCTTTCAAAACAATCTTTTGCAGTTTTTTAGGAAAACCGCCGTAAGGTTGCCCCAACTCGCCTCTGAAAAATTCCTTTACTGATTCAGGAAAAGAAAGCGTTTCACCTTTTTCTAAAATATCATCGGCAGTGAGGTTGTTAGCAGTCATAAACAAGGCAAAATCACCTACCACTTTGGAACTGGGCGTAACTTTAATGATATTGCCAAAAAGTTTATTGGCTTCTTGATAATTTTTCACAACCAAATCAAATTTATCGCCTACTCCTACGGAATCGGCTTGAGCTTTGAGGTTGGTGTATTGCCCACCGGGCATTTCGTGTTCGTACACTTCCGCTGAGCCCGTCTGCAAACCCGCCTCAAAAGGATAGTAATACTTACGCACCGCCTCAATGTATTTAGAAACCTGATTGAGCTTGTGCAAATCGTAAGGATTTTCGCGTGGGTGCCCTTGCATCATTGCCACCATTGAATTGAAATTAGGTTGTGCGGTTGTTCCCGACATAGCGGCAATAGCAACATCAATCACATCAACCCCTGCTTCAATAGCTTTCAGATACGTGGAGGCTTGAATGGAAGCCGTATCGTGTGTGTGCAAATGTATGGGAATACTCAACGTTTCTTTCAGTTTAGAAATCAATACTTCGGCGGCGTGAGGTTTCAGAAGTCCTGCCATATCTTTGATAGCTAAAATATGAGCTCCTGCATCTTCCAAAGTTCTTGCCAAGTCTAAATAATACTGCAAAGTGTATTTCTTTTCGTTTTTGGAGAGCAAATCACCAGTGTAGCAAATAGCGGCTTCGGCGATGCTTTCGGTGTATTTGTTCACAGCAGAAATGCTTGTTTTGAGGTTTTCAATCCAATTCAGCGAATCAAAAATTCGGAAAATATCGATGCCGTTTTCAGCAGATTTTTCAATAAACTTTTCAATCAAGTTATCAGGATAAGCCTTGTAACCTACTCCATTAGCCCCACGTAAAAGCATTTGCATCAGGATATTAGGGGAGGCTTTACGAATGAGTTGTAACCTTCGCCAAGGACATTCTTTCAGGAAGCGTAAAGCCACATCAAAAGTTGCCCCGCCCCACATTTCCAAAGAAAAGGTTTGCGGAAAATGATAAGCTATCATTTCTGCATAAGGTATCATATCAATGGTACGCATACGCGTAGCGAGCAAAGACTGATGCCCATCGCGAAGCGTGGTATCGGTATAATAAATTTTCTTTTCATTTTTGAGCCACTCACAAAATTTCGCTCTACCCATTTTTTGCAAGCGTTGCTTTGTGCCTGCGGGAGGTTCTTGTAAATTATCGTAATATACAATGGGAGGCTTTTCAAATTTTATGCTATCATCTTTCTTTTTAACATCAGGGTTTCCATTGACAATTACATTTGCCAAAAAACGCAAGGCTCGTGTCCCCCTATCATAGCGTTTAGGAATATTGAATAGTTCGGGGTGGTCTTGAATGAAACTAACCGTAGCCTTTCCACTCTGAAAAATAGGGTGAGAAATTACGTTTTCCAAAAAACCTATATTCGTTTTTACTCCTCTAATTCTAAACTCTCGCAAAGCCCTTTGGAGGCGTTGGGCAGTGCCTTTGAGGGTTCTACCTGCCGCCGAAACTTTTACAAGCATAGAATCAAAGAAAGGTGAAATCTGTACGCCCGGATATACACTGCCTTCATCTAAACGAATGCCAAAACCTGCGGCATTGCGGTATTCTACAATAGTACCAAAATCGGGTTTGAAATTATTCAGCGGGTCTTCGGTAGTAATTCGGCACTGAATGGCAACCCCACGAGCTATTACATCTTCTTGCTTGTGTATAAAAATTTGAGGGTCTGAAAGGCGATGACCTTTGGCTATCAGAATTTGTGAGCGAACTATATCAATACGTGTAATTTCTTCGGTAATGGTATGCTCTACTTGTATGCGAGGATTTACCTCAATAAAATACACATTTTCATCTTTATCTACCAAAAACTCTACCGTACCTACGTTGTTGTAATTTACTTTCCTACAAATTCGCAAGGCATAATCATACAATTTGTTTTTAGTTTTTTGTTCCAAAAACGAAGGAGCAACTTCTACAACTTTCTGAAAGCGTCTTTGCACCGAACAATCCCGCTCAAAAAGATGAACAATATTTCCGTAATTATCTCCCATAATTTGCACTTCTACGTGCTTGGGATTTTCAATAAATTTTTCTATGAAAATAGTATCATCACCGAAGGAGCGTCCTGCTTCGCCTTTGGCTTCGTTATAGGCTTTTTCTAATTCGCTTTCGTTGCGAACTACCCGCATACCGCGTCCGCCTCCTCCTGCTGAGGCTTTCAGTATGACAGGAAAGCCAATACGTTTTGCCTCTTTCAGGGCGATTTTGAAGGTTTTCAGTGGTTCTTTGTTATCTTCAATAATAGGAACATCTGCTTCAATTGCAATTTTTTTAGACGCAATTTTATCACCCAAAGCCTCCATTACTTCGGGTTCGGGTCCTACGAAAATAATGCCTTCTTCGCGACAACGACGAGCTAAATTGACATTTTCAGAAAGAAACCCGTATCCAGGGTGAATGGCATCGGCTTTTACCTTTTTAGCAAGTGCAATAATTTCTTCTACATCAAGGTAAGGACGCAAAGGTTCATCATCTTTGCCAATCTGATAGGCTTCATCGGCTTTGAAACGGTGCAAAGAATAGCGGTCTTCATAAGTATAAATTGCCACGGTGCGAATTTTTAGCTCCGAAGCGGCACGAAAAATACGAATAGCTATTTCACCACGATTGGCAACCAAAAGTTTGTTCAGCGATTTTAGATGTTCCATAATGGTACTATTTTTAGAAGCCCAATGACAAGATTACACATTCTTATAGAAATATACAAACATACAAATTCTTTTTTTGAGCAAAATATTTTTTCTGTACTTTTGCAGAAAATTTTTCTAATGAAAATCGGTCAGAATTTTTATCAGTATCAGATACAATCTTTGATAGCCGAAAGCAATACAGCTCGGAATTGGCTTGCAAGGCATCAAAGTCTGCCTCGCAATGTGCGTATCAAACAGCTTAAAAACGAATTCTTACAAACCGAACAACAAAAAATTCAACTTCGTAGCATAGCCGTACAAAACGCCGAACTTGAACACGGACATATTCCTGTACTTTACGACTATCTAGAAAATTCACAAGGTATTTTTTTTGTATATGATTATGTGAATGGCGTTACTTTGGATAAATTTTTACAAAGTAACCCTTCTGCTGAGAAACGAAAAGATATTTTCTTGCAGATTCTTTCCGCAGTTGCTTACAGCCACCGAAAAGGGGTTTGTCATTTGCATATTAGCCCTTCCAATATTCTTGTTACACCCGAAAACAAAGTATTTCTAAACGATTTTGGTTTTATACAACTTTCTCCCACTCCTTCTCCTTTCTCTGCTCCCGAGCAATTGCAAGGTGGTTACACGGATACCCGCACCGATATTTTTATGCTTGGCAAACTTTTAGCGTATTTGTTTCCAAACCCTTCGGCAGAATTGCAAAAGGTTATCCAAAAGGCTTGTGCCAGTGAAGCCTATCAACGTTATCAGACCTGCGAGGAAATGCAAAACGACTTGCAACACGCTATTTTTGAAATAACTCATCAAGAGCCAACGAAAAAAAATGCTTGGGTTTCTTCGCTCATAGGTATTGGTATTGTGGTTCTTTTCTTTGGTGGGGCTTGGTGGGGCTTGCGAATTATTGCTAAAAATCAGCAGAAAAAACCGCAAACTATCACATTTCAAGGCGAAAATCCCGTAGTTATTCAAAAACCCAAAGATACCACCGACTACACCAAACTCGCCGAAATGAAACAACAAGAAGAAAAAGAAAAGCAAGAAGAAGATAGTGAAGAAGAACGCAAAAAAGATAGCTTAAAGAAAAAACAAGAAGAACGCAAGAAATTAGAAAAAGAACGCAAAGAAAAAGCCCTCAAAAACGTTATCGTTGATGGGCAATTTGTGAGCAACCAACTGGGCGAATACAAAATCAATGTTGAAATTTTTAACGGCAACAAAGATTTAGAACTTCAAAAAGTAGTGATTGTAGTTTCTTATTTTGATACTCAGGGCGAAATAATTGCCAAAGAAGAAAAAGTTTTGGAAAAACTTTCTGCCGAACAAGCCACTTCTTTGGAAGTAGTAAAAAAAATCAATGCCGCACGCTTTTCGTGTAAAGTAAAAGATGCTGAGTTGCCTCCTTTGCCCGAAGAGTAACTTTTTGGAAACAAGAAACAGGAAGCAAGAAACAGAAAACAAGAGGCAAGAAATAGGTTTTTGCAGTCAAAATTTGCATTCTACTGCACCTTAAAAATTTCTTGCAAAATAGGCTTCAAGCCACTGAAAAAGAACTCTACGGCAATTACCATAACAATTAAGCCCATAATTCTCATCATTACATTGTTGCCTGTTTCGCCCAAGAATTTGATAATTCGGGACGAAGCGTATAAAATGATGAAAGTCAGAACCATTACCACTAAAACCGCCGAAATAAGGACTATTTTCATTTCCCAATTTTTGGCTTTTTCCATTAGTACAATGGCATTGCTAATTGCCCCTGGTCCGCAAATCATAGGAATAGCCAGCGGCGTAATGGAAATATCATTCACGTAACTTTTCACCTCTGTTTCGCTTACTTTTACTCTTGCCAGCCTTGCCTGCAACATATCCATTCCCATTTGGAAAAAAATAATCCCCCCTACTACGCGAAAGCTATTCACCGAAATTCCAAAAAAATTGAAAAGCAACTCCCCCGAAAAAGCAAAAAGAATGATTGTCAGAAAAGCAACGATAGAGGCTTTCCGAGCTGTTTTGGCACGAGCCTTTTCGCTCAGCGAGGCAGTCATAGTCATATACACGGGCATTGTACCCAAAGGATTGATAAGCGTAAAAAAGGACGTAAAAGCTAAAAGTCCGAAGGCTACGAGTTCGTTCATAAAGGTTTAAGGGTTTAGGGGTAAAACGTATAAGAGTTTGTTCTAATCTCCTGTCTCTTGTCTCCTGTCTCCTCAATCTAACATTATCTTTTTTAGCTCATTTAGTTTAATAAGTGCCTCAATGGGCGTAAGAATATTCAAATCTATTTCTTTGAAAAACTTTTTTACCTTTTCCAGTTCAGGATTGTAAGGTTCAAAAAGTGAAAGTTGTGTAATGGTTTGTGTTTGCTTGGGCATTTCTCTAATTTTTTCGTGCAATTCCTGATGAATTTTCTCTTTTTCCAAATGCTTCAAAACCTCGCTTGCCCTTTGTACAATTGGAGCGGGCATACCTGCCATTTGTGCTACGTGGATGCCAAAGCTATGCTCACTACCTCCGGGCTGTAATTTACGCAAAAAGATGATTTTATTCCCCTCTTCTAACACTGAAACGTGAAAATTTTTTACCCTTGGCAAATCTTCGGCAAGTTGGTTGAGTTCGTGATAATGCGTAGCAAAAAGCGTTTTAGGGCGAGCCGTAGGGTGGTTATGCAAAAACTCAATAATGCTCCAAGCAATAGAAATACCATCATAAGTGCTTGTACCTCTGCCGATTTCGTCCATCAGGATTAGACTTTTATGGCTCAAGTTATTCATAATGCTGGCGGTTTCGGTCATTTCTACCATAAAAGTAGATTCTCCTTTGGAAAGATTATCCGAAGCCCCTACACGCGTAAAAATTTTATCTACTACTCCAATAGAGGCTTTTTCGGCAGGTACGAAACAACCTATTTGAGCCATTAGCACAATCAGAGCTGTTTGCCTTAAAAGAGCAGATTTGCCCGCCATATTCGGACCTGTGATAATAATAATCTGCTGATTTTCAGTGTCTAAATACACATCATTGGGAATGTATTGTTCGCCCAAAGGCAACTGACGCTCAATGACGGGGTGTCTGCCCTGCCGAATATCCAACACGTCGCTATCATTGATTTCAGGACGATTGTAGGAATATTTTAAGGCACAAAAAGCAAAATTGCAAAGTACATCTATGCCTGCTAAAATTCTTGCATTGTGTTGGGCGTCAGAAATTTGAGCGGCACAAAATTCAACAAGTTCGAAAAATAAGTTTTGTTCAATGATGTTGATTTTCTCTTCGGCAGTGAGGATTTTCTCTTCGTAGATTTTAATCTCTTCGGTAATGTACCTTTCTGCATTGGTGAGCGTTTGTTTGCGAATCCAGTCCGTAGGAACTTTGTGCTTGTTGGCATTAGAAACTTCTAAATAAAAGCCAAAAACTTTATTAAACTGAACTTTCAGACTTGCAATGCCCGTCCGTTCAATTTCTCTTTGAGCAATAGCCTCTAAATGTTCTTTGCCCGAATGGAGCAAATAATGCAGTTCGTCCAATTCGGTGCTGATGCCTTTCTTTATCATTTTTCCCTGATTGCTTTGCGAAGGGGCTTCATCAAGCAAGGTATGGTCTATTTTTTCTGCAATATGAACCACAGGACGCAAATTTTGAATAAATTTCTGCAAAACACTTTGGGTATCATCATTTGTGTAAGGTAAAATGCTTTCCATTAGCTTGCGTATAGGCTCAATTTGCAGAAGTGATTTCTTAAAAAAAACGAGTTCTTTGGGCGTAATACGGCGAGAAGCTATTTTCGAAGTTAATCGCTCCAAATCACCAATTTGGCTCAATACTTGACGAATTTGCTCTAAAATTTCAGGGTTTTGATGAAAACACCCTACAATAGTAAGTCTTTCTTGAATTTTAGGGATTTCTTTGAGAGGCATTGCAATCCAACGGCGAAGCAATCTTGCCCCCATTGGGGTTTGGGTATGGTCTAAGATTTCAACCAAAGAAACGCCTTTTTCCTGCTGTGGGAATAGCAATTCCAAATTACGAATGGTAAATTTATCAAGCCACACGTATCGGTCGCTATCCAACCGAGCCAGTTGCGAAATATGGCTTACTTGATGATGTTCGGTTTCGGCGAGGTAATGCAAAATAGCTCCTGCGGCAACTATGCCCAAAGGCATATTTTCAACCCCAAACCCCTTGATAGTTTGCGTTTTGAAATGTTCTTTGATTTTGTTTTCGGCAAAATCTTGCTGAAAAACCCAATCATCAAGAAAAAAGTGATTCCACTCTTCACCAAAAAACTCTTTGAAAAGCATTTTTTGTGGCTTTGGGAAAAGCACTTCGGCAGGACGAAAACTCTGCAAGAGCTTATCTACGTATTCTTTTTCTCCTTGCGAGGTCATAAATTCACCTGTGGAAATATCCAGAAAGGCTATGCCAAAAAGGTTTTTTTGTGGGAAAATGGCACAGAGATAATTGTTTTGCTTTACCTCTAAAACGTTATCATTAAAAGCTACGCCGGGTGTTACAAGCTCTGTAACACCTCTTTTCACAAGTCCCTTGGCGAATTTAGGGTCTTCCAGTTGGTCGCAAATGGCTACTCTCTCACCTGCTCGTACCAATTTCGGCAAATAGTTATCCAAAGCGTGATGCGGAAAACCTGCAAGCTCTATTTCGCCTGCACTGCCATTGTTGCGTTTGGTAAGCACAATGCCCAAAATACGGCTGGTTTTGATAGCATCTTCGCCAAAAGTTTCATAAAAATCCCCTACCCTAAATAAAAGCAAAGCCCCAGGATACTTCTTTTTGAATAAATTGTATTGCTTCATCAAAGGGGTTTCTTTCTCTTTCATCAGATTGCTGTTTGAAAGGCACAAAGTTAATAAAATCGCTTACAGATGAGCAAGATTTCTAAAACAAAAGCCTCACTTTTCAGTGAGGCTTTGCTATGTTTGTTTCACTTAAAAACACTACTATTAGTCAAGGATTTCGGTGATTTGTCCTGCACCTACGGTTCTACCACCCTCACGGATAGCGAAACGCAAACCTTTTTCCATTGCTACTTTGTTGATAAGTTTTACTTCAATAGTAAGGTTATCGCCGGGCATTACCATTTCCACGCCATCAGGGAGTTTAATTTCACCTGTTACGTCAGTAGTTCTCAAATAGAACTGAGGGCGATATTTGTTGAAGAATGGCGTATGGCGACCTCCTTCTTCTTTGGAAAGTACGTACACTTCGGCTTTGAAATGAGCGTGAGGCGTTACGGTACCAGGTTTGCAAATTACCATACCACGGCGGATTTGCGTTTTTTCAATACCACGTAGCAATAGACCTACGTTATCGCCTGCTTCACCTCTATCCAAAATTTTACGGAACATTTCTACCCCTGTTACAGTAGATTTCAAACCTTCTGCACCCATACCCAAAATTTCAACTGCATCTCCTGTGTTAATTACGCCTCTTTCGATACGTCCAGTAGCCACAGTACCACGACCAGTAATAGAGAATACGTCCTCAACAGGCATTAAGAAATCTTTATCTACCAAACGAGGAGGGATAGGTATCCAGTTATCTACAGCGTCCATAAGTTTTTCAACGGTCTCAACCCATTTAGGTTCGCCATTCAAAGCACCCAAAGCAGAACCACGGATTACAGGGATATTGTCGCCGTCGAATTTATAGAAGCTAAGAAGCTCACGAATTTCCATTTCAACAAGGTCAAGAATTTCGGGGTCATCAACCAAATCCACTTTGTTCATAAATACTACAAGCTGAGGCACACCTACCTGACGAGCCAAAAGGATATGCTCACGAGTTTGAGGCATAGGACCATCCGTAGCGGCAACTACAAGAATAGCACCATCCATTTGAGCGGCACCTGTAACCATATTTTTCACGTAGTCAGCGTGACCAGGGCAATCTACGTGTGCATAGTGGCGAGTGGCAGTCTGATACTCTACGTGAGCAGTATTGATAGTAATACCTCTCTCTTTCTCTTCAGGAGCGTTATCGATAGAAGAGAAATCTCTTTTTTCAGCCAAACCTTTTTGAGCTAATACGTATGTAATAGCGGCGGTAAGGGTTGTTTTTCCGTGGTCAACGTGACCGATAGTACCAATGTTTACGTGGGGTTTGGAACGGTCAAATGTTTCTTTTGCCATAATTTGTAAAGTTCTTTGGTTAAATTTACGAAAACAACAAAATTTTAGAGTTTCTCTTGCAACCTTAGAGCCAACGATGGGAATTGAACCCACGACCCCTTCCTTACCAAGGAAGTGCTCTACCTCTGAGCTACGTCGGCTGATAGACGCATTGATTGCAGAATGACTCTAAAATTTTAGAGCGGGCGACGAGGCTCGAACCCGCGACCTGTAGCTTGGAAGGCTACCGCTCTACCAACTGAGCTACGCCCGCTTGAAACTACTTTGTGGTAGTTTGGCACTTGGCTGTGCCGAGTGGGGCAAGATGGATTCGAACCACCGAAGGCATACGCCAGCAGATTTACAGTCTGCCCCATTTGGCCACTCTGGTATTGCCCCATTGTCTTTTCGGATTGCAAAAGTAATAGGTTCAAATCTTTTATCCAAATTTTTTTGCAAAAAATTTTTACAAAAATTCTATCAAAGCTAACTTTCAAAAATTTATATTTCAAAAACACGTTGTATTTGCTCAAATTCCAACAAAAAGCCATCGTGCCCGTATAGAGAATTTAACTCATACAAAGTAGCATTCGGAATATGCTCAGCTAAAAACTTTTGCTCTTGCAAAGGAAAAAGCAAGTCCGAAGTAACGCCAACTACTTTTACTCTTGCCCTAATTTCCTGCAATGCCTTTTCAGCACTGCCTCGCCCCCTGCCTACGTGGTGGCTATCCATAGCTTTGGAAAGTGTCCAATAGCTAAAAGCATTAAATCTGCGAATAAGTTTTTCGCCCTGATATTGCTGATAAGAACTTGCCTTGTAGTTATCTGTTTTTTCAATATCAGTTTCTTGTTGTCTTTGGTTGTAAATTTCAATGTTTCGGTACGAAAGCAAAGCAATAGCCCGAGCGGCTTTTAAGCCCATCATACCTGCCTGCGGGTGTGCGTATTGCCAAGACGCATCTGCCTGAATAGCCATTCTTTGAGCTTCGTTGAAAGCAATCCCCCAAGGCGAATGAAAAGCATTGGTAGCTAAAATCAATAAGTTCTCAAAAATTTCGTTTTGCTCAATTGCCCACTCCAAAGCGATTTGTCCTCCCAATGAGCCGCCTATCAAGTAATAAACACGAGGTAAATCTAAATGCTTACGCAGTAAGTCCAAAGCCTTTGCCATATCACGCGTAGTAAGCAAAGGAAATGAATGAAAATAAGGTTCTCCTGTCTTTGGATTGAGCGATAAAGCCCCCGTAGAACCATAACAAGAGCCTAAATTATTCGCACAAATGATGAAATATTTTTCGGGGTCAAGCATTTTGCCAGTGCCAAAAAGCCCCGCCCACCAATCTGCTACATCAGCATTTGCCGTAAGAGCGTGAATAACCCAAATTACATTACTTTTTTCGGCATTGAGCTTGCCATAAGTACAATAAGCCAGCTCTATTTCGGGTAAAATGGAACCATTTTCCAAAACAAAAGGCTCGGTATAATGAAAAATAGCAGGTTCGGTCATATGGAAAGGTATTTGAAAGTTTTTTCGCAAAAATGTTCAAATCAAAGGAATATTTTGACTATCTTGCTCAAAAAAGTTTTACTATGAGTTTTCAGTTGGGTGTTCTTATTATTCACGGCATAGGCAATCAAACGCCTGCGTATGCGAACCAATTTATCAAAGATTTACAGGAAAAAATCCGTCTGTACGACAAAAACCCCGATGTAGTCAAGATGATGCCTACCACGTGGGCAACAGAAATTCAACCCGATGAAGAAGAACTTTGGCGAAATGTTTCCAAAGGTGAACCGCTCAATTTTGGCAAATTACGCAAGTTCTTGATAAGTTATGTAGGTGATTCCGTTGCCTATGCAGGCACTCCCAACAAAAGCAATGGCATTTATCAAAAAATTCACCGCAATATTCACGAAACCCTTGAAAAACTCTACATTGATTTAGGCAAGCAAGATAAACCCCTCATTATTATTGCTCATTCATTTGGTACGCAAATCATTTCCGATTACATCTGGGACCGCCAAAAGGCTATCCGAGAAAATACAAGCGACTTCCTCGCTGATAATCCCTTTGAAAGTATGCAAACGCTTGTAGGGCTTTTTACATTTGGTTCTTGTATTCCATTTTTTACACTGGGCTACCACCCTTTGCAAGCGATTGAATTTCCCATTCCACAATTGCCCGAAGAATGGAAAAGCAAAGCTCGTTGGTTCAATTTTTATGACGTTGATGATGTTTTAGGCTATCCGCTCAAAGATTTGAGCGAAAGCTACAACAAGAGTGTCAATGCTGATATTGAAGTAAATGTCGGCAATTGGCTTCAATCTTGGAATCCCCTTTGCCACTTCGGCTACTGGCGTGATGATGACTGCCTCAATTCTATTGCAGAGTTCATTTCAGGATGGATATGAAAGATAGATGTTAGATGTTAGATGTTAGATTTTGAGTAAAATACTTTCTTTGCTGGAAGCTATGCGAAAATGGATTAAACGTATTTTAGGCATTACTTTTTTGATTTTGCTATTTTTTACGTGAATTATAAGTCTAACTTATTGTTTTCAAGGGATTTAAATAAAAAAACTTAGGGTAATTGAAAAAATGATTAACTTTGAGTTGTACTTTTTAAATATTTAATCATATGAGTCAATTACCTCTA
>NZ_NKXO01000004.1 GCF_002843425.1 Raineya orbicola
GTCAATTTGTGGTCTGGAATTATTGCCTACAAATTCCTAGATAAAAAGCCCACTATTAGAGATTTTCAAGAAAAAAATCTACTTACAAATTTTGAACTTTTTCAAGATATTGCCGCTTAACTCACGTAAGAACATAGAAAAAATTACAAAACCTCTAAAATTTTATCCTAATTACTTTGACTTACTCAAAACTTACATAGAATTTTCTAAAAAAATTTACTTTTTTTGGCAAATTCGTTTTTTTTATCTAACTTTTGTCAAAATTTTATAGTTTTGCCATAAATACCGAAAATTGATACCGCAATGACACGCATTTTATCTTTGGGGCTTTTTTGTTTTTTTATGAGTTTTTTTCAAATGGCTTCGGGACAATCTAATGTACGAAATTATGCCCACCACCCTGTTTATATCTACAATTTTTGCAAATTTACCCAGTGGCCTGCTGTAAAAACAGAACTTAAAATTGGTGTTTTAGGCAATAGTCCTCTCTACGAAGGTTTGCGGCGTATGGCAGCAACCAAAAGCACTTACAATTTGAAATTTATTGTAGAAAGATACAATACCCCTAATGATATTAAAGATTGTGATGTGCTTTTTATACCCTTTACAAGTCCTTTTGATGTAAAAGATATTGCTCAAAAACTTATTGGCAGAAATGTAATGATTATCACCGAAGACGAAAAACATATCCGAGATGCTTGCTTCAATTTTGTGGTGAAAGAAGGCAAGCTAATGTACCAAGTAAATAAACAGCAATGCGACAGAGCCAAACTCAGAGTTTCTACAAAACTTTTGAGCTTGGGTATCATTGTAGATTGAAGCGAAATTTGGTAAAAATATTTCACAAAGCAGTTTTTGAAGGAAACTGCTTTTTTTGTTTTTGAATAAGTTGCCAAAAACGCCGAGTTAGTAAAAAAGCCGATGTGCTTAATCCTGCAAGTAAGCCTACCCAAATACCTACTGCTCCCCAACCTACCTGATGAGAAAGAATGGCAATCGGTAAAGCAATTAGCCAATAGGCTATGACTGCAATCATTGTGGGGATATTGACATCTTCCATTCCACGCAAAATGCCCAAACCCACCGCCTGCGTGCCATCAGAAATCTGAAAAATCCCACCGATAATTAGCAAACTAATCGCAATAGAGACTGCCTTGGGGTCATTTTCAATAAAATGAATCACGATGGTTTCAGGAAAAAGTAGAAATATTATGCAAAAAGTCCCCATTACTAAAATTGCCAAAGCAATCGCAGAAATACCTACTTTTTGCATCTTGTAAAAATTTCTTTCAGCAAAAGCCTGCCCCATACGAATAGCACTGCCAATTCCTATGCCTGATGTAATCATATAAGTAGTGGAAATCAAGGAAATCACAACCCTATGAGCGGCTTGTGAATAGTGGTCTAAATTGCCAATGAGCAGTCCTGCTACTGAAAAAGCCGCTACTTCCAAAAAATACGTAATTCCCACAGGCAAACCCAAACGAAATACCTTTCCGACTTCTCGCCAAGTTAAATCAGGAATGGGAGTGAGCAAAATTTTTCGTGTTTTGGGGTGAGCAAAAAGAAATAGCACTATAAGCAAAAGCATCAGCAAGCGAGCTCCAACGGTAGCCAGTGCCGCTCCTTCCAAGCCCATAGCAGGGAAACCCCAATTTCCGTGTATCAGCAACCAATTAAAAAATACATTCGCTAAAAGTCCTATCCACGTGATAGTCATTGCGACTTTAGTAAGCGAAAGTCCATCAGTAAACTGCTTGCAGACCAGAAAAAATAAAACTGGCATAACTGAATAATTCAGCACTGCTAAGAATTTTTTAGCTTCTTGCGTTACCTCAGGGGTTTGGCGTAGCCATTCAAAATTATCCGTTATAATTTTCAAAACTATCATTGTCAGACTGCCCAAAATGCC
The DNA here is from genome assembly GCF_002843425.1 of Raineya orbicola. Classification (GTDB taxonomy): domain Bacteria; phylum Bacteroidota; class Bacteroidia; order Cytophagales; family Thermonemataceae; genus Raineya; species Raineya orbicola. The sequence goes on from NZ_NKXO01000004.1 coordinate 1,913, forward strand.
CGCTAATACCAATCCGCTCAAAAACACTCTTCGGCTTTCTGCCGCATCTTGCTTTTGGTAGCCTTGCGAAATCAAAGGGGCAATGATATTCATACTCCCAATACTAAGCATACAAATCAAGAAAAAAGTGTCATTGGTTGCTCCTGCGGCGGCAGTAGCTACTACCCCTAAATCTTTAATCATCACCACATCAATTACCCCCATTAAAATGACCCCTAATTGAGCGAAAATGATAGGCAAACTGAAAAAGAAAGTTTTTTTTGCCTCAAGGCGATAAAAACGATATAGTTTATAAAAAGCAAGCATCATAGATTTTCATAGTTCTATTTTCAGGAAAAAATCCTGTAATTGTTGAATTTCTGTTTCGCTAATAGCAGGAAAATTTGCAATTCGGAAAGTATTTTCTTTCCATTTATCATAACCATTTCCTAAACGGAAACCTGCCTGTTTGGCTTTCTCTTTGATAGTGCCAATCTGTTCAGGTTTGCCTTGCAAGGCAATCACGGTACTTGAACGCACTTTTTCATTGTGAATGAGAGGGCGGAAGTAGGGATTTTTTTCAAAAAAACGATACCAACTCACTGCTCTTGCTTGCGTTTTTTTATCAATTTCTTTGATGTTCTCAGAAGTTTCCATCACACGCATCAGCAGGTAAATACCCAACACATTAGGCGTGTGTGTAGTCTGAAATTTTTGCATTTGCTCACAGGTTTTTAACAAGCTGTTGTAGTGTTTATGCTCCCCTATTTCGTGAATACGAGCAATTGCCTTTTCAGAAAGTATCATCAGAGCAAGCCCTGCGGGCAAACCAAAGCACTTCTGCACCGAAGCATACCAAATATCGGCACTTCGCCAAGCAAACTCAATGCCTGCCATAGAAGAGGTTGCATCAACGGCAATGAGCTGTTTGGGGAAATTCTCCTGTACTTTCCTGATAACTTCTATTGGAACTTGTGTGCCATTAGAAGTTTCATTTTGAGTAAAACAAATAAGAGCTTTATCCTCTAACTCTGCTTTACCACTACGCCTTTCGGCAAAAGTAAAGAAAGTTTGTATGCGTTCAGTATCTAAACTCTCATTGATTTCAAAAAGATATTTTTCCGACTTACGATGTAAATAGTGTGTGTATTGATACCACTTTTCGCCAAAAGCTCCATTCAAGATATGATAGCTTTTACTTGTTACCAAAGATTGTGCTATCATTTCCCAACATTCGGTAGCCGAAGAGGCAAATACAATTGTATATTGAGGGGGAATTTGCAGTTTTTGTTTCAGCAAAAAAATAGTTTTTTTCACCATATCCATAAACTCTTGGCTACGATGTGGCAACCCTAAAATTCCTTTATCGTAAGATTCTTGCAAAAAATCTTTTATAGCAGGATAAACCTTAGAAGGACCTACATTAAAATTTATCATAGTGTTAGCAGTTTGCTCACAAAGATAGTGAAATAAGTCAAAAGAATGAGAATTTTCTTGGTAACTAAATTTTAGGCATTTAGATACTTATAGAAGCAAAGCTATAACAAAAAGACTTTGGACTATTAAGCCCAAACCCTTACCCACTATTTTTGGCTTTTTACTCCGCAAGTTCTTAAAACCTACTTTTAAGCATAAACAGCTTCCCAAGGTCTCTCATAAATCCACTTATCAGCATAGGAAATAGCAAAATACTTCCTCGCCCTTATGCAATACAATCAAAAATTACTTATATTTGCAAGTAAATCTCTTGCAATGGCTCAAAATACTTACATTCATCAAGAAATTACTGCTACTACTCCCCCAAAAAAGAAAAAACTTGTTTTCAAGCCACTGAAAGATAGACGTTTTCAGATAGCTTGGGGCTTTTTTTTGTTGTTTTGGGCTTTATATCTACTATTTGCTTTTGTCTCGTATCTTTTTACCGCCCAAGCCGACCAAAGTCTTGTAGAAGCCTATAACGAAACAGGCATACGCGAAGCAGGTGAGGAGGTTGAAAACTGGTTGGGGATTTATGGGGCAATTTTTTCTTACTATTTTATTTATCGTTGGTTTGGTTTGGGGGCATTTTTTCTGATACCCTTACTTGCCAATTGGGGTTTCCAGTGGATTTTCAAGATGTCTATTCTTCCAACCAAAAAAATTTTGGCTCTGCTCTTTTTTGTTGCCCTGTGGCTTTCTACCCTATTAGGATATTTAGCTATTTTTTTGCCTCAAAATTCCTTTGTACATAGTATTGCAGGAGTTACGGGGTTTGCTATTGCCGAACTGCTTTCTAACCTAATAGGCATTGGTACTGTTTTTTTACTGATTGTTGTTTTTTTGGTCTTTGTAGTGTATTTTTTTAATCTGACTACCCTAAAGAAAGCCAATAACAATGCTGATTTACCTCAATCTTCCAAGAAAAAGGAAAAAAATGAAGAAAAAATAATCAGAAAGCCTATCCCCAAAGAAGAGCAAGAAGAATTTGATGATGTGCCTTTACAAGAAAACTTACAAAACAAATTCAGCGAGAATGAAGAAACTGATGATGAATTGGAAAAATTAGGTATTGTGCTTATCAACAAAGCTACAGGGGAAATTATCAAAGAAAACAAAAAAGTTAGTAAGAACACTCCAATTCAAGAAAACAATATCAAAACAGAAAGCAAACTGCAAGGCTCACTCATAGAAAATCGCCAAGAAAATATCCAAGATGTTCTTGAAATCGCCCAGAATGAAAGAAAGCAAGTTTGGGACGCTCCTCATTTAGAATTAGAGCGAGAACAAAAAAATGAATATCCTGAAAAGCAGTTAGTAATGGAAAGCAAAAAACGTAGAAATGATGATGAAATTATTTTAGAAATTCAACCCAATACACCCATAAATACTATTTCACACTTGCAGGAAACTGATTTTGAAGAAAAAAGTTTTGATGAGGAAGAATATGACGAAGATACCATTCCTGAACCTGAAAATAACAATGAACAAGAAGCCGATTGGAATATTGAGAAATTAGGAACTTATGACCCACGCCAAGATTTAAGTCGCTATCAATTTCCAACATTACAACTATTAAATGAAATTCATTCTCGTTTTGAAGTAAGCAAAGAGGAACTGGAAGCCAATAAAAACCGAATTGTAACTACCCTTGCCAACTATGGCATTGGCATTACCTCTATCAAAGCTACTATCGGACCTACAGTAACCCTCTACGAAATTGTGCCTGATGCAGGCGTAAGGATTTCTAAAATCAAAAATTTAGAGGACGATATTGCTCTTTCACTTTCTGCTTTGGGCATACGTATTATTGCCCCTATTCCGGGCAAAGGAACTATCGGTATTGAAGTACCTAACCAAAAACGTGAAGTAGTAGGTATGCGAAACCTACTGGCAAGCGAAAAGTTCCAAAATAGTACAATGGATTTACCTATTGTCTTTGGTAAGACTGTTACCAACGAAATTTTTATGGTAGATTTGACCAAAATGCCTCACTTGCTTATTGCAGGAGCAACAGGGCAAGGTAAATCCGTAGGTCTGAATGTTATTTTGACTTCTCTGCTTTACAAAAAGCACCCTGCTGAACTCAAACTCGTTCTCATAGACCCCAAAAAAGTAGAACTCACGCTTTTCAACAGAGTAGAAAGACATTTTCTTGCCAAATTGCCCAATGAGGAAGAAGCTATCATTACCGATACGTCCAAAGTTATCAACACGCTCAATTCGCTTTGTATTGAAATGGACAACCGCTATTCTTTGCTCAAAGAGGCTTCTTGCCGAAATATCAAAGAATACAACCAAAAATTCAAAGAACGCAAACTTAATCCTAAAAAAGGGCATAGATTTTTACCCTACATTGTCCTGATTATTGATGAGCTTGCTGACCTGATGATTACAGCAGGTAAAGAAGTAGAGCAACCCATTGCACGACTGGCACAACTTGCCCGAGCCATTGGTATTCATTTGGTAGTAGCTACCCAACGCCCTTCTGTAAATGTAATCACAGGAGTTATTAAGGCTAATTTCCCTGCAAGACTATCGTTTAGAGTTACATCCAAAATAGATTCCCGTACCATTTTAGACGCTGGCGGTGCCGAGCAACTGATTGGAATGGGTGATATGCTCTATTCTACGGGTTCGGATTTAGTGCGAGTACAATGTGCCTTTATTGATACTCCCGAAGTGGAAAACATTTGCGAATTTATTGGCTCACAACAAGGATATGCCTCCGCTTACCTCTTACCTGAATATGTAGGCGAAGCAGGTGAAGGTAATCAAGAAGATTTTGATTTTGATGATAGAGATGAACTTTTTGAAGAAGCGGCTCGTATCGTGGTAATGCACCAACAAGGCAGTACCTCACTTTTGCAACGCAGACTCAAATTAGGCTACAACCGAGCAGGCAGAATTATTGACCAACTGGAAAAAGCAGGCATCGTAGGAGCTTTTGAAGGTAGCAAAGCCCGCGAAGTGCTTATCCCCGATGAAGTAAGTCTTGAAAAACATCTGAAAAGCCTGAAATAGTTACAAAAGCTGATTTTCAATAATTTATGCGTGAGGACTTTCTCCATTTCATTTGGCAACATCTTTATTTTTCGCAAGAAAATTTACAGACTCTTGCAGGAGAAAGCCTCAAAATTTTAGACACAGGCAAGTACAACCCCAACGAAGGAGCAGATTTTGAAAATGCTATCGTAGCCTTCAATGGAAAGCACCGAAAAGGCTATGTAGAAATGCATCTCAAAACCTCTGACTGGCTCAAACACGGGCATAACCAAAATGCCAAATATGAAAACGTTATCCTTCACATAGTTTGGGAAAATGATTTGAAAGAATTACAACAAGTACCTTTGCCCACTTTGGAACTCAAAAACAGAGTAAATCCTACCCTTCTGCATAATTACCGACAACTTTTAGCAAATAAAAACTTTATCCCTTGCGAAAACTTATTTGCCGAAGTAGAAAATATCTTTGTTTTAAGCACTTGGGATAAAATGCTGGTGCAAAGACTTGAACGCAAAAGCGAAAAAGTAAAACAAATTTGGCAAGAAACCCGTCAGGATTGGGAAGAAACTACGTACCGATTACTGACAGAAAGTTTTGGCTTCAAAATCAATGCAGAACCTTGTGCTAAACTTGCTCGGCAAACGCCGCTTAAAATCTTTTTGAAACATCAAAATAGTCTTTTGCAAATAGAGGCTTTGCTTTTCGGACAGGCAGGCTTTTTGAGCGAAAATTTAGAAAACGAATATGCCCAAAATTTACAGCGGGAATATCAATTCTTACAGCACAAATATAATTTAGTGCCTTTACAAGTAAGCGAATGGAATTTTTTACGCTTACGTCCTGCGAATTTTCCTACCATTCGGCTGGCACAATTGGCTCAAATTTTGTTTCAAAATGTCAATTTGTTTTCTGTGCTTTTGTATGCAGAAAAGTTTGAAACTTTACAGAAAATTTTTTCTGTTAATGTTTCTGATTATTGGCAAAAGCATTATCATTTTGGAAAAACTACCGAAAAAACCGCTTCGAAATTAGGCAAAAGCAGTTTTCAGAGTTTGCTTATCAATGCGATTGTTCCGCTTTTAGTTTTTTACAGCAAATCTTACCAAAAGCCCGAATATTTAGATAAAGCCATTTCTTTTTTAGAACAACTGCCTGCCGAAAGCAATCACATCATTGAAAAATGGCAAAAAATCGGAGCTGAACCACAATCGGCAGCCGATACGCAAGCTTTGTTGGAACTTTTTCATACTCATTGCCAACTCAAAAAATGCTTGCAATGCGGTATAGGTATTGAGCTCTTACGGAAAAATTACACGAAAAGCTAATAAAAATCATAACAAACTCACTGAAAATTCCGTTATTTGCGTGCTATTTCAAAATGCACCCACTTCAAAATCCTTTGCTATGTGTAAAAATCTTTTCTGTTCTTTACTTTTACTTTGCTGTTTTTCATTTTCTTTTGCTCAAATTCATTATCCACAAGAAAAACACTTCAAGAATGTTCGGCAACTAACTTTCGGGGGCAATAATGCCGAAGCCTATTTCAGCCCCAATGGAAAAAAAATAGTTTTTCAGTCAGATTATCAGGCTTGGGGCGTTTCTTGCGACCAAATTTTTATAGCAGACCTCAAAAAAGATGATTTGAAAAAGAAAAAACCTAAAATGATTAGCACTGCCAAGGGTAGAACGACCTGCTCCTACTTTATGCCCGATGGCAAACATATTCTATACGCTTCTACCCACAAAGCAGATGCCGCTTGCCCTCACGTACCCAAAAGTCCTTCGGGTAAGTACGTATGGGCTATTTACGATAGCTACGATATTTTTATTGCTGATTTGAACGGCAATATCATCAAACAGCTCACCGATACTCATGGGTATGATGCCGAAGCCACTGTTTCACCCAAAGGCGATAAAATTGTTTTTACTTCTATGCGTTCAGGCGATTTAGATTTATGGGTTATGAACATAGACGGCACAGGACTAAAACAAATCACCCGCGATTTAGGCTACGACGGCGGAGCATTTTTTTCTCCCGATGGTTCTATGATTGTATTCCGAGCCTCTCGCCCCAAAACCGAAGACGAAATCCGTGAGTACAAAGAACTTTTAGCACAAGGTCTTGTACAACCTACCAATATGGAAATTTTTGTTTGCAATGCTGATGGCTCTAATCTGCGACAAATTACGAATTTAGGAAAAGCCAACTGGGCTCCTTTTTTTCACCCTTCGGGCAAAAAAATTATTTTCAGTTCCAATCATTTTTCAAAGCGTGGCTATCAGTTTAATTTGTTTATGATAGATTTAGATGGAAAAAATTTAGAGCAAATCTCTTTTGATAACGTTTTTGACGCATTCCCAATGTTTTCGCCTGATGGTAAGAAAATCATTTTCAGTTCTAACCGCAACAATGGTGGCACAAGAGATACTAATCTTTTTATAGCCGATTGGGTTGATTAGCAAACAAAAAAGCCCTCTTTGATGGAGGGCTTTGTATTTTTACGCCAAAACTTGTTGTACTTTTTGGGCGGCTTCTTGAAGCGTAATCGCCGAATACACTTTCAAACCTGACTCATCAATAATTTTCGCTCCTTCTTGGGCATTTGTACCTTGCAAGCGTACAATAATAGGCACATTGATGTTACCAATTTTTTTGTAAGCCTCCACTACCCCATTAGCAACCCTATCACAACGTACAATTCCTCCGAAAATGTTGATGAGAATAGCTTTTACGTTGGGGTCTTTGAGAATGATACGGAAACCAGCCTCCACGGTTTTTGCATTAGCTCCACCGCCTACATCAAGGAAATTAGCAGGTTCGCCACCCGAAAGTTTGATAATATCCATAGTCGCCATAGCAAGCCCTGCCCCATTTACCATACAACCTACATTTCCGTCCAGTTTTACGTAATTTAGGTCATTTTCGCCTGCTTCTACTTCCAGAGGATCTTCTTCCAAAATATCACGCATTTCGGCAAGGTCAGGGTGGCGGAAAAGGGAATTATCATCAAGATTTACTTTGCAATCTACGGCTAAAATTTTATTGTCAGAAGTTTTAAGTACTGGATTTACTTCAAACAAAGAGGCATCACTTTCCAAATAAGCCTTGTAAAGCGATTTAATGAAGGCAACCATTTCTTTATGAGCATTGCCCTCTAATCCCAAAGCAAAAGCAATTTTGCGAGCCTGAAAATCACGCAAACCTACACGCGTATCAATGTATTCTTTGATAATTTTTTCAGGGTGCTTTTCGGCTACTTCCTCAATATCCATACCCCCTTCGGTACTGGCAATAATCACATTCCGAGCAGTAGCTCTATCCAAAAGAATACTCATATAATACTCTTTGGGCTGGCTTTCGCCGGGATAATATACATCTTGGGCAATAAGTACCTTATGTACTTTTTTCCCTTCGGGACCTGTCTGAGGGGTTACAAGTTGCATTCCCAAGATTTTTTCAGAAATTTCGCGTACTTCGTCATAGTTTTTAGCCAGTTTCACACCGCCCCCTTTACCTCTACCCCCTGCGTGAATTTGTGCTTTTACTACAAACCAATTCGTACCTGTTTGGGCATTGAGTTGGCGGGCTACTTCTACGGCTTTGGAAGGTGTATCGGCTACAAAACCTTCTTGAATACGCACCCCATAGCGTTTTAATAATTCTTTGGCTTGATATTCGTGAATGTTCATAAAAAAGACTTTTCGGTTTCAGGGAAAAAGATTCTGCACGAAATTACAAGATTTTTTTGCAAAAAATCAAATTATATCTCAAAATCTTTGTAAAGCAAGCTCGGCTGTACGCTCTGATTGTTCTGATACTTACCACTATTGTATTTTTCAAATTCACCTTCCAAAGTATGATAGTAAATTTGACAAATTTCTACGCCTGCATATATGCGTATGGGCTGTACGCAAAAAATTTCCAATGTCCAATAGCCTGCAAAACCAACATCTCCAAAACCCGCCGTAACGTGTATGAAAAGCCCCAAACGCCCCACCGAGCTTCGCCCCTCCAACATCGGAACACAATTTTCGGTACGAGTGTATTCAATAGTTCTGCCCAAATACAATTTACCTGTTTCTAACACCAAACCCTCTTCGGGAATAGTGATAGAATGAAAACGATTAGGCTTTTTCATATCTAAAACAGGCTCATCATACACCAGCAGTTCGTTATGCAAACGCAAATTATAGCTATTGGGATTGAGCTGTTTAGGGTTGAAAGGTTCAATAAGAATCTCCTTACCCAATCTTTGTAAAATTTCTTTACCTGATAAAATCATAGCTCCAAAAGTTTAATTATTCCAAAATTGAAGCAAAGCCGCTCCATACGAATATCCACCGCCAAATACACTCATTGCAATCAAATCATTCTGTTGAAATTTATGCTGATTTTCCCACAAGGCGATAGCACAGCCCGCACAACCCGTATTTCCCAAATATTCTACATTAGAAAGTAATTTTTCCAAAGGCAATTGTAAATTTTCAGCAACATTTAGGGAAATACGTTTATTAGCTTGGTGCGGTGCAAAATAAGCAATATCAGCAATATTTTTCTGATTACGCTCTAAAACTTTAAGCACTGCTTTACTCATATATTCGCAGGCGTGTAAAAATACATCTCTGCCATTATTCATCAAAAAACCTTCATTGACAGGTTTGAGAAAAACACTTTCATCAGCTTTACCCAAATTTCCTCCTCCTGCCGTAAAAATATCCAGAACTTCCATATAAGGCTGACTCAAGGGCTTTTCCTTGCTTACAAGCATCGCAACCGCTCCATCACCCCACAAATGCCCGCTGTTTTTATCGGTTTCGTCGCTGTATGCCGTATTGTGGTCGGCGGCAATGAGCAGAGCTTTTGAGGATTTTTGCATAGCAAAATAGCCTTGCACCACTTCCAAAGCGTTCAAGAAAGAAGAGCAAGCCGTAGAAAGTGAAAGTACGGGAATATCACCAACTTGCAAGTAACGCTGTGCGGCGTGAGCTAACGTATGAATGGTATCATAAGGCGTGTAAGTAGCTCCTACTATCAAATCTATGTCTGTAAGTTTAATATGAGGAGTTTGTTCTAAATTCTTAATAGCCTTGATAGCCAAAATATTGGTATTTTCACTTTCAGATGCTTTTTTACGCGTATGTATGCCTGTGCGTGTGAGAAACCAGTCCTCACCTAATCCCATAATCTCACTGAAATAGCTATTATCAATAATTTTTTCAGGCAAATAAGCACCTAAGCCTATAATATACACTTCAAAATAAGTTTTTGATTGCGTTGCAAAAATTAAATTTAAAGGGTTTAGGGGTTCTAATACCACTAATTTTTTAATTATTTTCCTGTAAATTTGGCTTCCCTTTTTTCTAAAAATGCTGAAGTTCCTTCTTTGAAATCTTCTGTACGAGTAGCTTTTTGGAAAGCATTTGCTTCTGCCTGATAGCCCACTTCGTTGTAAGTACCAGCATTGGTTGCGGTAATGATAAGTTCTATTGCCGAAGGGCTATTTTTGAGCATTTTTTGGAGTAACTCTTTGGCTTTTTGTAAAAGGGCATTTTTATCAGGTAAAACATAATTTACCAAATGCCAATGCAGAGCTTCTTGTGCCGAAATCATTTCGCCTGTAAGCATCATTTCAAGAGCTTTGGCTTTCCCCACAATTTGTGGCATACGTTGCGTACCCCCATAACCGGGCAAGATGCCTAACTTTACTTCGGGTAAGCCAAACTTGGCATTTTCGCTTGCCAAGCGAATATGGCAAGCCATAGCAATTTCACAACCTCCTCCCAAAGCAAAACCATTTACCGCCGCAATCACAGGCTTGGGGCAATTTTCTATCGCCAAAAAGATTTCTTGACCTGCTTCGGCAAATTTGCGGCTATTTACTTCGGTGAGTTGAGCTATTTCGCTTATATCAGCACCCGCCACAAAAGCTTTCTCGCCTGCTCCCGTCAGAATTACCCCTTTGATGTCCTCATCATCATAAATCGCCTGAAAAGCCTCTTTGAGTTCATTCAAGGTTTCAGTATTGAGTGCATTGAGCTTGCTTTCTCGGTTAATGGTAAGCGTAAGAATACCATTTTCCAATACCCAAAGTAAATTGTTAAAAACTTTCATTGCTTTTGTTTTTTTGAACTACAAATATTTTGTTTGAATTTGATGTGTATGGTGAATTTCGTGTCCTGCTATCATTGCCGCCAGAGCCCTTACCGAAACAGGGAAGTTATTGGCATTGCCCACTATGGCAAGTGTTTCAGAAGGCAAATGGGCAAAAAGTGAAATAGTAGATTTTCTAACTGCCTCAAACTCCTCTAAAATACTTTGTAGAGAACGCTTCTGTGCTTGCGAATTACGAACATAAGCATCTTGGTCAAACCCAGGTAGAGCTTGCAGTTCTCCACGAGCAAAAGCCATCGCCCTGTACGAAAGCACCCTTTCGGAATCAACTATGTGCAATAGTACCTCTTTGATAGTCCATTTATCAGGTGCATACGAAAAATTGGCTTTTTCTTCGCTAATCTGGCTGTAAAATTGCTTACAAAATTCTAAACGCTCTTGTAAGGCGAAAAGAATATCATCACTTTTCAAGTGTTTCAGATATGTTTCGGCATAAGGTGGGTATTCACTGATAGATAGTTGTGCTGTAAAATTCATAAATAAACCGAATTTGGTGCGAAATACAAATTTTTTCAATGAAAAAAATTATTTTTGAGGCAAAGTTAGAACTTTCAGACAAATTTCCTACATTTCAAGGGTAAAAACAATATCTCCAATTTTATGAAATTTATTTTTTCTTTTGTGGGTTTTTGGTGGTGTTTGGTGGCTTATTCACAAAATATTCAATGGGCGAGCAAAATAATTGCTGTATCTTCGGAAAAAAAATCCACTTCGGGAAAGCAGTACAAAGCTGAACAAGCACTCGGCAAACCCAATGTTTTGCCAGCCTTTCAGAATAGCCCCTGTGCTTGGTCGCCACAAGAAGCCAACAACAGCAAAAAAGATGAGTTCATTCACGTTGGTTTTGCTAACCCTATGAGTATCAAACAGGTTTTAGTAGCAGAAAGTTTTAATGCAGGAGCTATTTCACAAATTTTTGCTTATGATGACACGGGGAAAGAGTATCTGATTTACAAAAATCCACAAGTAGCTCCCGCAGGCAAAGGCAGATTGTTCAGTTTGGCTGTTCCTCAAACACCTTACTCGGTAGTTTCTTTGAAAATTACCTTGCAAACGGGAAAAGTAACTGGGGAAAATCAAATTGACGCTATAGGCATTTCGGATAGTGATGCACCTATAGAAATCAAACCCAATTTAGGAAAAAATGAAGTGCAGTTCAATTCAGAGCCTTTAAGTGGTATCAATTCGCAATATTTAGAAGCCAATCCCGTAGTCTTGCCAAGTGGTAAAGGTATTTATTTCACTCGTCTCAATCACCCTGAAAATATTAAAGACACCATAGACGGCAAAATGGTCTATAAGCAAGATATCTGGTATGCCGAACTTGATGACAAAGGCAATGCCTATAATCCTATAAATATTGGTGAGCCACTCAACAACCGACAACACAATGCCGCTTTTACCATTGCTCTCGACGAAAGCTATATGCTTCTGAACAACAAGTACTTACCCGATGGCAGACTTGAAAAAGGGCTTTCTATTACATACAAAACACCCGAAGGTAAGTGGGGAAAGCCCGAAATTTTAGAAATTGAAGGCTTTGAAAGTAAAAGTGAATTCAACGAATACACTTTAAACTCTGATGGCAAAGTGCTTATTATTTCCACAGAAGCCTCTAATACTTTGGGAGGCAATGATTTATATGTAGCTTTTCGCAAAGATAACAAAAGTTTTGGCAAACCTATTCATTTAGGCAATATCATCAACTCGGTGGCAGATGAAGCTACCCCTTATCTGGACAATGACGGCAAAACGCTGTATTTTTCTTCCAATGGATTTTCGGGCTATGGTAGTTTTGATATTTTCCTAACTAAACGCCTTGACGATACTTGGCTAAACTGGAGCGAACCCGAAAATCTGGGAAACAAAATCAATACCGAAGGAATGGACATCTATTTCGCCAAACAAGGCAATTTTGGCTATCATAGCTCACGCGGCGATATTTACAGAACCCGAATGGTAGAGCCAATGCTTGTACTAAAAGGTAGAACCCTCAATGAAAAAACACAAGAACTTATTCCTGCTCACCTCATTATACAAGAAATCAACGATAACCCCAAATCACTGGAAAACCCCAATGGTAAGTTCAATACAAGTCTGAAAATTGGCAAAAAATATAAAATCAGTGCCGAATTGCAAGGGTTTTTCCCACAAGAAATCACCATTGATGCCACTACCATTAGCGAATATACCGAAATGGAAAAAGATATTTTACTCAAACCTATGGAAAAAGATGCTACCTTACGCCTGAATAACATATTTTTTGCCCAAGGTGAAGCGGTACTTATGCCCGAATCCTATCCTGAATTAGATGAGCTTGCCAAAGTAATGAAGAAAAATCCAAAAATGCGAATACAATTAGAGGGACATACTGAAATTTATGGCAATAAGAAGTCTTTGAAAAAACTTTCTTTGGAGCGAACCTTGGCTATCAGAGATTATCTTGTAAAAAAAGGAATTTCTAAAAGTCGTATTCAATGCATCGGTTATGGGGCAGAACGCCCTCTTACTTCCGAAGATACCGAACAAGCTCGCCGCCTCAACAGACGAGTAGAACTCAAAATTTTGCAATAACTAAGCCCCAAATAAATATCTTAATTCCAATCTAGATAACCTTACACCACTAATAAAAAACAAGCGACAACATCATTCTATCTTAAAATGATATTGCCGCTATTATGCTATTTGAAGGAATTGATTTACTTTTTTTCAGCTTTGGGTTTATTGCCATCTTGTTGGGCAGGTGTTTTGGCTGTATCAGCAGGGGCGGGCGTGCCGTCTTGCAGATTAGAGCCATTGGATACACTAAAAAACTTTTCACGAATAGCTTTGGTGCGTTTAGCGGCGTTGGGGTCATCGGGGTATTGCTGACGCAACTGACGAGCCGAATCGCCTTTTGCACCATATACATAAATATCGCCTTCGCGTACATCTCTTATTTTTTTCAAGTCCGAATTGTTGTATTGGTCTAAATTACAAGCACTCAAAGCCAGCACAGCCAAAAGAGCAAATTTTTGTATCAAGAATTTCATAAGGCAAAATTTTAGTTTTTTCGCAAGGCAAAACTATGCTTTTTTTAATTTTGTTGCAAAAAAAATCTATTTTTTTCACGCAACTTTCGCCCAAATTCCTGTAAAAAACCTATTCCATAACTGATAAGTTGAATAAATACCGCCCAAACACTCATTAAAGCTATTTTGAAACTTTTATTTTTCTGCAAGGCATCAAAAAATATAAGCAATTTGTAAAAACCTAACACTATCAGCGAAAGCCAAGCCAACGGCTGAAAAACAAGCATTTGCAAAGGAATAGAAAATAAAAACAACACAAAAGCCGCAGGAAAAAAATGCACCAACTTGATTTCTTCGGGGTGAAAGCGGCTGATATTGATACGCCCTCTGCCAAAAAAATGTAATTGTTTGAAAAATTGTTTGAAAGTAGTTCGGCGTTTATGATACACAAAAGCATCAGGAATAAGCCCCACTCGGAAACCATTTTTTTCAATACGAATGCTAAACTCAATATCTTCGCCCATACGCGTAATAATGTAGCCTCCTGTTTTTTCAAAAACCTCTCTTGAAATCCCCATATTAAAACTGCGAGGGCGAAACCTTTCTGCCGATTTTTTATTGCCACGTATGCCTCCTGTGGAAAAAAGCGAAGTCATTGCATAACTGATGGCTTTTTGCGTGTCTGTAAAACTTTCGTGAGCGGTATCGGGTCCGCCGTAAGCATCTAAATAGTTTTTTTGCAAAAAATCATAAACATTTTGCAAATAATTCGGTGGCACTATGCAATCTGAATCAAATACGATAAAATACTCGCCTCGGGCTTGTTGATAGCCAAAATTTCTCGTAAAACCTTGCCCCACGTTTTCTGCCCTATCAAAATAACGAATAGGCAGTTTTTCCTTGAAACTATCAACTATTTTATCCGATTTTTGCTTTGAACCATCGTCTATTACAATGATTTCCCAAGAAATTTTTTCTTTATCAAAAACTTGTTCTGTAAGCGACTGCAAAAGCTCGCCTAACTCATCAGGGCGATTATAGACAGGTATAATTATGGAAAAAAACACGTTACAACTTGTTTGAACTTTAATTTCTATCGGTTTTATCTATACGTAGGCGTTGCTCTTTGTTGGCAAGTTCCCAAGCCGTAAGGAATATGAGCTGCCCAATTTTTGACATTTTGGCATAACGGATTTTTTCGGGCGTATCGGTAGGTTGATGATAGTCGGCGTGTAAGCCACTGAAATAGAAAATGATAGGAATATTCTTTTTGGCAAAGTTGTAGTGGTCGGAGCGATAGTAGAGCATTTCGGGGTGAGAGGGGTCGTTGTATGTGTAATCCAAGATGATTTTCGTATATTTATCATTCACAGCCTTTTGTAAGCTATCTAGTTCCGTTGAAACTTTATCAGAACCAATGAGATAAACATAGTTTTCGTTCTTTTTTTTCTCGTAAGTTTTATCAATTCTGCCAATCATATCTATATTCAAATCTACAATAGTTTTTTCCAAAGGGAACAAAGGCTCAAAATCTGCATAATATCTTGACCCTAAAAGCCCAACTTCTTCAGCGGAAACAAGTAAAAATACAATACTTCGGCGAGGTGAAAAACCCGCTTTCTGTGCAAGCATAAAGGCTTCTGCTATTTCTAAAATAGTGGAAGTTCCCGAACCATTATCGTCTGCTCCAAAATAAATTTTCCCCCCTTGTACGCCTTCGTGGTCGTAATGCCCCGAAATGATGATATATTCATCTTTTTTATCTGTTCCTTCAATCCAACCTACAACGTTTTCTGTTTCAGCGATAGGTAGTTTTTCACGATTATTTTCGGTAACGCCTCCGTGCAAGCTATAAAACCAACCTGAAATCACCACTTTGAAGGGTTGCAAATACGGATTTTTTTTATTTTTCGGATTGGCAGGTTTCAAACCTATTCGCTTCATTTCATTAGTAAGATATAAAGCGGCTTTTTTCTGCCCTTTGGTTGCTGTTTTTCTACCTTCCATTTCCGCTGATGCTAATTTGAAAAGGTGTTTTTGCAAATCTTTTTCGGTAATGGTTTTAGAAAAATACGCTGCCGCAGTATCAGATACAACTGCCTGACCGCTATTCTGAGAGAAAACCAGTGCTGGCAAAAACAAAAACCAAAAGCAATAAAAAAATTTCATAGAAAAGCGGAAAATGTTAATTTTGTGGCAAATTAACAAAAACTTTACAAAAATTGAAAAAAAACTTGTCTGTATTGGTTTCTTTTCAGATATTCGCTAACTTTGAACTTGCATTTATAGAAACATTTTTTATGCACAAATAGTAATTAAACCAAAACAAAAACCTAAATCTTATGGCAACCGCTACCACACAAAAAACAAATTGGCTTGTAGATATGCTTACAAGCTCTTTGGGCAGAAAGCTCATTATGGCTCTTACAGGGCTTTTTCTGATTTTATTTTTGGTGGTTCATTTATTAGGCAACTTACAACTGCTCAAAGATGATAACGGCGTTTCATTTAATCGTTATGCCGATTTTATGGGGCATAACCCGCTTATTCAAACTATCTCCATTGGTAATTTCTTTTTCATTGCCTTGCATATTGTAACAAGCATCATTCTTACGCTTCGCAACCGAGCCGCAAGACCCGTGCAGTATGCCTATGTAAATATGGGTAAAAGCAGTTCTTGGGCTTCTCGGAATATGATGCTCTTGGGAACAATCATTTTGATTTTCTTGGTAGTGCATTTACAGGCTTTTTGGGCTAAATCAAAATTTGGCGGTTTGAGCGAAACCACCCTTGATGGCAAAAGCGTACATAACCTTTATGAAGCTACGCAAATAGCTTTCAGTGAGCTTTGGATTGTGATTTTGTATGTAGTTTCTATGGTAGGTTTGGCTTTTCATTTGGTACACGGCTTTAAGAGTGCCTTTCAGACACTCGGTCTGAACCACAAAAAATATAATGCCCTTATTCATCACGTAGGGGTGGCTTTTGCAGTATTTGTGCCTGCGGCGTATGCGTGCATTCCTGTGCTTATGCACACTAAACAAGAAAGTCTTTCGCTGGTGGCATTGGGAAGTTGTTTGGTTGTAGCAGGCATAGTCTCTGCTATTGTAAAGCCTCGTGAAGAAAGAAAAATGAGCGAAGGAGGAGCGGGATAAAATGACTGGCGAATTAGAAAATATACGGCAACGGCTGCTACCTTTTTTTCAAAGAAAACCTATCATAAAGGCTTATTTATTTGGTTCTTATGCAAGAGAGGAAGCTAATGAAGAAAGCGATATAGATATTTTGGTTGAATTGGATTACTCACAGATTATTGGTTGGGAGTTTTTGAGTTGGAAAAACGAAATAGAAGAGCTACTTCAAAAAAAAGTAGATTTGGTTTCGGTCAGAGGTATTTCCAAGCACTTGCAACCATTAATTGAAAAGGAAAGACAAATACTGTATGCAAGATAACTTGGGCGATAAAGTTCGTTTGCTTCATATTTTAGAAGCAGTAGAAAGCATTTTAGAGTACACCGCACAAGTTGATTTTGAAATTTTTACAAGAGAAAAAATGAGGTATGATGCCGTATTGCGTCAGATAGAAATTATTGGAGAAGCCGCAAGTAGAGTATCTAATGAATTAAAATCAAATACAAGTAATGTTGAGTGGCGAAATATTGTTGGACTACGAAACATTGTTATTCATCAGTACTTTGGAGTAGATGACTTACTTATTTGGAACATCATTCAAAAAATATCCCCGAATTGAAAGAACAAATTAAAAATATCTTGACAACATTTTTTCCATAAAAACATAAACGCATAGCTCATATGAAATTAGACGCCAAAATTCCCGAAGGACCGCTTGCCGAAAAATGGGACAGACACAAGTTCAACCTAAAACTTGTCAATCCTGCCAATAAACGCAAATATGAAATCATTGTTGTAGGAACAGGTTTGGCAGGAGCTTCTGCCGCCGCCACCCTTGCCGAATTGGGCTACAATGTAAAGGCTTTTTGTTTCCAAGATAGCCCACGTAGGGCTCACTCTATTGCCGCACAAGGCGGTATCAATGCTGCCAAAAATTACAAAAATGACGGCGATAGCGTTTTCCGTCTGTTTTACGATACCATCAAAGGAGGCGATTACAGAGCCCGCGAGGCAAACGTATATCGTTTGGCACAAGTTTCTGTAAATATCATTGACCAATGCGTAGCACAAGGCGTGCCTTTTGCCCGCGAATACGGCGGACTTTTAGATAATCGCTCTTTCGGGGGAGCTCAAGTTTCACGTACTTTTTATGCCAAAGGACAAACAGGGCAACAGCTTCTTTTAGGAGCTTATCAGGCATTGAGCCGTCAGATTGCCGCAGGCAAAGTGCAAATGTTCCCTCGTACTGAACTAATGGACGTGGTAGTAGTAGATGGCAAATGTCGTGGCATTATCACCCGAAACCTCGTAACAGGCGAAATTGAAGCTCATTCGGCTCACGCCGTTTTGCTCTGTACAGGTGGTTATGGAAATGTTTTTTACCTTTCTACCAACGCAATGGGTTCTAACGGCTCGGCGGCGTGGCGAGCTCATAAACGTGGGGCTTTGTTTGCCAATCCTTGCTTTACGCAGATTCACCCTACGTGTATTCCTGTATCAGGTGACTACCAATCTAAGCTAACTTTGATGTCGGAATCTTTGCGTAATGATGGACGCGTGTGGGTGCCTAAAAAAATTGAGGACGCCGAAGCCATTCGTAAAGGTCTCAAATCGCCCAAAGATATTAAAGAAGAAGACCGCGACTACTTTTTGGAAAGGAAATATCCCTCTTTTGGTAACCTTGTGCCTCGTGATGTGGCTTCTCGCAATGCCAAATACGTGTGTGATGAAGGTAGAGGAGTGAGTCAGACAGGTTTAGCAGTGTATCTGGACTTTGCCGATGCCATCAAACGCGATGGCAAAGCCGTAATTGAAGCCAAATACGGCAACCTTTTTGATATGTACAAGCAAATCACCGACCAAGACCCTTACGAAGTACCTATGATGATTTACCCTGCGGTGCATTACACGATGGGCGGCTTGTGGGTAGATTACAACCTGATGACTACCATTCAGGGTTTGTATGCTCTCGGTGAATGTAATTTCTCTGACCACGGGGCTAATCGTTTAGGAGCTTCTGCCCTTATGCAAGGATTAGCCGATGGATACTTCGTAATTCCTTATACCATCGGTGATTATTTAGCAACGATTGGTCCTGCGGATAAAGTACCTGCCTCTCACCCTGCTTTTGAGGAAGCTAAAAAGGAAGTGAAAGACCGCATTCAGAAACTACTTTCTATCAAAGGTAATAAAACCGTTGATGAAATTCATAGAGAGTTAGGTAAAATTATGTGGGATTACTGCGGTATGTCTCGCAATGCGGAAGGTTTGAAATACGCCAAGGGCAAAATCCAAGAGTTACGTGAAGAGTTCTGGAAAAATGTAAAGGTTACAGGTACTAATGAAGAATTTAACCAAACTTTGGAAAAAGCCTACCGAGTAGCTGACTTTTTAGAGCTTGGCGAACTAATGGTTGATGATGCTCTGCACAGAAACGAATCCTGTGGAGGACACTTCCGAGAAGAGTACCAAATAGATGGTGAGGCAAAACGTGATGATGAAAACTTCGCCTATGTAGCCGCTTGGGAATACAAAGGTGATAATCAGCCCGAAGTACTGCACAAAGAAGAGCTAATCTTTGAAAATGTTAAGCTCACGCAAAGGAGCTACAAGTAAAATCAAAAAATCCCGAAATTTTGCAGTTTCGGGATTTTTTTATACATTTAGCATAAAGTTTTAGCTTATGGAAACCCTTGTAAAAATCAGTGTAGAGGAATACTTGGAGCAAGAAGCCCGAAACCAACATAAAAGCGAATACCACGCAGGTGAGGTGATTGCTATGGCAGGTGCTTCTATCAATCACAATGTAGTGGTTAGAAATTTGTTCAAAAATCTTATATTTTGCATAGATGAGAATAATTGTGAGATTTTTACAAGTGATATGCTTGTAAAAATTCCTGCTTGCGAAAAATTTGTCTATCCTGACTTAATAATTTTATGTAAAGATAGACAACTTGAAAAACACAAAGGCATAGATGTTTTACTTAACCCCACTATTGTCATTGAAGTTTTATCCGAAAGCACCGCCCATTACGACGCCCACGAGAAAATGGAATGTTATTTCGCACTGGAAAGTCTGAAAGAATATTGGCTTGTAGATAGTGAAAAAGTTTCTATCAAAGGCTATAAGCGACAGAATGAAAGTGATTGGAATTTACACCTTACCAAAAACCCCGAAGAAAAAATTTTCATCGGAGAGTGCGAAATTCTTGTGAAAGACATTTATCTGAAAACCAACTTACTCTAAACTATGGAAACCCTCGTAAAAATCAGTGTAGAGGAATACTTGGAGCAAGAAGCCCGAAACCAACATAAAAGCGAATATCACGCAGGTGAGGTTATCGCTATGGCAGGTGCATCTCTGAAACACAATGTTATAGTAGCAAATGTAATTACTATTTTGAGTAATTGTACCAAAGAAAAAAACTGCATTGTGCTACCCAGCGATATACTCGTAAAACTATCTACTTGTGAAAGATATGTTTATCCTGATGTAGTATTGGTTTGTGGTGAGCAACATCTTGAAATATACAAAGGTATAGAAGTTTTGCTCAATCCCACTATTATCATTGAAGTTTTATCCGAAAGCACTGCCCATTACGACGCCCACGAAAAAATGGAATGTTATTTCGCACTGGAAAGTCTGAAAGAATATTGGCTCGTAGATAGTGAAAAAGTTGCTATCAGAGGCTACAAAAGGCAAAACGAAAACGACTGGAACTTACACCTTACCAAAAACCCCGAAGAAAAAATTTTCATCGGAGAGTGCGAAATCCTTGTGAAAGATATTTATCTGAAAACCAATTTACTATAAATCCATAAAAAGTTCAAACAACAGCTCTATTACGGAAATTTTTTGCTATTTTGCAGAAATTTTTGCAAGTTTCTGTACTTTTGTAAAAATTTCTAACTTTGGCTTTGTAATTCTATTTTCGTAAATCAGTTAATCATTACCTAAATCCAAAATAAAAGCTATGGGAAGAGCCTTTGAATTTAGAAAAGAAAGAAAGTTCAAACGCTGGGGGCAAATGGCTAAAACTTTTACCAAATATGCCCGTGAAATTGCTATGGCTGTAAAAGCAGGCGGTGCCGACCCCCAATACAATGCACGCCTTCGTACTATCTTACAAAATGCCAAACACGATAATGTTCCCAAAGAAAATATTGAAAGAGCTATCAAAAAAGCAAGTTCCAAAGACCAAGAAGAGTATAAAGAAGTAGTATATGAAGGATATGCTCCACACGGTATTGCAGTAATCATTGAAACTGCCACAGACAACCCTACACGCACCGTAGCAAATATTCGGAGTTATTTTAATAAATGTGGGGGAAGTTTGGGTGTTTCGGGTTCAGTAGATTTTCTCTTTGAAAGACAAGCTGTGTTTCAAGTTACTATGAAAGAAAATGTTAATTTAGAAGAAATGGAGCTTGAACTGATTGATTTCGGCTTAAACGAAATGGTAGTTGATGAAGGCGAAATTTTCATCTATGCGGGTTTTGAAGGTTTCGGTAAAATTCAAAAATATTTAGAGGACAAAGGTTTTGAAATCAAAAGTGCTAAATTAGAGCGTATTCCTTTGGATACTAAACAATTAACCCCCGAGCAAGAAGCAGATGTAGAAAAACTGCTCGAAAAGCTCAACGAAGATGATGATGTTCAACAAGTATTTCATAATATGAAGTAATTTTCACAACTCAAAACTAATTTTTTTATGCAAAAAACAACTTTTATTTTTGTTATTTTGGCGTGGTTCTTTTCGGCTAATCAATGCAAAAAAACTGGAGACTGGGACAAAGTTTTTGATAAAACTTGGGTACGCTCCTCCGAAGAAGAAAAAGGCGATGGAGTAGAAGTGTATCGCACCGAAGGCTATAACTTTCCTATTTCTCGCGGTCCTCGTGAGGCTTTCCGTATGAGTAAAAATGGCGGTTTTATGCTCCGCATCGCCCCTGCTGATGCCCCTGTGGAAATCAAAGGCTCTTGGAAAGCCAACGGCAAAAAACAAGCAAACATAAACCTTGAAAAGAATAGCTACATAGGAAAAACTGATTTTGTATATGAGTTGGTAGATGTTCAAAATGATGTGCTTAAAATCAAAAGACAATGAGTTCCTCTGACCGCAGAAGCCAAGAATTAGACATCATACCTGAAACTTTTTCAGGCTACAAAAGAGTACAAGGTGCATATCCGGGTTATTACGATGTGCAGAGCGATGTTATTCCTGAAATTCGTGTCTTTTCTTACAACGCAGAGGTCTGCTTTGAACACAAATTTAATGGACTTTCTGAACTATTTGCCTACTTAGATAAACAGCCTGATACCCTTAAACATTGGATTGATACCGAAGGCATCGGAAATACCGCTTTCTTTGATAGTCTTAAAAATTATTTCAAGCTACATAACCTTGCCATTGAAGATGCTGTGAGCGGCGACCAACGACCCAAAGTAGAAACCTACGATGAGCATATTTTTATTATTTCACGAATGTTGTATCATTTACCTGAAAATAATAAACTCATCAATGAACAAGTCGCCTTTTTTGTTCTCCCAAATATTTTGCTAACTATTCAAGATGAATACGAGGACTGCCTAGAACCTGTACGCGAACGCCTACGCAAAGGCAAAGGCACAATGCGTGCTTCTAGCATATTCTACCTCACCTACGCCCTGATTGATGCCATTGTGGATAACTATTTCCCTATGGCTGAAAATATCGCCCAAAGGCTCAACGAGTTAGAAGACAAAATCATTACAAACGTAAATAATGTAAGCATTCACGATATTTTGCAAATCAAGCGTGAAATTTTGCAAATTCGTAAAGCCGCCCTTGCCGAAAGAGATAAGATTAGCGAGCTTCTGCGTTGCGAACACCCTCTCAAAGACCCCAAAGTAGAAGTATATCTTCGGGATACTTACGACCATTGCTTACAAATTTTAGAAGTACTTGATGACGAAAAAGAAATTGCTTACAGCCTTGCCGAAGCCTATAACTCAACCCTTACTCATAAAACTAATGAAGTAATGAAAGTGCTGACTATTATTTCAGCCATTTTCATTCCACTCACCTTTATTGTAGGAGTGTATGGTATGAACTTTGCCCCCGAAGGATTAGAAAAAGAGGCTTTACCGCTCAATATGCCCGAATTGTATCACCCTTACGGCTATATTGGTGTTTGGATTGTAATGATTGCCATTGCCATTGGTGCATTTATTTTCTTTAAGCGAAAAAGGTGGATATAAACTTTTTATTCATTGTGCCTAATTGGTGCAAAATATGATTGCTATCATTGGAGCTGGTATCTCTGGGTTAAGTCTGGCTTATTTCTTGCAAAAGCAAAATGTTCCTTATTTGCTTTTGGAAAAAAAGGAAAATGAACACTCACCCGGTGGTTTTATTCAATCAGTTAGAGAAAAAGAATATTTATACGAACTCGGTCCTAATTCTTTGCTCTGTGATGATTTCTTGCTCCAATGGCTCAATGAACTGGAACTTACCTCGCAAATCGTAGAGGCTAACACCGTGAGTAAAAGTCGTTTTGTTTTCAAAAATGGCAAATATCAAAAACTGCCTTCTTCACCCCTTTCGCTATTTTGGAATAGTTTTTTTTCTTGGAAATCTAAGAAACAAATTTTCCGAGAACCTAAAATTAAATCCAAAACCCACCCACAAGAAACCCTCACCGAATTTTTTGAACGCCGTTTTGGTAGAGAAGTAGTGGATTACGCATTAGACCCCTTCGTTTCGGGTATTTATGCAGGAAATCCCGATGAACTGCTCTTGCAATATACTTTTCCCTTTTTAGCCGAATTAGAGAAAAAATATGGTTCTGTCATCAAAGGACTAAAAAAAAACAAATTAGAACGTAAAAAAAGCATTTCTTTCAAAAATGGAATGCAAACCCTTCCTAAAACTCTGGCTCAAAAAGTAGGCGTTACTTATTGTGAAGGTGGTGTGCAAAGTGTTTTCAAAAACCTTCATTCTTGGGAAATCTTAACCGAAAAACAAAGCTTCAAAGCGGAAAAAGTAGTTATTACTACACCTGCCTATGTTGCAGGCAATATTCTGCAAAAAATAGATTTCTCTTTGGCAGAAAATTTGCAGAAAATTGCTTATGCCCCAATGGTGGTAGTGCATACCATTTACTACAAAGACCTCTTCAAAAAACCTTTGAATGGCTTTGGAGCTTTGCACCCACACAAAGAAAAACTTTTTACATTAGGACATATCTGGAGCAGTTCGGTATTTGAAGGGCGATGCAAAGAAAACGAAGTGCTTTTCACAAGTTTTATAGGAGGAATGCGAGGGATTGAAAAAACTTTTCTGGACGATAATACCCTTATGAGCAAAGTACAAAAGGAAATTCGCGAAATTTATCGCATAGATGCTCTACCTGTTTTACAAAAAGTTACGCGTTGGCAAAAAGCCATTCCACAATACGATAAATTTATTTTACCCGTTTATGAAAGATTAAATGATTTAGAAACAGAAAACCTGTATATTTGTGCCAACTGGAAAGATGGTGTTTCTATCGCCGATTGCATCAAAAAAGCCTATAAACTTGCTGAAAAACTGAAATAAAACTATATGGAACAGAAAATCACCACAACCCAAGTAGGGTTTCGCTACGGAATCATTTATGGATTAACTTCCATCGCTATTTCTCTTATCACCATAATAGCTGATTTACAGCAAAATTTTGCGATTACACTGCTAAATATCTTTGTACTTGTCGCTTTTCTTGTTATCCCAATGCGATATTTCAAAAGCCAAAACGAAGGTTTTATGAGTTTTGGACAAGGAATGGGAATAGGTAGCATTGTTTCAGCTTTGAGCAATTTCATATTAGGACTTTTTATATTAGTTTATTATCGGTTCATTGCTAAACATAAATTTGAAGAAATTCTTGAAAAAGCCCGTGAAAGTTGGGAAAAAGCAGGTATGAAAGAAGAGCAAATGCAAATGGCAGAAAAGTTCACTACTCCCGAAGTAATGTTCGTTAGTACGCTGATTGGCGGTACTATTTTCGGTATTCTGATTTCCCTGATTGTATCTGCCGTTCTGCAAAAAAAGAAACCTGAATTTTAACTGAACATCTGCACCACAAACCTTAATTCCTTAAAACTTAAAATCAACTCATTATGAAAAAAATACTTGTTCTTATTATTTGGTTAGTTGTACAAACTTCTGTACTACTTGCTCAATCCTTGGAAAAAAGGCTTTCCGCAAGCAAAACTTCTGTAATTGTTTCGCTCAATGCTCATAACTACAAGCCCAAAGGCAAATTTCAGACCCTTTTGGTTTTAGATTTTTTCAGAAATCTGGATAAAAATTTCAAAGAACGTTATAGCAAAGATTACAAGGTAGTTTCGGCAATTTACCGCAACCCCGAAGAAATTGGCATCAATGCTTTCCCACGTTCATACATTTTCGTAAACTCCTTGGATAGCAATGCTACAATGGTAGGGGTTGTGTTTGGACTTGCTAATTCCAAAAAATTTGAAAATTGGGCAAATACATTTTGGAAAGAAGCCGATGTGAATAAGATTAAAAATGGTGAAAATGCTATTTACTTGCAAGGCGACCAAGTAGTAGCTTGGAACAATACCTGTGGCGTAATAGCCTTTGTAGCTTTGAATGAAAGAAGTTTCTACGAAGGTATCAATTACGATGACCCCGAGTATGACAAAAAAATGGAAGAAAGAGAACGTAAAAACAAACAACGAAAAATAGATTTACTTAAAAATGAAGCCACTGCCATTTTACAAGGCAATGCAAACGAACCCTTGGAAAGTAACGCCAACTTCCAAACATTTCTCCAAAAACCTCACGATTTAGGTATTTGGCTCAATTACGAACAATTTACACAATCTTTCGGTAATTTGCTTAAAGAAGTTCCCGAGTTGCGTTTTGGCTATGCAGAGCGTCTTGCCAGTCGTGTAAAATCTTTTTACAAAAACTACTACGACCATATTCTTTTCAATACAACCAAAGGAAGCACCACAGTTACTTACGAAACTTATTTAAGTGAAAAAATGTATCAGCTGATTGGCAATGCTTTCAATAAGCGTATCAACCCTGAATTTTACAAATACGTAGAGGGAGAAAACTTGTTAGGAATGTATGCTGTATCAGGAGATTTGAAGGTTTTAGGAAACGCTTTGGTAGAGCTTTATAAGAATTTTGGTGAAGATTTAAGCAAGGAAGGCAAAATTATTGCCGCCACAACAGATGTTTTGAGTGTAATGCTTGATGAAGATGCCATTTTGGGTATGCTGAAAGGCGATGCAATGGTAGCCTTTACTGGTGTAAAAGAAATGGAAACCGAATACACCGACTATGAGTATGAAGGTGAAACCTACTTGGGAGCTGTCAAGAAAAAACGTAAAGAAAAAGTTGCTGTATATGTAGCTACACTTTCCATAGGCAATGAAGAAAGTCTGAAAAAAATTATTTATCTTCTTAATGTTCTGGAAGGTTTTGAACTTCAGCCACAAGGCAATTTTTACCGCATCAAAGAAGCAGGTAAAGTTCAGAATTACCTTGCCATAGATAATGGCGTGCTTGTAATCACCAACGATTTAGATTTAATTTCAAATCTTAAAAACTTCAAGGTAAAGAAAAGTGTTGAAAGTCGCATTCAGAAACTTACGCAAGAGAATCCTATGCTTGTTTATGTAAATACCCAAGCCGTTGCAGATGCTATTTTGAACCACAAACCCGACCTGCAAGCTGGTGAAAGAAAAGATTTACTTGAACTTAAAAATGAAGTTGGTGAATTTCAGATGGTTGGACCTCTACTCAAAGGCAAAACATTTTACTCCGAAGGAGCTTTACAAGTCCTTGACAAGAAAAACAATAGCCTTGCCTCTATGGTGCGTTTCTTTAACCGCTTTTTCAAAGATAGAAGTGGTATGAGCGAACCCGAAGATATTACTGGCAAAAAGAACAAAAAACGTAAAAAGAAAGAACACTAAAAGCACTGCCACGAATACAGCCAAAAAAGTTTTTCCTGTGTTCGTGGCAAATAGCTTTATGCTACTACCCAAGCAAGCATTTTCTCTACTTCTTGCACAGAAAGCGGTTTTTGAAAAGAAAGAGCTGAACTTTGTAATTTCTGCAACAAATACTCAAAAGCAGGCTTTACCCATTCGCCGTTTTCTGCATCTTTGTAAAACTTCAAAAGAGCAAGCTCATAAAGCAAAGCCAAACGCTCAAAAAGCGGTTTAGCAGTAGCTTCGGTGGTATCTTTATCCATTTGAGGCAATTGTAAAAAAATTTCTTGTATGGTTTGTAGCTCCCGAAGCAAGAATTCGTATTCGGCAAGTTGTTTTTGCATAAATGGAAACATTATTTTCAGCCCTTCTGATTTAGCCGAAGCCCGAAGCATATCCAAAACCATAATATTTCCCGCCCCTTCCCAAATCGGTAGTACCAAAGTATCTCGGAAAAGTTTAGGCATTACACCATCTTCAATATAACCTATTCCTCCCATAAGTTCCATACATTCGCGTATTACATACACGCCTGCCTCTGCGGCGGTTTTTTTGAGCATAGGCGTAAGCAAACGCAAAAGTTCGGCATCTTCACTGCTACCATTATCAGCTTTATCAAGGGTATGAATAGCGTGCCAAGTCAGATAAAAAGTGGCTGTGTAAATACTTGCAAGTTCGGTAAGTTTGGTGCGAATAAGTGGGTGTTCAAGAGCCGATACGCCAAAAGAAATGCGATATTTCAGGAATTGATAAGCCTCAATCAACGCTCTCCGCATCTGCGAAAGCGAACCTACCGCATTATAGAGCCTTGAAAGATTTATCATTTCTGTCATTATCTTGAAGCCCTCCCCTTCTTTACCTATGAGTTTGCCAAGTGTATCCGTGAAAATACATTCAGCACTTGCCATAGAACGCACCCCCAGTTTATCTTTCAGACGTACTATTTCCATTGTATTGGGCGAGCCATCGGACTTCTTTTTTTCAATCAAAAAGATAGAAAGCCCCTTTGTACCTTTGATTTCAGGATTTGTGCGAGCCAAAGCAAAAATAATTTCTGCATTCGCATTACTACAAAACCATTTTTCACCATTGAGCAAATAGTAATTGTCTTTCCATTGAGTAGCACTCACCAAATTAGCTCCTACATCAGAACCGCCTGCTTTTTCAGTCAGAAACATTGCCCCCGTATAAAGCTCCTCTAAATTGGTGGAATAGATGTGTGGCAAAAGCCTTTTTTTGTCCTCCTCTTGAGCAAATTTATCAATAAGACGAGCTACTCCGTCTGTCATACACAAAGGGCAAGGCAAACCGCCCTCGCTCATTCCGAATAGAAAAAACGAGGCAAAACCTAATTTATGCAGTTCTTTCTGAAAAGCACTACGCAAATCGGGTTGCCATTTTACGCGAAACATTTCCGAGTCTATGGCAATTTGCGTAAGGGTGTGATAAGCAGGGTGAAAGCGAATTTCATTGATAGTTTCACCGAAGAAATTACGTTTAATGAGTTCAGGCGGATTTTTATCGGCAAGTTGCGAAAGTAAATCCATATCACAAGCGGCTTGCTTGCCAAGTTTTTGCCATTTGGGAGCCATATATTGCCAAGCTGTATCAGAAATAAACTTTTTCAGAAAGTGCTTCAATATCTTATCACTTTCAAAAAAATTTTGGCTTGACTTATATTCCGCACTCACCACACGATTTTGCGGGTGCTTTTCAGTAGTTTTAGGGAAAGAAAATGCAATATTGTTCATAATACGTCAGACATAAAATTAAAGAACATTGAAAACTTTACATTTCAAACTATTGAATCTTTTGAACCTTAACTCCGAACTAAGCAGTAAGCGTATGTTTTTGCAGTTTTTTTTCCCTTCTCATCACAGAAGTAACCATATACTCTACACTTACATCAAGGCAAGTTACATATTTAAGCCAATGTACTTCTCTGATTTTCAGTTCTTTCATAATTTCTTTACTGCTCAATCCTTGCTGATAGTACATTTTTACGGCTTCGTAGAAATCTTCAAAATATTGTAGTTTTTGTTTGAAAAGTTCTTTGCCCTTGCTTTTTTGTGGATAATGACCGCAGAAAATCGTATCAAAGTCGTATTGCAAGATTTTTTTGATAGAAAGTATTTGCTCACCTAAATCTTCACCTTTTCGGAAATACTTAATTCTCGGACTAACAAACAAATCTCCTGAAAAAAGCCAACCTTGCTTCGGTTCTAAAAATACTGTGTGGTCAGGCGAATGCCCAGGTGTGTGTATAGGTAAAAATTCGTAATGTTCGGTGCAAATTTTTTCAGGAAACGCTTGCGTAGGAATAGGGTAAGCATCAATTTTTCCGAACATAAATTGCTCATAAAAAAGCACCTTGAAACCTGTATACAATTTTTGAGCTGTAAAAGGATGGCAAAAAATAATAGGTTTGTAAGTTTGGTAAAAGTAAGCTGTATTTCCAATGTGGTCTTCGTGCCAATGTGTGAGAGCAATTTGCTCAATATGTTTATTTTGAAAAGTTTTAGCTACCAATTTTTGGGCATTTCGCTGAGCTGTGTCTATCATTAAGCCTTCCACCCAAAAATTACAGACGGTCATTAAAGGCTTGCTAATAGGCGAGTAACCAAATTCAAAAATTTCAACATCAAACCATTTATTTTTTTTGAGCGTTTGCATTGGAAAGTTGGAAATTTTACAAATTTACAAAAAATACGCCATTCACCTGCTTTGTATGTACTCTTTTTGAGCTTTTTTGAGAGAAACAAAAATTGCATTCCGTTGTTCTAAAAGGCTATGCATAAGCGAAGTTTTCCGAAAAAAAAGCTGAATGGCTTGAAGTTCGGCTGAAAATTTTTTCCACCAAGCCACAAAAATAAGAACAAAAAAGCCCGAAAGTGGCATAAATACAAGAGCTATCAATAGCCAAAGAAAATTTTGTGTAAAATAGTAAATCAGCCCTAAACTTATACTATATGCTATCAAAAAGGTAAAAATACCACTAATCATCATCAAAGGGGCTTTGAACGCAACATCTTTGCTGATAAAACGAGCAATTTGCGAAGGCAAAATGTAAGGAATATAA
Organism: Raineya orbicola; assembly: GCF_002843425.1. GTDB lineage: Bacteria > Bacteroidota > Bacteroidia > Cytophagales > Thermonemataceae > Raineya > Raineya orbicola. The sequence goes on from NZ_NKXO01000004.1 coordinate 31,762, forward strand.
TTAAAAACCAAACCAATCACGTACAAAGGAAATCCCCATAGCAAAAACAAAAAGCTTTTCAGCAAAAACCAAAGCAATGAGGGCTTTTTTTCTGCCCTGAAAACGCTATCTTTCAAACCCAGAGTTTTCAAATTTTCCAAATAGTTTTCCATTTGCACCCGCAAACGTGTGAAATAATCGTTATCCTTGCTTTCCAAAAACTTTACCCCCCTGATAATTTCCTTGATAATTGCAAACTCTTCACTTTTATTTCTTTTCAAGTGAAATTCACGAAACAACTCATTTTTGTATAGAGTTTCAATATTTCTGATAAACTGGTCTTGCTCTTGATTTTCAGTAATAATGATAAGTTCGCTCAAAGCAGTTTCAATATCGTGGGTTAATTTTTCCACTACCGCAAAGTTTTCGGGATTATAGCCTTCTTGATAATCTGCAACCCGAATAGGCTTACCAACTTTCACAAAAACCTCACTCCGAAATTTATCGGCATCGTCATAGTTCAAGCCAATAGGTACAATGTGCAAATTCAACGAAAAGTTATGCTCAAACTCTGCTCCCAAAGCAATACGTGCCGTTCCTGTCTTAATCTCTCGCAAACGTCTTTCAATAACACTTGTACCCTCGGGAAACACCAGCAAAGTGCCTTTTTTTGCTAAATGCTCATAACATTTGGCAAAACTCATTTTATTGAGTTCGGCTTGCGAAAGAGGATTATCAGGCTTATCAACTTTTCGGTAAATCGGTAGCATTTGAAAGAGCCTGAAAATGGAACGTGTAAAGCGATTAAAAATGCTTCCATTTGCCAAAAAATAGACCCGCTTATTGCTCAATGAGGCTATCAGAAGCGGGTCCATAAAAGTATTGGGGTGATTGGCTACATAAATCAGCGGAGTATCTAAATGGAGATTTTCTTTGCCTTCCACCTCCAAACGCCTGAAAAACACTCGCAAAGCTATCCGAACCACAAGGCGTAAAAATAAGTATAGCATAGCTATCTGTTTTATTGCAAAGCCAGTTTTTCTAACTTTTCTTGCTGTCTGAAATGATGACGCAAATGAGCCTCAATACACCAGAGCCACTCGGAAGCGGTTATCATTCCAAAAATAGCGTGAAAGCGTTTGTAGGTAGTAGGTTTAGCTTCTATTTCCTTTTGCAGAACAGGTAAAATTTGAATAAACTCTCCAAATCGTTCCTGATAAACACTTTTAGGTTGAGCTATAGGCTCACCTGCAGACTGATACTTTTCAGGAACTTTGATTTCAATAGGTGGAAAACTGCCTGATGCTATAATTTGCTCGCCAATAGGTGTTTTTTCTCCCTCAAAACTGCCTTTTTCTTCTCTCAAACAACCTTTCACCTGTGCAATAAAAAACTCCGTAGAGGTGAGTAAATGCTCGTACATTTGCCCCAAAGACCAAATTTTCTCTTCTGCCTTAAAAGCAAAAGCCTCATCGGAATAGGTATTGAGGCTATTGCTGTATTTTTGGAGGTGTTGTATAGCTTTTTCAGTAATTTCAGAAAGATTTTTCATACAATTTTACCGAATTCTTTGAAATGCAAAATCTAATAAATCCCTGACTGCTGGCTCGCTCATTTTCAAAAATAAATTTGGATAAACTCCCATTAAAATCACCATAGCACACAGAGGTACAAGCACAAGAGCCTCCGAAAAAGTAACATCTTTCATTTGAATAGCATTAGCGTTAGGCTCTCCGAACATCACCCCTTGAAACATTCGTATCATATACACCGCCCCGAATATGAGCGTAAGCCCTGCAATAGCTCCAAAAATCAAAGCAAAAGCGGGGTCAGCCCAGTAGGCTCTGACAAGTGCAGAAATCAATAAAAATTCACCAACAAAACCATTTGTAAGCGGTAAGCCAACACTTCCTAAAAGCAAAATAGCAAAAAAGACCGTCAGTACGGGAGCATTTTGGGTTAGTCCTGCTAAATCACTCAAATTTCTAAAACCAGTGCGACGTTGAATAATATCTACCACAAAAAACAATCCCACAATATTGATACCGTGAGCAAGCATTTGTATCAAACTGCCTTGCATTCCTAAAAATTGAAACGTAAAAAGCCCCACAGACATCAAACCCACGTGAGAAAAAGATGAATACGCCAAAATTCGCTTCATATCATCTTGCTTGATAGCAATAATTGCCCCATACACTATGCCAATAACACCAAGCATTGTTACAAAAAAAGCGTTGCTAAAAGTGGCGGCAGGCAATAAAGGCAAAAGCCAACGATATAGGCTGTAAATAGCCATTTTCAGCATTATACCCGAAAGTAACATTGTTGCAGGAGCAGGTGATTCGCTGTACGTATCAGGTTGCCAAGTATGGAAAGGAAATATCGGCATTTTGATTGCAAAAGCAATAAAAAGCCCCCAAAATAGCACATTTTGAGTGGTTTTATCAAAAGCCAAAAGATACAAAACACTTGCCTCGTCAGAGTGATTGGCAGGCGTTTGCATATACATATACACAAAAGCTATGAGCATTAGCAAACTGCCAAAAACGGTGTAAATAAAGAATTTGAAAGTAATATTTATTCGGTTTGCCCCCCCCCAAAGTGCCGCAATGAAATAAACAGGTATCAACGCTCCTTCCCAAAACAAGTAATAAGCAAAAGCACTTTGAGCTGTAAAAACTCCTATCAAAGAGGCTTGCATCAGCAAAATCAACCCATAGAATACATTAGGCTTTTCGTACTCATTACCAAATGCAGAAAGAATAATAAAAGGCACTAAAAAAGTAGTAAGAATGATAGGAATAATGCTCAAACCATCAATGCCTAAATGAAAAGCAATGCCCGCCGAAGGTATCCACATCAGTTTATTTTCAAATTGCATTCCTGCAAAGGCATTGAACCGATACGCTACAAGCAAGCCCAAAGCTAACTCAATGAAACTAAATAGTAAAGCTACTTTTTTTGCTTGCTCATTACGAATGAAAAAAACTACTAAACTCGCTATTAAAGGAACTAAAATAAGCCAAAGTGCTGTCATAAACCTACTAATTGTGAAATGTTTGTTTATTTTCTTAGAAACCAATTAAATGCAATCCAGATAACTGCCCCTAATACAATGGCAAAAACATAAATATTCACCGTTCCTGTTTGCAATCTACGGAATAGCCCCGCTAAAAACTTGACTAATTGCCCTGTACCCTCTACAAAAAAATCAATAGCAATTTCAAAAGTATTACCCAAAAACTTGGAAAAACTTTGAATAGGCTTTACAATGATAGCCTCATACGCCTCATCAACGTAATATTTATTCGCCAAAAGTTTAGCAAGCCCCTTCTGCTCAGTTTCAGGCTTGGGAACAGATTTTTTCGCAACAAAAATCACATAAGCTAACACAATTGAAAGGAGAGCCACTGCTACTGAAACTCCCATCAGCATATATTCGGTGCTATGCGAAATTTTGTGAGGTTTGAACAAATCTGGATTTAGTTTTTGAGCCGTTTCATAAATGGGTGCAAGAAATTGCGTGAGCTTATCTCCCCCTTTGGCAAAAATCTCGGGAATATTCAGCAAACCGCCCCCAATAGAAAGCACTGCGAGTATCATCAAAGGCAGGGTCATAGTGATAGGCGACTCGTGTAAATGATGTTTTTGTTCCTCTGTTCCTCTGAAATCACCCAAGAAGGTAAGGAAAAATAATCGGAACATATAAAATGCCGTCATTGCAGAACCCAGCAGTGCCAACCCCCACAAAACAGGACTTTTAGCGTATAGGTGCATTAAGATTTCATCTTTGGAAAAGAAACCCGCAAAAGGCGGAATACCTGAAATGGCAAGCGTTGCAATGGCAAAAGTAATGAAAGTAACAGGCATATATTTTCGCAAACCTCCCATATTGCGAATATCTTGCTCGTGGTGTAAAGCGTGAATTACGCTACCCGCTCCCAAAAAGAGTAGGGCTTTGAAAAAGGCGTGCGTAACCACGTGAAACATTCCCGAAGTATAAGCCGCAACCCCCAAAGCCATAAACATATACCCCAACTGACTAACCGTAGAGTATGCCAAAACTTTCTTAATATCATTTTGGAAAATACCAATAGAAGCGGCAAGTAAGGCAGTTGCAAGAGCAATTATCAAGACTATGGTAAGTGCCGTAGGAGCAAGACTGAAAAGGAAATTAGAACGCACTACCATATAAATGCCTGCTGTTACCATCGTAGCGGCGTGAATGAGTGCAGAAACAGGCGTAGGACCTGCCATTGCATCAGGAAGCCACGTGTAAAGCGGTATTTGTGCCGATTTCCCCATAGCTCCAATAAACAGAAGTAAAGCTACCGTGATAAGTTGCCAAGAATCAATTTTGTAAGTATTTTTGGATAAATCAACGGCAAGTGGCAAATCTTTATATTCAGCGGTATTCCAAAGAATAAAAATCATTATCACCCCCAAAATCAACCCTAAATCGCCAATTCTGTTCATCACAAAGGCTTTTTGAGCGGCGGCATTGTAAGAACGATTTTTATTCCAAAAGCCTATCAACAAAAATGAACACAAACCTACCCCTTCCCAACCAATAAACATCATCAAATAATTTCCGCCCATTACAAGCGTTAGCATCGCAAACATAAAAAGATTGAGATAAGCCATAAATTTGCCGTACCCCTCATCTTCTTTCATATACCCCACCGAATACAAATGAATAAGCGTACCCACCCCTGTAACAAAGGAAAGCATTAACAAGGCAAGTTGGTCAAGATACAAGGAAAAAGTTACCAAAATACCCGGAGCGGCTATCCAATCGTAATAAACGAAACTTAAAGGTTTTAGCTCTTTTTGAGCATTAAAATCACCAAAAAGCAAAAGCGTACCTACAAATGATGCCAAAGGCATTAGCACAGCTACCACACTGATAAGCAACTTTGGTAATTTTCTACTCCCTAAACCATTGATAACAAAACCTATCAGCGGAAAAAGTAAGGTCAATAACGCTAAAGTTTTAGTATCCATCGCTTAAAATTTTACTTTTTGATAAATCTCTTTGAGTGGTACAAAAAATTTTTCAAGTAAGGTGATTGTATCATTTTCATTATCAAAATCTCGTATTTCCCAATGCTTGGGGGCTAATTTTCTAAAAATGCGGACTTTGAGTTTATCTTGCCAAACTAAAACATATTCTTGCAAAGTCGGAAGTTCTTGATATACATCAAACTTTTTTTCTTTATCATAGCTTTCTGTGCCTTTGGAAAGCACCTCGCAAATAAGCACAGGATTTGTAATAGTATCAAATTTATCATCAACAAAAGCAGGTTCGCCTTGTATCACAAGCAAATCAGGATAACAAAAACTATTATTCGGCATATCGGCTACCCGCATATCCCCCTGCAATATGATATAATTTTGAGCTAAAAGCTGTTGCCTAATAAGAAAATGCAAATTACTTACAATCAGATTATGATAAAAACTCGCTCCTGCCATCAGATAAATTTCATTTCCAATAAGTTCGTGTTTGAGCGGTTCGTTTCGCTCAAAGTTCAAATACTCTTCTTTGGTCCATATTTTTTCTAAAAGTTCAGGCATTGTTAGTAGCGAAGTTTATTAAGTTCGCCGACATCAACAGAACGAGTATTGCGGTAAATCATCACAATAATAGCAAGCCCCACAGCCACTTCTGCCGCCGCCACCGCCATTATGAAAAATACAAATACTTGTCCCGAAGCATCACCCCGATATGCCGAAAATGCTATAAAAAGCATATTCACGGCATTGAGCATAAGTTCTACACACATAAAAATAATCAAGGCATTTCGGCGAATAAGAACACCTATTACCCCTATGCAAAATAACACTGAAGCCAGAATAATGTAATACTCCAAAGGTATTTTTGTAATGATTTCTACCATATACTACTGATTTCGTCTGTTTGATATGTTGTTTTAGAAATTTCTTTCTCCGCTCTCTCTTTTACCAAGCATTACAGCCCCCACCATTGCCGCAAGGAACAAAATAGAAGCAAGCTCAAAAGGCAAAAGAAAATCATTGTAAAGCACTTTACCTAAATTTTCTACTAAACCAATATCGGTTTTAATATCCGCTTTTAACTGATAAGGCTCAAGCGATTTGAGTGAAGCAATCATCACAAGCAAAAGCAAGCCCCCTGAAACTACCCCTGCAACTTTCACAAAAACTGATTTTGCAGAAATATCACCTTCCTTTTTAAGATTGAGAAACATTATCACAAACAGGAAAAGCACCATAATCGCCCCTGCATACACAATAATATTCACAATGGCAAGAAATTGAGCATTCAGTAAAATGTAATGCCCCGTAAGTGCAAAAAATACTAAAATCAAGTACAAAACGCTATGGATAGGATTTTTAGCAAATACTACCATCAAAGCTGAAAAAATGGCAAGAAAACTCAAGAAATAAAACAAATTTTCTGAAAGGGACATAGTTCTGTCTGTTTTTTATTGCCAAAAATAAGAAAAAACAAAAACTCTTTGCAAAGAAAAGAATTTTTTATTTAGCTTAAAAATCTTTGCAACCGAAAAGCCCCTTTCGGGGCTGTTTTTTTAGGATTTTTTCAAGGGTTCAACCAGTTTATCTTTCCCAAAAATCACCTCGCTACGGCTATGAAACGCAGGAGCAATGACATCATTTTGCAAAAAAATCGCTTCTTTGGGACAAGCCTCTTCGCAAAGACCGCAAAAGATACAACGCAACATATTGATTTCGTACACCGCCGCATACTTTTCCTCGCGATACAGATGCTCTTCACCTGGTTTGCGTTCGGCGGCTACCATTGTGATAGCTTCCGCAGGGCAAGCCAAAGCACACAAACCACAAGCCGTACAACGCTCTCTACCCTCTTCATCACGCTTCAAGATATGCAAACCTCTGAATACAGGCGACATAGGGCGTTGCTGTTCGGGGTACTGAATGGTTGCTTTTTTCTTGAAAAAATGCTTTATGGTGATGCCCAACCCTGTGGCAATAGCAGGCAAATATATTTTTTCAGCGAAAGTCATTTTTTTATTGCTGACTTGCTTGGCTCGGTTCGTGAGTCGCATAAAATATAGTTTTAGGTGAAAACTAAAAAATTGATAGAACCTTTACAAAAAAAGGCATTTTATTCCAAATAGACAAACATTTTTCACGTACTTTTTGTTTATTTATACAAATTCTAAATAATCACCTGCTTGTATTACAAAATATAATCCACTAAATTTGAGCAAACAATTTGTTATGACCATTCAGGATATTCAAGACGAAATTATCAGCGAATTTGAGCTTTTTGATAACTGGGACGATAAATACGCTTACATCATTGAATTAGGCAAAAAATTGCCTCCTCTTGCCGAACAATATAAAACCGAAGAAAATTTGGTGAAAGGTTGCCAGTCCAAAGTGTGGCTACACGGCTATAAAAAAGATGATAAAGTTTTTTTTGAAGCCGATAGCGACGCTCTGATTGTCAAGGGTTTAGTAAGTTTGCTTTTGCGAGTATATTCAGGACAGCCCGCTGATGCTATTGCCCAAACTGAACCCTATTTTATTCAGAAAATTGGCTTACAGCAACATCTTTCTATGACCCGAGCCAATGGACTTGCCTCAATGATTAAACAAATCAGAACCTACGGCGTAGCTTTACTCAGTACTTAACTCAAAAAATTATGACCGAAAACACTGAAAAATCCTTTTCTGCCCCTTCTTGGAATGAAAAAATGAGCCTTGCAGGGCAAGCGTGGAAAATGGTTACAGGCATAGCTTGGCGTTATATAAGCCGACTAATACTCATTTGCTTGATTGGAACTGCACTAAATATTAGCCTTTTTGTATTGCTTCATAGTAAAATTGATTTCGTGTTGGGGCGTTCTACTACCGAAATGTTTTTAGGAATAGGGGCTATTGTTTTCTTTTTTGTGCTTGCCCCCGCCGCATACATTTGGATAGCTAATAAGCACGCTTTGCAATCTGTTCTATATTTTGTAGGTAATCATTTGAAAGAAACTATCTTTGAATATTTTGTTCATAAAGCCTTTGAATACGCTTTCAAACAACCTGCCATTAAATCTCAATTAGAAAATGGGAAAATTGATGACTTTATCAATATCACTTTACCCGAATACCTGCAAAAATTGCAAGGAATGAATGGCGTACTACGTAAAATATTCAAGAAATTTTCAGGCAATATTGATTTAGTGAGTGCCTTCAAAGAAGCCAAAGAAAATTTGGGTGGAGAAATAAATTTAAAAAATTTAGAACATTACGTAGCCCAAAAAGCCTCTAATCAAATTCCTGTTCCTTTACTTTCTGCTCCGAATTGGTGGTGGGTACTTGCTATTATTTTATTGAATGTTGGTGTTTTTGCAGGATTTTGGTTTCTGATGAGCTAACTCCACTTTTGCTCCAACTTCACACCACTCAAAGAAACCTCTAAAATAGCCTCCGCTCCACATAGCATCGGGTAGTTTTCACTTTCGTGACCGATCGGAAAGTCATAACAAACAGGAAAGTTGTAAGCCTCAATAAGTTCTGCAATAATTTCATACATATTTTTATCAAAAGGAGGTTCTTCGGGTTTGATGCGTGAAATATTCCCAACAATTAAACCCTGTAATTTTTCAAATTTTCCTGCTCTTTGCAGATGCCTCAGCATTCTATCTAAATTGTAAAGCGGTTCATTGACATCTTCCAAAAACAAAATTGTATTTTCCGTATCAAAATCAGTATTTGTGCCAATTTGATTGTGCAAAAGAGCAATATTCCCGCCTATCAGTTTCCCCTTTGCCTTTCCTAACCTATCAAAAGGCGAGTTTTCAACTTTGTATTCTATTTGAGTGTTTTGCAAAATATATTGCAGGTATTTCAATGTTTCTTTGGAAAGATTTTCCCAACCTTTCAGCATTGGGGCGTGCAGACTTTTTAGACCTTTTTTTTGTAAAGCACAATGTAAAACCGTTACATCACTAAAACCCACGACCCACTTAAATTTTTTCAGCAGAGGGCTAAAATCAACGCTATCAATCCATTGCACAACCCCATATCCACCTCTACTGCACCAAATTATATCTATGGTATCATCATTTAATAGCTCTTGAAAAGCACTTAAACGCTCTTGGATAGTTCCTGCAAATTGTGCATTTTGAGCGAAAGTTTGCGGGTGAATAAATACTTCATAGCTCCATTTTTCAAGGGTTTGTACGGCTTTTTCTATTTGCTCGTAGCTTACCGCAGAGGCAGGACTGAAAACACCTATTTTTTTCATAAAAAAGTATTTTGTGTTACAATTTTTCAGCTACTCTCATTTTAGCACTTCTGGCACGCGGATTTTGTTGCACTTCTTGTTCTGTGGGTAAAATTGCTTTCCCAAGCATCTGCAAAGGTTTCAAAGGGTTTCCATAAAAATCTTTTTCTACTTCGCCCCAAAATTTGCCTTTTTGGATAAAATTTTTCACCAGTCTATCTTCCAAAGAATGATACGAAAGCACTACCAAGCGTCCTTTGGGGGCAAGTATTTGAGCGGTTTGAACAAGCATTTCTTGGAGTGCTTGTAATTCGTCATTTACTTCTATTCGCAAAGCCTGAAAAACTTGTGCCAAATATTTGTTTCTTTCTTGAAAAGGTAGGCATTTTTCAATGGCTTTCAGCAAGTCTGCTGTATTTTGAATTTTCTGTTTTTTACGAAAAGTTACAATACTATTAGCGAGTGTCTTGGCATTACGAATTTCACCATACATACCCAAAATACGATGGAGTTCTTTTTCGCTGTACTCCTGCAATACGCTTTGAGCAGTAAGCGACTGATTTTTATTCATTCGCATATCCAAAGGAGCATCAAAACGAAAAGAAAAGCCTCTTTCGGCAGTATCAAACTGATGTGAGGAAACTCCCAAATCCGCTAAAATACCTGTAACCTGCGTTATACCCCTCTTTTGTAATTCTTGTTTCAAGTAGCGAAAATTGTTTGGGATAAAGGTGAAATTTTCATATTTTCTTTGTAATCTTTGGACATTTGGCAAGGTGTCGGGGTCTTGGTCAAAAGCAAAGAGTCTGCCTTGCAAATGCAAATTTTGCAGAATAGCTTCCGAGTGTCCGCCTCCGCCGAAAGTTACATCAATATAAATGCCGCTTTTATCCGTAATAAGCCATTGAGTAGCCTCTTGAAGCAAAACAGGAATATGATAATCTGTGTTCATAGTTTTTTAGAAAGCAACAAAAATACAAAAACCCGATAATATGTATCGGGCTTTTGCATCATTTTATGTTTAACTTATCAAGGAACTTGTTTTAACTTTACTTCCTTGGGTACCATCACCTTACGGATACACTGAATATTGCCGTTGCTCATTTTTACATCTATCCTACCTGCAGGATCTGCGTAGAAGTAAGGAGCGGCAACATAGTTAGCAGTAGTAGGAGTTAATGTTTGTATCTGTTCTCCTTGTAGAGTATTCATCTTGACACCGAAATCATTGAAGAAAGCTCTACGCGTAATCACGTGGAACTTCATAATTTCGGTAAGTTTATCCAAGGGAATATCATAAATGCTATTAAAGTTATTCAGTGCAAGGAAAGCATTAAATGCTGCATCTGTTGGCAAAAGCACCGTAATTCTATCTAATCTATCCAAGTCATCAATCACACCAGTAATAGAGAGTGCCTGACGAGCAAGTGCATAAGAATCATTAGGATTTGAAGGAAGCTCGGGCATTTGATTGATTTTTTGCTTTACGTTTTGGTTTGCAGGAAGCAAAGGGTAATCTACATAATGTATTACACCATTCTTGGCATATTGGGCATTACCAGTTGCAACCTCCACCCAATCAGCATAACGACCATTGATAATACCCCCAAAATCCAACTGCATATCTTGGTCTAATTGCGTTTTATAAGGCTTTTCTGTACAAACACTCAACTGATATACTTTTCTACCTTTAATGATATGGTATCTCATTACGCTATCCAAGAAAGCAAGTTCTTCAGGTGTGTCAAAATTAGCCGGATTTAAATCAACAGGATAGCCTGCCAGTGAGTTAGACAATAGCAAATTGACATTAGAGGGAGCAAAGATAGTAAAGCTTTCATTAACATCTGTGAACTGATTGGCAAGCCCTACCTTCTGCAAAAGTTGATGGAATACAGAAAGATTAGGGTCAGAATTTAAAATTTCTGCCAAGGTTTTCGTAGGAGGAGTGAGTGCATCTTCAACAGCTACCACAAAGCCATTTTTTGCTACTCTTTGGAAAGCCACCACTACTCTACCATTGATATAAGGCACGCCATTGCAGTCAAAGTTAATATCCACATTTACCCCTTGCTTTAAGGTAGGATATGTACCCTCATTCATTTTTTCCAAGTTATCTATCTTCCCCGCATCAGCAGGAAACTCATATATGTGCCCCAAGAGCAATTCGCGAAGCGAAGTAGGGTCTGCCTGTCCGATAGAAGGTACGCCCAAAGCAAGCAAGGCAGGTCCCCAACCTTTATTAGTAGGGGCAAATAAAATATAACGTTTATCAGGATTTCTACCCGCTTCTACCATTAGTGTTTGCTCCAAGCCTGAAACTTTGAGAGCTTCCAAAAGGATAGTAAAATCTCCTTTGGTTTCTCGTTGAAGTACTTCTACGATATCACGCTCATTGCGAGGTTGTAAAAGCACCTCGCCTTTATCTCTCTTACAAGACTGCACAAAAAAGCCCGCAGTCAAGAGGAACAAAATATTTAAGAGTATGCTATTTCTTTTCATATCCAATCAGGTTTTACTAATTAAGGTTTTGATACGGTACTATATACAAAGTCAAAAGGTCCTGATGCACTTGGGTTTCGTACATAGTAATTCAAAGTAAATAACTTCTGGCAAGTGTTAAACTTATTAGGTACAGCTGGGTCAGGATATACAACCCTTGGATTAGTTGTAGCAGGACACCCCCCTGACCTGTAATAGGCTGTTTGTGTAGTAGGACTAAATATTACATCTTTGGTGGCAGTGTTAAATACCAGTACCACAGGAGCAGGACAAGGAGTGGGAGAAGGATAGCGAGTAACAGGGTCAAACAACCCCAAAATAGATATACTATTGGGGCTTACTTGGGTTGATGTAACTAAGTAAGAATGTTCTAACGGAGTAGAAACAATAGCAACATCTTCTACCTTTAACGTACCCACAAAATCGTTAATATCCAAAGGACAGTCATCATCTTCTATGTACAATACCATAGATTTGGCTTTTTTATCAGGTCCAGGGTAGCCTATGGTAAAAGACGCATCAGAAGTAGATTCTATTGTAAAAGTTAGTTTTTTGTTACCATCGGTTTGGTCATTATCTACTACTGTTACGGTGATAAAGGCAAAACCCTCTCCTGCTTTAATGGTAACTGCTCCAGGGCTTGAAAGATAGAAATTTCCTTCGGGTACATCACCTAATATCACTTCATTACCAAGAGTATCAGTAGTTACATATTTAGCCTTTACACTATAACTTACTACTAAATCTTTGCTAATATCTCCGCTACCACGATTGATGCGGATAGTGGCTATTGAAGGAATAGCTTGCGTTTCGCCATTCGCATCTTCTTTGGCACTACTTTCAGGAATACTAAGCAAGGTGTCTTCAAAAGCAACAAAATTTTCACCTGTATAAACCACAGGACGCGATTTTTCGCAGGAGGCGAATATAATGCCTCCTACAAAAGCCAAACTCATATATTTGAGAATATTTTTCATAATGCTAAACATTTTTACTTGTGAAACATCTTACCAACCAGGATTTTGTTGATCTTTCATAGCAGGGTTCGCCTGAATTTCTCCTTGCGGGATAGGGAAAACAAAACGCTTATCCCCTGCGGGCAATTCACAATCAGGTGCAGTAGAAGGGCAGTCTCCACTACCAGGTGAGGCTCCGCGATTAAATCCTAATCCATAACGTTTGGCATCAAACCATCTATGTCCCTCGCCTACAAGCTCTTTTCTACGCTCAACCTGAATAGCTTCCAATACATCAGGTATCACATCAGAAACAGGATTGTAACCTGTAATTCTATTCTGACGAATTAGGCGAATATCAGCTCTTGCAGTATTAGCATTACCCAATCTGAAATTAGCTTCTGCTCTGATAAGATACATCTCAGCTATTCTGAAAACTTTTACATCTACGTTTCCATCACGAGGCAGAGCCGTACCTGTAAATCTGCCAGTAAATTTCAGGTAAGAAGCCGTAGCAGGTGATGCCGAAGGGTTGTAAGTTACATTGTAACGTACATCGTTAGTAGGGCTTGTTCCAAATAAACTTCTCCAGTCTTGGGAAACCGTAAAAGCATTCATACCATCGCTGGGGAAAAATCCGGGGGAGCCTTGTCCCACATTCACTGCTACTGCAAAAATTGTTTCTGCAATAGAGTTCAAATCATTAAACCAAACACTTTGGAAAGTAGTAGTGTTGTTGATAGCAGTAGAAGTAACCGCTACCCCTGATGCGATAGAACCCAAGTTTATACCGCTTTGTGTAATTACTTTATCTGCGTAATCTCTTGCGTCTTCCCATTGCTGGGTATAGAGCGATACACGAGCACGCAAAGCCCTTACAGCGTGTACATCCATACGAATACGACGGCTACCTGTATTCACGGCTACATCTGTCTCTTGTAATAATTGTTCGGCTTCAGTCAAGTCTTGATAAATTTGGTCAAAGCATTCTTTCACGGTATTACGGGGAGGGAAAGATACTTCACTTTTAAGTTTCAGGGCTACTCCGAAGCCTGTGCCGTTTCTGTCATAATTTACAGCAAAAAATCTCATCAAATCAAAATGCCCCAAAGCACGAATAGCAAGAGCTTGCCCCTTGATACGATTTTTCTGTCCTGCAACTTTTTCTTGCAAATTACCTAAATTATCAAGTACGGCATTGGCTTGGTTAATGGCTTGATAAGGAGCGTTCCATACACGTTCTACTACTCCACTACCAATAGTATAGTACCACTGCGAAAGAGGTCGGTTATTGCCCAAAGAAGCGGTAGTTTCCAGCATATTATCGGTATTGATGTCTGCTCCATTAGAATAACCAAAGCCATAATAGCCCGTGCTACGCATATAGGCATAAGCTCCGTTCAAAACTCTTTCAAAGTCTTCAATTGTTTTCAGACGGCTGGACTCAATAGCATATTCCAGTTCAGGCTCAAGGACTTTCTTACAAGCCCCTGTTCCCATTGCTATTGCTCCTGAAAGCACTAATATTTTTATAGTTCTGAATTTCATATCTTTTCAAAAATTTTAGTTTAGAACATTATGTTTGCACCAAAAGTATACTGACGAAGTGCAGGATAAATCGCACCATTTGCAACGCCATTACCTCTTTCAGGGTCTGTACCTCTCCAACGAGTAAAAGTAAGCAAGTTCTGACCAATGAAGAACAAACGTACATCTTTCAATTTTGCTTTCTCATACCACTTTTTAGGCATATTGTAAGAAAGCGTTACGTTACGAAGGCGAATGTAACCAATGTCCTCTAAATAGCGAGTAGTGGCGGCACCTTCTTCGGTATATTGGAAAGCGGTAAGTCTGCCGTCGGCACTTTGGAAACGAGGCCAGTCGGTTACATCGCCGGGTTCTTGCCATCTGCGAAGCACTTCGCGAGAGAAACCATCTTGCAAGTAACCGGGGTTATCAATGTTGGTTCTTTCGTTGTTATACATCTGATGCCCTGTGGCATAGGTAAAGAATGCCGAAAGCGAGAAGTTCTTGTATTTGAAGTCTGAATTAAAGCCTCCAAATATCGTGGGGAAACGAGGCTTAAAGAAGTGACGGGCATTAGGGTCTATCCAAGGAGTAATGTTGCCGTTTTTATCGTAAAATAAGCCATCTCCATTGGCAGGATTTACACCTGCATATTTCACAAGATACAAGGTGTAAAGCGGGTAACCTACCTTAATAATATCAATGCCTCCTACAATTTCATCTTGGTCGGGTAGTACCTTCAAAACCTTGTTTTCGTTGTAAGTAATATTACCACCTACACTCCAAGTAAAATCATCAATACGTAAAACATCAGTATTTACTTCAAATTCTATACCTCTATTGCGTAGCTCACCCACATTCACAAGCAAACTTGTAAAACCTGATGTTCTAGATAGCTGACGAGGGAAGAACAAATCTTTGGTAACATCATTATACAAATTCAATGAACCTCTAATTCTATCTTCAAAGAGACCAAAATCTACTCCGAAGTTTGCTTTCAGACGGCGTTCCCATTTTAAGTCTGGAACTGGTACATTGCTTTGAATAAAAGCTAACCCATCGGCATATACACCTTGCGAGTACAAACCAAATGCAGGAAAATCATCTGCAATAGTACCTCTTCCTGAAATTAACTCCTGATTTGCCGTAGTAGCATAACTTGCTCTGACACGCAAACTGCTGATAGTTTTTGAGTTTTTGAGGAAATCTTCTTCAGATACTTGCCAATTTGCACCTACTGAGAAAGTATTGATGAAACGATTTTCTTTCAAAAGTTTTGAAGTTCCATCTCTACGGATATTGGCACTCAAAGAATAACGCTTTCTGAAAGTATAGCTTCCATCTAAAAACACCGAAAATAAACCATTCACGGTTTTAAGACCTGTTACAGTAGGAATGTAATTATTGGCAGGGTCATTAGGAGCGGCACTACCGGGCGTGATACCTGCCTCATTGAGTAAAAGCACATTTTGCAAGCCAAAACCTGTAAAGCCGAAAGTACGAAGCTCTCTACCTACCACTTCTTGGAATAAAGAAAGACGCAAGTTGTGGTCGCCAAAATCTCTGATGTAGTTCAAAGAGGTAGTTCCGTTGTAAGCTATTCTCCTACGACTACTACGAGAGAAAGCTCCTTTGCGTTGGCTGGTACTAATTCCCCCCAATTCACGAGGCAAATATACTATGCGATAAGGGTGGTCTAAGAATTCATTTTCACGGGCATTCAAATCTACTCCCCAGTTAGTGCGAACAGAAAGTCCTTTTACCCAAGGCAATTGGTATTCCAGACGAATCGTAGTAAAGGCTTTGATATCATCTGTCTTATCTTTGTTGAGCATTTGCTCTTCCAAAGCATTAGGCTGATTGGAGGGAGAAGTATTCAGCACATTGTAACCTGAAATATGAGTAGGGTCATAAACAGTTTCAAAAGGATTAGACCAATACACTGCATTCAGAGGAGAAGAGATTGCCGTGTTGTTCTCGTCAGTAAAATTACGGGTAGTGAATGAAACCGTATTTTTGAAAGAGAATGAGAAGTTATCTCCTAAATAATCTAAGTTCAAACGACCTGCATAACGTTTGAAATCAGTATTTACTACTGTTCCCTGTTGCTCATAGTAGTTTAATGAGCCATAATAACGCAATTTATCACTACCGCCGCTGGCTGTTACTTCGTGTTGCACGGTTTTAGCATTGCGGAATAAAACTTTTCTCCAATCTGTAAAAGTATTACGCAATACTTCAAGCTCTGCATCAGAAGGTTTGCCTAATCCGTTTCTATCGTAAGAATATCCAAAACCTACTTCATTTTCTACTTGAATTTTTTCAAGAGAGTTAAGCGTAGGCAAAAATCTATCGTAATCGGGAGTAGCTATACCATATTGAAAATTATAAGAAAAGATATTTCTATCTTTTATACCCTTTTTAGTTGTAACAACAATTACGCCATTAGCACCGCGAGAACCATAAATAGCTACCGCAGGACCATCTTTGAGAACATTCACGCTCTCAAAATCATTAGGGTTGAGCGTACCAAAAAAAGCAGGGTCTACGGGAATACCATCAACAATGTAGAGCGGATCGGTGCTACTATTTACAGAACCTATACCACGAATAAGCACCGTAGCACGCGAACCGGGCATACCTGTTGAGCTTTGTATCAAAGCACCGGGCGTACGTCCTTGTAAGATTTGGTCAAAACTTTGAATAGGTACGTTTTCAATTTTGGTATTATCCACTTTACCCGCCGAACCTGTAAATGAACGGCTTTCTACTTCACCATAACCCGTAGAAACTACTTCAATTGCCTGTATTACATCAGGCTCTACGGTGATACTGAGCACAGATTGGTTGCCCACGGGCACCTCTTTGGTTTTGTAATCAAGGGCTTGTATTACGAGTACTGCCCCATCAGGTACTTCATTGATGACAAATTTTCCATCGGCATCTGTTACCGAACCGAGTTTGGTATTTCCTTTCACAAACACGGTGGCACCGACTACCGCCTCGCCTTTGTCATCTCGTACCGTTCCTGAAACTGTCTTTTGTGCGAAACTTTGCATTATCAGAGCCAGCACAAAGACAAAACTAAACAGTAGTTTTTTCTTCATAACTTTTCCATTTAGGGTTTTACTTGTAGATAGTTCCTCCAAAAATAGTAAGTCCTACTGAAAAATAAAAAAAATACAGAATATTTTTTTGAAAAAAATGTAAAATCCTTCAAAAATCTTGCTAAAATATTAAGTTAAGTGTTTGTTTTTCAAAATTTTAATTTATACAAAAGATTTCATCTGCCTTTAATAAATTCCTAACAATAAATTTTGGCTTTGGGCGTTTGAAAAAATAGTTGTAACTTTGTATTGTGTTTTATCAAAACCTTATGAACTTATGAAAAAGCTATTTTTGTTGGCAATGATGTGGGCAGTAGTACATTTGCTCCACGGACAAAGCGTTATAGAATTTGAAAAAGAAAGCCACGACTTTGGCACCATTCAGGAAGGGCAAATTGCTACCTATGATTTCATATTCAAAAATAAAGGTAAATCACCTTTAATTTTGCAGTCTGTAGAGCCTTCCTGTGGTTGTACAACCCCTAATTATACACGCGAGCCTATTCCTCCTGGGGGCAAAGGTAAAATCACGGTTTCCTACAATAGCCAAGGACGTCCTAATGCCTTCACAAAAACCATAACGGTTCGTACCAATAGCACTGAACCTGTAAAAATGCTTTACATCAAAGGTTTTGTCAATCCCAAAGCCCCTACCCCTGCTTCACAAGCCGAACTTGCTATTGAAAAAACTGAATTCAATTTAGGTAATTTACAGCCTGGGCAAACCGCCATTCAGAAAGTAACACTCAAAAGCATAGGTAAAGAAGAATTACGGATTTCTGCTATTCGTAGCGACTGCAATTGCGTTACATACAATATTATAAATGCCCTTCAACCCGGTGAAAGTGCTGTACTGGAACTCAAATATACGCCTCGTCAGAAAGGTAACGTAACCGAAAGTGTAATGATTTATTCTAATGATGGGAAAACTCCTATGCACCTTATCAAGCTGAAAGCCTTTGTTTCCGAAGGTTCGCCACTGAAAGAAAATGCACAAAAAAATCCATTCGGCTTCTAAAAATTTATGTCCCAAATACTCCCCTCCTGTAAAAAAAGAGGGGATTTTTATTGAAAAGGAGAATTAGGTTCTTTTTTCAAGGCATTAAAAACAAGTTTATCTATCCAATTTTTGGGCAACCATTTATTGAGCCAAATCGTTAGTTTGCCTTGCGAAGTGAGTATTAGTTCTTTTTTCCGTTTCCTGACCGCCTTCAAGATATGCTCGGCAACTTCCTCTGCCGACATCATTTTTTCTTCTTCTCTGGGCGATTCGCCTTGCTGTGAGCCATCTTTGGCAAGGGCTGTTTTACGAATATTAGAGGCAGTAAAACCCGGTGCGGCAATAAGTACGTGAACATTTTTGGGTAAAAGTTCGGTTCGCAATGCCTCCAAAAAGCCATTCATTGCAAACTTAGACGCCGAATAACCTGTACGAGCAGGCAAGCCCCTATAACCTGCAATAGATGAAATCCCCACCACTGAACCTTGCGACTGAATAATATGAGGTAAAGCAGATTTAGTCATATACACCATTCCAAAAAAATTCGTTTCCATTACCTTACGAATTACAGAAAGCTCGCACTCCTCAAACAAAGCCCGCATAGAAATCCCTGCATTGTTGATAAGTACATCTATTTTGCCGAAATGATGTATAGTATCCGAAATTACATTTGCACAATCATTTTCATTAGCCACATCTGCTATAATAGGCAAGCAACTTATTCCCAGCTGATTGAGTTGTAAGGTTACTTCCTGCAAATTTTGCTCATTTCTGCCTGTAATTACAATTTTAGCCCCTGCTTTTCCAAAAATTTCGGCACAAGCACGCCCTATACCCGAAGAACCTCCCGTGATAACAACAACTTTATTCTGCATTCGTATTTGAGTTTTTAGTTATTTTTCAAAATTATATCTGCGGCTTTTTCTGCTATCATAATAGTTGGAGCATTCGTATTACCACTGATGATTTCAGGCATTACAGAGGCATCAACTACTCGCAGTTTTTCGATGCCTTTTACCTGTAAAAGATTATTCACTACACTGGTTTCATCATTCTCTTTGCCCATTTTACAAGTCCCCACAGGGTGATACACACATTCCAAAGTTTTGCGAATGTGCTCGGCAATCGCTTCTTTGTCATTGATATTTTTGGGGAAATAAAATTCTTTTCGGCATTTATCAAAGGCTTTTGCTTGCATTACTTCGTAAGCCTTTTGTACGCCTTTGATGAGTTGTTCTACATCTGCCTGCTCTGCAAGATAATTCGGTTGGATAATAGGAGCATCGAAAGGATTTGCCGAACGCAAACTTACATAACCCCTGCTTTTAGGTTTGAGCAATGTTGGTAAAATAGAATAGCCACTATCACGAGGATATTTGTCCAAATTATACAAATCTACACCATAACCGCCCAAATGAGCAGGCACAAAGTGAAATTGCATATCGGGGCGGTCGCTTTCAGAATTTAATCGTAAAAAGGCATTTGCTTCAAGCGGCGAGGCAGTAGCAAAACCTTTTTTGAAAAGAAAATAATTTAGCAGACCTTTGATTTGATTATGCAATTTCAGGTCGTTGTTAGCAGTGGGAACTTTGGCAGAGCTACTCACAATAGCAAAGCAATGGTCTTGCAAGTTTTTGCCTACCGCAGGCAAATCTTTTACAACTTCAATACCTAATTTTTGCAAAAGTTCTTTTTCTCCAATACCCGAAAGCATTAGTATTTGAGGCGAGCCGAAAGAACCCGCCGAAAGGATAATTTCTTTATTTGCAGTAAAAATTTCCCTTTGAGCGACTCCAAAAGCAACTTCTACGCCTTGTGCTACATCATTTTTGACTATAAGCCTGCTTACAATGCCTTTTGTAATAACTTTCAGATTAGGGCGAGCCAAAGCAGGTTTCAAAAAGGCTTGAGCTGTACTATGGCGACGATAATTTTTGATAGTAAATTGAAAAAAATTAGTGCCTTCTTGGGTTTTACCATTAAAATCAGCATTGTACGGAATACCACACTCCATACAAGCCTCAATAAAAGCCTCCGAAACGCTGTAATGTGAGTATGGAAAACGTACATTCAAAAGCCCGCCTGTGCCGTGAAAATCTTTATCTACTTTGTCGTAATTTTCGTTATTTTCCGACTTAATGAAATACGGCAAAACTTCTTGATAGCTCCACCCTTCGCAACCTATCTTTGCCCAATCATCATAATCTTTCGCATTACCTCTAACATATGCCATTGCGTTGGTAGAACTACTTCCTCCCAAAACCTTGCCGCGAGGCTGAAATAATCTTCGCCCATTCACCGCTTTTTGAGGTTCAGTATAAAAAGCCCAATCTACTTCTGTACGATTGAGCTTGGTGTAAGCGGCAGGAACGTGTATTTCCAACTTACTATCTTTTCCACCTGCCTCAATCAGTAAAACCTTATTTTGAGGATTTTCAGAAAGACGATAAGCCAGCACACATCCCGCCGAACCTGCCCCTACAATGATGTAGTCATACATTTTTGAGAAAATTATAAATTTCCTACCATTTTTTCAGGTCTTACCCACTCATCAAATTGTTCATTGGTGAGCAAACCAAGCTCCAAAGCCGCCTGACGCAAAGTTTTATTTTCTTTGTGTGCTTTTTTGGCAATTTTAGCGGCGTTTTCATAACCTATATGCGGATTAAGAGCTGTAACGAGCATCAGCGAATTTTCCAAATGCTTCTGAATCACCTCATAGTTGGGTTCAATACCCACAGCACATTTATTATTGAACGAAACACAAGCATCACCGAGCAAACGAGCCGATTGCAAAACATTGTAGGCTATCAGCGGTTTGAAAACATTGAGTTCAAAATGCCCGTTAGAGCCACCCATACTTACAGCTACATCATTGCCAATTACCTGACAGCAAACCATCGTCAGGGCTTCGGGCTGTGTAGGATTAACCTTGCCCGGCATAATTGATGAACCCGGTTCATTATCAGGAATAAGAATTTCACCAATACCGCAACGAGGACCCGAAGAAAGCATACGAATATCATTGGCTATTTTCATCAGGGCTACGGCACTGCGTTTCAAAGCTCCTGAAAGTTCTACCATTGCATCGTGAGCGGCAAGGGCTTCAAACTTATTAGGAGCAGTAACAAAAGGATAACCCGTAAGCTCCGCAATTTTTTTAGCCACAAGCACATCATACCCTTTGGGAGCATTCAGTCCTGTACCTACGGCAGTTCCACCCAGAGCCAGCTCACGCACCATTTCCAAAGCATTCTTAATAGCTCTTATGCTGTTACGAATTTGTTGTACATAACCCGAAAACTCTTGCCCCAAAGTGAGCGGCGTGGCGTCCATAAAATGCGTTCTGCCTGTTTTGACAATATCTTTGAAGGCTTTTGCTTTTTCGTCAAGCGTCTTTGCCAAGAGTTCCATACCGGGCAAAGTAACTTCTACCACCATTTTATAGGCGGCAATGTGCATAGCCGTAGGGTAGGTATCGTTAGAGGATTGAGATTTATTAACATCATCGTTGGGGTGAAGAATTTTCTTTTCGTCAGTAAGTTTGCCTCCTGCCTGCACATGTGCGTAGTAGGCAATTACTTCATTGACATTCATATTAGATTGCGTTCCTGAACCTGTTTGCCAAATCACGAGGGGAAATTGGTCGTCTAATTTTCCTGCTAAAATAGCATCACAGGCATCAGCAATCATTTTAGCTTTTTCGGCAGAAAGCACACCTAACTCGTGATTAGCAAGGGCGGCGGCTTTTTTCAAGTAAGCAAAAGCGTAAATAATTTCTTTGGGCATAGAACCTTCTGCACCGATACGGAAGTTATTACGACTTCTTTCAGTTTGGGCACCCCAATATACGTGAGCAGGTACTTGTACTTCGCCCATAGTATCGCGTTCTATTCTATATTCCATAAATGCTTGGGTTTTAGTTTTGCTCGCAATTTAAGAAAAATCCAAAATTGTACTTGTTTTTTATATGCTTTTCTAAACCATTTGCAAGAGATTTTGTTTTTGCAGGGAATTTTATTTAGTTTTGCTTAAAAATCACACTCTTGAAAGCTCACAAGCCCAAAATTCTCAATGACCCCGTTCACGGATTTATTCAAATCCCCGATGGCATTATCTTGGAACTTATAGAACACCCTTATTTTCAACGTTTAAGACGCATTAGGCAATTAGGCTTAACTGATTTTGTGTATCCGGGTGCTTTGCATACGCGTTTTCATCACGCTATCGGAGCAATGCACCTGATGGGAGTGGCTCTAGATACCCTTGAAAGCAAAAGACACCATATCACCAAAGAAGAACGCCAAGCGGCACAAATTGCGGCATTACTTCACGATATAGGGCATAGCCCTCTTTCACACGCTTTGGAAAGCACTATTCTGCAAAATGTGCCTCACGAAAAAATGTCTTTGCTTTTGATGCAAAAACTAAATGAATACTTCAAAGGCAAATTAGAGCTTGCAATTCAAATTTTTACCAATCAGTATCACCGCCCTTTTTTTCATCAACTTGTTAGCAGTCAGCTTGATGTGGATAGGCTGGACTACTTGCAAAGAGATTGTTTTTTCACAGGAGTTTCGGAAGGGGCTATTGGCGGAGATAGAATTCTGAAAATGCTGGATATTCACAACGAACAACTTGTCGTTGAGGAGAAAGGTATTTACAGCATTGAAAATTTCCTTACAGCTCGGCGGTTGATGTATTGGCAAGTGTATTTGCATAAAACTACTATCAGTACCGAGCAAATGATTATTCAGATTATTCGTAGAGCAAAGTTTTTGGCTCAAAGTGGAAAAAATATTTTTGCTAGCCCTGCTCTGCAATGCTTTATGGAAAACGAAGTGCAGTTTTCAGATTTTCAGAAAAATCCTGCATATTTAGAAAATTATGCACAATTAGATGATTACGACATTTGGGGGGCGGTAAAAATTTGGCAACATCATTCAGATAAAGTGCTTTCTACGCTTTGCCGAATGATACTTGCTCGCAAACTATTCAAAATACAACTTACAACCGAAAAAACTCCTGCCGAGCTTATCCAAGAACGTAAAAAAGAAGTACAATTAGCGTGGCATTTAAGTAAAGATGAAGTTGAATATTTTGTAGTAAGCGGTACTACGCATAATATGGCTTATCAAGAAAAGAGCAATCCTATTCTTGTACTAACGAAAAAAAAGGAGGTCTTGGATATTTCCCAAGCCTCCGATTTGCCCAATATCAAGGCACTGACTAAAATTGTAAGGAAAAACTATTTAGCTACTGCCCAAACAACTATTTTTTAGTCATCTCTTCTGCTAAACGCACTGCTTCGTAAGCATTTATGATAGCTCCTGTTACGCAGAGGTCAGAAAGTTTTACTTTTTCGCCTTTTGCACCCGGTTTGTTGATATCCTGTGTGTAACGAATAGCAGACTTCAAGAGTATTTCCTTCACTTGTACCGCAGTGAGTTCGGGATAATAAGACATCAGAATAGCGGCTACTCCTGAAGTAGCAGGAGCCGCCATACTTGTTCCACTTGCATTTTTATATGCATTTTTATCGGGTACAGTAGAATAAATATCCACTCCTGGGGCAAATACATCTACTTTGGTTTTACCATAATTAGAAAAATTAGCTACAAATTTTGAGTCTTTATCGTGCCAACTGGAAGCCCCAATTTCTAACCAATTTTTAGCTTCGCCACCGTCAGCATAATAACGATTGGGGAAATTAGCTTCTACTTCTAAATTTTTGGCATCGTTACCTGCGGCGTGAATAAGCAAGACCCCTTTGCTTTCAGCGTATTTCACTGCTTCATCAACAAATTTTTTATCAGGCGAGTATGCCTTCCCAAAACTCATATTGATAATATGAGCTCCATTATCTACGGCATAAAAAATAGCATTCGCAATATCTTTATCTCTTTCATCTCCGTCAGGAACAGCACGAATAGGCATAATTAAAACATTATTCGCTACACCTTTGATACCCAAGCTATTATCGCGATTAGCGGCGATAATACCAGCTACGTGAGTTCCGTGAAAAGCATCAGGACCTTTTACGTCATTATTGCCATAACCTTTTTCGCGAAGTTTTTTGGTATTATCACCAACAATTTTACGAGGATTAAATTCAGGATTCAAGCCATATTCCAAAGCATTTTTTAAGCCTTTGTCGTAGTATTCTTCCAACTCTTCGGGAGTAGCTCCTATCATAAAAGCAAATAACGTTTTACTTTTAGCTTCTTTGAGTTTGAGGTCTGTATCAGGGAGTTCAAGGATATTTTCTTTGGTCATTGGTTTGCCTGCAAGGGCTTTTTTTACGACTTGTATAGATTCGTAAAAAGGTTTCAATTGTTCCATTTCAGTTTTTTTCTCTTCTCTCTTTCCCTCCAACTCCTTTTTTACTTTTTCAAAGTACTCATATTCAGGGTCTTTTGGATTAGGCTTTTTGAATTTTTTAGAAAGACGAGCATATTCGCGAGCTACTTCGTAAGAATCTTGATGAATATTTTTGCCATTTTTACCACCAATAAAATTCCAACCATTTACATCATCAACAAAGCCATTGCCGTCATCATCTTTGCCGTTTCCTGCAATTTCTTTGGGGTTTGTCCAAATCTTACCTTGTAAGTCTTCGTGTTCAATATCTACTCCTGAATCAATTACGGCAACAATTACGGTACGTCCTTTTTTGTTCTTGAGCAATTCTTCATAAGTTCTTTCGGTACTTATCCCTCGCACATTGTCTTTTTTGGGGTCAAGGTTGAACCAATTTTCAGGGGCTTTTTCTTGGGCTTTTGTTGCGATGCCTAACAAAGAAAACATCACAGCAGGTATAAAAACTTTTTTCATTTCGTTGGATTTTGAAAGTTCTAAATATAACGGAATACAGGAGTAAATTATTTTCTGCCACCAAAAAACATACTCAAATATAAAGCGGCAAAAGTAGAATAGTTTTTAACAGGGTCAGCAGTAAAGTTTGCATTCAAAATAGGCATTTTTTGAGTAAATATGTCTATCACAAAGCCTGTTTCTATGCCTGTAAGGCTGGTTTTGAAGGCACTTGTTTCAAAAGCAAGTCCTATTTTGGCATTGATGCCGGGTACTATTTTCATTTGCTCAAAACCCGCAAAGAAATCACCTCTGCCTTCTATACGTTCTTCGGTAAAGGGCACCCCATATTTATTTTGAAAGAGGGCATCATCACCAAAATTATATTGATAAAAAGGTATATTAAGTGTGTTACCTGAAAGCCCACTACCCGTTCCTGATGTATTATAACGTATCATATAAGGTTTAAGGAAACCTACACTTAAACCACCTGCCAAAACAGCATTCACTTGCACGCCTTCTTGGGGAGCTTTACGGAAAAGCACCAAATCTTTACCAAACTGCAAACGCAAATTGTAAAGATAATTTTGTTTTCCTCTCACAAAAGCCTGACCACCACTTACACTTGAAACTGAAAAGCGATATTCTTGCGGATGACGAATGCCCACGAATTCAATGGTATAAGTAGTATTTACACGTGCATTATCTGTTACTTTTCCATACTTGAAGCTAATGCCTCCGGGAAAATTAGCATTTGTATTGATATTTATGCCAAAAGTAAATTCTTTGGTCAGTTCATCTTCTAAAATGCTTTGAGCTTGCAGATGAACCGATAATAAAAGAAAAAGTAAAATTTTGGTAATTTTTGACATAAAATTAATGAGAAAAAACCTACAAGCCTGAATAACTTGTAGGTATAGGTGCTATCAATTTATTTTTTCACTTGCTTTGTCCAGGTCGCTGTTCTGCCAATTCCTGTTCCGGGTATTTTTCCTTTAAGCTCAAGGGTACTTTCGTTTGTCATTGTTGCGTCGCAGGTATACGTATTTCCTGATTTAGGGTCATAAATACGAGCATCATCACCGCCCCATTTTTTAGAGCCTTTGTATTCAAGGTTAATCAGATTTACCAATCCCTTCACTGGCTTATTTCTCATAGCCTCATTAGGGTTTTTCTTATCTAATTTGGGCTGACCTGTTTCGGGATCATTGGGTTCTTTGAGCCAAACAATTCTACCATTATATTTGCCCTCTTTGGTTTTGTAAATTTGAACGCGAGCCGTACCCTCGTCATTCATCCAGATACCTATAATAGCATCTCCTTCACTTTGAGCAAAAACATTGATGGCTAAAAATGTAAAAACAGCTAGTAAGCTAACTTTTTTCATACGCTTTTTAGAGTTTAGGTGAAAAATTGATTTTAACAAACACAAACGTGGCAACAATTATACCAAATTTTTTTAGAATTTGTTACAAAAATTGAAAGTTTTTTTTGGGGGAATTTAAGTTATCTCATAAGTGGCATATTCCATTTGCATACGCACCAACCCTGCATAAATGCCATTTTCATTCTGCAAAAGTTTCTGATGTGTGCCAATTTCAGCGATTTTGCCTTCGTCAAGCACATAAATTACATCAGCATTGCGAATTGTAGCAAGTCTATGTGCAATAATGATAGTAGTTCGGTTTTTCATAAGTTCATTGAGGGCATCTTGCACGATTTTTTCCGATTCAGCATCCAAAGAACTTGTAGCTTCGTCCAAAATCAGAATACTCGGATTTTTCAGAATGGCTCTTGCAATCGCAATTCGCTGACGTTGCCCCCCTGAAAGTTTTATCCCCCTTTCGCCTACAATGGTATTTAATTTTTCGGGAAAACGCTCAATAAATTCCCAAGCATTGGCTTTTTTTGCCGCCTCAATGATTTCCTCATCAGAGGCATTGGGCTTGCCATAGGCGATATTTTCACGAATAGTTCCGCCAAAAAGTATAAGTTCCTGCGGCACAAGAGCCATATTTGCCCGCAAAGTGTGTGTATCCCATTGCTCCAAAGGTTTTTCGTCTATCCATATTGTTTGGGCAGGAACTTCATAAAGTTTCATAAGTAATTGAATAATAGTAGATTTACCTGCTCCACTATACCCTACAAGAGCTACTTTCTGCCCTTGATGAATTTTTAGTGATACACCCTTCAAAACCTCTAAATCAGCTCTTGTCGGGTAGCTAAAATGCAAATTTTCAATCTGAATTTTACCTTTAATTTTTTCTAAATTTTCCAAATCTGCAAAACGATTGATTTCGGATTTTTCCCCTAAAATCTCCAAAATTCTTTCCGAAGCCCCAATGGTTTTTTGGAGTTGAGCGTACAAATCACCCATACCCGCCACCGAAGCACCAATAAATATCGTGTAAAGAATAAACTCTATCAGTTCGCCTGTTTTGAGCGAACCTTCGGCAATCAGATTTGCCCCATACCAAAGTACGAGCACAATTCCACCAAAAAGAGCAAATATCAGAAACGATACAAAAATACCCCGAAATACAGAGGTTTTAAGAGCAATTTTTACCAAATTATTTAATTTATTGCGATAACGCCTTTGTTCCCAAAGTTCATTTGTGAAAATTTTAACTACTTGAATAGCCTGAAAAGTTTCTTCTACAATGGTACTCGCTTGGGCGAGTTCATCTTGGGCTTTTTTGGAAAGTTTTCGGATAAATCTACCAAAAAGAATTGCCGCAATTATCATCACGGGAAAAGTAGCAAGCATTACCAAAGCAAGTTCAGTGTAGCGAATAAGCAAAATACTTACGCCTATGGTCAGAACGGCAACTTGCCTGAAAATTTCAGCCAAGCCAAAAGAAAGCATACTTTCCAGCTGACTAATATCTGTATTGATGCGGCTAATAAGGTCGCCCACACGATTTTTCTCAAAAAAACTTATCGGTAGCGTGATAATTTTGTTGTAAAGGCTAGCTCGCAAGTCTGCCATTGTTCGCTCGCTTACATTGGCAAAAAGATACACACGAAAAAAGGAAGCCAAAGCCTGCAAAAGTAGTATCCCCAAAAATACCCAAGCTACCTGATTGACACTTTTAAGTATCCAAGAGGTATCTCCCGAAGCTACATCAGCAATTTTGCCCGAAAGTGTAGGAAAAGTAAGCGTGGTAAGGGTAGAAATCACCAAAAAGAACATTCCTACCCAAAAATAGACCCGATAAGGACGTGTATAAGCCAATAGTTTTCTGATTTTGGCAAAACCTTCTTTGGTAAGTTTGCGTTTTTTGTCAGGATTTTCGCCGTTTTCTGCGAAACGATTGCGTGGAGGCATAGTAATTTTTTTGCAAAATTAGCAAAAATAAAACTCGTAAATAGCATAAAAAGTTGCAGAACTACAAAAAATCTAAAACCGACTCCATTTGCACTCCTCGCGAACCCTTTACAAGAATGAACCAATCTTGCAAGTTTTTATCTTTGAGCCAATTATGTAAAGAAAATTTATCAGTAAAAAAATAGGCTTTCGGTAAAAATTCCAAAGCAGGTTGCATTTCATCACCATACAAAACAACTAGATCAAAGTTTTTTTCAGCAATGAGCTTACCCAACTTTTGATGTTCGGCATAACTATAAGAACCAAGTTCATTCATTTGTCCCAAAATAACTGCTTTACTCTGTGAAGTTTGAATTTGAGCGAAATTTTCTATGGCTTCTTTCATTGAACTTGGGTTGGCATTGTATGCGTCTAAAATGACAATATTAGTATTTTGATGTAAAATCTGCGAACGATTGTTACGAGGTTTGTAGCTCAAAATGGCTTCGTCCATTTTTTCGGGGGCTACTCCAAAATATTTACCAATGCACAAAGCCGTAGCAATATTTGCAAAATTATATTTGCCTATCAGTTGTGTTTGAATAAAATTGCCTTGCTCATTTTCGTAAGAAACAAAAAAATCTGAACTGCCTAATTTACAATGTAAGTAATCTTTTTCGTTGGGATAAGTAAAAGTACGTTTTTTAGGAAATTTGAGTTTTTCAAGAACTGAAAGCAATTCTTTTTCATTAGTATTGAGAAAAATTACGCCTTTGTTTTTTTGCAAATACTTATAAAGTTCGCTATTAGCCTTTGCTACTCCTTCCAAACTCCCAAAACCCTCTAGATGGTCTAAACCGATATTGGTAACTACTCCGCAAGTGGGTTGTGCGATTTGACAAAGAAAAACTGTTTCGCCGATGTGATTCGCCCCAAGCTCAATAACTGCAATTTCTGTATCTTTCGGAATAGAAAGAATAGTAAGTGGTACTCCAATGTGATTATTCAGATTGCCTTGTGTGGCGAAAGTTTTGTATTTCTGAGCTAACACAAGAGCTGTGAGTTCTTTGGTGGTTGTTTTACCATTAGAACCCGCAATAGCGATAAAAGGAATATCTAAATTTTTTCGGTGTAAGGTAGCAAGTTGCTGTAAGGTTTTTAATACATTTTTCACCAAAATACACTTTTCGCTATTTTGGTATTTTTTTTCATCAATTACGGCATAAATAGCTCCTTTATCAAGAGCTTCTTGGGCGAAGGCATTTCCATTGAAATTCGCTCCTTTGAGAGCAAAAAAGATACTTCCTGCCTCAATTTTGCGAGTATCGGTAGAAATACGAGGATTTGCTAAATAAACCTTATAAAGCTCTGCCAATTGCATAAAACCAAATTTTGAAAATAAAAACCTTTCATAAAACACACAAAGAAAGTAAAAAATTTATAGTTTTGCCCGATAAATATAGAAATTATGAACACAACCAATTCGCAAAGCCAATCTTACGAAGAAATTGATTTATTAGAACTGATTATCAAGATTTACAAGTTTTTCAAAAAGCGATTTTTGCTTATTTTAGCAGTAATGATTGCTTGTATTGGGTTAGGGGTATTAAGTAGCTTTTTAGTTTTTCAGCCTCGCTATCAATCCACTATGATTTTTCAGTCGCGTTCAATGACAGCTTCCGAAGTAGTAGAGATAACAAATACGCTTAACAACTTGGTAAGAGAAGAAAATTACAATGAAATTGAAAAACTTACAGGTTTGCCAAAAGATATTGCCAAGAACCTTGAAAAATTAGAAGCCGCTCCCAATCGTGAGATTCAAAAAAATATTGATAAAGATATACGCAAAGATTCTACAATTGCCCTTACCATAGAAACCACCAATAACGAAAATTTAGAGAAAATCCAACAAGGGATAGTCAGTTATTTTGAAAATCTGCCTTATGTACAAAAACGCAAGCAACTTTTCAAAGAAAATAAAGAAAGATTGCTTGCTCAAATTCAAAAAGATATAAAACACACTGATAGCATCAAAAGAATTGTAGAAGCAAGTTTATTTGCTAAAAATCCCATTATTTTAAACTCCAATAGCGGATTTTCAAAAGACTTACTACTGCTATACGAAGCCGAGGGTAAAGTGAAAGAAGAATTGGCTTTTATTGATGATATAAAGGTCATCAAAGGTTTCACTCACTACCAAAAGCCTCGCAAATTTTCTATTCGTGACACTTTGGGAATTTCGGCACTGATAGGCTTTATTGTAGGCATTTTGTGGAGTTTGGTAATTGAATTCAACAAAATTATTCGTCAAAGAGAACAAAACACAATCTAAAATTTTCTCTGTGAAATACTACTTGGTAGTTGGTGAGCGTTCAGGCGATTTACACGCTTCTAACCTGATGAAAGCTATCAAAAATCTTGATAGCCAAGCTGATTTTCGCTTTTTAGGTGGTGAGCAAATGCAAGCAGTAGGTGGCACAATGTTTCAGCATTACAAGGAAATTGCTGTAATGGGCTTTTTGGAAGTGCTTTCCAAAATTTCCAAAATTTTTAAGTTTCTTTCACTTTGCAAAAAAGATATTCTCAACTACCAACCCGATGTAGTCATTTTAGTAGATTTTGCAGGATTTAATATGCGAATAGCTCGTTTCTGCAAAAAGCACAACATTCGCACCTTTTATTACATTTCCCCCAAAATATGGGCTTGGAATACAAAACGAGCGTACAAAATCAAAAAATACGTAGATAGAATGTTTGTAATCTTACCTTTTGAAAAAGATTTTTACAAAAAATTCCACTACGAAGTAGATTACGTAGGCAACCCCCTTTTAGATGCCATCAATAGTTACAAAGGAGATGAAAATTTTTTCAAGAAAAATAATCTTTCTCCCCAAAAGCCTATTTTAGCGGTTTTGCCCGGTAGCCGAAGAAGCGAACTTCATTACATTTTGCCTATTATGCTTTCTTGCAAGCCTTATTTTGCAGATTTTCAATGGGTTGTTGCAGGCGTTGATAATGTACCCACCGAAATGTATGATATTTGTAAAAAATACGAAGTCCCTGTTTTGTATAATCAAACCTATGATTTATTAGCTCACGCTCACACAGCCATTGTAACCTCAGGCACCGCTACGCTGGAAACGGCTCTTTTCAGCGTTCCACAAGTGGTTTGCTACAAGGGAAATGCCCTTTCATATCAAATTGCTAAACGATTAGTACAAGTACGTTACATTTCGCTTGTTAATCTCATAATGAACCAACAAGTAGTTTGTGAGCTTATCCAAAATAACCTAACCACTGAAAACCTACGACAAGAATTAGAAAAAATCGTTTCGGGAGAAGGACGTGAAAAAATGCTTCAAAATTATCTCACCCTCAAACACATAATGGGCAGTGTAGGTGCTTCACAAACAGCGGCTCATAAAATGATTGACTATTTGAGTAAGTAACCCCTGATAAAAGTCAGTTTTTCTACTCCTTAAACTCATACCCTCCTCCATTTTTCCATACTACTTTTGGAAACAGAAATAGTATGGATTTTTATGACCATCAAGGAGTTAATTAGTCGGAAAGTAGAGCCCAAAACACTTACCAAGCTCATTGTTCTGTTTTTTTACTCAAACAGAGATGAGCAAAAAATTGCCTTGCATACAGAAAATCTGCTTTATTCTTATACACAAGCAGGCAAAATGCACTTTTTCAGCATTGATGCAAATCTCCACCCCGAACTTACCAAAAGTTTCAATGTCAAGCGTTTTCCAAAGCTAATTCTCATTTTTGAAGATAAAGAAATTGGCAGATTTGCCCAAGAAAGCATCAATGAAACACTTATAGAGCAAATTATCCAAGACTTGAAGACTAAAAATATTTTGCAATAATATGTCGGCTACTCATACCCATATTGCCACTACGTGCTACCACTGCGGCGATACCTGCAAGCCCAATGAAACTATATTCTACGATGATAAGCCTTTTTGCTGTAATGGTTGCCAACAAGTATATGCTCTTTTACAAGAAAATGGCTTGTGCGAGTATTACACAATGGAAGATTTGCAACGCATCTCACAAAAAGCCGAAGTACGAGCCGAAAAGTATGCTTATCTGAACTTGCCTGAAATCAAAGCCAAACTGCTGGATTTTTCCGATGGCAATACTGCTAAAATTACTTTTTACATTCCTGCTATTCATTGTAGTTCTTGCATTTGGCTTTTAGAAAACCTGCATAAGCTCAACAAAGGCATACAATATAGCCGAGTAGATTTTCTTAAAAAGCAAGTGCTGGTTTCTTATGCAGAAAAAGAAACTGATTTGCAAGCAATTGTTACCCTTTTAGCCCAAATAGGCTATGAGCCTCATATCACATTAAGCGATACCGAAAAAGCTGAAAATGAGCAAAAACGCATTAGCCGAGAACAAAAACAAATCATTGCCAAAATTGCCGTAGCAGGTTTTGCCTTTGGCAATATTATGCTGATTAGCTTTCCTGAGTATTTTGGTTTTGATAGCCATTCAGAAGGTTCTTTTCGCAAATTTTTCCAATATATCAATTTCCTGATTGTTTTACCTGCTTTTTTCTATTCAGGTTGGGGGTATATTCACTCGGCTTACCAAAGTATTCGCAAAGGAATTGTAAATATTGATTTTCCTTTGGCTCTCGGATTGATTGTTCTACTTACTCGCAGTGCTTACGAAATCTTTGCCGATATAGGTGCAGGCTACGTAGATACCCTTGCAGGGCTAATTTTCTTTTTGCTTTTGGGAAAATGGTTTCAACAACGCACCTATGATATACTCCGCTACGATAGAGATTTCAAAGCCTATTTCCCCGTAGCAGTGAGCTTACAAACCGCCGAAGGTACTGAAAAACAAGTACCTGTTGCCCAACTCAAAGTAGGCGATAGAATAGTTATTCGCAACCAAGAGCTTATTCCCGCCGATAGCATTTTGCTCAAAGGCGAGGCAAACATAGATTATAGTTTCGTAACGGGCGAGGCTATGCCTGTGGAAAAAGTTTTGGGCGAAATCATTTATGCAGGAGGCAAACAGATAGGTTCAACTATTGAATTAGAAGTAGTAAAACCTGTTTCACAAAGCTACCTTACGGAGTTGTGGAATAAAGACGAATTTCAAAAGAAAAAAGCCAGCCAAGAAGCTACTATTCGCTTGCAAAACTTTTTGAGTAAATACTTCACATTTGCTCTTTTGGCGGTTGCTTTTGGGGGGATTGTGTATTGGCTATGGCAAAATGATTTGGCAAGAGCTATCAATGCTTTTACAGCAGTGCTGATTATTGGTTGTCCTTGTGCTTTGGCACTTTCATCTCCTTTTGCTTTGGGAACGGCTATGCGTATAATGGGCAAAACTAAATTTTATCTTAAAAATGTAGCCGTTATTGAGCAAATGGCTCATATTGATACCCTTATTTTTGATAAAACAGGCACTATTACCGAAACTGATAAAGCTCAAGTTGAGTGGAAAGCCATACAGCAAGGGTTATCTGAAGCAGAAAAAGTAGCTATCAAGTTACTTGCTCGCAATTCTACACACCCGCTTTCACAACAAATTTACCAGTACCTCCCCCTTGATACTCCCCTCAGAATAGAGGTTCAAGATTTTGAAGAATTTACAGGAAAAGGTATAAGTGGGAAAGTGGGAAATTTTTGGGTGCAATTAGGTTCGGCAAAATGGCTTGAAGTAGAAATGCCCTTACAAGACTACCACAGCAAAGTATTTGTGAAAATCAATGGTGAATTGAAAGGTTACTTTGTATTTCGCAATAGTTACCGCAAGGAAATAGAAACTCTCACACAAAACCTCTGGAACAAAGGCTATGATTTACACTTACTTTCAGGAGATAACGCAGGCGAAGCCCCATATCTCGTAAAGTATTTCTTGAAAAATGAAAAAATGCACTTCAATCAATCGCCTCACGATAAATGGGAATTTGTGAAAAGTTTGCAAAAAAGTGGAAAAAAGGTAATGATGCTCGGTGATGGCTTAAATGACGCAGGAGCTTTACAAAAAGCTGATGTGGGCATAGCAGTAACAGAAAACATTGCCTATTTCACCCCAGCCTCTGATGCCATTTTAGATGCTTCTGCATTAGGTAATTTGATAGGATTTTTGGCATTAGCCCAAAAAACGATGAGAGTCATCAAACAGAGCTTTGGAATATCTCTGATTTACAACATCATAGGGCTTTCTTTTGCAGTACAAGGCACACTCTCGCCGCTAATTGCCGCAATTCTTATGCCTTTGAGTTCTGTTACTGTGGTAGCTTTTACAACATTAAGCGTAAAAGCCAAAGGAAACTTTTTACTAAAAAGCAATCGTCAAAATATTAACTGCTAAAACTATGGCTGTGATTTATTTTCTTTTGAGTGTCAGTGTAATAATGGGAACACTATTTCTGCTGGTATTCCTGTGGAATTTGCGAAGCGGACAATACGAGGACGATTATACGCCTTCAATACGAATACTTTTTGAAGATAAAAAACCTTCTAATTCCGAAAATTTTTCATCAAAAACCTAAAATTTAACAAGTTATGGAAGTAAAAACCTCATCTGCTTACACCCATAGTGGCATACTGGAAAAATTTGAATACGACAACACAATTGTTCGTAATTTCGGTATTGCCACAGTAGTTTTTGGGATAATTGGAATGCTTGTAGGTTTGCTCGTTGCCTTTCAGTTGGTTTTCCCCGAACTGAATTTTGGCATACCTTACACAACGTTTGGACGCATTCGTCCTCTACACACCAATGCCGTGATTTTCGCCTTTGTAGGGAATGCAATTTTTATGGGCGTGTATCATTCTATGCAACGCCTGCTCAAAACGCGTATGTTTAGCGATGTTTTGAGTCAAATACATTTCTGGGGCTGGCAACTGATTATTCTTTCGGCGGCTATTACCTTGCCTTTGGGTATTACTACTTCCAAAGAGTATGCCGAATTAGAGTGGCCTATTGATATTGCCATTACGCTGGTTTGGGTGGTATTTGGTATCAATATGTTCGGAACGCTCATCAAACGTCGTGAAAAACATATTTACGCTGCGATTTGGTTTTATATTGCTTCTTGGGTAACCGTAGCAATGCTTCATATTGTCAATTCTTTTGAGTTACCTGTTAGTTTCTTAAAAAGTTATTCACTTTTCGCAGGTGTGCAAGATGCCCTCGTGCAATGGTGGTACGGACACAATGCAGTAGCTTTTTTCCTTACTACCCCTTATTTGGGCTTGATGTACTACTACCTTCCTAAAATGGCAAATCGCCCAATTTACTCCTACAAACTATCTATTTTACACTTCTGGACACTGATTTTTATCTATATCTGGGCGGGTCCTCACCATTTGCTTTACTCATCTACTCCCGACTGGGTACAATCTTTGGGGGTAGTGTTTTCTGTGATGCTCATTGCTCCCTCTTGGGGTGGTGGTATCAATGGCTTGCTTACCCTTCGTGGAGCTTGGGATAAAGTACGTGATGACGCTTCGCTCAAAATGATGGTAGTTGCTATTACGGCATACCTAATGGCAACTTTTGAAGGACCTATGCTCTCGCTCAAAAATGTAAATGCCATTGCCCACTTTACCGACTGGGTAGTAGCACACGTACACGTAGGAGCTTTGGGCTGGAATGGAATGATGACTTTTGCCATTTTGTACTATCTTGTGCCTCGCCTGTATCAAACAGAAATTTATTCTAAAAAACTGCTCAATACCCATTTCTGGATAGGCACTTTGGGCATTGTATTGTATGCTATACCTATGTACGTTTCAGGATTTACACAAGGTTTGATGTGGAAAGAATTTGCTGAAGATGGCACTTTGCGTTATGGAAATTTCTTGGATACTGTTACCAAAATTATACCTATGTACGCAATGCGTGGCATTGGTGGTACGCTTTATTTTGCAGGTGTAATTGTAATGGTGTATAATCTTTGGAAAACTGCCAAACAAGGAAAATTCGTTGCCAATGAAGCCGCCGAAGCTGTTTCTTTCCGCACACAACCCATAGGAGAGTTAAAAGGTTGGCATAAAATATTTGAAACCAAACCTTTGCTGATGCTTGTTGGCTCTTTAATTGTAGTTTCTATTGGTGGTTTGGTACAAATGATTCCTACTTTTGTTATCAAAGAAAATATTCCTACCATTGCCAGTGTGAAACCCTACACTCCATTAGAGTTAGAAGGCAGAGATTTGTACATTCGTGAAGGTTGCAATGCTTGTCATACTCAGCTTGTCCGTCCTTTCCGTTCAGAAACTGAACGTTATGGCGAATATTCCAAATCAGGTGAATACGTATATGACCGCCCTTTCTTGTGGGGTTCTAAACGTACAGGTCCCGATTTGATGAGGCTTGGTAAAAAATATCCCGATTCTTGGCACTATCATCATATGCGAGAGCCTGTTTCTATGTCGCCCGGCTCTATTATGCCTCCTTATCCTTGGCTTTTAGAAAACAAGATGGATTACGCCGATATTGAAAAGAAAATGCAAGTTCTACGAACTATGGGCGTTCCTTACAGCGAAGAGGACATTAAAAATGCCCGCAATAAAATTGATGAGCAAGCTACACAAATCGTAGAAAATCTGAAAAAAGAAAAAGTAAAAGTAGAGAAAAATACAGAAATCGTAGCTTTGATAGCCTATTTGCAACGCTTGGGTACTGATATCAAAGTACAAGAGCAAACCGCTCAAAAGTAAAACTTGGGGGCTTTGCCCCCTTACCTAAATTTTCTATAAAAAACCAAATTCAAAAACCTATGAGGCAGTTTCTTAATGGTGTGCAAGGTGTAGATATTTACCTGATTATCTCACTACTGATATTTTTCACCTTTTTTATAGGAATGCTCGTGTGGCTGATTACAGCTAAAAAAGACAAAATGCAGCAAATCAAAAATATTCCCTTAAACGACGGTTCTATCCCTAACCAAAACTTATCAAAACAATGAAAGCAATATTTCGCAAAATTGGTATTCTAGCTTTGTTTGCTTTGGCAAGTGTGCCACTCAAAGCCCAAGAAGTCGTAGCCATTCAGAAAAGTAGCGAAGAGGAAATGATTTTCTGGATTTTGGCTTTCCTGATAGGACTTACTGCTACCATAATCATCCTTTTAATCATTACAGTTTTCCAACTGCTTAATCTATTGCAAAAAGAAACCAATCGGGTTACAGGCGAACACTTGAGCCTATGGGAACGTTTTATCGGCTTCAAACCCAAATCGCAAGAACATAAACTTTTGCTTGATGAAGAGTTTGACGGCATCAAAGAATTAGATAACCCTATTCCTGCGTGGTTCAACTGGTTTTTTGGTGTAACGATTGCCTTCGCAGTATTGTATTTGCCTATTTACCACGTATGGAAGGTTTGGGATTTGCAAGATGCCGAATATGAAAAAGAAGTCAAAATCGCAGAGGTCAAAAAAGAAGAGTACTTGAAAAAAGTTGCTAATAGCATTGATGAAAAAAATGTAAAACTTATCACTGATGCAAAGCAAATTCAGAAAGGGGCAGAGGTGTATAAAGCTAATTGTGCCGCCTGCCACGGACAAAAAGGCGAAGGATTAGTAGGTCCTAATCTGACCGATGAGTATTGGCTCTATGGCGGAAAAATCAATGACATTTTCAAAACTATAAAATATGGTACGCAGAAAGGTATGCCCGGCTGGCAAAAACAACTCAACCCGCTTCAAATTCAGCTTGTAAGCAGTTACATTCATTCGCTCAAAGGCACTAATCCCCCCAATGCCAAAGAGCCACAAGGTACAAAAGAAAGTAACGAAGGCAATGCAAATAATGAAAGTAAAGCCGTTTCACAAGCGAACTAAACACTAACTAAAACTATAAAAGGTAGCCTACTTAGGGCTACCTTACTTTTTAGTTTCCTTGAACAATCAGCTTTTCAGTATAAATTTCCTTTTCCGTCTGTATCTGTAAGATATACAAGCCTTTTGGAAAATGATTTAGGCTTATACTCTTTTTCTCTCCTATATTGTTTACACTAATTGGTATTTTATTTCCTTTCAAATCTTGCAAAGAAATCCTTTGAATGTCCTCATCAAGTTCTATAAATACTTTATCGCTTGTAGGATTGGGGTAAATGGCAATTTTAGAACTACCCCTAAATTGCACGGTTGCTACACGAGAAAATTTATATGAGCCATCTTTATCAATAATTTTCAAACGATAATAAACCATAGCAAAAGGGATATCTATATCTAAATAGCTGAAATACAATTGGTTATTCCACTTTTGCTGACTTATTTCTTGCCAATTTTGTAAATTGTCTGAACGCTCTAAAATAAATTTATCCACATTGATAGCTGTTTGTAAGAGCCACTCTATTTGAGCAGTTTGCTTAGATACAGCCTTTGCACGGAAATAAACCAACTCCACAGGTAAGGGTGAAGAGGAATTAAAAAATACGTTTGTACCAATATTTTCTCCATCTGCGGCTCTATCACAAGGAACATTATTATTATTACAACCTCCTTGCCCTTGCGAAGTAGCCACAGAAACATTAGAAGGTGCTGAGGAAGTAAAGAAAACTACACCTTGCCCACCTCCACCACCTCCACCGTGTGTTGATGAGTTCACTGAGCCTCCACTACCTCCATTAGCACTAACCGAAATAGGACAAGTAGGCGAAACGCTCCAATTAGGCACAATAAATACAATTGAACCTCCTGCACCACCACCACCACAGCCGTCCCAACCATTACCAAGTGGGGCATTGTTTCCATTGGCGGTTATGTTCAAAGTACCACAAGCACCCGCAGTTTGAAGCGTATTAGCCCTAATAATAATGATTCCACCACCATTGCCACCATAAGAATCAAATCCATTATTCCTTTCTCCTGCTCCGCCACCGCCGCCCATAAAAATACGATTGATGTTGATATGAGCATTCAAACTAATTCCTCCTTGTCCGCCTGAATTACGACTGACCACATCACACTTCCAGCCCCAGCCACCAAGACCTCCTGCACTATAATTACCTCCTCCTCCACCACCACCATTGTGGCTATTGCCACCACCGCCACCATTGAGTATTTTTCCACGAGCCGCTACATAATTAGGGTTTGTATTACGATAGATACCTTCTCCTTTGGGAGCTCTTGGACCAGGAAAAGAAGCAAAGAAAAGATTATCTTCACAAGTAGGTGTGGGCATTGCTGTCCAATTAGTACTGCTATTATCATCATTAGGTGCTCCCCTAAAACCTGCTCCATTAGCAGAAAGATGATGTGCCAAAGTAAATATTCCGGGTACATCTATGGCTAAAACTCCTCCAATAGCTCCGTTCCAAGGCAAAGCACTCATATTAGAGGTAGAAGTGTAATGGGGCGAACCAAAACGTCTGAAAGTAATCACTTGTACAGAACTATTTGTTCCTATATTGTAACTATTAGTAGGAACAGCATCTAAAGTTAGCACGCGGGGCGGTCCTGCAACTTGTGAAACGATTTGCCTTACTTCATACAAACCCGCCGAATGAATACTGCCTAAATTACCAAAAGTGGCATCATTAGCAGTTGAACCTATTACATTATCTTGCATTTGCATTAGGATAATGTAGTCTCCATTATCAAAGGTGTCGGCAGTTTCGTCGATTTCACCAGCAGCGTTGGAAAGAGTAACTTGATTTCCCACAATACTGGTAACTCTTGCATATCCATTAACTACCTGAGCAAAAGAGTAATTTGCTGAGGTTACAAACAAGATTACACATAAATACTTTAACATAATGGCATTTTTTTTTATATTTATACATAAAAATAACGAAAAGTAAATCATTGTAACACAATTTTTCGGCGAAATAGGTATTTTTCTCGGCGAAATTAAAAACGCCTTTATCCTTAAAAAGATAAAGGCGTTGCAGAGTAAGATTTATTAAGTTATCTAACTTACCACCGAAGCTACTTTGGGAGCGGCAGAGAGGATTTCCTCATTAGCAAAATCAGCGTATTTAGCAAAATTTTTCACAAATGCCGCTGCAAGTTCATTGGCTTTGAGGTCATATTGAGTTTTATCAGCCCAAGTATCGCGAGGGTTCAACACTTCGCTAGGAACATCAGGACAAGACTGCGGTACAGCTACCCCAAAAACAGGGTGATTGATATAGGTTACGTTGTCCAACTTGCCCTCCATAGCCGCCGTAAGCATAGCACGCGTATATTTGAGCTTCATACGAGAACCCACCCCATACGGACCGCCTGTCCAACCCGTATTCACCAGCCAAACATTAACTTTATGTTCACGCATTTTTTTACCCAAAAGCTCAGCGTATTTGGTAGGGTGTAGAGGTAAAAACGCAGCACCAAAACAAGCTGAAAAAGTTGCTTGTGGCTCTACTACGCCTACTTCTGTGCCCGCTACTTTGGCAGTATAACCCGATATGAAAAAGTACATTGCTTGCCCTGGTGTAAGTTTGGATATAGGTGGAAGCACCCCGAATGCATCAGCAGTTAGGAAGAAAATATTTTTGGGTATGCCTGCTACCGAAGGTTCTAATGCATTACTAATAAAATGAATGGGATACCCTACCCTTGTATTTTCTGTTACTGAAATATTGGTATAGTCGGGGGTGCGTGTATCAGGATAGCAACGAGTATTTTCCAGAACTGCTCCAAACTTGATAGCGTCCCAAATTTGAGGTTCATTTTCACGAGTAATATTTACTACTTTGGCATAACACCCACCTTCAAAGTTAAATATGCCGTTTTCTGTCCAGCCGTGTTCGTCATCACCAATCAGACTGCGTTGAGGGTCAGCGGAAAGGGTAGTTTTACCTGTTCCTGAAAGTCCAAAGAAAATAGCTACATCACCTTCTTTGCCCACATTGGCAGAGCAGTGCATTGAAAGCGTATTTCTTTCGTGAGGTAAAATGTAGTTCAGCACCGTAAAAATACCTTTTTTCATTTCACCCGCATACGCCGAGCCACCAAT
Source organism: Raineya orbicola (assembly GCF_002843425.1). GTDB lineage: Bacteria > Bacteroidota > Bacteroidia > Cytophagales > Thermonemataceae > Raineya > Raineya orbicola. Next base: position 73,149 of record NZ_NKXO01000004.1, read on the forward strand.
AAGAATAATACGTTTTGTAAAATTGATAATGGTAAAATTTGCTTGACGAGTACCATCTACGGCAGGGTCAGCCTGAAATTCGGGAATATTGATGATTGTAAAGTTAGGTTCAAAAGTTTCCAGTTCAGCGGCGGAAGGTCTTAAAAAAAGATTATAGCAGAAAAGATTATGCCAAGCCATTGTATTTACGACACGCAAATTCAAACGATAGTTTTCATCTGCCCCCGCATAGGCATCACGCACAAAAACCTCTTTATTTTCTAAAAATTTTATCATTTTGGCGTGCAAAGCATCAAATTTGGCTTCATCAAAAGGTTGGTTAATATCGCCCCACCAAACAGAATCTTTGGTTTTAGCATCTAACACGGTGAACTTGTCTTTGGGAGAACGACCTGTAAATTTGCCTGTATCACACATCAAAGCCCCATTATCGGCAAGAGTACCTTCTTTTCGAGCCAGAGCTTGCTCTACAAGTTCGGCAGGAGAAAGATTCCAATAGGCTTTTGCTACTTTGTGTATGCCAATGGCTTGCAAACCACTTTTAGAGGATTTTTTACCAATTTCTTCCATAAACCTTGATTGAGTTGAACAAAAAATGAAAAAATTTCCGCAAAGATACAAAAAGTCTTGGTTAAGTGAAAATTAAAAAATACTTTTTGAAAAGCAAGATAAGCAAGGCACTTTTGAGATTAAGAAACGATTTCAATACTGACTTGCTTTCTATTTTCTGCAACTTGCAAGGCTTGCTCTAATACTCGCACACGCGTACGCAAAGTAGCAATCCACAGAGCCAAACCCAAAAAGCCAATCACAGCAGGATAAAAAACCATACGCATATTGCCATTAAGGTCATATGCATTAAACCCTGGATTTCCGCCGTTACCTGGGTGTATGCTATCATATAGGCGAGGCATTACGAAAATCAGGGGAATATAGACAGCATAGGCAAAAATATTATAGACTGCCGAAATACGTGCCGCCTGCTCTTTATTTTCAATAGCAGACCGCAAAATAAAATATGCCAAATAAATCAACATAGCTACGGCGGCTCCGTAAATTTTTACATCACGAGGCAGAAAATCCCCCCAAGTAAATTTTCCCCATACCATTCCTGTAATAAGCCCCAACATACCATACAATACCCCTACTTCGGCAAAGGAAACAGCTTTCAGATTGCTGATTTCCTGATTTTTACGTAAATACAAAACAGAATGAACAACTGAAAGCGTTAGCACGAAAACCATTCCAAACCACATAGGCACGTGAAAATATAAATTCCGAGCCGTATGGTCTAAATTACCTGTTTGCAGACGGGGAATATCCACCAAAAAGCCTGCTATCACTGCATAAACAAGGAAAACAATTGTAACCCATTTCCACCAAGCCAAACGAAACATATAAGAAAGTTTTGAAGTTCAGAAATTGTGGGTTTGCAAGCGAAGTCTCAAACTTTGCTTCTTAACCTTTTGAGCGAGTTTTTAGTTTGCAAAATTAGCAAATAAGGCTCAAACTTTTAGATAATCTTGCGAAAAACTTCGGCGAAATGCTGATTTTTTTGTTTTTTTGCAAAAATTTTAGTCAATGAAAATCAAAGAAAGTTTATTTGCGTGGCTTTCGCATCGCTACGAAGTAGTTGTAAGAGATGAGGAGAACTTTGAAGAGAAACGCACTTTTTCTTACAGCCACACCAAAGCCTTAGTTTTGGTAGTACCAATACTTGTGCTGATGTTTATTTTAGGTTTTTGGCTAGCCCCTCGCCAAAGTGGCAAAATACTACAAAGCTCACAAGAATTGCAGATGAAAAAGCAACTTCTTTCACTTACCAATACCGTAGATTCACTTCTTGAAGTTACAAACCAGTATGAACGCTACTACCAAAATTTTAGAAAAGCTATTGAAGGTGATGTAAAGGACTTACGAGCAGATACTTCTAAAATTCTCAAAAATCAAGTTGCCCAAACTGATACCATTCAAGATTATATTTCGCAAGCCGATTTGAACCTGCGAAAAGAATACGAAAGTATGAATATTAGCCTTAAAGAAACGAAAATGAGCAAGGAAGAAACCCAATTGCAAGGTATCTCGTTTTTTCCGCCTATCAAGGGTACTATCACCGAACGCTTTGATGCAAAAAACAAACATTTCGGCATTGATTTGGTTGCCAAAGCCAATGAACCTATCAAAGCCGCCGCCGATGGCACCGTAATTCTGGCTTCTTGGACAGAAGACACTGGCAATGTGATTGCCATACAACATCAAGGCGAAATAGTTAGCTTTTACAAGCACAACGCCGCTCTTTTCAAAAAAGTAGGCGATTTTGTAAAAGCAGGTGATGTCATTGCAATTATAGGCAATACAGGTAGGCTCTCCTCGGGACCTCACCTACATTTTGAACTATGGTATAAGGGAAATGCAATAAATCCTGAAAAATTTGTTTCTTTTTAAGAAAAAAATTCGTATCTTTCAGCGTGAATTTCTCAATAATTCAGGATTTCATTCGTTTCTCTCAAACTAAAACCAAATTTTTATCAAAACTAAAACCCTCTTAAATTATGGCAATGTTTGGAAGTTCGCATAAAGAAACCCCTAAAACTCAAGAAATTGATAAGATTTCTAATGCAAGCACCAATATCGGTAAAGGGGCTACATTGCAAGGAAACATTGATACCTTTGGCAATGTACGTGTAGATGGCAAACTCATCGGCGATATTAAAAGCAAATCCAAAGTAGCAACGGGTAACGCATCTTTGGTAGAAGGCAGTATCACCGCCCAAAATGCTGAAATTGAAGGTGAAGTAAAAGGGTCATTAGAAATTGCCGAACTTTTAGTATTAAAATCTACCGCTATTATCAATGGCGATATTATTACATCTAAAATGGTAGTAGAGGCAGGAGCTATTTTTAATGGTAAATGCCAAATGGGAGATATTAACCAAATCAAGAAAATGGCAAGCGAGCCAAAAGATACAAAAACTGAAAACAATTTTAGTCTTAAAACTGAAAATGGTAAAGAAGAAGTATCCACCAACTCCGTTTTCAGTGATTTGAAAATTTAGTGCTACCCAAGCACCGATATTCATACTTCAAAGGCAATTTTATTAGATTGCCTTTTTTATTCTGTTTGCATTTTTGGCAAAAATGGAATACCTATGAAATTAGCAATTAAACTACCTTTTATCAAAAAAGATTCCTTTGGGCATCTTATTCCGTTGAAAAAACTGCTTATTTCACTAATTGGAAGCCTCACTTTCCCGCGTCTGAACTGGCTTAACAAAACCCAAGTAAAAGGTCGTGAAATTCTAGAAAATCTGCCTGCCAAAGGCGTGCTTTTTGTTTCTAATCATCAGACTTACTTTGCTGATGTAATTACAATGCTCCATATTTTTTGCACCGTAGGCTCAAAAATCACTAAAAACCATCGCAACCCTTTGTATCTGCTTCGTCCTCGTAGCAATGTGTATTTCGTAGCCGCAGAAGAGACTATGAAATCAGGTCTGATACCTCGCTTGTTTGCATACGTAGGAGCAATTAAAGTAAAACGTACTTGGCGAGAAGCAGGCAAAGCCATTCAGCGAGAGGTAGATTTGAAAGATATTGAAAACGTAGGGCAAGCCCTGCAAGATGGTTGGGTGATTACCTTTCCCCAAGGAACTACCAAAGCCTTTGCCCCCGGCAGAAAAGGTACTGCTCACATTATCAAAGAGTTCAAACCTGTGGTTGTGCCTGTGGTTATCAATGGTTTTCGTAGAGCCTTTGATAAAAAAGGTCTTTTCCTGAAAAAAACAGGCGTTGAACTTTCGGTTACGTTCAAAGAACCTCTTTTTATCAATTATGAAGATAGTGCAGAAAATATTTTGGCACAAGTAATGGACGCTATTGAACAATCGGAGCGTTTTCAGTTCAAGTTTGAAGATAAAATAGGTTTAATGGGCAAATAGAATGTCATTTTCACAGAGAGAATTATTTTTGCGTTTTCTTGCTCAAACTTCCCCCTCTCCTTTGCTTTTAGAAATAGAAAAAGCCGAAGGAGTTTATTTGTATGCTCCTAATGGTAAAAAATACATAGACCTTATTTCAGGGATTAGCGTAAGCAATGTGGGGCATCGCCACCCCAAAGTAATAGAAGCTATTCAGGCTCAACTGCAAAAGTATTTGCACCTGATGGTCTATGGTGAGTATGTGCAAAGTCCGCAGGTGCTTTTGGCTCAAAAATTAGTAGAAAATCTGCCTGCAAATTTGGATAATGTTTATTTCACAAATTCAGGAAGCGAAGCCGTAGAGGGTGCTTTGAAACTGGCTAAACGCTTTACAGGCAGAATGGAAATCATTAGTTGTTACAATGCCTATCACGGCTCTACGCAAGGGGCTCTTTCGGCAGGCGGCAACGAATACTTCAAAAGAGCCTACCGACCTCTGCTTCCTATGGTAAAGCACATACATTATGGTAGTTATTCGGATTTGGAGCAAATTACAGAAAAAACCGCTTGCGTTATCATTGAAACCATACAAGGCGAGGCAGGTGTGAAAGTAGCTTGCTCCAATTATTTCCAACAACTTGCTGTGCGATGCAAAGAAAAAGGGACTTTGCTTATTTTAGACGAAATTCAAGCAGGTTTTGGTAGAACAGGTAAATTGTGGGCTTTTGAGCATTTTGGTATAGTGCCTGATATTTTGGTACTTGCCAAAGGAATGGGGGGCGGTATGCCTATTGGGGCTTTCATTGCTCACAGAAGCATAATGCAAGTTTTTACCGAAAATCCTGTTTTGGGGCATATTACTACTTTTGGCGGACACCCCGTAAGTACTGCGGCGGCAAAAGCTACTTTGGAAATTATTTTAGAGGAAAATTTAGCTCAGCAAGCCGAAACAAAAGCCCAACTCTTTTTGCAAAACCTCAAACACCCACTCATACGCCAAATTCGCCATAAGGGTTTGCTGATGGCAGTAGAATTTGAAAGTTTTAGCCTTCTCAAAAAAATCATTGATAAAGCCCTTGAATTAGGGGTAATTACAGATTGGTTTTTATTTTGCGATAATGCTATGCGTATTGCTCCTCCCCTTACTATTTCTGAAAGTGAAATTCAAACTGCTTGTGCCTTTATTTTGCAAGCCATTGAAAGAGTTTATCATTCAACTTGAATAATCTAAATTTTACCGAGAAAATTTCCTATTTGAGCGAAAAAAGGCTTGCAAGAAATTGTTTGAAAAAGAATTTATACCTAAATTCACACAAACAATTTAACCCCTACAATTATGTTTGATTTGAAAGAAATGGCTGAAAAAGCCCTCAAAACCAAAGTAGAAGAGGTAGTAAGAGGCAGAGTTCGCGATTTAGAGGTAATCGTGAATGGCACAGAAGTAACCATTCGTGGCGAAGTAGAAACTGCCGCCGATAAGCAAGCCGTACTTGCCGATGTGCAAAATGTGGAAGGTTTGACTAAAATTGTTACAGGTTTAAGTGTTGCTGAAGAAGTTCGTAAAGCCGAAGCTGAAAAACAAACCTACACCGTACAAGCAGGAGATACTCTTTGGGGTATTGCCCAAAAACTTTTAGGAAATGGTGCTTTATACACTAAAATTTACGAAGCAAACAAAGATGTTATCGGTAGCAATCCAGACCTGATAAAAGTGGGAATGGTATTGAAAATCCCTCAATAACAATCATTATAGTAAGGGCTTTTGTTGTGAGCAAAGCCCTTTTACTACACGTTTCCTGAAAGGTTCTGAATAGTAGCTACCAGCAGTCTATCTTGTCCTGTTTCAAAATTTTTGACTTGCATTTGCACATCAAAACGTAAGCCGTTTTTGGTTACTGCTTTAATTTTTCTAACATCTTTGGTAGCTACGCCTTCGGCTCGGCGGGTACGAGTAGCCGCAAAATCGCTTCGTATTTCATCAGGCAGTATATCCAAAAGGTTTCTTACACTTACTTCTTGCAGTTCTCCCGATTCATAGCCAAACATATTTTCAGCCTGACGATTGGCAAACTGAATAATGCCCTTCTCCGAATATACCAAAATGGCATCACTTACGCTATCTAAAATTAGCCTAAGTTTGGCTATTTCTTTTTCGCTTTGCAAGAGATTTTTTTCAAGCTCTTCTTGTGAATGAATTAACTCTTGCGTATTCTGACGCAAATACTCCTCTTGCTCACGAATAGCATCGGTTTTAGATTTCATTTCTGAAAGCAAGCGACGTGTAGAGTCGTTGGCAAATACAGAAATAATTGTAGAAGCTGTTACTTCGGCAATACTTTTTACAAAGTCAATTTGATATTGTTCAAATTCAGTAAAACTGCCCAACTCAAAACAACCAATCACTTCTTCATTGTATTCCAAAGGCACTATCAAAATACTTTTAGGTTGCAAATTACCTAACCCAGATTTTACCAAAGCATAATCAGGGGGTACTTGCTTGATATGCACTACACCTCCTTCCAAAAAAGCTTGCCCTAAAAGACCCTCACCCAAGCGAATTTGCTTTTGCATACTTTTCTTTTTATCAAAAGCATACATTCCTTTCAGTTCTAAAAAAGGCTCTTTTTCAGTTTTGTTTAGAACAAAAATTCCACCCTGATTGATACCCAAATAACGCACCGTTTCAGAAATTACTTCTGTGCAAAGCATTTCCAAGTTATCGGTGTTGCGTCTTAATATTTCAGAAAACTTGGCAAGCCCCGCAGTTGCCCAAGCCCGTAGTTGTTCTTGTTCATAAACAGCTTTCAAGCTATTACGCATTTCAGCAAGTGAAGTTCCCAATTCTCCTTTTCCGCCAAAAACCGCTACCTCTGAATCAAAACGACCTTGCCCTACTTCGGTAGCAAAGGTTTTAATCACTTGCAGGTTTTGAGCAAGTTCATTTACCGCTTGCACCATAGAGTTAAGTTCATCTTTGGCTTCGGGAATTGGAGGGGGAATATCACCTTTTGTAAGAACACGCAAGCTATCACGCATACTGCGAATGCGTCTGAGGATAAGCAAAATCAGCAATGAACCGATAAACGCCGCCACTGCTACTGCTACCACAAACTCGCCTGCAACAATCCAATCACGCCAATACGCTAAATTCTGATATTTTTCATCATATTCTTTTTCTGTATTATCTTGCTGAATAATAATCTCTTCAGCTGTTTTTCTCAAATCCGATACAATCAGAGCTATATCAGTCTGCAATGATTTCTGCAAACGCTGATTCACGTTATCTATCCCTACAATTTGCTTACGCCGCACATATACACTTTTTAGCTGATTGAGCTCTGCTTTCAGGTTGGTAAGCTGATTATCTATTTTAGAAAAAAGCACCGATACGGTATTATTTTGTGCTTTTTTTACGTATTTTTCCAGAGAGTCTCGGTTAGTTTTTACGCCATTCAGCCAGATGTTCTCGTATTCTTTCAAAAATTGTTCATCATTGAAAACAAACGCCTTTTCTACGGCAACTATACTCTCCTGTACTTTATCATTGAGAGCAGATGCAAAATACTTCACAGGAATAATTCTTTCCAAAACAAAATTGCGATTTTGAAGCATCAACCCCCACTGATAATTGGCTCCTTGTATGAGAATAAAGGAAATCAGAGCCATAGAAAGAAATCCTCCCGTTAGCCTTCCCTGAATAGTCGTGAAATCTATGCGGAAGTAGTACCAAATACGTTTGAACAAGTTGTATTTTTTGGGGGCATTCGTGAGTTCAGTCATAACTTACAAATTATTGTAATACTCAAAGATACGAACCATATCAGCACGTTGTTGCAAACTTAAACGATTTTTTTTGATAAATTCCGTCAGGCGAGGTTCTTGCATTTGTTCAAAGAATCGTTTTTTCTTGCTTGTTTTTAGTTTAACGATTTTACCATTAGATTTGAGAGCATAGAATTCAGTTACTATCCGATACGAAAAGGTAGTAGTCCCCATTCCGTACCAGCCCCAGCCCGGTTGTGGATTGACACGAGTTTCCAAATATTCTGTTCCTAATAATGTGGCTTTTTTACCTTCGTAAATAAGCTCAAAAAACTGCATAGTTTCGTAATTGATATTCGGATTTTTTTGATAAGGCAGTGCCACAAAACGCCTACCTACACGGACTTTTTCATCAAAAAACTCAAAAAAATCTACCTGCCTTGCACTAAACGTTTTAGTAACCCCTCCCACTTCTATCATAACGGTTTGTTTTTCAGTATCGTATTTGAGCCTTCCCGAATATAAATTACCTTCTTTATCCATTACTCGTCCTTGAAGCCAACTACCCTCAGCCAAAATTTGGGCTTGTAAGCTACTTTTCATCAAACCAAAAGCTATACCAATTACTATAAAGAGATGTTTCATAGCTCTATGATGTTGCACTTTTACAAAGATAAGGAATAAAAATTTGCTTACAAAATTTTGATAGATTGCGATGTAAGTTTATCTAAAAATTCTTAAATTGCCAGAAAGTTCATAATACTATGAAAATACTTGTTTTTGCTTTTTTGATACTTTTTTTGGGTTTTGAAGGTTTGCAAGCCCAAGAAATTAGCAAAAAATATCAGATTGTTCTCAAAGATGGAAATGTACTCAAAGGCAAACTTTTAGAGATCAATAAAACTTTTTGGGTACTGGAAACGGAAACCTTAGGAATTATTGAAATACCTTTTGAAAATATTAAGTCTTTTGAAATTTTAGACAAAAATCAGGAGGTTACTGATAACAGTAGCAATATAGACAAAACCGCCTCAAATGCTTACAATCCTGTTCCCGAAAGATACTTATTTATGCCTTCGGCTATTCCGCTTGAAGCGAAAAAAGGAAATTACTCATTTTTGCTACTTTTCACAGGCGTACATTATGGTTTTACAGAGAAATTTAGTGCAGGCATCAATTTTTTTGCAATTCCAATTCCTTTTTTTCTCTCAAACATAAATTTCAAGTTTTCTCACTCATTCAAGCCTAATATTCATCTTGCACTGCAAGCTAATAATTTCCTTTTTTATGAACCATTCTTTTCAACAGGTTTAGATTTAATTCATAACCCTAATTTGTTAATCACTTTGGGCAATAGACGCCAAAATATTACATTAGGGGCAGGCACTTTTTTCAGCTTCATATATCCTGATTTTAGGGTAAATCCTTTTTTTCAGGTTTCTGCTGTTACTCCTTTGAATTGGCGAACCTTTTTAGTTACTCAAAACTTTTACTTTGGTCTTTTTGAAACGGGTTTACTTTCTAATTCTTTGGCTGTAAGACTTGCGAGAAAAAATAAAGTTTATGATTTAGGAGTAACGAATTTTACAATTTACGATTACGGTGATGTTTTTGATTCTTTCCCTGCCCCCTATGTAGGTATTCAAATTAGCCTTGGAAAGAAGTAAAAAACTACACTTTTTGCCCTAAAGCTTTTTTGTAGGTTTCTAATGCTCTATTGCGGGCAAAAGTATGTTCTACAATGGGCTTGGGATAAGAAAAATCTGCAAATTCGGGCACCCATTTCTTGATGTATTGCAGTTGGGGGTCAAATTTTTTGGTTTGTTCAGCAGGATTGAAAATCCGAAAATATGGGGCGGCATCGCAACCGCTACCACTTGCCCATTGCCAACCGCCATTATTGGCGGCGAGGTCAAAATCTAAAAGTTTTTTGGCAAAATACGCTTCGCCCCAACGCCAATCAATAAGCAAATGTTTCGTTAGAAAACTTGCTACAATCATACGCACTCGGTTGTGCATATAGCCCGTGGCATTTAGTTCACGCATACCCGCATCTACAATCGGATAGCCCGTTTTACCTTCGCACCAAAGAGCAAACTCTTCTTCATTATTACGCCACTGAATTTGGTCGTATTCTCTCTTGAAAGCCTGAGAAACTACGTGAGGGAAATTCCAAAGTATCATCATATAAAAATCTCGCCAAATAAGCTCATTGAGAAAAGTCTGATTTAGCTTTTGTGCCGCCCTGCCAAGCTCACGAATACTAATCGTTCCAAAACGCAAATGTACTCCCAAGCGTGAAGTTCCTTCGATTGCAGGAAAATTGCGTTTTTCGGCATAGTTTTTCAAAATTTCTTCTCTTATTGCCTTGCTTGGGAAATTTTGGTCAGCTTTCACAAAACCCATTTCTTCAAGACTAATTATCTTTTGAGCAGGTTGTTTGTAAAAATTCCCCCAATAGCTTTCTGTAAGATAGCTTTCTAAATGTTTGGGGGTAAGTTGTGAAAGCCATTTTTTGCTATAAGGTGTAAAAACTGAATAAGGCGTGCCTGTATTGCTTAAAATTTCTTGCTTTTCAAAAATACATTGATCTTTGAAAGTAAAGAAAGGAATACCTCTGTTTTGGAGAAAATCAGTTATTTGGCTATCGCGTATGCGTGCATAAGGTTCGTAATCGTGGTTTGTGAAAACGGCTTTTACTTCGTATTTGTCAGTGATTTTTTGAAAAACATCAAGAGGGAAGCCATAAAAAACTTCCAAACTGCTCTCTAAGGCTATCAATTGTTTTTGAATTTCAAAAATGGCTTGATGAATAAACGTAACTCGGCGGTCGTTTTTATCTTCCAGCTCGTCTAAAATGTTTCTATCAAAAATGAAAACAGGAACAACGGGATAAGCCCCCTTCAAGGCGTGATACAGCCCTGCGTTATCGTGCAAACGTAAATCTCTGCGAAACAAAAAAATACTAACCGAAGGTTTCATAAAAACTTTATATTCAAAAATCCAAACAAAAAACAATAAGCCTCATAAAAGGTTTGTGATTTTTCCATAGTATAAAAAACTATTTAATTTTTTCCATAAAAACTTTGGCTAATTCATTTTTTATTTTTACCTTTGCACTCTCAATTTTGGTTTGGAATAAAAGCATTAAGATTATGTATCTGACAAGCGAAAAAAAGCAGGAACTTTTTGCCAAATATAGTCCTTCTAAAAGTGTGAATGATTCTGGTTCTCCTGAATCTCAAATAGCTCTTTTTACCGAAAGAATTAACCATCTTACCGAGCATTTGAAAACACACAAAAAAGACCACTCTACTCGTTTAGGTCTTCTGAAGCTCGTTGGTAAGCGTAAAAGTTTGCTCAACTATCTCCAAAATAACGATTTAGAGCGTTACAGAGCTATTTTGAAGGAGCTAAATTTGAGAAAGTAATTTGCTTGAAAGTATTACCTAATGCCATTACTTGCAAAAGTTTTGGCATTTTTTGTTTATAGAGCTATGGAAAGTAACATTAGTTTGGAAAGTTATTTGGAAAAGAAAAACATTGATTGGCAAAAACTTGCCCAAGCAGAACCCGAACTTTGGCTAAAATTACAAGCAGATTTTGCAGAACTGCACCCCAATAGCTTTGAAATGCAAAAAAAGTTTTTGCTCAATAAGATAAGACGCAAGTATATGCTACAAATTTTTAACCCAAAAATTTAGCAATATCTTGGGGTGTAGCCCCTTTTTCGATTTCTTTGACAAGGTTAGAGATAAAAATCATTCCATTGCTTTGTGCTACACCCATTTCTTCTGCAAAGCGAGCACAGAGTTCTATTTCCTGATTATGTACTACGCCATCGGCGAGCATCATTCCTACAAGTTCGTAAAGTTGTCGGTAGATCATTTCTTTATTTTCAGGCTCAGCCATTGAAATTTTATGCGAATATTTTTCTACTTCCTCAATATTTCTTGCAGGAATATTGTAACTTTGAGCCACTTTGAGGAGATAATCTTTTTCTATCTCATCATAATAACCATCAATTTTCGCTATTTGGATAAGGTTATCCAAATGGCTTTTGGTAGCAACAGATTTCGCATCTTTGTTACCTTTGAAAAAGTTAAGCCAAGGCATAAGCAGCAGTTTAAGTTGATATTTCTATATTATTTACGTAAGAGTTTTCAAAAAGTTTCAAAAAACGAAAAAAATTTTTTCTTTTGTGTAAATCTCTAAACTCTTTTAAGCTATGAAAAGCACAACAATAGGAGATATACTCGCCTCTCTGTTAGGTAGCTTTTTTGTTGCTACGTGGCTATCTTACAAAATTTTAGGTTATTATGAAGTAAATTTATGGGTTTTTGGTGGTTGTATGATTATTTCTTTTATTGCTTCTTTCTATGGAATAGTATTTTTTAGAAAAAAACATACAGCCGTAACCCCCATAAACTTATTACCTAAATTGTGGGATAAACTTTTTCCCATTTATTTGTTATTTTGGTTGGTTATTTTAGTGTATTGGGGCATACATCTGGGTAATATCTTTGACGATAATTTTGGCAAAAGGCTTTTGGACAGCATTGATAATAGTTTTACACGTTTTTGGATAGATATTTACGCCACAGGAGCTAATGGCTTACCTGTTCCTACCGAAGCAGGATTAGTAGTGGTGTTATTTTTTACAATTATTAGTCGTTTTTTGGGAGCTATTCGTTTGGGTGCAAAGCAATGATAAGTACAGACCTTAATTTAGCAGAAAAATTATTAAGAAATAACGAATTAGTAGCCATTCCTACCGAAACAGTGTATGGTTTGGCAGGAAATGCTTTAAGTGAAGAGGCAGTAGCTCAAATTTTTGCAGTAAAAAATCGCCCCACCTTCGACCCGCTCATAGTTCATAGCGATAGTTTAGCAAAAATAAAAAATTTTGTTCTTGAATTTCCCCCAAAGGCTCTATTGCTTGCCGAAAAATTTTGGGCAGGTTCGCTCACTTTACTTTTGCCTAAAAAGCCTATCATTCCCGACTTAGTAACAGCAGGTTTGCCCACGGTGGCAGTTCGTATTCCCAAACATTTCCTTACGCTACAATTATTGCAAAGATTAGAGTTTCCACTGGCGGCTCCAAGTGCCAACCCTTTTGGATACATCAGCCCCACCACAGCCCAACACGTAGCCGAGCAATTAGGAGAAAAAATCCCTCTCATCTTGGACGGAGGCAGTTGTAGTGTAGGAGTAGAATCAACTATTGTAGGGTTTGAAGGTGAAAAAACAATTATTTATCGTTTAGGTGGGGTTTCCGTAGAAGCCATAGAAAATTTGATTGGTAAAGTAGAAGTAAAAACTCATTCTACTTCCAATCCTTTGGCACCGGGTAGTTTAGAAAGCCATTATGCTCCTACTAAAAAGTTATTTTTAGGTAATTTACAAGAAATTTTAGAAAGATACTCTCCCCAAGATATAGGCACTTTGGTTTTTAGAAAACCCATTCCCAATATTTACCCAGAAAACCAATTGATACTATCGGAGCAGGGCAGTTTTACAGAAGCGGCTAAAAACTTGTTTGCAATGCTGAGAAAACTTGATAAAATGCCTGTTAAGGTAATTTGGGCAGAGCTTTTACCTGAAAAAGATTTGGGCAGAGCTATCAACGACCGCCTTCGCAGAGCCAGTGCCAAAAGATAGCTTACTCCTGAATATCGCCTCGGCTTACACTCAAAATAATACCAATAGTTGCTCCCGTGAAAAGCAAGGAAGTTCCCCCCATACTCAAAAGAGGGAGTGGTAATCCTGTAACAGGCACAAGCCCCAAAGTTACGCATATATGTACAAGTGCCTGCATTACAAGACTGAATGCAAGTCCCGTAGCCAGCAAACCCCCAAAAGCCCGATTGCTTCGCGACATAATAATCATTGCCCGATACAACAGAGCCATATACAAAAATATCACAATAGCCCCCCCTATAAAACCATATTCTTCTACCAAAACCGCAAAAATAAAATCTGAATAGGCTTGTGAAAGAAATTCTTGCTGAGTGCTTCTGCCCGGACCTTTACCCCAAAAACCTCCCGTACCAATGGCTATGAAAGATTGTTCAATTTGTGTATTTTGTGCTTTTTCAGGAGTTTCTATCAATTCGTAATAAGATTTTACTCGCGATTTGAAAGTTTCCCAACGTGAACCAGAAACCAAAGCAATTCCTATCACCAACAAACCTACTACTGCAATTGTTACAAAATACCGCACAGGAACTCTGCCAATAAACATTACCAGCAAAGAAGTAACAAAAATCACAAAAGAAGTAGAAAAGTTATTCACCGCAATAAGCCCACAAATAATACCTATCCAAGTAATCATTGGCATTAGTGATTCTTGAATATTTTCAATATTTTGTTGCCTACGAGAAAGCATTACGGCAAGATGAGCTATCAAAGCTAATTTGGCTAAATCAAAAGGACGAAAAGAAACATTTAAGACGGGAATAATAAGACTTCGGGTAGCTTCATTGAGTTCTACCCCAAAAAACATTGTAATAATAAGTAAAGGAACAGAAATTTGTAATGCCAATCGCGAAAGTCTTGCATAAAAACGATAGTCTATCAAATGAGCTAACCACATCACCACCAATGAAAGTATCAGAAACAACGAATGCTTCTTGAGATAATGCACTGTATCGCCACTATTTTCGCGATATGCCAAACTCTGTGTAGCACTATACACCAAAAGCACACTAATAATAGAAAAAGCCAAAACAATATACCAAATAATAGGGTCGCCTTTGAAAATGCTATTTTCTTTTTTCAAAGGGGGTGTTTCACTGATATAGGTATTCGTAAGTGGTGGCATAGGTTATACAGATTAAAAGAATTTTACAAGAATAAAAGTACTATTCCAACTGCCTCAAATACAATTGTATAGTATTTTCCAAACCCACATACAAAGCATCGCAGATGAGGGCGTGTCCGATAGAAACCTCCGCCAAAAATGGAATGTTTCTTTTCAAGAAAGCAAGATTTTCAAGGCTCAAATCGTGTCCTGCATTGACTTCTAATCCAATATTTTTTGCTAATTCAGCCGCCTTGATGTACGGCTCAACCGCTTTTTGAGGATTTTCAGCGTATTGGCGGGCATACGGCTCGGTATAAAGTTCTATACGTTTTGCTCCAATTTCTGCAACTTTTTCAATATTTTTCAAATCTGTTTCCACAAAAATAGAAACTCTAATACCTTCTCTTTGCAAAGTATCCACTATTTCCTTCAAAAATACACTATTTTCTGAAACGTTCCAACCTGCATTGGAAGTAAGCACGTTAGGTGCATCAGGAACAAGCGTTGCTTGGGTAGGTTTTACACGCAAAACTAAATCTAACCAACGCTTATCAGGATAACCTTCAATATTAAATTCTGTATAAATCAGTGGGGCTATATCTAAAACATCTTGATAGCGAATGTGGCGTTCATCGGGGCGAGGATGCACCGTAACGCCATTTGCCCCAAAACGTTGTACATCTTGGGTTACTTTTACGATATTGGGGTTATTTCCTCCTCTTGCGTTGCGAAGTGTTGCAAATTTATTGATATTTACGCTTAATTTGGTCATATTTTTTAGATAAAGACAAGATTTTTACAAAATAATGATAAAAATTTTACGAAAACAAACAGATTTCCGCATTTATTACAAAGAAAACTCTTGGAGCAAACAAGATTGTCTCAAATTCACCAAAGACGAAAACTTGCCTTACTGGATAAGCCAAATTTTAGAGTTTTGTAAAGATTGGCTCAGCGAAAAAGAAATTTTTAGTTTTCAAACTTCTGGCTCTACGGGAACACCCAAAACTATTCAGGCAAGCCGAAAACAACTACTCGCAAGTGTAACCCTTACGCAAAAAGCCTTTCAACTTAAAGGCGGAGAAGTTGCCTTGCTATGCCTACCTACTGAATTTATTGCAGGCAAAATGATGCTTATTCGTGGAATGGAACTGGCTTGGCATATTATTTTACAAGAAACCCAAAGCAACCCTCTGCAAAACTTGGAAGTAAGCCGAAAAATTGATTTCGCCGCTTTTGTCCCTTTGCAAATGCAAAGTATTTTGGAACAAACACCTGAAAAAATTAACCGACTTTTTCATAAGCAAAGCACTATTATTTTAGGAGGAACAAGTCTTTCTTATTCTTTGGAAAAGAGCCTTGAAAAGCTAAAAATTCCTATTTTTCACACTTACGGAATGACAGAAACCCTTTCGCATATTGCCGTTCGTGCTGTGAATGGTAAGGAGAAAAGCGATTTTTTTCAGGTTTTAGAGGGGGTTAAAGTTCGTTTGGATAAACGAGGTTGTCTCTGTATCACTTCGCCAACTACGGATTTTCAGGAAATTATTACAAATGATATTGCTGATATTCTGCCAAATGGCACTTTCAGAATTACAGGACGAATAGATAATGTTATCAATAGCGGTGGAGTGAAAATTCAGTTAGAAATGGTGGAAAAAATTGTGGAAAAAGTTTTTGAAGCAGAACATATCCATAATCGTTTTTTTTGCATAGGCATACCTGATGAAAAATTAGGACAAAAATTAGTGCTTTGTGTGGAAAACGCTTTTTGGAATGTAGAAAAGGAAAGAGAAATATTAAACAAAATTGCCCTGCTTACAACCAACAAATATTATGTACCCAAATCTATTCTCTATAAAAGTCATTTTGAGCAAACTGCTACAGGCAAGATTAAAAGAATTTTGTAAATCACCAATTGGGCAAGTTTTTGATTGTAGGAGCAGAAGGGGTTCTTTTCTGAAAATATTTGCGTAGTAACTCTTGCTCTTGATTGGTAATTGCTTCTAAAAGCTCATTTTGACTTTTATTTTCCTTGAAAATTGGCAATTCTACAATAGTATCAACAGGTGTGGGTAAAGACGGAGAATTTACTTTTTCTTTGGTTTGAGGGGTGTTTTTTTGAGAGAGTTTTCTAATTAGCTCGTAATTGAAGCGAGCATTTTCATTATTTTCTGCAAGATAGAGCGATTGTTTGTAGGCTTTCAGGGCTGAGTCTAAGGCTTGAGGGGTGGTCAGAAAAATAATATTACCGATTTGAACTTTAGCTTGTGACTGCCATTCTGCCGATTTTGTTGAACGAGCCAGTGAGTCATAAAAACGCAGAGCTATATTTTTCTGGTTGAGTTCGTAGTAGGCACTTGCCAAATTCCACAAATTCTGCTCCTTTTGAGAAGAGTCTAAAAGTGTAAGATGAAAAGTTTTTGAAATTATTTCTTTGGGCTGATTGTGCAAGTTTGCTATCTTCACCCTAATTTTATTTGCTTCTTCTAATTTGAAAGGTGAAAAGCCCCATACGTAAAAATAAATCCAGTAAAATGCCCCCAGACCTGCTAAAATAAGCAATGCAGTACGTATTTTTTTATAGGTACTCTTGGCTTTTTTCAAAACATTAGGCTTTTACTTTTTTGGTTTTAAGTGTTGGAGTTTGCGTTGTAGTTTTAGCAGACTGCTTTTTAGCAGTAGTGCTTGAATTAGATGTAACTTTTTTTGTTTTTTTTACATTTTCACTCAAATTGTTTTCTTGCGAATTATTTTCTTGTTTTGTGGTAGTCTTTGCTACTTTTTTTACTTTGGTTTCTTGCTTATACTGCTGTTCATTTTCTTTTACATTATTTTCTGAATTTTGTAGCACTTCTGTATTACTCTGTTCATTTTTACCTGTTTCGGAAGCGAAAAATATATTTTTCCCATCAAAAAGGTCTTTCCGCATATCAAATAAAAAATTTACAAATTTCTCTTCACTTACAATAATTCTTACAGGAAATAGGAAAGGTAATTTATAGGCTTCCCGTAAAAAGTTTTTGACCGTATTATCGCTCAATTCCTGAATAGCTTGAGTACGCTCTTCTACAAACTTTTTGATAGCAGGCAAGTGCTTTAATAACTCTTTCATAAAGATTTATTTTTTAAGAAAACGTTTTCAAAATTTCTGCAAAGGTAGAAAACATTTCTGAAAATCTCAAACGAAAAAACAATTTGAATGAAAAAAACTTTTTTGTAATTTTTTTGAAAAAATTTAATTTTTTTTGCAAATTTGAAAAAAAATTGTAACTTGCATTTTGAAATCTTGTAAAGTTCTAAAAAAATGAAAAATCTCATACTTGCTTTTATTTTTTTTATTTCTCTTTCTTGCTGGGCTCAACGCGAAGAGGAATTGCTCCAACGCAGACATAACCGCTTGTTAGAAGATAGAATTCGTTCATTAGAAAATAACTATCGCCACCAGATAGAAAATTTGCAGGCTCAAATTTTATTACTTTCTGCCAAAGACACTACTCAACAGAAACAAATGCTCAGTACTTTGCAATTTTACTTAGCCCAAATTGATAAAAAATACGCGGAAGAACTTAGCGACTTAAAAAAGCAGAAAGACGAACGAAAAAATGAAATTGGACAAATTGTACAAAACCATACTTTTTTACTCCAACAGCAAATTAACCAACAAGCATCTATGTTACTTTTCGGAGGTTTAGGCATTGTAGTTCTTTGTGTGGTGCTTTTCTTTGTGGCTTTGAAAATGCTTAAAGACCAACAAGAACGCCAAATGCAAAGTTTTGCTCTTAATCAGCAAAGTGAGCTCAAAACACAGCTTTCTGTGATTTTGAAGGATATCCTGCAAAAAGAATTAAAAAGTTGGCAATCTACGCAAAATGCAAATAACAGCGAATATGAAAGTATCATTTCATCTCTCAAAAATAAAATAACTGAATTAGAAAAACAATTGAATCGCCAGAACATTGAAGATAAAACTACAATTACTAATGAACTTTCCCCTAATAATGAAACTGAAAAACCTATTCAAACAGAGATTTTCACTATCGCCGAAATCAATACAATAAACCCCAACGAGAAAAAAATAGAAAAAGAAAGCATAGAAAACGAAAGCGAGCAAATATCCGAAAAACCTCTGTTTCACAACAACCGAGAGTGGGTAGATGCGATTGAACAAAAAATCAATGAATCTTTGAAAGAAGAAAGCATTACTGAAATAACCAATGAGGAGGAAATCGTAGAAGAAATTATTTACGAAAAAGATACTTTTCAGCCTACTGCCGAAAGTGAAACCACCACTACTGAAACAGAAAATACACAAATCATTCATAATCCTGAATACGATAGTCTGATAGCTCAAGCTATGATGGCTTATGAAAACAAAGACTTTTCCGAAGCTATCTCGCTTTATAGCAAAGCTATTGAAATAAGTCCTGATTATTTGGCTTACACACGCAGAGCTAATTGTTATCATATTCTCAAAAAATATGACCAAGCCGCAGAAGACTATGAGAAAGCTATTCGTCTCAAAAAAGACTTTATTCCTGCATACAACAACGCTATTGAGATTTATATACTGACTGATAATTTTTTCCAAGCTCTTACACTCCTTGAACGATTAACCCCTATTGAAAAATCGCATAGCCATAAAGCTGTTGAGCTTTACCTCAAGCTCATTGCCCAAAAAGGTTTAATGCAAAATACTGAAAAAACAGAAAGAGAAATAGATGAACTTTTGCGTGAAAACTTTACTTTTAATTTTTCAGTAAAAGAAATAGAAGATTGGCTTCTTACTGCCGATATTGATGCCACTGATAAAAAACTCATTCGTGTAAAAACTGAACTACTAAAACTAAAAAGAGAATACGCCAGCGTAGCTTAATATGAGTATCAAGACTATTTCCCCCCAAGAAGTCAGTATTGCTGATTTTCATAGTATTTTACTTTCAGCTGTTGCTCCTCGTCCTATTGCTTTTGCAAGTACTCTTGATAGCGAAGGCAACATAAATCTTAGTCCTTTTAGTTTTTTTAATGCCTTTGGGGCAAATCCTCCTATTCTGATTTTTTCACCCGCTCGTCGTGTTCGTGATAATACCACTAAACATACTTTGGAAAATGTTCGCCAAGTTCCCGAGGTAGTGATAAATGTGGTAAATTATGCTATGGTAGAACAAACCTCCCTCGCCAGCACTGAATACGATAAAGGTGTGAACGAATTCATCAAAGCGGGCTTTACACAAGTACCTTCGGTGCTTATCAAACCTCCTCGCGTGGGTGAAAGTCCTGTAGCTTTTGAATGCAAAGTATTGCAAATTATAGAAACAGGCACACAAGGCGGTGCAGGAAACTTAGTAATTTGTGAAGTGCTATTAGCTCACGTCAAAGAAGAAATTTTGGACTCCAAAGGAAAAATTGATACCCGAAAAATTGATTTGGTTGGCAGAATGGGGGGCGAGTGGTATTGCCGTGCTAATGGCGAGGCTCTTTTTGAAATTCCTAAACCTCTTACTACCAAAGGCATAGGTATAGACCAACTTCCTGAAACCATACGTAATAGTTCTATACTCACAGGCAACAACTTGGGCAGGCTTGCGAATGTTGAAAAATTACCTTCCACAGAAGAAATTCAGAGTTTTCAAGATGATCGTTTGCAGACTATTCAACAAAATTTTTCAGGGACAGAACTTATCAAGCAAACACATCTTTATGCACAGGAACTTCTGCAAGCAGGAAAAATTCAAGAGGCTTGGCGAGTGCTTTTGAAATAAAGTTTTTCTAACTTTTCTTGAATATGTGCTACCCTGTGGTTCCTCCTTTTCGCAATTCATCTACCGTTTTACGCAGAGTGATAATTTCTTTATCCTTTTCCTGAATAGCAAAAGCCATTGAGGCTTCTTTATTTTTGAGTTTTTCAAAAGCCGCTCGAACTTCCTCATATTGCTTTTCCAACTTTTTGTAATTCTCCTGACTAATATCCAAAGAGGCTTGCAACTGACTTTTTTGTTCCGAAAGCATACGCTCTTTGGAAGTCATTTCTGCCATTTTTCTTTCATATTCCTCTGCTAACTTTTGATAAGCTTCGGCAGTTTCTTTTTCACGTCTTTGCAAAACTTCTTGGGTAGATGCCAGTTCCTCTACATTTTGTCTCATTTCTTCTTCTTGGGCTTGCATTCTTTGGGCGTATTCGGTAGCTTCTTTATACAATCGCTCTGTTTCTTGATTGATACGAATAGCGGCAATAGTAGTAGCAGTACTTTCAGCAATTTTCTTTACGAACTCAATTTCATAATCTTTAAGTTTTTGGAATGAAGCTATTTCAATTGCCCCATAGATTTCCTTCTGGTCCATTAGCGGTACAATCAGCAAATTGCGAGGAGGAGCATCTCCCAATCCCGAAGTAATACGAATATAATTTTCAGGTACTTCGGTAAGATTGATAACAGCCTTCTCTAAAACAGCCTGAGCCAATAACCCATCTTCTAAATCAATAATTTCCTCCTCAAAGCGACGACGGTCGTAGGCATAACATGCTTCTAATTTCAAATACTTTTTACCCCTTTCCTCAAAAAGGGAATAAAAACCCATCTGATTTACATTGAGATACTGTACCAAATTGTAGGTAATAGCATAAGCAAACTCCTCAAAAGAAGGATATTGCTTCCGTAAAATATCGTTGAAAAGTGCAATTCCTGTATTTGCCCAAGTTCTTTTTTCACTTTCATCATCAATGGTTTTGAGGCTATCACGCATACGTGTAAGGGCTACTACGAGCTTATCTTGCTCATTTTTAGCCTTTAATTCAACATCAAATTCGTGATTTCCTATTGCAGTAGCAAATTCGGTAGCCTTTCGTAAGCTATCCGAAAGCCCATTGATATCTTCGGCAAGTATCCCCAACTCATCTTTTTGTTTGAAGTGCAAACGAACAGAAAAATCGCCTGATGCAATACTCCGAATAGCCTTGGCAATTTTACGAATAGGTACAACTACATTTACCGAAAATTGCCAATATACAAACACGAAAAGGGAAATATATCCAAGAAATATCAAAGCTATTTGGGTACTATTACGATTTTTTATAGTATAGAAATCTTCCCAAAGTAAATCACCCAATTCACTATTTTGCGTAAAAAGGCTGATAGTGTTATCCTGAACAAAAGCCATCGCTTGCCTACGAGCCTGATTAGGCACACGTTTCACCGTATAAGTTACTTGCCCCGCCGCAAGAACGCTATCTATTTGTGTTACTTCGGTAGATTGAGTGAGAACTGCCAGCAAGTTTTCTCGGTAAGTTCCCCACAACTGCTTGATTTCATTTAGCTTAGAACGTGTTTTACCTGTTACAGGGCTTACGGGAACACGTTTATTCAAGATTTCAACAGTTCCACCATTTTCAAGCAAGTCTAAATTGTACTGATGTTCATTGATAGCTATTTCCAACTCTTTTTTGTAGCTTTCATTTCCCTGAAAAACTGAAAAAGCCAAAAAACCAAATTTTTGAGCAATTACTTCATTCCTTTGAGCAACTTCTATCCCCGAAGTGCTATTTGCCAGATTTACCTCTTCATAGTTCACGAGAGCATAATTGATAATACTAAGTACAAGCACTATTCCTAAAAATATGAGTAGCTTTACCTGCAAATTCAGCGACTGAATACGCGTAATAAGGTTTTCTTTCGCCATTGATTTTTCAGTTTTTCAAAGCAAAATTCGTAATTTTTTGCAGAAAACAAAGCAAACGAAAGTTTTTTATGCAAAAACATAGAGAGGAAACATCTCAAAATTACCCCAAAAGCCTTTTTTTACAATTTTTGCATAATCTGTGGAATAATTTTATTTTTCCACTGCAAGAAGTTGTTTTCAGCGATGTGTTTGCGAGCCTCGCGAACCAGCCACAAATAAAAACGCAAGTTCTGAATACTTGCTATTTGCGAAGCAAGTATTTCTTTGGAAATCATCAGATGCCTCAAATAGGCTTTTGTATAAAAGCCGCTCACCTCACCTCCTAATACTTCATCAATAGGACTAAAATCATTTTTCCACTTCTCATTGCGAATGTTGATAATGCCTTGCGTAGTAAAAAGCATACCATTGCGGGCATTGCGAGTAGGCATTACGCAGTCAAACATATCTACGCCCAAAGCAATGCTTTCTAAAATATTGGCAGGAGTACCCACCCCCATCAGATAGCGAGGCTTATCAGCAGGTAGTATATCGCATACAAATTCTGTAATTTCATACATTTTTTCAGCAGGTTCTCCAACGGCAAGCCCTCCAATAGCATTGCCCTCACGCTTCAAAGAAGCAATAAATTCCGCCGATTCTTGACGTAAATCCTTGAAAACGCCCCCCTGCACTATCGGAAATAATGCCTGTGAGTAGCCATATAGCCCTGTGGTATTATCTACACGCTCACAACAACGTTTGAGCCATTTGTGAGTAAGCATAAGCGATTTTTTAGCATAGCTATATTCGCAAGGATAGGGCGGACACTCGTCAAATGCCATTATAATGTCTGCTCCTATTACCCGCTGAATATCCATCACATTTTCGGGAGTAAAAAAGTGATAAGAACCATCTATATGCGATTTGAATTTTACTCCTTCATCGGTTATCTTTCTATTTTCTGCCAAAGAATATACCTGATAGCCTCCACTATCGGTAAGTATGGGCTTATTCCAACCGCCAAATTTATGCAAGCCCCCTGCATTTTGTAAAATTTCTAACCCTGGACGTAGGTACAAGTGATAAGTATTGCCCAAAATAATTTCTGCTTGTATATCTTTGTGCAACTCTCGGAAATGAACAGCCTTCACGGTACCTGCTGTACCCACAGGCATAAAAATAGGGGTTTCTATTGTTCCGTGGTCGGTATAAATACGCCCTAAACGAGCTTTACAAGAGCTATCCGTGTGTAAAAGTTCAAAAGTCATAGTATCATTTTTGCAAAACTGCTAATTTTCTGCTTTTCAGCCAAAAAAAGATTTTTTTCTTACCAAGCAAATTACAAGAATTTAACGTTTAATGGCTTATATCTTGTGAGCAAAAATTCACAAAAATATTCCAAGAAATTAAAACCTTTTCAGAACTTGATAAGTTATAGTGTTAGTTTTCATAATTGTAAGTTTTTGATTAGTTAGGTTGCACAATCCGAGCCTCGTGGGTTCGGATTGTGTTTTACAAGAAAAAAGAACGCAAAAGTATGAAACGCAAAGAACGGATAAAAAAACTTCTTATACATCTTACAGAAGGCATTTTTGATAAAGATGAGATTCTGGCTCTGGGTTTGCTTGCCGCAGTAAGTGGCGAAAGTATTTTTTTACTTGGTCCGCCCGGTGTCGCCAAAAGTCTTTTGGCTCGCAAACTAAAATATGCCTTTTGTGAAGGCAAATCTTTTGAATATCTGATGAGCCGTTTTAGCACGCCTGATGAAATTTTCGGTCCTATATCTATTCGCAAACTCAAAGAAGAGGATAAATATGAACGCATCACAGCAAAATATTTGCCTGATGCCAATGTGGTATTTTTAGATGAAATTTGGAAAGCGAGTTCTGCTATTCAAAATGCCTTACTCACCATTCTCAATGAAAGAATTTATCGGAATGGAGAGCAAGAACTACAAGTAAATATTCGTTGCATCATTTCAGCTTCCAATGAATTGCCCCAACTGGGCGAAGGCTTAGAGGCTTTGTGGGATAGATTTCTGATACGCACACAGGTTTCGGAAATTCGTAATCCGAATAGTTTTTTACAAATGATAACCTCCAATAAAGATGCTTACGCTGATACTGTTCCTGCGGAACTCAAATTAAGTGAAATTGAGTTGCAAGAATGGTCTGCCAGCATTGATAGCATAGATGTACCCGAAGTAGTGCTTAATGTAATACAAATTTTGAAACATAAAATTGAGGAATACAACCAACATCAAAGCTCACAAATTTTGGTGTATGACCGCCGTTGGAAAAAAATTATTCGTCTTTTACGAACTTCCGCTTTTCTGAATGAACGTAAGCAAGTAGATTTGATGGATTGTTTTCTTATGATTCATTGCCTTTGGAACACCCCTGAACAAATTTCTGCTATTTTTCAAATGCTTTCGGAAATTATCAGAGAACACGGCTATCATCTTACTCTTAATTTGGGAGCTTTAAGCCGCGAGTTGCAAGAGTTTGAACAGGAAGTTCGCAATGAAACCCTAATTGCCCATCAAGTTGTGGTAGAGGAAATGCAATCAGTGGATACCGAGTTTTTAGAAGTTCTCAATATTCGCAACTATTTTGAAGGCAATCTCATCAAAAAAGCGGATTTTGTCAAATTGAATGTAGAGGAATGGAAATCTATCAGTTTGTTTGATGTTTCCCACAATCTTGTCAATAAAATTCAGGCAAAACTTGCCTTACAAAAACATACTCTTGAAATTTTACACAATTCACAAGTTATACCTTTGAAAATCAAGACCGTAGAACGAGAAAAAACAGAATATATCAAGAAAAAGCCGCATAGTTTGGTAGAGAAGTTTTGGAATGAAAAAGCTCAAGAACTAAAAAATTACATTCATAATCAGCAAAAAAGACTTCAAGAAGATGCCCCTGACGAGCTTAATCATCTGAAAACTAATCTTTTTGTGCCTGCACATTTAGCCGAAATTGTTGAAGCTAATATGAAAGAAAGTAGTAAAATTTTGCAAAATTTGGCTTTGCAATTAGAAAAAATTGTGCATTTATACGAGTAAATTCAAATTCTCGGTTTTTGGAAAAGATTGGTTAGCACCAAAATCAAGCCACTCACCACCATAGTACCAAAAATGAGTAGCCAAAAAGGGTGAGCAAATTCAAAAAAAGAGTTTTTGACATAAAAATTCTCATCTCCCGTTTTGACGCTCATTTGATGCAAGATATTAGAAATATTTCGAAATGAAAGCCATAAACCAACACTCAAAAAAACAAGTCCAATGATGATAAACCCACGCTGGCGGTCTTTGGCACGGCGTAACTCTTTAAGCACCCGAATATAGATTTTTTCAATTGCTTCATCACTCATTCTGCCCTCCATAATTACCTGAATTTCACACAGAGTACGTTTCTCCTGAATATGTTTATGAATTTCATCAAATTCATTCACAATTTCAGGACGTTGGTAATCAGAGGCTTTACGTTTGGGGATAATCATAAATTTTGCTAAATTTAAGCAATGCAAATTTAATAGATAAACCACTCTAAATTCAAAAAAGTTGTAAATTTGTAATGGAAACATCTAAAAGCAAATTTTTATGGCAAAAGTAAATCCTAAAATTGATTTGGTTTTCAAAAAACTATTTGGCTCCGAAGAGAATAAGGATATACTTTTATCGCTCATCAATGCTATTTTACCCGAATATCAACAAATTGCAGATTTAACCCTCAAAAACCCCTATAACGTTTCTGACTACGCCGAAGGGAAACTCTCTATTCTGGACATTAAAGCTGAAGACGAAAATGGTAATTTGTATGATATTGAAATGCAAATTCGTGGCTCAGAATTTTACGGAAAACGAACCCTTTATTATTGGGCAAAGATTTTTGGCTCTCAATTAGACTATCAAACAGAAGAGGAAATCCAAAAAAAGGAAAAAAAAGGAAAATCCTACATTGACCTCAATAAATGTATAGTCATCAGTCTTATGGATTTTGATTTTTTTGATGACAACCGCTATCATCGTTGTTTCATTCTCAAAGACCGCGAAACCAACGAAACTCATACCGATTTAGATTATTTGGACCTTTATTTTGTGGAATTGCAAAAATTTGAAAAAGTACATAAAGAAGTAAAAACAGCTTTGGATAGGTGGATAAAGTTTTTGAATTATGCTGATTTGTACTCCAAAGAAAATTTGCCCCCCGAACTTGCAGAAATGGAAGCTATCAGAAAAGCAAGTGAAAAATTAGAAATAATGTATTTTGACAAAAAAGAGCGAGAATATTATGAAGGTCAGTACAAACGCTACCTCGATGAATATTCAAGAATACAAGAAGAAGTGGATAAAATTGTAAAAATGGCAGTTGAACAAGCCGTCCAAGAGGCTCTTCTAAACGCTGAACGCAAAAAACAAGAAGAGATACAGAAGGCTCTCTCCGAAGTTGAACGCAAAAAACAAGAAGAAATGCAGAAGGCTCTCTCCGAAGTTGAACGCAAAAAACAAGAAGAAATACAGAAGGCTCTTTTGGACGCAGAACAAAAAAAGCAAGAAGAGATAGTAAGGAAGGCGATAGAAAAAGGTCTAAGTAACGAGACTATTGCAAGCCTAACAGGCTTATCTCCAAAAGAAATTGACATTATTCGTAAAAAGCTGAAATAAAAAATTTACGTTAGCTTTTATCACCAACTTTTTCGGCGTAAATTTCAAAATTTTCGGCTTCCGCAAAAATCATTTTTTGCTTACCCTTGATACTATAACGCAAAACTTTTTCATCTTTCAAATACAAATTCAATTCTTTTTCCGAAGCGTATAAGTAATTTTCTGTCTGCAAAAATGCTTTAATTTGTATAGGGGTTTGATTTTTATCAAATTTTATCTCCAAAAACTTTACTTTCAAATCGCTATTTTTGGCTTGGTATTGCAAAATCAGTGTGTCGCCTTTTTGTTCTCTACGTTCATCATATAAATCCTTAAAAGCAGATTTGTTGATATTTGTCTGCTCAAAAAATGCCAATTCTTTTTCCCAACGAATGTTCTCAATTTTTTTCTGTTGTTTCTGATTTTCTGTAAAAGTAGTTTTTAAGTAAAATCCGCCTTTTTGAGCATATAATTTTTGCAAAAATGCTGTCAAATCATAATAATAACTCACATTGTTATTCGGCTCTTGCGACTTATAACAAGCAGAAAAAAGAAGAAAAATTGCTCCATATAAAAAATTTTTCACTTTTATTCAATTTTATTTTTTAGATAACTCACAAGCATTTCCAAAGGTTTCTGAAAGTGTTTATTATTAGGAATAATAATATCGGCTTCGTTTTTGAAGGGTTCAATATAACGCTCATACGTAGGGGCAACGTGCTTTTCGTAACGATACAAAACATCTGAAAGGTCATAACCTCGCTCTACTTGGTCGCGATGAATACGGCGTTTGAGCTTGATATGCTCTTTGGCATCAATGAAAATCTTTAAGTCCAACAGGTCAGCAATTTCTTTGAAATAAAACACAAAAATTCCCTCTACAATAATAATAGGAGCAGGCTTAAAAATCAGTGTTTTAGGAACTATATCAGGGTTATTGTAGGTATATTCCAAACGATAGACTACCTCCCCATTACGAAGTTTTTGTATATCGCGTGCATACTCGTGAGCGTTGATGGATTCGGGCAAATCAAAGTTATGTACCCCATTTTCATCAACAGGTTGTTCTTCGC
The DNA here is from genome assembly GCF_002843425.1 of Raineya orbicola. Classification (GTDB taxonomy): domain Bacteria; phylum Bacteroidota; class Bacteroidia; order Cytophagales; family Thermonemataceae; genus Raineya; species Raineya orbicola. The sequence goes on from NZ_NKXO01000004.1 coordinate 101,013, forward strand.
GTGGGCGATAGTAGTTGTCTTGTGAAACAAGACAAACCTGCTCGTCTGAAAAGGCATTGAGCAAACCTTTTAAAAAAGAAGTTTTGCCCGAAGCACTGCCTCCCGTAATGCCCACGATAAAAGGTTTTTGCATAGAAGTACTTTTTTTCGCCTGCAAAATTAGAAATCTTTGTCAAAATGCTGATAAATGCTTTTGGAAAAAATGCAAAAAAATCTTATTTTGGTGCAAAATTTTGTTTGTCCTTTTCTTGAACATATAAAAAACTGATTTTTTATGGAAGATTTTTTGCCTATTCTCGGAACAGACCACATTGAGTTTTATGTGGGCAATGCCAAACAAGCTGCTTATTTTTATCAAGCCGCTTTTGGCTTTGAACTCGTAGCCTATGCCGGACCCGAAACAGGAGTACGTGATAGAACTTCTTATGTATTGCAACAAAATAAAATTCGCTTTGTGCTTACAGCACCGATGTTTCCTGAAAGTGAAATTGCTCAACACGTACATAAGCACGGCGATGGTGTAAAAGTACTTGCTCTATGGGTAGATGATGCCGAAAAATCGTATTATGAGACAATGAGTCGTGGAGCTAAATCTGCTTTTGAGCCTAAAAAATTGAAAGATGAATTCGGAGAAGTAGTAATTTCTGCTATTCATACCTATGGCGAAACTATCCATACTTTCGTAGAACGTAAAAACTACAAAGGGGCTTTTATGCCCGGTTATGTACCTGCCAAAAGCACTATGAAAGTTGAGCCTATTGGCTTAAAACACGTGGATCACTGCGTTGGCAATGTAGAACTTGGAAAAATGAATACTTGGGTAGAGTTTTATGAAAAAGTAATGGGCTTCAAATTGCTTGTAACCTTTGACGATAAAGATATCTCTACCGAATACTCTGCTCTTATGTCCAAAGTAGTTTCTAATGGCACAGGGTATATCAAGTTTCCTATCAATGAACCTGCCGAAGGCAGAAAAAAATCACAGATTGAAGAGTACTTAGATTTTTACAAAGGTCCTGGTGTACAGCATATTGCTATTGAAACCGAAAATATTATCCACACCGTTAGTGAGCTTCGTCGCCGTGGCGTAGATTTCTTATACGTGCCCGATAATTACTACGACGACCTCTACGACAGAGTTGGTAAAATAGATGAAGATGTCCAAAAACTCAAAGAACTTAATATTTTGGTTGATAGAGATGATGAAGGATATTTATTGCAGATTTTCACCAAACCCGTAGAAGACCGCCCTACGCTCTTTTATGAAATTATCCAACGTAAAGGTGCAACTTCTTTCGGAAAAGGCAATTTCAAAGCTCTTTTTGAAGCCATTGAACGCGAACAAGCCGTAAGAGGTAATTTGTAAAAATGGCTTTTTCCCTAAAAAATTCTCCTTTCCAAGCCTTCATCTTTTTTGATGAAGGCTTTTTTTAGAACAACACTGAAAAATGTAAATTCCAACGACTTTCAGCACGAATTTCACCATTTCCTAAATTTTGCACAACAGGATTACACCTATACTCATTTTCTTGAAAGCATAGCTTTCTATTCCGAGATTTCCTGTAAGCAGAAATTTTTTATTGATTTTCATCAATAATTTTTCTTTCCTTGCGTGTAGGTTTCTTATTTTAGAAAAATTCGTAACTTGCACCGCTCAACATAAACAGCAAATTATGAGTTGGTTTATCAGACAAGAAAAAGGCATTCAGACCCCGACTTCACAGAAAAAAGAATCACCTGATGGGCTTTGGTATAAATGTCCTTCTTGCAAAAAGGTAATGCTTACCCACGAATTGCAAGCCAATTATTACACCTGTCTCAACTGCAATTATCACGAAAAAATTGGCTCAGCAGAATATTTTGCTATCCTTTTTGATAACAACGAGTTTGAAGAATTAAACCCTAATATGACTTCCGCCGACCCGCTTAAATTCGTGGATAGCAAAGACTACCCCACACGTATTGCGGAAGCTCAAAAAAAAACAGGCTTAAAAGATGCTATTCGCACCGCTTATGGCAAAATGAATAGCATTGATATTGTAATAGCCTGTATGGATTTTGAGTTTATAGGCGGTTCTATGGGTTCGGTGGTAGGAGAAAAAATTGCCCGAGCCATTGATTTTTGCATAGAAAAGCGATTGCCTTTGCTGATTATTTCGCGTTCGGGAGGGGCAAGAATGATGGAAGCGGGCTTTTCGCTTATGCAAATGGCTAAAACCTCTGCCAAACTGGCTCTTTTGGATAAAGCAGGTTTGCCTTACATTTCTCTGCTCACAGACCCTACCACAGGAGGAGTTACAGCTTCTTTTGCAATGCTTGGCGATTTTAATATTGCAGAGCCTAACGCTTTGATAGGTTTCGCAGGACCGAGAGTTATTCGTGAAACTATCGGCAGAGATTTACCTTCGGGCTTTCAAACTGCTGAATTTGTGCTTGAACACGGCTTTTTAGATTTTATTGTTCATCGCAAAGACCTCAAAGACGAGCTTACCTCCCTACTGAAAATGATTTTACCAAAAAATGGGAATGGGAAATAACTTCTTGTCCTTTGAGAAGTACTCAAGTAGTTTATTATCAATAAATTATTTGATATTTTTTTGAGAAACCGCAAGATTTCGTAAAATAACGTGAGTTATGCGGCGAAATCTTTGTAAAGTATAATTTCGTTGGATATTTTGTAGCAGTCGTTAATAGCAGGTTTCTTATCTAAAAAAGTATAAGCGGCCATACCCACCATAGGCTCATCAAGAAATTTTTAGGGTTGTGGTAAAGATTGTATGATATTTTTGTAAAAAGCAAAGAGAGATTATTTTTGCAATATGTGTGAGGTATTCACAAAAGTAAACTGCCCTCATTGTCAAGGTACAAAGATAGTAAAAAATGGTCATAAAAAGGATAGATCACAAAATTTTTTGTGTAAATCTTGTGGTAAGCAGTTTCAACAGGCTTATCGATACAAGGGAGCAGACCCTAAAAATAAACATCTGATAGTGAGTATATTACTAAAAAATAGTAGCATACGAGATATTGCAAAGGTCTTACAAGTCAGTCGTGCTTGTGTATAAAATCAGCTCTTAAGCAGTCTGAAAAGTGTGTGATAACTCCCAAGCAAAAGCACTACAAAAGTGTTCAGATAGACGAATTTTGGTCTTATGTTCAGCACAAGAAAAAGCCAAAGCGAAAGATATTGAAATTGACCAGTATTGTACCGACCATTGGGTTGCTTTTGCTGATGTATTAGAGCAGGGCACAAAACCATCAAGTTGGCAAACATCTGACCCGTCATATTGAGGGACTGAATAATGCCTTACGAGCCAGAAATAGGCGTTTTGTACGAAAAACGACTTGCTTTTCTAAAAAAGACAAGTAGCACGAAGCAGATATCAAAACCATCTTTCAACAATGGAACTATCGCTATCATACATTCTAAACAACAACATTCTTTTATATGTTAATATTTTGTCGTCTTTTAGAGTTGCCACTAACGGAAAAGGCTTGCCGAAGGCGGGGTGTTTCAGCACTACCGTTGATTTGAAAAATCAAAGTCTGTTTAAGCAGAAAAGTGTCATAGTAGCACGTCACCCCCGCTTGCGGCAATACCTTGTTATGTGCATCCCTTCTTATCATTCGTGTTTTGGCTCATTTAAGTCAAAATAATTTCCTTTTGTTTTGTCAAGTATTTCCGCAATGAGTTTAAAGTTTTGTTCTGTCGGTTTGAGGTTTACATATTTGTCAACTATGGTTCTGTGTCTGTATATAATAAAAGTATTATCAACACTCGCATTGATTTTGTTAAGGTATACCTCGCTTTCAGTGTCGCTGAATGATGGCACAAATGTCAAAGCAATTTTTTGAAGCCCTAATTCGTTTCCAATTTTTTCTAACTCTGTTTGTCGTGCCAGCTTGTTGTATTTTTTTGAGTTTCCGTAAACAAAGTATGCTTTAAGATACTTTTCTCTTGATATACTTTCGTTGTCCAATTGTTTAAGCCATTTTTTTATGTCTGGCCAATTGGGGTTATCACCAACGAAATATACAATTCCGTGATAGCGTCCATATTTGCAAACAGGGCAAGTCCTTGTTCCTTTGTCTGGTCCAAATGCGTGAAATGGCATAAATGAAGGTTGGTCTTCGCCAATGTTTAAGCCAGATTGAATACCTGTTTTAGTTTTAGAGGGATAGTTGGGGATATTCAATCCTAATACAATATTGTGTTCTGCAATTTGAATATTGCCGTCCAATACTACTCTTAACAATTCCGTTCCTGCTCTGTCAAGTTTGCCATATTTTTTCTTATGATTTAGATACAATGGGTCATCATCAAAATAAAGGTCAGCATAATATTCGTTTATGTTTGGTTCTTTTATTGATAAGTGAATGTGTTGCGGAATATTATCATTCGGGTAAGCTGCTGGTCTTGAAGTTTTAATAGTATAATTTCCCTCCTTGTCAGACTTTACCCAACCTCGCAGTTTGCCGTGTTCCTTTGCTTGTTTAAGTGTTTCGTTATTTGATGAATACAAACCTTTATCGTCAGTATGCCAATAATAAATGATGACATCAGATGCAGGCGTTTTTCCGTCAAGTAGAAAAACTTTACCTGTCAGAATGAGTTTTTGCTTTCCTTCTTTCCAACCAATACTTGTATGTTCACTTGAAATATTTTTGGGCATTCCGACATACATCAATTCACAGCCCTCACAACCGCCACCAACTTCCTGAGTTTGTTTGATTTCGTTGGATTGTTGATTTGTTTGTCCGATGCAACTTGTCAAAAAGCTGAAAAGAGTTGCAAGTAGTCCTAAGAATAATATTCTGTTCACTTTAGTGATATTGTCTGTTAGGGTTGCACATAACGTTTTGCAGCTACCCGAAGGGCGGGACTTTTACCACAACTTGATTTGAAAAACTAATGTTTAATTAACCCCAAAACTGTCTTTGGAACACGAAACCCCGCCTTTTGGGTAGCTGCTGTTAGCAACTGTAAATTTACTAGTAACAATAGTCGCCCAAACATATATTCCATTTATCTCCGTCTTGGTCATATCCTTGTAAGTCATATATTGCGTTATCAATACAGTCACAAGTCACTTCGTAACCACACGAAAGGAAACTTTTCAATTTAATTACTGTGGCTTGTCCTTCGCCCCAAAATATAATCGCATAAACAGAATAAGAGGAGTAATCATAGCTATTTGTAGCTTGATTTAATTCCATCCCTGTCATAAAAGTTACTTTAACTGTATATTTCTTTGACCAACCATATCGTTGTTGGTATTTTACAGTTGCGACCCTTCTGCATTTAGCTTCTGCATTTGACAAAAATGTAATACTGAGAATAAATGTCAGTAATGCGGTAAGTAATTTTACTTTCATATTATTTGTTTTTATTGTTGCTAACGTTTATGCGGCTTGGCCGCAGTTGGGGATTAATTTTGCCAAAACTATAAAATAAAAACCAAACTTCCAAACACAAAACCAACTTTATTTTTTACACAAAAACCCCAATTGCGCCAAACCGCTGTTAGCACCAGTTTTTCTTTCTTCTATTGATTGTGAATTGTCTATTTAAAATCGTTCTTAAATTCAAGATAGCAATTTTCACAACCCAATGATAATCGTCTGTCGTTGTATATCCTTATAGTCAAGCAGTCAGCAATATTTACAGAAAGTTTATCTGAGCAAAATTCGCAATGGTTGTGGTTAGTTGGTGTCGTTTTGTCTGCATACTTTTATGTACTAAAGTCTTACCAAAAAGATATTTTGTCCTGTCACTGAAGTCTCAAATCGTTGTTCTTGCTGTCCTTTTTTTTAAATTTTTATAAAGTCCCCCATATTTTTGTACAATGTACAGTTTCTATTACGAAAAACAAGTCCGCCCAATTCAAATCATTTTCTGAAATTATCCTGTTCTACTACGTTCTTTATTTCGTCTACAAACTACTAATATGTTTGGTTTCTGTAATTCGGTTGATGTCGTCCTAAAATTGGTGCTAACGGTTTGCGGCTTGGCGAAGGGCGGGATTTTTAGCGCAAATGTTCATTCGAAGCACAAATGTTGAACCTTGCAAAAATGTTTCTACGAAGCACGAAACCCCGCCTTTTGCCAAACCGCTGTTAGCAGTAGTGGTTCTTTGTTCGTCCGTCATTTTGATAGTTTTAAAATTTTAAATGCTCCTTGTCCAACAATGAAAAATACAATTGTCCCAACGATAAGGTCAGGATATTTTGAGTTTGTCAAGTAAACAAGTCCGCCTGCTATAATTACTCCAAGATTTACAATTACGTCATTGGATGTAAAAATCATACTTGCTTGCATATGTGCGTCTTTGCTTTTACTTTTTTGCAGTAAATACAAACAAAGTCCGTTGCCGATAAGTGCAAGAATTGAAATAATTATCATTGTCTGAAATGCAGGAATTGTTTCACTGCCTACAAATCGTCTGATTACTTCAATGAAACCGAAAACGGCAAGTGTCAACTGAAAATAACCTGCTGATTTTGCGATGTTCTTTTTTCGTGTCATTGTCCCACCAACTGCAAAAAGTGCAAGTCCGTAAACTATGCTATCGGCAAGCATATCCAAGCTGTCCGCCACAAGTCCCATTGAGTTTGAAATAAAACCTGTTGTCACTTCAAGAGCAAAAAAGAAAAAGTTGATAGCTAAAACTTGCCAAAGCAATTTTCTTTCTCGGTTAGTGTTGTCTGTCGTTGCTGTGTAATTGTCTGCCGAAACGCTGTCAATAAGTGAAGTGTCAAGTTTTAAGTTATCAAGTCGCTGAAAAATTTGGTCGTGATTGCCTGTGTGAAAAACGGTCAGTTGTCTGTTTGCAATGTCAAATTCTAACGAGTTGATGTTTGTCAAGTCGGCAAGTTTCATCCGTATCATTTGTTCTTCGGATGGGCAGTCCATTTTTGATATTTTAAATGTCGTTTTCCTCATTGTCTATTGTTGTCGGCTGGTGCGTCCTACCATTACTGCTAACGTTCTGCCGCTTGCCGCAGGCGGGGCTTTTTAGCACTACCGTTCATTTGGAAAACCGCACTCCAATTATACGAAAAAACTGTCAACCGAAGCACTGCACCCCCGCTTGCGGCAAACCGCTGTTAGCGGGTCGTTGTTTTCGTTATGGTATTCTTATGTTCTTCTTTTTTTCTTTAAGTTGTGCTAACAGTTTGTCAATATTTTTTAACAAAGCATCTTCTGTTTTTATGTAATTAAGGTATTTCAGTATTTCCTTTCTCCTTGAAGCAGTTAAATCATTAAAAGTTTGACTTAGATTGTTCTTGTTAAGCTGCTCAGCTAATTTTTCTGGTATTGGATATTCCTTCTTGATTTTGTTTGTGTCCTGTTCAATCTCAAAAATTGCAATTTCCCCAACTGCAGTTTTTCCGCCTTTCATCATTTGCTGATTTACAAAAAGTCTGTGAGAAGCGTCCTTGACAGGCATTAAAGTTTTAATAAAATCGTACCCATTTACAATATGACCGCCAAGTTATGAATTAGTGGATATTGACGGCGTTTAATTTAACAAAATTAAGAAAGATTTCATCATTAAGAAAATCCTTATTGTTTTTTTGTGAGGTATAAAAAAAATACTTATAGC
>NZ_NKXO01000005.1 GCF_002843425.1 Raineya orbicola
GGACATAGCCCCGTGCTTCGGGAAGGCTGTCGTTATCAACACCTTTCTGCTATCAGTGCCATTAGTCCTGCGGGGGATTTGGTGTATCAAATACAAGAAAGTAGTTTCAAGGGCAAAGATGTGGTAGGTTTTCTCAAAAAATTACTTGACACTTTGAAGCAAAAATTACTCATCATTTGGGATGGGGCACGTATTCATTCCAGCAAAGAGGTGAAGGATTTTTTACGAAAAGACAAGAATGAAACTATTTATCTGGCTAAAATTCCCCCCTATTCCCCTGAATTGAACGCAGATGAACAGGTCTGGAAAACCCTCAAATGTGATATGCTTAAAAATGTTGTCTGTAAAAACTTAGCTCAACTCAAAACTAAACTTCAAAATGCTTTTCAAGTACTTCAACAAGCTACAAAAAAAATTGCTAACTTCTTTAAACATCCGAAAGTAGGTTTCGTATAAATCTTAAATTTATTTAACTATAATATGAAATTGAATTTTCAGAATACTTGGACTTGGACAAAAAATAAGACTATTAGCATAAATAACACTTTTGAAAATCAAGGTATTAGTAATGTTTTGGCGGTTGTTTTCAAGCAGAATGCACAAAATTATATTTTGTTCAACGTAGATTATTTTCTGCCTAACTTAATTACCCCTTCTAATAATTACTGGTTTTTGGATTTAGAATACAGATATAAATTCAAAAAACCCGTGGATTTGAGTATTTATTGCAAAAATCTTTTCAACCAACGTTATTTTGAGCAAATAGAAACTTCTGACTTTGCAATTCTTACCTACCGAACTAACCTACTGCCTCGTTATTTTATGATTTCTGTTTCTTGTAATTTTTAGGTTTTGTAAATCTTTTGCTTTCAATTACCAACCATTGGTTTGCTTATGAACTACTGAAAACAAAAATTCTTAGCAAAGCGTTTTTGCAAAAACAAAATCGCTATGCCCAAAATCTTTGATAAAGAGTTTTTAGCTTCGCAAAGACAAGAAACTGACGCTTATGCCAATCTTTGGGCTGAGGTTGTTTGGAAAAATTTTTCAATCCAAGAAATAAGTGATTTACTTACTTGGCTCAATGGTACGCAAAACACCATTCCCAACCAAATGAAAGCATCTTTACAACTTTATTTTGATGAAGTTATTTTTCCTTCTTGGGCAGATACCGCTAAAATGCAAGCAGGAGCAAGATTTTTTCATAAGCACCGAAGCATCATTTTACACCTTTTAGGAGTACTTTCGCTTCCTTATTGTTATGCGGCAAAAAACGGCGTAAAAGTCCTTACTTTTTCAGGGCGTCTGCAAAATGATGCTTTCAAAAGATTACAAGAAACTGCTATTTTTACCATAAAAGCTAATTCTTTTGTAACCTTGCAAAGCGAAGTTTGGAAAAATGAAATCTTGAAAATTAGACTATTACACGCATTGGTGCGAAAGTTTATTGGGCAGTCGCAAAAATGGAAAACCGATATTTGGGGAGAGCCTATCAATCAGGAAGATATGGCAGGCACAAATTTAGCTTTTTCGTACATTGTATTGCGAGGTATGCGAAAATTAGACATTGATTTTTCCGAAAAAGAAGCAGAAAATTTTTTGCATTTGTGGAATGTAATAGGGTATCTTATGGGGATTAGCGAAGATTTGTTGCCTTTTTCTATGCGTGAAGCCTACTGGCTTGATAAGCAAATTGCCACCACTCAATTTCAGGAAAGCGAGGAAGGCAAAAAACTTACCAAAACTCTTATAGAGGTATTTTATGAGCATCTACCTGCTCGTTTTCTTGCGGATTTGGCGGTAGCAGAAATGCGTTTTTTGCTCGGAAACAAAATTGCCAATATGCTTGAAGTACCACAAGTGATATGGAATAGAAATTTCTTCACTGAAAATTTAACTATTCAAATCAATAAATGGCTAATCAGCCAGCAAAGCATAAAAACATAGATACGCACTTATTTGCAAAGTGCGTATCCGTATGTTCATTTTGTTTTTAGTTCAAAGGGAAGGTAAATGTTCCTCCTCGGGGACCAGTAATGGTAACTGTTACGATTCTGTCGCAAGTTCCATTACCAAAATCTACGGTTTTTTGAGCATTTTCAGAAGTTACCACATACACGCCTGATACAGGTTTGCGAATACCTTGCAACCAACACTCTGTTTTCACAACGATAGGTACAGTAATTTCAGCAGTGAAATTTACCCCTCTGCGGTTAGTACCAGAGGCAGTGCCTGTGATTTGTATTACTTCATTGTAAGGATTCAAATCGCCGTAACCTTGTTGCCATACGCGTACACGATCGGTTTGCCAAGTGAAAGTAGTACCATCAGGGAAAGTTAGTTTGCCATTACGTACTGAAACGGTGTGTGTAGGCACTTGGTCGGGCTGTGTAACGTTTGTAACTACTTTTACGCCTTCTACTTTTACATCATTTACGTAGTAATCTTGAGTAGTAGTGGTAATTACGCTACCGGGCGTCATATAGCCTCCTGTATAGTTAATGATGATTTTTCCACGGCGGGTTCTGCCGTCGTTGCAAGTAGTACCTGTTCCAAAATCAATTACAATAGTTTTAGTGACGGCATTGATAGTAACTATACCACAATTTCTAAAACGCAAAGTACGCTCCGAAATACCTTCATCAGTAGTGCGAAGGTTATTGTTGTTTTCAAGCATTACATCAGAAACGATGTTGTCAAGGTCGTTAAATTGGGCATCTGCTTGGGCGTTATCCACAGAGCTTTGGTCAAAAAGAGGCTCTTGTTTTTTTCTACAACCTACAAAAGCCAAACTAACTACAAAAAGCAAGGCGAAAATAGGGAAAATTACTTTTTTCATATCTGTAAAATTTTAGGTTTTGTAGCTTTGATGTAAACTTTGAGCAAAGGTTTAATTTGATAAAAAAAATTTTTTTTATTTTTTGGAACACCTTTTGCTACAAAAGTGTATTAAAGAAAAAGTTTAACCTAAATCCATAAAAAAATGAAAAAAAATAAACCATTCGGAAATCCCTTTGGCTTCTTGTCAATAATGCTATTATGTATAAGTTTCGGATACGCCCAACCCAGTAGCACGCCCACGGAAAGCCAACCCCAAATTGCATTTGAGAAAACAGTACACGATTTTGGTGAAATTCCGCAAGGAACGCCTGTTACTACTACTTTTACTTTCACTAACAAAGGCAAAACTCCCATAACCATCTCTAACGTGCAGGCTTCCTGCGGTTGTACTACGCCCTCTTACACCAGAGAACCTATTGCACCCAAGAAAAAAGGTGAAGTAACTGCTACCTACAATGCCGCCGCAGTAGGAGAGTTCAATAAAACTGTTGCGGTATTTACCAACACAGGAACACCTATCACACTTACGCTCAAAGGCAAGGTAGTTGCTAAACCGCAAACACAACCTTAATTTTTTAGAGTGGAATTTGTAAGGGTCGGGGGCTTCGCAAAGCGAAGCCCCCGACCCGTCCCTATTAAATCTTTGCAAAAAAAATACTTATCAAACCCAAGAGCATAATAAATTTCACCCAACAGCTCAGATAGCGGAAATGCCTGCGTCTATCGGCGTAATACAAGCGAATAATAACCCAAGCAATCGGCAAGAAAATGATGCTTGTCAGAAAAACGACAATCCTATCGTGTAAAAAAAAGAAACTCACTGCTAAATTGGAAATAAAAGCCATCACAAGTGCATACACAAATATTTTGGTGCGTGGTATGCCCCAAATAATGGGTAAAGTTTTACAACCAAACGCTTCATCTCCTTTCACATCTTCCATATCTTTAATTACCTCTCTTACCAGCGTGATGAAAAACGCAAAAGAAGCGTAAATGTAAATTTCTTCATAGTGCTGATTGTAATAAAAAGCCACTATCCACACCGTAGCTCCTGTAAGCAGTGCAATTGCAAAATTTCCTACAAAAGGCAAGCGTTTGAGCAAATTAGAATACCACCAAAGCAAAAAAATGCAAAAAAAGTTAATGACAGCAATTTTCCAAGAGAGCCAAAAGCTGATAAGCATCGCTAAGGCATTGAGCAGAAAATTGAAAAGCAGAGCCATTCTCCGCTGAATGACACTGCCTACCACTACCCTATCGGGTTTGTTAAGCAAATCTATTTTTACATCGTAATAATCGTTGATGATATAACCCGCCGCCGCAATGAGCACCGTGCTGGAAGAGAGCATAAAAAAACGAAAATCTGTAAAATGTTCCCATACACTTTCGGCAGGGCTATCTATGAAAAAAATCTTTACCAAGTATTGCGTAAAGCCTATCATCAATAGGTTACCAAAACGCACCAAACGAACAAAAGCCCGAAGTACCGAAAACTTGCTCTGCTTAAAACGACCCATTGCAAGAAAAAATCCTCAACAAAAAAAGTAAAAATCACACAAAAAACATAATTTTGAAGCCAACTAATTCTAAACAAAACCAAAAGATTTGACTTCCAAAAAAATCCAACCTTTTTCGTATGAACGGGAAAATCATTTTATCAAAACTTTTACCTCACGTTATTGCGGTAGTATTGTTTGTAATTATATCACTTGCCTATATGTCGCCTGTGATGCAGGGAAAAAACCTTCGCCAACACGATGTAGTTCAAAGTTTGGGGGCTTCACATCAATCGCAAGAATATTACAAAAAAACAGGTGATTTTCCCTTTTGGAATCCGTATATGTTTTCGGGTATGCCCAACTATATGATTTATATGGATTATCCAAGCAGTATTTCGGTGCATTTGGGGCGTGTGCTTGTAAATCTGCTTCCCGAACCTGCCAATATACTTTTCCTGTATATGCTCGGAACTTATGTAGGCTTGTGTCTAATGGGTTTTTCATCTTGGATTGCATTTTTGGGGGCATTGAGTTTTGCTTTTACATCTTACAACATCATCAATATTGACGCAGGACACATCTCCAAATGTGTTTCTGTGGCTCTTATTCCTCCTATCATCGGAGCAGTGTGGCAGGTATATCGTGGCAATTATGTTTTAGGAGGCATTTTACTCACTTTTTTTTCAGCCATTCACCAGTATGCCAATTTTGTGCAAATGACCTATTATTTAGGGCTTACGCTTTTCATTTTCGCTTTGGTAGAATTCATCATTGCTATTCGGCAAAATAGGCTCAAACACTTCGTAATAGCTTCGTTGGTAGCTATTACAGCGGGGGTATTGAGTATGAGCAACCACATCAATCGGTATATGGTGGTGAATGAGTATGTCAAGAATACTACTCGCGGAAAAAATGAATTGAGCGATAGCCCTGAAAATATTGTTTCGGGTGCAACTGCAAAGAAAAATCAAAATAATACAGGAGGGTTAGATAAGGAATACGCTTTTCGTTGGAGCTATGGCATAGGTGAAACACTTAATTTCCTCATTCCAAACGCTTATGGAGGAAGTTCTTTTGAAGCCCCTACCGAAAACAGCAAACTAATGGAAACCTTACAAGAGGAAGCCTCTCAATACAACCTTCCCGCAGAAAACTTATTCAATTATTTACTTTCGCAAGGAGCTTTGCCCGCAATGTACTGGGGCGAGCAACCGGGTACAGGGGGGCCTGCGTATATGGGGGCGGTGCTTCTTTTGCTTTTCATTTGGGGAATGATTATCAGCAAAAATCCGCTTAAATGGTGGATTTTAGGAGCCGTATTGCTTTGTGTGAGCATTGCTTGGGGTAAAAATTTCTTCCTAAACGACTTTTTCTTTGATTACCTGCCAATGTTCAATAAGTTTAGAGCTGTTACGATGATTCTTTCTTTTATGCCAATTTTTTTTGTAATTGGAGCGGCTTGGGGCTTACAAGAAACTCAAAAACTCTTGCAAGAAAATCCTGATATTTTCTGGAAAAAACTAAAAGTTTTTGCAGTTGCTTTTGGTGGAATTATCTTGCTTATGGCACTGGCAAGCGGAATATTTTTTGATTTTCGTTCTGCACAAGATAAGATGCTTATCAAGGAAGGGGGCGAAATGGCTGATTTATTCAAAAAACTGGTAAAAGCCGCTCAAAGCGATAGAGAAGCACTTTTCAAAGCAGATGCTTGGCGGAGTTTTGTTTTTGTACTGCTTGCTTTGGGTACTTTGTGGGCTTTATGGAAAAAGTTTTTGAAGTTTGAAATTGCTGTAGCAATACTTTCTTTGCTTACACTCATAGACTTGTGGGGGATTGCCAAACGCTATTTGAATAGCGAAAAATTTGTGGAAAAGGAAGAAGCTCGCACCCTTGAACCTTCCTCTGCTGACGAAGTCATTTTGAAAGATACCACTTACTATCGCGTACTCAATGTAGGCAACCCTTTCAATGATGCCTCCACTTCGTATTTTCATCATTCGGCGGGTGGGTATCACGGAGCAAAGTTGCGAATTTATCAAGATTTAATCAGCGGGCATTTAGATAGAGAAATACAAGCTCTTTACAAAAATTTGCAAGATAGTGCAGGCAAGCTATCGCAAGGAAGCACCTACAAGCCCGTGATAGATATGCTGAATATCAAATACTTTGTTGTGCCTTTGCAAGGTGGTAAAAGCATTGCTATTCAGAACCCTGATGCCTTGGGAGCGGCTTGGATTGTGCCAGAATACAAAATCGTTGAAAATGCTGATGAAGAACTAAAAGCTCTTAAAAACTTAAATGTTCGTAAGATGGGTATTTTGCGTAAGCAAAAAGGTACAGAAAATTTAAGTAGCGTTCAGTGGGATAGCTTGGCAAAAATACGCCTGACCAAACATTCTCCTAATGAAATGGTTTATGAATTTGAAGCCAAAGCTCCTCAATTGGTTGTTTTTTCAGAAATTTACTACCGAATGGGGGAATCGGGCTGGCAAGCCTACCTTGATAGCAAACCTACCGAATATTTCAGGGCAAACTATGCTTTGCGGGGAATGGTAGTTCCTGCGGGTAAGCATACTATTACTTTCCGCTTTGAAGCAAAAGTGTATCAAGAGGGTGAAAAATTGGCATTTATTAGCTCTGTTGTAATGATTTTGTTGCTTTTGGGCGGTGGCTTTTATCTTTGGAAAAAGAATCAAACTAAAAAAGTCGCTGAAAGTTAGTTTTTAGTAAAAGCTAATTTAGCTCTCAGAAATTGGTTATCAAAACGGCGGGGAAAAGGCAAAAAGTGATGTTTCTCTTGGTAAGGTTGCATTTGCTTCATTACATTGAACCCACAAGCCGAAATTACCCGCCCTGCTTGCTCAAAATAGTGATGAGCTTCCTGCAAATGAAAATGCGTGTAAATAAGCGAAGTATCTAATTTAGAAATTGGACTTATCACACAAAAACGTGGCTTCTGATTTTCCATTTCGGCTTGCTCATAAGCGTATGCAAGCAACTCACATACTTCCGTTTCAGGTTCAGAATGAACTATGAGCCAGTCGTTTTCATCAAAGATACAAGAAACATTTTTGCGAGAATATTCAAAATGCAGGTTTTCTAAATTTTTGCTGTAATGGCTTTCTAAAAAATTCTGATGAGCTTTTTCCAAAGTTTCAAGCAAATAAACTTTTTCAAAGGGCAAAGTTTTTTGCCAAATGCCTTTATAGTTTTCCCATTGCAAAATACGTGCAAAATAAGCCCATTGCAAGTTGGCATCGGCAAATGCCTGCAATTCACCCAAAATGCCACAAGGAAAACTATCTACCCAAACTTGTTCAAAATTGTACTTGCGAAATTGTTGCTGAAGCCAAACCTGATAAAATTCAGGATTTTGGGCTAAATGCGAAGGCAAAGGCAAGATAGGTAAATCAGGAAAGCAACTTTGGGCAAAAGGCGAAGCTGTAAGCACTTTCACACTTTCCAAAGGCACTTGAAAATGCTCAATAAGTGCTTTGGCTCGCGTCAGATGCCCCATTCCACCACCTACGGCATAGTATAAAATCACACTTTGGTAATTTTAGGTAAAATTAGGTCTAAAATCTGCTCCAAACATTCTTCTTTACTTTGCAAGTGCGTGTGTAGCACCAAGTCGGGGTTAAGCGGTTTTTCAAAAGGGCTATCAATGCCTGTAAAATTTTTAATCAGTCCTGCACGAGCTTTGGCATATAGTCCTTTTACATCTCTTTGCTCACAAACTTCCAAAGGGCAATCCAAAAAAATTTCAATAAAATCCTCGCCTACAATATCTCTGACAAGTTTTTGAATTTCATTAGTAGGCGAAATAAAAGAAGCTATCACAATTACGCCGCAATTCATTAAAATTTTAGCTACTTCGGCGGCACGGCGTATATTTTCCTTGCGGTCAGCTTCGCTAAAACCTAAATTGTTATTCAGCCCGCTACGCAGATTATCGCCATCTAATACTTGCGTCAAGAACCCTCGTTCGTATAATTTTTTTTCCAAAAGCAAAGCAAGTTCGCTCTTGCCCGCTCCTGAAAGTCCTAAAAACCAAATCACTTTTGATTTTTGTTCTAAAAGGGCTTCTTTGTGGCTTCTTTGCAAAAATTCAGTAGGAAAAATTTCAGTGGTAGTCATTGGCTAATAGTTATAGTGGAAAAGTTTTTCTTTGCAAAGATATGCAGATAAGTCGGATTTTTTCTAATTTTGTGCAAAATTTTGATAAGATGCTCATCAAGACCAAAAAATACGAACTTACACCCAAGATGTATCGGCGGGTAGGTATGCAGTACATTCTACGTAAGCAGTGGTGGCTTCCTGTGGCTATTTTTGTAGGAATTATTGCTCTCAATGTTATTATCAATGCTTTGGGCTATAAAAATTGGTGGATTTACACGCTTGCCCCACTGGGAGCTTGGCTTTGGTATTTGTTTTGGTGGATACAATACACAGGCATACCCCAATTACCTCAAAACCAAGTGATGTTTGAAAAATATTCATACGAGATTAGCAGTCAGAATATTTTGATGAAAAAAACGCCCCAAGAGGCAATGATGTTCAAATGGGATTTAATCAAAGAAGCTCACAAAAGCAAAGATGCTATTACGCTGGTGATTTCCAAGGGTCAGTTTTTACATTTTCCTTTCAAAATGTTTAACTCTGATAACGAAATCAAGTTTTTAGAAACAATCCTTATACGTAAAAATCTCCTTCCTTCATCAGATAACGAAAAAAATGAAGGTAACAAAGAAAAAACTACTACGGTGCAAGTTTCGGGGAATGGTGTATTACAGAAAAGCAAAAAAAGCAAGTAAAATTCTTGTTTTTTTGAAAAAACATTCTTACTTTTGTAACGTATAAACGAGAGAACGGTCGGCAAGCAGTCAGCCGTTTTTTTTACTCATAAGGCAATACAGGTTAGCTATTCAGCTTGCTTGTATTTTCGTTTTTTGTTGGTTGAACTAAACAGGTTATTGTTATGTCAAAAATTTCTTATTACACCCAAGAAGGTTTAGAGAAGTTGAAAAAAGAGTTGCACGAACTTCGTACCAAAGGCAGAGCCGATATTGCCCGCCAAATCGCAGAAGCACGTGAGAAAGGCGATTTATCTGAAAATGCAGAATATGACGCCGCCAAAGAAGCCCAAGGTTTGCTGGAACTAAAAATTGCTAAATTAGAAGAACTTATCAGCAATGCCCGCCTGATGGACGAAAGCAATATTGATTTGTCCAAAGTTTCTATTTTTTCAACGGTCAAAATTAAAAACAAAAAAACCAAAGCAGTAATGACTTACACGCTGGTTTCACAAGAAGAAGCAGACCTCAAAGCAGGGAAAATTTCCGTAGAATCGCCTATTGGTAAAGGGCTATTGGGCAAAAGCGTTGGTGATGTAGCTAAAATTCAAGTTCCCGCAGGCGAGCTGGAAGTAGAAATTTTAGAAATTTCACGCTAAAAAATGGTCGGTGGGGAAAAAAACACCGACCATTTTAGTTTTCAAGTTTGCATTTGAAAATGTCCTTTTTCTTGCTAACTTTGTACCTATATTTTTGGTTGATAACAAAAAATTTGGTTTTATGCAAGCAAGCACACTCAACGCAAATGGTGAAATGGTGTTTCAGAAACGTTTGAAACAAGATACTTTTGAACACCCCGATTTTTATGGCATTGATGATTTGCTCACCGAAGAGCATAAAATGGTTCGTCAGGCGGTAAGAGATTTCGTAAAAAGAGAAATTTCTCCTTATATTGAAGATTGGTACGAGAAAAATCATTTTCCTTATGAAATAGTGCGGAAATTTGGCGAATTAGGTGTTTTCGGACCCACTTTACCCCAAGAATATGGCTGTGGCGGAATGGATTATATTTCGTATGGTTTGATGATGCAAGAAATTGAACGTGGCGATTCAGGTATGCGTTCTACGGCTTCGGTGCAGGGTTCGCTGGTGATGTTTCCTATTTATGCTTTTGGCTCGGAAGAGCAAAAACGTAAATATTTGCCCAAACTTGCCAAAGGCGAAATGTTAGGTTGCTTCGGACTTACCGAGCCCGATTTTGGTTCAAACCCTGCGGGAATGGTGAGTAATTTCAAAGATATGGGCGATTATTATTTGCTCAATGGTTCTAAAATGTGGATTTCCAACTCTCCCAAAGCTGATATAGCCGTAGTTTGGGCAAAAAATGAAGAAGGACGCATCAAAGGTTTGATTGTAGAACGAGGAATGGAGGGCTTTTCAACCCCTGAAATTCACGGCAAATGGTCTTTGCGTGCCAGTATCACAGGCGAACTTGTATTTGATAACGTAAAAGTCCCCAAAGAAAACCTATTGCCTTTGGCTGATGGACTTTCTGCTCCGCTCAAATGCTTGGACTCAGCACGCTATGGTATTGCTTGGGGGGCTTTGGGAGTAGCAATGGACTGCTACGAATCGGCTCGCAAGTACGCAATGGAACGCATACAATTCGGAAAGCCTATTGCCTCATTTCAGTTAGTACAAAAGAAACTTGCTGAAATGCTTACCGAAATTACCAAAGCACAGCTTATCTGTTGGCGTTTGGGTACGCTTAAAAATGAAGGCAAAGCCACTACTGCTCAAATTTCGCTTGCTAAACGCAATAATATTGAAATTGCTATGAATATTGCCCGTGAAGCTCGTCAAATTCACGGCGGAATGGGCATTACCAATGAGTACCCCATTATGCGTCATATGATGAACCTTGAAAGTGTGGTTACTTACGAAGGCACTCACGATATTCATTTACTCATTTTGGGTAATGCCATTACAGGTATTCCTGCATTCAAGTAGGTTATGCTACAATGGAAAATTTGCGGTATGAGAGATGCTACAAATATCAGTGCAGTAGCATCTCTTTCACCTCATTTTATGGGTTTCATTTTTTACGAAAACTCCAAACGATTTGTAGGGCAAAACTGGCAAATGCCTTACCTATCAAGGCAAATTCAAAAAGTGGGTGTTTTTGTAAATGAAACTTCTGAAAATATTGCTTCCATTGCTCAAAAATACGCATTAGATTATTTGCAATTGCACGGCGAAGAAAGTCCTGAATTTTGCGAAAGGTTAAAGCAAAAACTTCACCTGCCTATTGTAAAGGCTTTTGGTGTGGGACAAGGCTTTGAATTTTCAAATTTAGAGCCTTATCTGCCTTGTGTTGATGCCTTTCTGTTGGATACTCAAGGCAAAGAGCGTGGCGGAAATGGTATTGCTTTTGATTGGCAAATTCTGCAAAGTTATCCTTACTCAAAGCCTTTGTGGATTAGTGGCGGAATTTCTTTGGAAAATAGCCTTGTTTTGTTTGAGTTTTTGCAACAAAAACCGCAAATTCCCGTACAAGTCATAGATTTGAATAGCCGATTTGAAATTGAGCCTGCCTTGAAAGATGTAGAAAAATTAAAAACTTGGAAAACAGCGATTTTTGAACCTTTTTGCCAAACTATCAATGAAACTTAAAATTATCAGTCGTAGCAGTAAGCTTGCTTTGTGGCAAACTGAATTTGTTGCCCAAAAATTGCAAGAAGCAGGTTTTAGCACCAAAATTGTAACCATTGAAACCAAAGGCGATAAAATTCTTGACCGCTCGCTTGCTAAAATTGGCAGTAAAGGCGTTTTTACAGAAGAATTGGAAGCGAAGTTACTTTCAGGGGAAGTGCATTTGGCAGTGCATAGTGCCAAGGATTTGCCCTCTCGCCTGCCCGAAGGACTGAAAATCATTGCCTTTACAGAAAGAGAGCAGATGAATGATGTGCTTGTGAGTTTTAAGGAAAATATTTCGCTCAACGATAAAATTATCGTAGGTACTTCCTCTACCCGCCGCATTGCGGTTTTGAAGCATTTTTACCCACATATTCAAACAACTGAAATACGTGGCAACCTACAAACACGCCTACAAAAACTACAAAATGGGCTTTGCAATGCTCTGATTTTGGCTTATGCAGGCGTAAAAAGAATGAATTACGAACATCTTGTTTGTGAGCATTTGCCTTTGGAAATTTTTACCCCTACCGCAGGACAAGGCAGTATTGCCGTTGAAATCAGCGAGCATTTGGAAGAAAATTTACAGGAAAAACTAAAAAAAATCTTAAATCACGAGGCTACAGCTATCTGTGTAGAGGCAGAAAGAGCTTTTCTGCACACTTTACAAGGTGGGTGTAGTGTGCCTGTATTTGTACTTGCGACTTGGCAAGGCGAAAAAATCTACTTGCAAGGTGGTCTGCTTGCTTGGAATGGTGAAAAAATTATCCGAAAAACAGCTCTCTGCTTGCCTACTGAAGCTAAAAATACTGCCATACATCTTGCCAATGAAGTTTTAGCAAGCGGCGGAAAAGAAATTTTAGCAGTAGCAAGCAAATGAAATTCACGTTTCAAAATTCAAACAGCAAAAATTCTGTATCTTGGAACATCAGACTATCATAGAAACCTTTGGCAATCGCCTGCGTGTGCGTATATGCGGATTGCTGGTGCAGGAGGGCAAGATTTTGCTTATCAAGCATACCAATTTAGGCGAGGGTGGCTACTTATGGTCTCCGCCGGGTGGCGGTTTGCATTTTGGCGAAAGCATAACAAATTGCTTACAAAGGGAGTTTTTAGAAGAAACAGGCTTACAAGTACAAATGAAGCAGTTTTTGTTTGTGTATGAATTTTTAGAGCCACCTCTTCACGCTATTGAGCTATTTTTTGAAGTAGAACAAATTGGAGGAGCATTAAATTTAGGCAAAGACCCTGAAATGAGCCAAGAAAGTCAAATTTTACAGGAAATAGCTTGGGTTGATTACAATTTTTTGAAGCAAGAAAATCCCCAGTGTGTCCATTGGGCTATCCAACAAGCCGAAAACATTGAAAATTTACTTCAATTCAGAGGTTGTTTATGCAAAAATTCTTTCAAGGGAAAATAGTTCTTATCACAGGGGCAAGTTCAGGTATTGGCAAGGCATTGAGAGAAGCACTTTCCCGGATAGGGGCTATTGTGTATAATGCAGATATTCAAATCCCTGCTAATGATATAGAAAATGTCTCTTACTTTCCTTTGGACGTGAGAGATTTTGACCAATTTCAAAATGTTTTTCAAAGTATCTTACAAAAGCACCAACGCATAGATATACTTATCAACAATGCAGGCATAGGTATCGCAGGAGAGGCTCAGGATTTGAGTATTTCGGAATGGAAAAAAGTGCTTGATATCAACCTAATGGGGGTCGTAAATGGTAGCAAAATTGCCTACGATATAATGGTAAAGCAAGGTTTCGGGCATATTGTCAATATGGCATCTATGTCTGCCCTCATATCCTTTCCGCTTGCTGTTCCGTATGCTACCGCCAAACACGGTGTTTTAGGACTTTCTAAATCTTTGCGAGCCGAAGGCAAAGCATTAGGTGTGAAAGTAACAGCTATTTGCCCTGGTTTTGTAGAAAGTTCGCTTTACGAAAATGCTATCAAATCTCACACGAATACCGAAAAAATAAAATCCACGATACCTTTTCCTATTCTTTCTACTGAAAAAGCAGTCGGATATATTCTCAAAGGTATCATTCGTAACCAAGCAGTAGTGATTTTTCCTTTTTATACCAAATTAGCCTTATGGCTTGAAAGAATTTTCCCGAACCTATTAAACAAATTTGTACTTCAAAAAACTATTACAAACTTTCGTGAAAGCAAAACTTGATAAAAATGCAATGTAGTCTAATATAAAAGCCTCTACTTATAAAAAAGTAGAAGCTTTCAATCATTTTTAAGAATCTTTATGATTACTTACAATACTTTGCTAAATACTCTTCACACTCTACATCTCCGTGTTCTTGTGCTTTTTTCCAATCTGCACAAGCTCCTTTTTTATCCCCTGTAAAAAGTTTGGCTTGCCCACGGAAAGTGTATGTACTACCCACACTATTATCTAACTCAATCGACTTATTAAAACTTGCAAGAGCCGCTTTATATTGTTTTTGGTGCATTTCTATTTCTCCTTTTAGGGCATAAGCCTCTGCGTTATTAGGATTTGCGGCAATGGCATCTTTTACGTGTTTAATAGCTTCAGCATTTTTTTCAATATTGAAATAGTACAAAGCTAAGCTATAATGCCCCTTATCATATTTTGGGTTAATTTTTAAGGATTTCTCATACTCTTCTATGGCTTTGGCGGCATCACCTTTGCGGCGATACACATTTCCTCTCCTGATATAAGCCTCTAAATAATCAGGTTTCATTTCTGTAATTTTGTTGAGGTCTTTAATAGCTTCATCTTCCTTCCCCATAGCAGAATATACATCAGATCTTTCAATGTAAGCCTCCAAGTGGTCTGGTTTGAGTTCTATCACTTTGTTGAAGCTATTGATGGCTAAATTATACTGCAACATTGCCTTTTTTGCTAAACCCCTCTGAAAGTGAGCCTCTACGGAGTTGGGTTTGGCGGCAAGCACCAAGTCAAATTTTTCAACAGCGGCGGCATATTCTTTTGCCTCCATTTTAGCAATACCTTCTTTAAGTACCTCATCAAGGTTTTGGGCAAAAGCTATCAGAGAAAGCCAAAAACAAGAAAATAGTAAAGAAAATCGTTTCATAACACTTTTATTTTAAGTTTTACAAAATTTCAATGCAAAAATAACAAATATCTTGCCAAAAAGCAATAAAAATTAAAATTCATTCATTTGTTTTTGAAATTACAAAAATCCCAGTTCTAATTTTGCTACTTCGCTCATCATATCGGTAGTGTAGGGCGGGTCAAAGGTGAGTTCAAGTTCTACATCATTCACTCCTTCAATTGCCTTGATTTTATCTTTTACTTCTTGCGGGAGCATTTCAGCCGAAGGGCAATTAGGCGAAGTAAGCGTCATCTGTACATACACATTGTTGATAGGAAAAATTTTCAGGTCATAAATCAAACCCAATTCCCAAATATCCACAGGAATTTCAGGGTCGTAAATGGTTTTGATAGCTTCAATTACTTTTTCTCGTAAATCTGGAATTTCTGTAAGATGGCTCATAGTTGTAAAGGTTTTTATGCAGAAATTAGAAAAACAAAGTAAGTCCTAACAAAATAGCAAGCATACTATTTTTGCTTTCCGCCGAATAATAAAAATCAGGATTAGGTAAGGTGTAAGGCGTGTAAATGCTTCTATAAGCTGTGTAAGTAACTGCCAAATCTATGGCACTATTTTTAGAAAATATGCCGATACCGCCTGTGTAACTCATAATATTTCGGTTCAAGTCATCAAGTTTAATTTTATAGGGGTCTTGGAAATATGCAACTCCCAACCTTCCACGAAATATACCCGTACGCCCCTCCAAACCTGCTCGCAAATTAAGAGCTGTCTTGTATAGGTTTTTGATAGTTCGGTTATCAGCATCTAAACTAAAACCTTGTACATCTACATCTGTACTAAGGTTCATTCCGCCATAGGTTACCCATTCTGCCTCAGCAGTGAAAAAACCAAATTTTTTGAACTGCACCAAAATACCCGTATTCAAACGCCAAGGAGAAACAAAATTGTAATCTAACTGGCTCTGCACCATTCGGGCGGTAGCAGGTTGAAAAGATGAACCTGCAAAAGTTGCAGTCATTTCATTATCATCTATTTCGGTAAGTAAGTAAGCCGTGGGAGATTGTACCGAGCCTCCTATTCTAAACATCTCCACAGGACGATAAATAAATCCAAAATTGAAATTCACTCCCCCACCTGTTACACTACGTTGGTTAGTTAAGCTAAAAGATTGTAATTCATTGACCGTGGCTTGGCGAGTCAGGTTTTCTTCGTAAATGCTTGAAAGTTTGTAACGAATACTGCCAATACCAAAACCTGCCCCCCAATAAAATTTATCATTGATACTTGACCCGTAAGAAATATTTATCATCGTTTCGCCTCCACGCACCCGATAGCTTTCCCGCTGACGAATAGGAGCGACCAAGTTATCATTTATATCTCTAAATTCGGTGTAATACGAAGTGCTATCATTGACATAAGGATTGATAACAAAAGTAGCATAAGCAAGCGACGCCAAATCATAAATTTCCCCTGTGGCGGCTTCATTCTCAAAAACCCTTGCGTGAATACCATCGGCTAAAAAGCTAAATCTATCCGCCATTGTACTACGCGTATTGATACCCTCATATTCAAAGCGTTTTTGGTAGTTGTTGCTCCTCGTAATAGAAACGGCTATACTGCCACTACTCAAAGAATTTCCACTATTTTCTGTGCTGGTAGTCAGAGGCGAAATCCAACCAAAATGATTGAGTTTAAGAAAGCTATAACTATCCTCAATAGTCTTGCTGATATAGTCGGTACTTGCACCAAAATTATTCATTCCCAAACCCAAAGTCACCTGACCACGTTTAGCAAGCCCTAAACCCGCAGGGTTTAGAATGCAAGAGTACAAGTCGGCTCCCATAGTAACCCCTGTACCTCCTAATGCTTGGGTTCGTGCTGTTCCCATTGGCATAGTGTTTTGGGCAAAAATAAGAGCATCGTTGTAGTAACCCACTGCTCGGGGTTCTATTTGAGCATAAATAACTGAAAAAATCGGAAAAATAAGACTAAACGCAGTCAGTTTTTTCATTGTATAAAAGTATTTTATGATTTTAACTCAAAAGCAAAGTTTTTTGTTCAAATACAGCACTTTTAATGCCATTATTCTTTTAGTAGAGTAAAAATTTCAAAAAAATCCTTTCCAAATCCCCTAAAAATCTGAAAATAGTTTTAATTTGCGTGCCAAATGTTGGACTTAAAAAATAAACAAGTATGCAAGAACTCACACCTATTACGGTAGCTTACGGCGATGGCATCGGTCCTGAGATTATGGACGCCACTTTACGAATTATTATGGCGGCAGGAGCTAAAATAAAACCCGAAGTCATTGAAATTGGAGAAAAGGTATATTTACGTGGCAACCCAGCAGGTATTGATGATAGTGCTTGGGAATCACTCCGTAGAACAAAAGTTTTTTTGAAAGCTCCTATTACTACCCCCCAAGGTGGCGGTTTCAAAAGTTTGAACGTTACTACTCGTAAAATGCTTGGTTTGTATGCCAATGTACGTCCTTGTGTTTCTTATGCTCCTTACGTAGATACCAAACACCCTGTAATGGACGTAGTTATCATTCGTGAAAATGAAGAAGACCTTTATGCAGGTATTGAGCATCAACAAACCCCCGAAGTAGTGCAGTGTATAAAAATTATTACTCGTCCGGGTACAGAAAAAATTATCCGTTATGCTTTTGAGTATGCTCGTCAGTATGGCAGAAAGAAAGTTACTTGCTTCACCAAAGACAACATTATGAAGCAAACTGATGGGCTTTTTCATAAAGTTTTTGATGAAATCGGTGCCGAATACCCTGAAATTGAAAAAGAACATTGGATTGTAGATATTGGTGCCGCCAAGCTCGCCGATACTCCCGAAGCCTTTGATGTAGTAGTGTTACCTAATTTGTATGGGGATATTCTTTCTGATGTTGCCGCTCAAATTGCAGGTTCGGTAGGATTGGCAGGTTCAGCAAATATTGGCGAAGAAGTCGCTATGTTTGAGGCTATTCACGGCTCAGCACCTCGCAGAGCAGGGCAAAATTTGGCTAACCCTTCGGGATTGCTCTTGGGAGCAGTGCAAATGCTTGTGCATATCGGACAAGGCGATATTGCCGAAAAAGTACATAACGCTTGGCTCAAAACTCTTGAAGACGGTATTCATACCTACGATATATTCAAAGAAGGCGTAAGCACCCAAAAAGTTGGTACGAAAGAATTTGCTGATGCTGTGATTGAACGTTTGGGGCAAAAGCCTTCTAAACTCAAAGCCGTAGATTACTCTAATGCCAAAAAGACTATACAAGTAAAGTTGAAGCCTGCTCAACCTGTAAAAATGGAAACTATCGGCGTAGATTTATTTTTGCATTGCAACGACAGAAATGCAGAAAAATTAGGCAAAGCCATAGAGCAAATCAAACAAAACGAACTGCATCTCACTATGATTACCAACAGAGGTGTAAAAGTATATCCTAATGGCTTGCCCGAAACTTTCTGTACCGACCACTGGCGTTGCCGCTTCAAAGGAAATGGTTCTCCTGTTTCTTATCAGGATATTATTGAGTTGCAACGCAAAGTAACCGAAGCAGGTTTTCAGATTATCAAAACTGAAAATCTCTGTACGATTGACGGCGTTGATGCCTTCTCCACGGGACAAGGTGCGTAACAAAAACTTCCCAAAAGCCCAAACTTTTGGGAAGTTTGTTTTTGTTATTTTACAAAAACAAGTTCTATCAATGAAAAATGGCAAAGTGCATAAAAACGATAGGTCAATTTCTCAGCTAAATCTATTTGAGGATTTTAGTTCTAATACTCAAACTAACTCCTCTCAGTGGCTTATTGACGAAATTTTACAGGATTCTCATTACTCCCGCAAAACTTTACTTTTGAACAGCTTAAAAACTTCCAAAGGTTACAAAAGATATTTAGGCAGTCCTTTAAGATACGGCGGGGGAAAATCTTTGGCAGTGGGCAGTATATTAGAATATATCCCTGATAACGTAGAAAGAGTAGTAAGTCCTTTCATTGGTGGTGGAAGCGTTGAAATTGCTCTTGCAAAAGAATTAGAAATTGAAGTCGTTGCTTATGATATTTTTGAGCTGTTAGTAAACTATTGGCAAGTACAAATCAAATATCCCCAAGAATTGTATAAAAAGCTATCTCAAATCCCAAATACAAAAGAAGAATACGAACGTATTAAAAATTTGTTAAAAGAAATTTGGAATAAAAAAGACGGTTTATTGCCAAACAATTACTCCGAATTGGAATTAGCCACTTTTTACTATTTCAACCATAATTTGAGCTATGGACCAGGATTTTTAGGCTGGATGTCCTCTATTTACACAGATAAAAACAGATACGAAGCTATGCTTGAAAAAGTTAAGAATTTCAATGTTCCTAAGTTACAGGTGTATAGAGAAAGTTTTGAAACAAGTATTCCTAAACATAAAAAAGACTTTTTATATTTAGACCCTCCTTATTTTTTGGAAGGTGATAGCAAAATGTTTAGAGGAATATATCCTATGCGAAATTTTCCTGTACATCATAACGGATTTAAGCACGAATTATTAGCTGAACTGCTCAAAAAGCATCAAGGTGGCTTTGTTTTATCTTACAATGATTGTTCTTGGATTAGAGAAACTTACAAAGATTTTGAAATTATTGAAATTGCTTGGCAATACACAATGGGACAAGGCGAAACCAGAATAGGTAAAAATAGAAAAACACGAAACTATGATAATCGAAACATTAAAACTTCTCACGAAATATTGATAATCGGCAAAAGAATGTTTTCATCTAATACAAACATTTCTTACTATTGAATATTTCAATTTTTTTTTCTACTACCTCCTCAAAGCCTGCCACATTACTTCTGCCAAGTGGTAGGCTTTTTTACCTGTACCATCTTTAATTTGATGACGGCAACTCGTACCACTTGCTACAATAATAGTTTTTTCATCAGTTTTTCGGATTTCGGGAAAAAGCACCAACTCACCAATTTTCATTGAAACTTCATAATGTTCTTTTTCGTAACCAAAACTACCCGCCATACCACAACAACCACTCTGAATAAGTTGCATCTGATAGTTTCGGGGTAAAGAGAGAACCTTTTTCGTATAAACCAAATTAGAAAGAGCTTTTTGGTGGCAATGTCCGTGCAGTTTTAAGATTTTAGGCTCATCGCTGAACTGCTCGGCTCGGATATTGCCTTTATCTATTTCAGTGGCTAAAAACTCATCAAGCAAAAAAGTATTTTGAGCAATTTTTTGAGCATCAGGCAGAAGGTCTTTATCTACCAAATCCAAATATTCATCACGGAACGTAAGAATTGCCGAAGGCTCTATTCCCACCAAAACCGTCTTTTCAGAAACCAAATCCTTGAAAATTTTTACATTTCTTTCTGCAATTTGCTTGGCTTTTCGCAAAAGCCCTTTGGAAAGATAGGTTCTGCCACTTTCCTCGCACAAAGGCATCTTTACTTCATAACCCAAAGCCTCTAAAAGTTCTATCGTTTTAATGCCCACTTCTACATCATTGTAGTTTGTAAATTCATCACAAAATAAAATAACAGCCCCAATAGTCTTGTAGCCTGTGTCTTGCTTCTTGTGTCGGTGTTTAGCAAACCACTCTCGTAGGGTAAATTTGTGCAAAGTAGGCAAAGAACGTTCAGGAGCAAAGCCTGCAATTTTTTTGAAAATTTTAGAGGTGAAAGAATTTGTTACCAAAAAATTGTAAAAATTTGGAAATTTAGAAGCGAAATGCGTGCTTTTGGTAAAATTAGCAATCAGTTTAGTACGAAAAGGCACGCCATTGGCATCGTAATAATGTTGCAGAAATTCAGCTTTCATTTTGCCTACATCTACATTAGAAGGACATTCCGCTTTGCAACCCTTACAACTCAAACATAAATCCATTACCTGCTTAATTTGCTCGCTATCAAAAGGGTTGCTTTTGGTAGAATGCGTCAGAATTTCACGCAAAATATTCGCTCGGGCTCGGGTGGTGTCTTTTTCGTTACGAGTTGCCATATAACTCGGACACATCGTACCGCCTGTAATTTCTGTTTTTCGGCAATCACCCGAGCCATTGCACTTTTCAGCCATTCGCAAGATACCTTGCTCTTTTTCAAAGTTGAAAATCGTAGGAATTTCGCGTGTTTTTTGCCCCGCCTCGTAACGTAAGTCCGTATCCATTGGCAAGGTATCTACAATTTTATTAGGATTGAGAATATTCTCGGGGTCAAAAATACGTTTTACTTGACGGAAAAGTTCGTAACACTCCTCCCCTACCATCATTTTAATAAACTCTCCTCGTACTCTGCCATCGCCGTGTTCGCCTGAAAGCGAACCTTTGTATTTTTTTACAAGTTCAGCAGTTTCTTGGGCAATAGCCCGAAAAATTTTTCTATCTTCCACATCTTTCAAATTCAGAATGGGTCGTAAGTGCAACTCACCCGTGCCTGCGTGTGCATAATGCACCGAATATTTACCATATTTTTTCAATATTTCGTTAAACTCTCTGATGTATTCGGGCAAATCCTGCACATCAACGGCAGTATCTTCTACAAAACAAACAGGTTTGGCATCGCCTGCAAGGTTGGAAAGAAGCCCCAATCCTGCATTACGCAAAGCCCAAACTTTGGCAATATCTTCCCCTTTTACCACAGGAAAATGATAGCCTAAATTTTCTCTTTGTAGATGAGCTATCATTGCCGAAATTTTACTTTGCAACTCGTTTTCATCTTTGCCAAATAGTTCTACGGCAAGAATGGCTTGCGGGTCGCCTTGCACAAAAAAGCGGTTTTGTTGCTGTTGAATATTGGTTTTCGTACATTCTAAAATGTAGTGGTCAATGAGTTCGGAAGCCGAAGGATTATACTGCACTGCTACAAGATTAGCCCGTAAAGCCTCATCAATGCTTTGCGTATGAATGCACACAAGAGCCTTATGCGTAGGGGGCAATTCTACCAAATTGAGCTTGATTTCTGTAATAATCATCAGCGTTCCTTCCGAACCGCAAATCAATTTAGCTATATTGAAAGGTTCTTTGCTTTGGGGGTCAAGAAGCGAAGAATTCAGCAAAATATCCAAAGCGTAACCTGTATTTCTGCGAGGAATAGAAGGTTTGGGAAAATTATCACGAATAATAACTTGATTTTTAGGTATTTGCAAAAGTTGAATAAGTTGTAAGACCTCACTTTCTATAACGCTCTCCTTTGAAAAGGGGACGTCTGAAAAGGCATTGAAAGTAACTTCTTTGCCGCTAGCAAGTAAGCCCTTAACTTCTAAAACGTGTTCGCGAGTACTTCCATAAATAATGGAATTAGAACCACAGGAGTTATTTCCTACCATTCCGCCAATCATAGCACGCGTTTGCGTGGCGGTTTCGGGGGCAAAAAATAAACCATAAGGCTTTAAGTAAGCATTCAAATCGTTGCGAATAACGCCCGGCTCCACTCTGCACCATTTTTCCTGCTCATTGACTTCTAAAATTTTTGTAAAATATCGGCTCATATCCAACACTATGCCCGTTCCGACTACCTGCCCCGCCAATGAAGTGCCCGCTGTACGAGGAATAAGCGAAGTTTTATGCTTTCGGGCAAAGGCTAAAAGTTTTTTCAAATCTTCTGTATTCTTGGGATAAGCAACTGCCAAAGGAATTTGACGATACACCGAGGCATCAGTAGCATAAAGCCTCCGCATTGTATCATCAAAGAAAAAATCTCCCGAAAGTTCGTTTTGAAGTTTTTGAAGCTCAATTTCAGGAATATTCAGGCGAAGCATAGCTTGGGGTTCAAAAAGTTCATAAAAAAACTTCCCGAAAGTTACGAATTTCGGGAAGTTTAGCGAAAAATTTCAAAAGAGATTTTTTATAAGCCAAAAGCGTAAAAGAATGTGCCGTCAATATCTTCATAGATGCCTTCAAGCATTACGCCGCCTTCGGCTTTTTCAAGAGCTTTTTCAAGGTCTTTAAGTGTTTTCACAGGTTTTTTATCTACTTTGGTGATAATAAAACCTTCACGCATATTGGTATTTCGGCGAAGTTTGCCGTTGCCAAGTTCTGTTACTTTTATGCCTCCCTGTATTCCTAATTTTTTAGCAGTTTTTTCATCAATCGCTTCTAACTTCGCTCCTAAAAGACTCTGTAAATCTTTGCTATCAGATTTGGCTACTTTTTCTGCTTTACCTTCTTGGTTACGAAGCACCACTTTGAACTCTCTTTCTTTACCTTCTCTATTCACTTTTACTTTTACTTCATCACCGGGACGCTTTCTACCAATAATTTCTTGTACTTCGGAAACATTATTGGTTTTTTTACCATCAACTTCCAAAATTACATCATTTTCTTTAATGCCTGCTTTTTCGGCAGCGGAGTTATCCATTACTTTGGCAACCAAAGCTCCATTAGTTACTGCTAAATCTTTTTCTTTGGCAATTTTACCATCAACATTTTGCAACTGCACGCCCAAAAAGCCTCTTTGCACTACACCATACTGCAAAATATCTTCTACTACTTTGGCAACCAAATTAGAAGGCACTGCAAAACCATATCCCGAATAAGCACCTGTAGGGCTTGCAATGGCTGTATTGATACCAATCAAATCACCATTCAAATTTACCAAAGCACCTCCACTGTTACCTGGGTTAATAGCGGCATCAGTTTGGATAAATGCCTCAATGGCAAAATTTTCACGAACGATGTTAATATTGCGAGCTTTGGCACTCACAATACCTGCCGTAACGGTAGAATTTAAATTGAAAGGATTTCCTACGGCAAGAACCCATTCGCCAACTTTCACATTATCAGAATTATAGAATTTTAAGTATGGTAAATTTTCAGCTTTAATTTTGATAACCGCAAGGTCGGTAGTGGGGTCTGTACCAACAACGGTTGCTTTGAAAGTTCTACCATCTGTCAAGCTCACTTCTACTTCATCAGCATCTTTGATAACGTGATTATTCGTAACAATATGCCCTTTTTCATCAATAATCACCCCCGAGCCGGTACCTACGCGTGGCATAGGTTTGCGTTGAAAAGGTCTTTGGTTATCAAAAAAAGGGTCATTAAAGAAAAACTCAAACATCTCCATTTCGCGGTTGCTGGTGCTACTTACACTGGTAGATTTGATATGCACCACTGCACCCGTTACTTTTTCAGCAGTAGCCGTAAAATCAATAGGGATAAGATTTCCTTCCGCATCTTTTGTATAAATAGCAGAACGAGCATAGTTACCATCTACGGTTTCAATTTTGGTAACTGCAGGTTTTTCAAAAACTTTTACAATTCCTGCTGAAACACCGCCGCCCAAAAGAGCCGCAAGCAACAATTTCTTAAAATCTTTCATAGCGATAATATTTTGGTTTTTACACAAAAACGCAGAAAAAAGGGTTTTATTGTTAGCAAAAAAGCCTTCTCAAAATTAGTGCCAATTTTGAAGGTAGATGTTAGATGATTAGAGTTTAGACGCTGAATATCAACAAAATTAGACTTTTTGTCAGTTTGCAAGTGGGTCAATTTGGAATTTCTCTGCCAAATTGTTCAAGTCAGCGACTACGCTTGGCATAAGTGGAATACCGCTTTGCAGTCTTTCTTTTTCAGTTTCTCTTTCAATATCGCCCGGAATAAGCACTTTTTTATCTTTCACGGCTTTGGCGTTACGAAAAGCCCTTATCCAATTATCCATATGGCTTAAAAATTCCTCTTTGGGGCGGAAAGCGTCTATGCGAATAGCCCCCAAGAAATGCCCTATACCCTTTCCCACAGGATTTGTAGGCAAGGATAAATAACTGACAAAAGGCGGCACCCAAGAAGCATAATTTGCCCCTGAAAAAACCCCTGAAAAAATATCTACCAAAGCTCCCAAGCAATAACCCTTATGACTTCCGTGTTCATAATCGCTACCCAATGGCAGTAATGCTCCTCCTTTCTTGCGTGCTTGTGTATCGGTGGTGATATTGCCTTCGGCATCTTGTAACCAACCCCAAGGGGCATTTTCGCCTTTACGTTCTAAAATTTCAAGTTTTCCATTGGCGGCGGTGGTGGTGGCAAAGTCTGCTACGAAAGGCGGTTCGGTTTGGGCAGGAATAGCTACCGCTATGGGATTAGTGCCTAAAAGTCTATCTACGGAAAAAGTAGGTGCTACCAAAGGACTGGCATTGGTAAGAGCAATGCCTATCATATTTTTCTGCAAAGCCAGCATTGCGTGATAGCCTGCAATACCAAAATGATTGGAATTTTGCACTGCAACCCAACCTGTTCCATAGGTTTCTGCTTTTTGCATCGCTATTTCCATAGCTTTTTGAGCAACCACTAAGCCCACACCGCTATCGCCATCAAGGGTGGCAGTAGTAGGTGTTTCATAAATAATTTTCATTTGCGGTTGCGGGTTCAATCTTTTAGCTTCCCATAGTCTTACATAGCCCGAAAGACGAGCTATGCCGTGAGAATCTATTCCTCGCAAGTCGGCTTTGAGCAAGGCTTCGGTAGCTAATAGAGCCTCTTTTTCCGAAAATCCTATTTTTATGAAAACCGCTTGGATAAAATTAAATAAAATTTCATATGAGAAAATATGCATAAAATTACATCTTTTTTCAAGCAAATTACTGCACAAAAATCCTAATTTTTGCAATTTTCGTATGAAAATTTAAGAAATTTTGAAATAGCGATTTGTTTTCGCTAACAATTCATCTAATTTTGGGCAAATTTTAATAATATACCCTAATGAAATCGGTACAAGAAATTTTCAAAAGTTTTGAAGACTTGCGTGTGCTTGTAATTGGTGATGTGATGATAGACTCATACTTGTGGGGTAGTGTAACACGCATTTCACCCGAAGCCCCCGTTCCCATTCTGAACGTACAACGCCGTGAGCAACGCTTGGGTGGTGCGGCTAATGTAGCCTTGAACTTACAATCTTTGGGAGCTAAACCAATTCTGTGCTCAGTAATTGGCAATGATAATGAAGCCGACAAGTTTTTGCGTTTGTTAGAAATTTGTGGGCTTTCTGCCGAAGGTATTACCCAAAGTATGCATCGCATTACGACCGTGAAGCATCGTATTTTAGCCGCCTCGCAACATCTGCTCCGCATAGATTCAGAAATGGATAAACCCATTGACGAGGAGGAAGAAAAACTTTTATGGCAAAAAATTCAAATGCTTTTACCCCAAACGCAAGCTGTTATTTTTGAAGATTACGACAAAGGAGTTATTACCAAAAATTTGATTGAAAAAACCATACAGCTTGCCCAAAAACTTAATATTCCCACTATCATTGACCCCAAAAAACGCAATTTTGACTACTACGTTCATTCTACGCTTTTCAAGCCCAATCTGAAAGAACTGAAAGATGGACTGAAAATGGATTTTGAGAACAATAACCTTGATGCCATCAAAGAAGCCGTAAAACTTTTACAACAAAAACTTTCTGCTAAATACATAATGACTACCCTTTCGGAAAGAGGAGTGTTGATTTACGCAGAAAACGAAATGCACCACATTCCCGCACATATACGCAATATTGCTGATGTTTCGGGAGCAGGCGATACGGTAGTAAGCGTAGCGGCTCTTTGTGTAGCCTTGCAACTGCCTGCTAAATTCATTGCCGAACTTTCTAATTTAGCAGGAGGCATTGTTTGCGAATATCAAGGGGTTGTGCCTATTCCCAAAGAAAGGCTACTTTCTGAAGCCTTAAAAACAATGACTTGAATAGCTAAAAATTATCCTTTTGCATAGCATTTTGATTTGCTTTTTGTATATTTGCCCAAAACTAAAATATATTGCAATATGGAAGACGAAATTAAAATGTATCTGGACGAAGCCCAAGAAATGATGAAGAAAGCCGTA
Organism: Raineya orbicola; assembly: GCF_002843425.1. Lineage (GTDB taxonomy): Bacteria > Bacteroidota > Bacteroidia > Cytophagales > Thermonemataceae > Raineya > Raineya orbicola. The sequence continues at coordinate 26,703 of NZ_NKXO01000005.1, forward strand.
TCCCATACGCAAAGCGAACTTGCCAAAATTAGAGCGGGAAAAGCTATGCCCAGTATGCTTGACGGCATTTTGGTTGAATACTACGGTGTAAATATGCCTATCAACCAAATAGCTACTATCAACACTCCCGATGCCCGAACCCTTACGATTCGTCCTTTTGAAAAAGGCTCTATTAGTGCGATTGAAAAAGCTATTAAAGATAGTGATTTAGGCATCAACCCACAGAATAACGGCGAAATGATTATCTTAAATATTCCCCCCCTCACCGAAGAACGTCGCAAACAGCTTGTCAAGCAGGTAAAGCAAGAAATAGAAAATGGCAAAATCAGTGTGCGAAATGCCCGCAAAGAAATCAACGAGGCTTTACGAAAACTGCAAAAAGAAGGAGCCGCTGAAGATGCTATCAAAAAAGCTGAAGATAGCGTGCAAAAATATACTGATAGCTATATTCACAAGTTAGATGAAATAATGACTACCAAAGAAGCCGAAATAATGAAAGTATAAAAAAAGCCGAGTTTAGCTCGGCTTTTTGCTTTAGTTTTGCTTTTGTTTGTCAGAGGTTGAGGTTTCTTGTGTTTTTTTCTTTTTGCTGGGACGAGTTTTACCATAAGTCCCACGCCAAATTTTACCTCTGCGGGTTCTGATGTCGCCTTTTCCCATAACATTTTGAGTTTTAGAGCTTCAAATTTAGGAATTTTTAGAGAAAACAGGCGAAAATTTTAATTTTTTTGTTTGAGCAAATCTCTAATCTCTGTAAGTAAGACCTCTTGGGCAGGTGGCGGAGTGGGTTCTTCAGCTTTTTTCTTTTTGAGAGCATTGACCGCTTTTACAACTAAAAACATTACAAAAGCAACTAATATAAAATCAATCGTTACGGTAATAAATTCACCATATTTGATAGAAACCTCTGCGGAAACCTCTTTTCCGTTCTCAACAACAGCATTTTTGAGTACAATTTTCCAGTCTTTCAGGTCTTTACCCTGAATCATACCTACCACTGGCATTACCATTCCTTGAATAAAAGTGGTAGTAACTTTGGTGAATGCGGCACCCATTACAAAACCTACGGCAAGGTCAATCAAATTGCCCTTGATGGCAAATTCCTTGAACTCTTTGAGTATGCTTTTCATAAATTTTGAAGTTTTAGAAAATTAAAATGCCAAATATTCTACTCAATACGTTTTCGTCATATCCGCAGGCGAAACTAAAATAAAATTGGCTTTATTTTGATGTTCTTTTTGCAGTTCTTGTAAGTTTTCCTGTTCTACGGTGCTAATTGTAAGAATTTTTAAGTCAGGTTTTTGGCGTTTCAGATACCAAACAATTCCTTCAAAGTTATCGGAATGGTACGAGCCATTGAAGTGCAAGAAAATTTTATTTTTTTGCCAATTTTGTAAAATAAAATGAGCCATCGTTGCATCTTTAATAGCTTGTGCTTGGGCAAAATATTCAGGCTTACTGCTACCCCCTCCCATTGCTCCGTGTGAAGCCATTTTCATCATTTCAGCATAAGCAGGCAAAGAAGCATCAAAAGCAATAGGTAAAGGGGCTATCCATTTTTTGGCATCAGCAGAAAGTTTATTCAAGCTCTCTAAACCCTCACGCGAAACGATATTGGCATACCTGCGAGGAACATTCGTGGCTACAAATGGAATTTTCTGCTTGATGGCAAAATCCAACAAAGGTTTGTAATCAGTACGGTAATTATCCCACATTTTGGCTTCTTTTGTAAAATGATTTTCCTTTATCCAACCATTTGCGTATTCATCAAGCACAATTTGGTCATCTGCTTCAAACATCTCTGCTCCTAATACCAACTTTCCTGCTTGCTTGGCGTGTAAATCTTTCAGCAATTGTAGTTGCAACCAATGACAAATAGAATTGTTGTGCAATTCACCAAAAAAAACAATATCGGCTTTTTCGGCTTCGGCAAGCAAGGAAGCGTATTCTACTTTTTTACCTTTGGCATCAAATAGTTGATAAGCAGGCTTGGTTAGCATAAACAAACTAAAAAACAAAATTCCAATCTTAAACATACATTTTGCATTTTGAAAGAGGCTTAAAATTAAGACTTTTCGCAAAATTTTCTAACTTTGCCTTCCAAAAGTTTTAGAATATGTTACTAACTAAACTGGAAATCAAGGGTTTTAAGAGCTTTGGCGATAAAGTTACCATTTTATTTGATGAAGGAGTTACAGGCATTGTAGGGCAAAATGGTTGTGGCAAATCTAATGTGGTTGATGCTATCCGTTGGGTGCTTGGCGAGCAGAAAACTCGTGCTTTGCGTTCTGATAAAATGGAAAACATCATTTTCAATGGTACAAAAAAACGAAAGCCCTTGAACCTTGCCGAAGTTTCGCTTACTTTCAAAAATACTAAAAATATTCTTGCCACCGAGTATTCGGAGGTTACCATTACACGCCGCTTATATCGTACAGGTGAAAGCGAATACTTGCTCAATAACGTACCTTGCAGGCTTAAAGACATCAACAACCTTTTTTTAGATACAGGTATCGGACCCGATAGTTATGCCATTATTGAGCTGAAAATGGTTGATGATATTCTCAACGACAAAGAAAATTCTCGCCGCAATCTTTTTGAAGAAGCCGCAGGTATTTCCAAATTCAAAATACGTAAAAAAGAAACCCTCAAAAAACTTGAAGATGCCGACCAAGATTTAGCTCGCGTAGAAGATTTGCTTTTTGAGCTACAAAAACAACTCAAAACCCTTGAACGCGAAGCCAAGCGAACTGAAAAGTATTTCAAAACCAAAGAAGAATACAAAAAAGCCAGCCTTGAACTTGCCAAAAAAAGTGTCAGCGATAAACGCGAGCTGATGCTCCATTTGGCTAATCAATTGCAAAAAGAAAATGACGAAAAACTTCATATTCAAACGCAAATTACTGAAAAAGAAGCTCTTATAGAAAAACAAAAAAATGATTTTGCCTTTCAAGGCGAAGCCGTAAGAACTAAACAAAAGGAAGTGAATGAATTTTTTAATGAAATCAGGCAGTATGAAAACGAAAAGAAAATCAGACAAGAACGCATCAAAATGCTTTATGAAAAACAAAAAAACCTCCAAGAACAAATAGAACACGACAAAGAACGTGAGCAAGAAATTCAGAGACAAATTAGCAATTGGCTCGTAGAAAGAGGCTCTGCCGAAAAGTTGATGAAAGAACTATGGCTGGAATTGCAAAGCATTAAAGCCGAATACGAAGCCGAACAACAAAAAGTAAATGCCCTTCAAGGTGAATTTGCTGAACTTTCCACTTTGCTCAATAGCAAACAAGAACAAGTCTTTTCCCTTACCAAACAATACGAAATCAAGCAAACCCAAGTCAAATCTTTGGGGCAAGAAATCGCCAAAGCCAAATCCGAAGGTACGCAGAGAAACGAAGATTTAGCACTTTTTCAGGAGCAACTGGAACTATCTCAAAATGAATTGCAAGACCTGAAAAGTGAATTAGAACGCCTACAAACTAATGAAAATGACTTGCAAAACCGTTTGCAAGACCTTTTAGACGAAAATGCTGAAATCAAGGAGATTTTAATCCAAAAAAATCGCCTCCTTGATGCCAAACGCAACGAATACAAACTGACAAAGTCTTTGGTAGAAAATTTAGAAGGTTTCCCCGAAGCTATCAAATTCCTAAAAAAGCAAGATTTCTTTTCGCAAACTCCTTTGCTTTCCGATATTTTTACTTGCAAAGATGACTACAAGCCCGCCATAGAGGCTTTTTTAGAGAATTTATTAAGTTTTTATGTAGTAAAAACCCCGCAAGAAGCCTACGAAGCGATTTCTTTGCTTACAAAATCTGAAAAAGGAAAAGCTAATTTTTTCATTTTAGAAAGCATAACCCAAGAAAACAAACCTACTCCAAAACCTCAAAATTGTATTTCTGCTCTTGAAATTTTGGAATTTGAACCTATTTATCAAAACTTATTTACTCACTTGTTTGAGAATGTTTTTTTGGCAGAAAAGGAAGCTATTCCTGACTTGCAAAAAAAACACCCCAATTGCATATTCATAAGCAAAGATGCCCAAATAGTCAGTCGGAAAGCACGTATTTCAGGAGGCTCGGTAGGCAGTTTTGAAGGAAAAAACATCGGCAGAAAAAAACAATTAGAAACTCTACAAAAAGAAATAGAAGTATTAGAAAGCGAAATTGCAGATTTACAAGAGCAAAGCCAAGCCAAGCAAGCCGAAATCAATGATTTGAAAAATGCCTCTTTCAAAGAGCAAATCCGAGAAACGCAAATTGCTTTTCATAAAAAAAATGAGCAATTCATAACGCTTCGCACCAAAACCGAACAGCTTCAAAGTCTTATTGAAAGTGGCTCGGAAAATTTAGAAAGTTTGCAAGAGCGTTTGGAAGAGTACCAAAGCGAACTCAAAGCCCTTGAACCGCAAATCAAGCAAGCAGAAGCCGAATTGTATGCTATACGCGAAGAGCATACTACCAAAAATCAGCTTTTGCAAAAAGCCAATGATTTGCTATCACAGAAATTAGGCGTTTTTAATCAGCAAAACCTGAAATATCATCAGCAAGAAAGCCGAGTGCAAAGTATTGAGCAGGAAATCAAATTCAACGAAAGTGCATTAGATGCTTTGCGAAATCGTTTGCAAAAGAACAATGAAGAATTAAGCCGTGTAAGCCTTGAAATTGAAGGCTTTGAAGAAACCAAAGAATCCGAAGATGATAAAATTCTTTTGATGTATGAGCAAAAAGCTGTTTTAGAAAAAGAACTCAATGAAATTGAAAAAGAATATTATGCCTTACAAGGTGAAATTGGAAGGTTAGAAAAAGAAGTACGCGAATTGCAGAGAAAACGTGAGCAAACAGATTTGATTATAGGTGAAATCAATGCGAAAATTAACGAAACAAAGTTATCTTTTGCAAGCATCAAAGAACGGCTTTCTGTGGAGTTTAATGTAGATTTAGAGGCTTTGATGAGCGATGAAAATGCAGAAATTTCCGAAAAAAACGAAGCAGAACTCAAAGAAGAAGTACAAAGACTCAAAAATGTGTTAGATACCATTGGGGCAATTAACCCTATGGCTATGGAAGCATTCAAAGAAATTAAAGAACGCAATGATTTCATTTTAGCTCAAAAAGAAGATTTACTTAAAGCTAAAAATTCTCTTTTAGAAACAATTCAAGAAATTGACACCGTAGCTCGTGAAAACTTTTTGACAACTTTTGAGGCTATCCGACAAAATTTTCAGAAAGTTTTTCGTTCGCTTTTCACCGAAGAAGATACCTGCGATTTGGTGCTGGTCAATCCTGAAAACCCTTTGGAAAGTCCTATTGATATTATTGCCAAACCCAAAGGTAAGCGTCCGCTTACTATCAATCAGCTTTCAGGCGGAGAGAAAACGCTTACAGCTACCTCATTGCTTTTTGCGATTTACCTCATTAAACCTGCTCCCTTTTGTATTTTTGATGAAGTTGATGCTCCTCTTGATGATGCCAACGTGGATAAATTCACAAATATTATTCGCAAGTTTTCCGAAGAGTCGCAGTTTATTATTGTTACCCACAACAAACGTACAATGGCGGCAACAGATATAATGTATGGCATTACGATGTTTCCCGAAGACCCCGGCGTTTCAAAACTCGTACCTGTGGATATGCGTGTATTGCAGAATTAGCAACAAGTTAATAGCCCTCAATATTTTATATTCTAAAAAACTTAATCAAAAAATTGCTCAAAGTTTTTCTGATTAGCAACAACCGAGTAACGTTCAAGAATGGTTATTCGGGCATTTTTGCCTACATTTTTCCTCAATTCAGTATTTTCAAGCAATAATAGCAATGTTTGCTCCCATTCTTGCTCGCATTGACAAAGAAAACCATTGTAGCCATTTTGTACAATTTCGGTATTCACCCCCACAGGCGAGATGACAGGTACAATTTCCAAAGCCATATATTGCAAAGCCTTGAATCCGCATTTTCCTCTTGCCCATTCATCATCTACAAGTGGCATTATGCCTATATCTAAAAGCATAAGGTCTTGAATTTCAGTTTCTTTTTGCCAAGAAATATATTCTAAATTGGAAATTTGAAAGTTAGGGGGCTTATCGGAAATAACAAGAAATAGAAAAGCTTTTTGCTTGGCAATTTTTGCTAAAACCGGTAAAAGCGGTTCAAGATACTGAATAGTAGAATGCGTGCCTGTCCAGCCAATAACGGGTAAATGTTTTTTTTTTACCTGAAATCTATATGGATTATGCCAATTTTCAGTATCAATGGTAGTGGGATTGATAAAAACATTTGGGTTGAATTTTTGGGCGTATTCTGCTAAAAAGCGGTTTCCTGCTGAAATTTTGTAAGCCCAAGCACAAATAAGAGCGGTTTTTTGATGAAATTTGAGCCAAGCTATCATTTTATTAACTTCCGAAGTATTCGGTAGCCAAATGGCATCATCAAAATCAAATATCATTTTTTTGCGAAAAACTTTGCTAATAATCCATTCTACCAAGGGAAATCCTAAGGGAGTAGCCTCCCGATGCACAAATACATAATCATAGCGAGGTATCTGCCACAAAAGCCACAAACGTCTGATGAAACCTCGTAAAATTCCCCAAACTTTCTGCAAAGTATGCCCTCGTTTGTAGAGAATTTGCCAAGTTTTTTCATCTAAAAAGGGTTTAAGGGTAATTTGAAAACCTTTTTCTCGCAAGAAGTCTAAATACTGCTCAAAACGAAAGCGTTGCGAACCTGCTGTTCCCGAAGGATAAGGAAATAAAAATAAGATTTTTTTCATATCTAATTATTCGTGGCTATACTTTTCAATTTCCACCAGCCTTTCTCGCCTTGATATTCGTATTTTTGAGCCAAAGCAGGCAAACGTTTGAATATTTTTTCAATGGTATTTTTTTCGCCTGCAATAATTGTAGGCAAATCTTGCGATAATCTATCGTATATTTCAGCTTGTATATCGTAGTAATCCAAGAATTGTAAATGTTTTTGAGCAAGTTCGTAGTGAAAATATGGGGTTGAGGCTTTATTTTTTAGGTAAAACTCCCACCTTTTTCCCAAAAACCAAATTTTTTCATTTTGAATATCAGGCACTTGCAAATTTTCAAAAAGGCTAATATATTTTTGCCACTTTGCAGGAATTTTTTGAAGTAAAAAAACATAGTTCAAGCCTATACAAACCAGTAAAAAAAATGCAAAAAGCACTTCACGCAACCACCTACTTCTAAATAACAAAAATAAATGAGCTACAAAAAACGCTACTATTGCCCAAAAGGGAGCAAAACTATGTATGGAAATTTCGGGGGTAAAGAAAACACCCAAAACTCCAAAAATCAGCATAAACAAGAGTGCTTGTTGTGAGCGTATCTGGTAATTGATAAAACCACCACTTTGCAAAAGAAAAAGAACACCAAAAAATAAAAAAATAGTGGGTAGAGCTAAAAAAATGGCAAAATGCAGAAAAGACATCGCATATTCTTTGCTTAGCCAAAAACCACTGAAAGCAAAAAATTCCACAAATTGCCCAAAAGCATCTTTGAAATAGAAAATAAGTCCTACCAAGGCAAAAGGCAAGAAAGCCCCCAAACAAAGTAAAACATACTCTCTAATCTGCGTACCCGAAAGTGTGGCAAACACAAACATTACCCCCAAAAGCCAAAAAATGCTTGGAAAGTAGCATAATATTGCAACACCTAAATAAATACCAATGTCAAAGCCTTTCTGATAATGATACTGTTCGTTAAGATGTAAAAGCAAATTGCCCAAAGCAATAATCAAAAAGGTATTGGCAAGTATTTCGGGGGTAAGCGTGAAGCAGTCCCACCAAAGCGAAGCCAAAAGCAAATAAATCAGTGCAGGAATTTGGTTTCTTTCGTGATACATTTTGGTCTTGATAAGCCAATAGTTCCACTGAATAGCTTGCACAAAAACCAGCAAGCTCGCCAAAATATGCAGAGGCACTACACTTTTTCCAAAGAAAAAATAAGAAATGCCATACACGAAAGCAGGTAAAATGGGAGTATTGTCCCAAATATCAATGTAAATCCAATTTCCTTCGGCAATTTTTTCACCCAAAGCCAGAAATTTAGCTTCAATAGGCAGGAGGGGCACCCCTATCCATTCGGCAGGCAGACGAATTACTGCGAAAAGTAAAGCCAGCAGTATTGTACCAAAAATAGAACTACTACGAAAAATGTTTAACACACCCTGATAATTTTGTGGTGAAATTAGCGAAAAATATGAAAATAGCTATGAATAAAAAGAAAAAAGCCTTAAACGTGATGTTTAAGGCTTTGCGGAACGGACGGGGCTCGAACCCGCGACCTCCTGCGTGACAGGCAGGCATTCTAACCAGCTGAACTACCGCTCCGTTTTTCGTGTTGCAAAAGTAGAAATCTTTTTCTTTCTTGCCAAATATTTTCTTAAAAATTTTTTTACAATGAAAAAACTTGGACTGATTGGTTTTCCCTTAACTCATTCATTTTCAAAAAAATATTTTCAAGAAAAGTTCTTGCGTGAAAATTTACAAGATTATTCCTATGAGCTTTACCCATTGGAAAATATCCAACAATTTTCCCAACTCCTCACCCAACACCCCGAACTCATTGGCTTAAACGTTACTATCCCTTACAAAGAACAAATTTTGCCTTTTTTAGACGAAATAAGCGAAAATGCTCAAAAAATCGGTGCTATCAATACCATAGCTATCCAAAATGGCAAAAAGATAGGCTATAATACAGACTACGAAGGTTTTTTAGTTTCACTGCAAAATTTTTTGCAAGACGAAAAACCTAAAAAGGCTCTCATTTTGGGTACAGGCGGGGCAAGTAAAGCTGTACAAGCAGTTTTAGAATTCTTGCAAATCCCTTTTCAACTTGTTTCAAGGAAAAAGGGGACTTCTTTGCTCTCATATGAAGAATTAACCCCACAAATCATAGAAAACGCTTCGCTTATTATCAATACAACCCCTTTGGGAATGTATCCTGAAACCAATACCTACCCACCTTTGCCTTATGAAAGCATAAACCAGAAACATTTCCTTTACGATTTGGTGTATAACCCCGAATTTACACTTTTTTTACAAAAGGGCAAAGCAAGAGGAGCAAAAATTAAAAACGGATTAGAGATGCTCTACCTGCAAGCCGAAGCGGCTTGGGATATTTGGAAAGAGATTTAGACCTATCAAAAAAGCCTCTGCATTTCATTACAGAGGCTTTTGAGTTATTTCATTACTTGCAACCAACCACTACAGTTCACTCCCGAAGGAGACTCTAAATGATAATAGTACGTTCCTGACATTACTTCTTTACCATCGCCCCATTCCTTTTTGTAATTATCAGATTGGAAAATCAACTTACCCCAACGATTCCAAATCTTGATTTTAGAACCTGCTTCCGCTACTTCAAAAACATCATTTACGCCATCGCCATTAGGAGTAATAACGTTAGGTGGGAAAATCGGCGGTTTGGGTACATACACTTTCTTTTCAACTTTGGTTTCGCAATCATTCAAATTTACGCCTACAAGTGTAATAGTGTATTCTCTATCAGGAATGAGGTAAGCGTGCTCAGGAGGGTTTGTGCCCGTGTAAGTAGTACCCTCTCCCATAGACCAACGAAACTGCTTAAATTTAAGCGTATCTACATTTACCAAATTGAGTTTTACACGATAAGGAGTATTACAATCTTTTACAAGTTGGAAGTCAAAATTTACTGGTTCGGCTTGAATAACTGTAACTTTTACTTGTTTTCGTACCGTGCAATTATCATCTTTCATTTCCAATGTATAAGTAGTAGTTTGCAAAGGCGAAGCAATTGGATTAGCAATATTAGGGTTGCTCAGACCTGTTGCAGGTGTCCATTTATAGGTTTTTGCACCACTCGCCACCAACTGCACACTATTAAACTTGCAAATAGTAGCGTCATTAGGAGCTTGAAAATTGGGAATAGAAATGACCAGGTCTTGAACTTTTTGAGCAGTTTTGTTACAACTTGTTACAAACAAGCGAACCTTGTAGTTACCTGAACTTGCAAAAGTATAAGAGAAATTTTGTTGGGTAGTATTAGTGTATAAAATATTTCCTCCAATATCGTAGATAGTCCATTCAAAACTATCAAATTCAGTAACATTAGGCGGGAACACAAAATTTACAAGAGCCGAGCAAGAGGTCCCTCCACCGATAATAGTAGTATTACTGCTGGGGTCTTGCATAGTAAAATCAGCATTGATGTTCGTTTGAAATTTGAAAACTGCACAATCCCAACCTGCTCCCGAAGCAATGGTGGGTTGCCAAACACCTGTTGTAGTAAGAAAGCCACTATTTGAACAAACGGCGTGATACACCGTGCCATCTTTGGCAAAACGGCTTGTACCGCCATCAACGTGTTCGCCTGATGAAGATCCCCCGACAAAAGTAGCATACAACAAACCCACCATATTAGGACGATATACTGCAAGATAAAAATCTCTCCCATCAGTAGTGCTTTTGAAAGCATCAGGCGTAACAGGTGAGCCTGTAACATTAGGAATACTGCTCCAACCACCATACCCCGCGATGTAGATGTTTCCACAAATATCTACAAGAAATGCTGTGGGTGAAAGATTGTAAGTACCATTACCATTACCTACACGAGTACTCCATCCGCTTACGGTCAAATCGCCATTAAGTTTATGGATAAATTGCCCGCTATTGCCATTATTATAGACGCTTGCAGGAGCAATAGGATAGGTAGCATTGAGACTTTGCCCATATGCATAGGCATTGCCATCAGTATCCAAATCAATAAAAAAGACCATATCAGCTTGAGCAGTACCCAAGTAAGTAGAACGAATAAGATTTCCGTTACTATCAAATTTGGCAAGGAAACCATCATCATTGCCAAAAGCCGCAGTATGCAAACCTGTGGCATTCGGTAAATCGGTGCTTCTTGTACCTCCACCAATAAAGATTTCGCCTGATGTATTTGTTTTTACAGAAAGAGCTAAATCTAAATTATTTCCTCCAAAATACCTACCAAAGACCAAATTCAAATTATCATCAAATTTTAAGAGCAGAGCATCTTGTCCGCCTTGTAGAGTTCCTGTAACCCCTGCAATAGTATTTGAGGTAGTATTGGTAGCTACAAAAATATCGTTATTGCTATCTACATAAATATCTCCCCTACTACCATCGCCGTAGTTATTGATTGTCCAAGCCAAAGAATTTGCTTTGATAGCCTCATTACCACTTCCACCAAGCATTCTTGCACGGTTCAAAGAGCCGTCAGCGTTAAGTTTGACGATATACATATCGGTACCATTACTATAAGTGGAAGCCGTCACTGAGGCTGATGTTCCTCCTTGGAAAGTAGGTCCGAAGGTGATAGGAAAATCTGTAGAGCCTGTTGCCCCAAAAGCATAAAGTCTGTTATCATTATCCACAACCAAACTATGAGGAATTTCGTTTTGGTTACCTCCCACAAAAGTTACATACAAAAGTGTAGTACCCGTAGGATTGTATTTGTAAAGGCGAATATTGATAGAGCCACCCAAACTACCTACATTCGTTGGTGTAGGCGAGCCTGAACGCATACCAGGACCGAAAGAAGTAGAGCCTGAATAAAGATGTCCCGCTTCATCAAAACAAGCGGTATTACCATAATTGCTTGCAGTAGCTCCTGAATAAGTGGCAAAGACGATACCTGGGTCTATCACAAGCGGATATTTTTTATTATATCCTTGTGGAAACTCAAAACTTACTATATTTCCATTCAGCACAAATTTAGTAGGCACTTCTACTTCTTTGCCCTTGATAATCTGATAGCTGTAAGGCTTTTTCTCGTAAATACTTCCCAAAGTGGTTTTAATTTCCAAAGAGCCATCGGGCAAAATCTCTAATCCCAAAGCATACTCATATTGCATTTGGATAAGACGAGGATTGGCATTTGGTTCTAAATGAAACTCATATTTTAGTGAATTGCCTTTGCTGAATAAATGATAAGAGATATTTGGATAGATACCTTCAAAAAGTACTTTTTTGTAGGCATTACACTGGTCTGCCCAGAATTTTTTGTCGTTGCCTAAATAATAATTGTATTTGGTTGGTTGAATTTCTGTGGGTTTGGCTTGCACAGGGCTTGCCCCCAAAAATTTTACTACAAAACTATGAAAGCGTATCTCTGCATCGGGGTTGATATCTTCGGGGTGTTCTTGATGATAACGTTTATGAACCGATTGCTCGTCATAGAAAAAATACTGCAAACTACCATTTTGTACATCTAAAAAACCCGAAGGTATTTCAGCACGCAACTGAATATCCTTGTACCATTGTCCTTTGTTTTCTACAAAAGAGATTTGAGCAGGAGCTACCTCTAAGTTTTTGATAGGTGTTTGTTTTTTTTGAGCAAAAATATTGCCCACTATGCCCCCCCACAAGAAAATGAGTAAATATTTATGTTTCATTGTAAAAAAATTTTGCCCGATAAAAATTGTTCAGGCAAAATTACTCAAAAAAATGGAATATTCAAAATAAAATTTTGCAAAAACATCTCCTATTCTTGCTCATTCTGTTCGTTTTGATTTTTCCTTTTATTTTTTCTTTCTTCTTTTTCTTGTGCCTTTTGTTGTTTTTCCTTTAACCTCTGTAATTTTTTGCGTTCTTTGGCTTGTTGAGCTTCAAATTTAGCTTTTCGTTTCTTTTGAGCCTCTGTGAGGTCAGCATCGCTGGTAATGGTGTTGTCTTTGGGGTTTTCCTTTTTGGGTGCATAATTCATAGCACAGCGGAAACCCAAAGTAGCCAGACTCTTGTCCATTTCCAAATATCTACGCGTGCCGGGAATAAGCCAATAGGCTACATCTTTCCAAGAACCACCTTTATAGACCTTGAAACGAGATAACTTTTCTTTTGCTATAATATTGCCGGGTAAGCCAAGCAAGTTATGGCTCATTGCATTTGGGAAAGGCATTAAATTTTCTTTAGCAATATCTATGGTGTCTTTTTGTTGCTGTTTAATTCTTTGCCCTTTCGTTTTCATCGTTGTATCCGACCTACCATAAAGCATCACATTGATTGTGAGTTTGTTTTGATAAGTAGAATCTGTATAAGTGGCTATTCTCTTTACCTGACGTAAATCAGGGTATTCTTCCCAACCTTCTACAAAGTAAGCGTCTTCTACCCATTCATTTACATTTCCTGCCATATTGTACAAGCCAAAATCATTAGGAGGATAGGAGTAAATAGATGCCGTAACCATCGCCCCATCGTTAAGCCTGCCTGCAATACCTGCATAATCGCCCCTGCCACGCTTGAAATTAGCTAAAAATAACCCTTTGTTCGGATTGTAAGGATTACGGGTTTGGCGTGTATCCCAAGGATACAAGCGTTCTTTACCTGCGGCACGAGCATTGTCGTATTGCGTGGCGGTCATCGCTTTGGCGGCATATTCCCACTCGGCTTCCGTGGGCAAACGATAATCAGGGAACTTAATAATATTTGCAGTATCTATTTTTTCGGGTTTGGTAAATTGCCCAACGGTAAGTTTGCCATCAAGTTTTACACCTGAATAATAACTTTTCATTTCTTGATAATGATTTACCATTTTGGTTCGCCACTTGCAAAATTCTTGTGCCTGAATCCAAGTAACTCCCACAACAGGATACATTCTAAATCCTGGGTGGCGTAAATAGTTTTTTACATAAGAATCGTTAGCGGCGGCTTCCGAAGCCCAAACGGTGGTATCAGGTAATAAAATCTCTTCTGCAAATTCTTCAAAGGTCATTCCTGCGGGGATAGAATCACGATTATAATAAAAAAAATTCATAAATTCAAGCCAATGGATATTGGCTATTTCGGTTCTATCCATATAAAAAGAAGGTACAATCACACGCGTAAGACGATTGCGAGAAAGATTAATGACATCTTCTTCGGTAATGCCCATCACGAAAGTTCCTCCTTCAATGAAAACCATATTAGGAGCGTTAGGCATATCGTAGTATTTAGCTACAATCATACTATTATCAATGGTGCTATCGTTATAGGGAATACCCGTAACCTGACTAACACCATCTACATTACCTGCTTGCATATCCTCAAAAGATTGCCGCTCGGTTTTATCTTTTTTCTTGAATAAAGAACAAGCCGAAAAAGTATAAAAAATTATGAACAGAAAAGCCAAGTATGTATATTGGACTTGAATTTTCATAATGAAGTTTTTGAAATAATATTTCAATTTCAAGATTTAGCTGATAGGATTTTTTGCAAACACAAAAAGGCTTTGATAACACACAAAGCCTTTTTGTGGATATCTATAAAAGATTATCTGTACTGACCGCCCACACGCTTATTACCACGACGTTTTTCACCCACTTTCTCTCCCGCCATAATCATAGCACAGCGGAAGCCAATATAATCACGAGCTTCAAACTTGTTTAAGTATCTTCTTGTACCAGGTGATAGCCAGTAAGCTACGTCTCTCCAAGAACCGCCTTTGTATACCCTTGCACTGTCATCAACCAACGAGTTTTTCTTACCAGCAAGCAAGTAATTAGAGGTAGGGTCTCCCACGACAGATTTTGAAGGGTCTGATTTGAGTTTGGTACTATCTAATTGAATTCTTCTTACAGGGTTCAAATCATTTACATCTTCAAAAGCCAAAGGACGATACACATCTTCAACCCACTCAGCTACATTACCACCGATATTGTAGAGACCAAAATCGTTAGGAGGATAAGCATACACCCATTCTGTAATAAGAGCGGCGTCATTTTGTTTTCCTGCAATACCCGCATAATCACCTCTACCACGCTTGAAGTTAGCTAAAAAGAAGCCCATTTGCTTTCCGTAAGGATTACGAGTAGCGTGCCCGTCCCAAGGATATACACGATTATTTGATTGGTTCTCATCTTCATATTGCGTTCCAATCATACCTTTGGCGGCGTATTCCCATTCTGCCTCTGTGGGCAAACGATAATCAGGCATAATTACGCCACTCTCCAAAGGAGCATCTTTGGCAGTTTTGTATTCATTCAAAGCACCATCTTTGTCTTTCTTCTTTGCTTCGTTGAATAAATACTCGTTGGCAGCACGCGTACGCCACTTGCAAAATTCTTGTGCTTGCACCCAATTAATGCCTACCACAGGGAAAAAGCGGAAGCCGGGATAACGCAAATAATTGGCAACATAAGAATCATTAAAAGCTGTTTCTCTTGCCCATACGGTAGTATCGGGGCGTAAGATTTGAACCAAAAAGTAAGAATAATCAAAACGCTTTACATCGTTTGGTTGGATAACATCTAACTTTTGGAAATTGTATTTATTGGTTTTAGTGTTATTTAAGTAATCCACATAAGCATTGTATCGCTCGGTTTTTTTGGAGTCGTAAGTATAACCATCGTGGATATTAGGAATTTCTGACTTGTTTTTATCTTGCTTGTAAAACTCCATAAATTCAAGCCAGTGAATATTTGCCACTTCGGTCATATCCATATAAAAAGATTGGATACTGATAGCTCTCTCACGATTATCGCGGGTGTAAAGAATATCCTCCTCCCCTGAACCCATCACAAAGCGTCCTCCTTCAATAAATACCAAATTGGGACCATCGGGTTGTCCTAAATAAGGTCTTACTTTTAGCGAGGTGTAAGCACCTGTATCTTGCATATTGTAAGGTATGCCCGTAACTTGGCTAAACATACCTTTCTTATGGACATTGTCGCTTCGTTGCACCTGCATTGGGAAACCTTCGCTTTGCTTTTTCCCAAACATACTACACGCCCCAAGCGTAACCGCACACGTACCCGCTACGAGCAAGGTTTTCATACTTTGATTCATAATTCTTGGATTTTTTAACACTATTTCAAGTTTTTTGAGGTTACATCAGTAATTGTACCAAAATTGAGAGTTTTTTTTGAGTTCGCCAAAATTTTTTGAAAAAATTTTTCAAAAAAATTTTTGAAGCAGACATTTTGTCAGCACTTTTGCAACTCTTTGGCACTTTTTTATGTTTATGATTTTGCCTCAAAAATAAATATTTTTTTAATAATGATAACAAATTTAGACCTTCAAAGTATCAAGCAACGTTTCGGAATAGTGGGAAATGCTCCTTTGCTCAATCACGCTCTGGAAAGGGCTATAATGGTTGCTCCCACCGAAATCAATGTGCTTATTACAGGTGAAAGCGGTGTAGGGAAAGAGTCTTTCTCAAAAATCATACATCAATTAAGTCCTCGTAAGCATAATGCTTTTACAGCAGTCAATTGTGGAGCTATTCCCGAAGGAACCATAGATTCAGAACTTTTCGGACACGAAAAAGGAGCTTTTACAGGAGCTGTGGAAAGTCGTAAAGGTTTTTTTGAAGTAACCAACGGAGGAACTATTTTTTTAGATGAAATTGGCGAAATGCCCTTAGCTACGCAAGCCCGCTTATTGCGTGTATTAGAATATGGAGAATTTATAAAAGTAGGCTCTTCCAAAGTACAAAAAACTGATGTACGAGTAGTAGCGGCAACAAATGTCAATTTAGAAGAGGCTATTCGTAAAGGTAAGTTTCGTGAAGATTTGTATTATCGTTTGAGCACCGTTCCCATTTACGTACCCGCCTTGCGTGAAAGAGGCAATGATGTACTATTGCTTTTCAGAAAGTTTGCCACCGATTTTGCTGAAAAATATCGCAGAGACCCCATAGAACTAAACGAAGAAGCAAAAAATATCATTCTGAACTATCGTTTTCCCGGAAATATTCGCCAACTGAAAAACCTTGTGTATGATCTTTCTATCACCGCCGAAAGCCAAATCATTACAGCTGACATTCTACAAAAATACTTACCCAAAGCTATCCATAACAACTTACCCGCTCTTGTAGAAAACGAAAACCAACAGCAAACCTTTTCCGATAGAGAATTGCTCTATAAAGTGCTTTTTGATATGCGTAAAGATGTTACAGAACTAAAAAAGTTGGTCTTGCAGATGCTTACAAGCGGTAGTTCGCTTGCAGGAGCAGAAATTCTCAAAAACCACCAAGACTTGTTCAAAGAAGTACAGGGCTTTCCTGCGGTAGTATCTAGCGAAAGCAATATAGGTAATAAAGTAGTCCTGCCTGTCATTCAGTCCGAAAGTAGTGTCATTCCTTTTTCGGAATCTACCGAACAAATTGAAGATATTCCACACGAAACAGAGGAAGAAACCCTTTCTTTGGAAAAGAAGGAGAAAGAGCTAATTATCAAAGCGTTAAAACAACACAACGGTAAACGCAAGTACGCCGCCGAAGATTTAGGCATTTCGGAAAGAACCCTTTACAGGAAAATCAAAAAATATGGACTTGAATAGTTTGGCACGCTATTTGTGATAATTGCTTTCAGTTATTTAACCTAAACCCAAAAAACTATGTTGAAAAAATTTTCTATTCTCGCTTCCTTCGTAGCCACTTTTGGTGTAGCTACCTCTTTTGCTCAAACTGCTCAAGGTACTTTGTACTTAGGTGGTGGATTGGGCTTTACCACATCTTCAAACAAAGTAACTACTTCTCGCGGTGGAACAACTGTTTCTGCTGATGGTCCTAAAAGTACAAGTTTCTCTATTGTACCCGGTGTAGGTTATTTTATCGCTGATAAACTTGCTGTCGGTATTGATATTTCGTTCCTAAACGAATCAGAAAAAGAACCCTATGAAGGACCTGGTGCTCAAACCGGCGACTACGATAAAGTAAGTGGTAACCTCATTAGCTTCACTCCTTATGCAAGAAAATTCTTTATGCTCAGCGATAATTTCGGTTTCACAGGAACTTTTGGTGTAGGTGTAGGGTTTGGCAGTTCAAAAACTGAATCTAAAAGAGGAAGTACTACTATAACCAATGACGGACCTAAAGTAACTGCTCTTGAAGTTGGCATCACCCCCGGTCTTGTATTTTTCCCTACTAACAAAGTTGGTTTAGAAGCTAACTTCGGTTTTGTAGGTTTCTCTTCAAGAACTCAGAAAACTACCACTGGTGGCGGAGAACTAAAATCTACAGATACTTCTATTGGTTTCGGAGCTAATTCTATCCAACCTACTTTTTCACTTGGCTTCCGTTACTACTTAGCTAAGTAAAATTTCCTAAATTCTAACATATTACGAAATAGCAAGGAACATTGTAGCCTTGCTATTTTTTTATTACGGCGTGCTTGCAAATTTTTAGAGTTTAAGACTTGCTTTTCCCTTTGAATTTTGCTTATTTGCAAAGATAACTACCTATCAAATCGCTTCCTCATATGACTTTTTTGGAGAAAACCTGTGAATTTCTGCTTGAAAATCATCAAAATTTACAAAATATCTGTGTGCTTGTACCTTCTCGAAGAGCTATGCGTTCTTTGCGTTTAGAATTTCGCAAGCAGAAAATAGAAAAAGACCAAATGCCTACGGTATATCCCATAGAGGATTTCGTAAGCCGAACTTATAAAAAAACTGACTTATATGAAAAAACTGACTTAATTGAGCAACTCTTGCTTTTGCAGAAAACCGCTTATGAGGTTCTAGGTAAATCAATGCAATCGCAACAACCCAGCGATAATTTGCTTTCTTGGCTTCCTGTGCTTCTCAAAGACTTCAACCTTATAGACCAAAACCTTGTTGATGCCGAAAAACTCTTTGCCAATTTAGCAGATATTGAAAGAATGAAGTCTTGGGAACTGGACGAAACACGAAAAAAATATGTGCAAGACAAACTCAAATATTATTTTGAATTTTGGGATAAGCTATTTGAAATTTATAGGCAGTTTAAGCAAAATTTAGAGGCTCAGAATTTGGCTTATTTGGGAAT
This sequence comes from Raineya orbicola, assembly GCF_002843425.1. Classification (GTDB taxonomy): domain Bacteria; phylum Bacteroidota; class Bacteroidia; order Cytophagales; family Thermonemataceae; genus Raineya; species Raineya orbicola. The sequence continues at coordinate 45,457 of NZ_NKXO01000005.1, forward strand.
GATTTATCGTAAATTGGCTGAAAATATACAAAAGTGGCTCGAAAATGGTTATCAGCATTATTATTTTGTTGGTTTTAATGCCTTCAGCAAAGCCGAAGAGAAAATTATTGATAAATTACTTGCCCTGAACAAAGCTACCTTGCTTTGGGATAGCGACACTTTTTATATGGAACACCAAGGTGAAAATCAAGCGGGTAAATGGCTGAAACATTACAAACTAAAATGGCAAAATTGGCTTTGGCAAGAAAATTTCTTGTTATCGGAAGCTAAAAGAGTGGAAATTATTGGCACAGGCAGTTATAGCCTGCAAGCACAAGTAGCTCAGAATGTTCTCAATAAATGGGATAAAGAAAGTCGCTCACGCAAACGCACCGTGATTGTAATGCCCGATGAAAATATGCTTTTACCACTAATGCATAGCATTTCAGAAGAAAATTACAACATTACTTTGGGTTTGAGTTTGCAAAAATCAACTCTGTTCAACCTCATTTCTCTGCTTTTTGAACTACAACAAACCCGCAAAGAACATAAATGGAAAGCCAAAGATAAAGACGGAAAAAGTGTAGATAAGCATACTTTTGTGTATCATTATAGCAATGTTGCGAAAATTCTCACACACCCTTTTATCCGAAAATTTGAGCAAATTGTACTCAAAAAACATCATTTACCCGCTCATCAAAGTTTTCTTCGTTTGGCTCGTAGGTATTTAGTTCAATACAATAAGGTTATTAACAAATCTTGGGAGCTTAAAAAATTGCCTGAAACCTTACTTAAAGACGAACCTGACGAAGCCATCAAAAGCTCTCTCCAACCCTTCTATGCCGAAATGCAGACGCTCTGCAAGCTAATGTTCAGCTCTTGGAACTTGCAAAAAGTAACTTCTATTTTGCTTCATTTAGAGCGTATTATGCTGTTTTTTGAAAAAAATTTTGAAAGCGAACAAGATGATTTAGAGCAATTCTATATCAAGAAATTCAAGCAGATTTTTGCTAGAATGCGTAAGATACTCAAAAAACGTAATTTCAATATTGATTTCCGTACTTTCAGAAATTTTTTGTTTCAACTTGCACGCGAAGAGCGTATTCCCTTTGAGAGTAGCGTAGATAACCGCCTGCAAATTATGGGCGTACTTGAAACGCGTACGCTGGATTTTGAGCAAATCATTGTAGTATCTGCCAACGAAGGTACTTTCCCTACGGTTCAGAAAAACAAATCGCTTATTCCTTATGATATAGCCAAAGCGTTTGGCTTACCTACTTACGAGGATTACGAGGCTATGCACAGCTATTACTTTTATCGCCTTTTGCAAAGAGCCAAAAAAATTGCACTAATCTATTGTACTTCCAAAGGCGTTTCATTAGTTGGCAACAGCGAAGTAAGCCGCTATGCTTGGCAGTTGGAATATGATTTGGCTCAGAAAAATCCTAAAATAACCATTCAAAAAACGAGTGTTGTTTTTCCTGCTGTTCCTAAAAATCAGCAAGAAGATTTACGCATTGAAAAAAATGAGGAGATTTTGGCAATTATCAAACAAAAGCTACAAAATCAACTTTCCCCTACTGCTATTGACTCATTTATTCGTTGTTCGTTGCAATATTATTTCAATTATGTGGCGGGTATTAAAGAAGCTAAAGAAGTTCGCGATGAGATTGAATCTGACACACTCGGAAGCATTGTACATCACGTTTTGGAGGATATTTTCTTTGAAATTGGCGAAAACAATCAAGTTTCAGCACAAGACTTGCGAGCCGTTTTGCCACAAGTTCCTGAAAAGGTAAAACAAAAATTCAAGGATACGGCTCATCTTTACACGCAAGAAGCTATCATCGGCAATAATCTAATTGCACAAGAGGTAGCTATTTTGTACGTAAAAAACTTTTTAGAAAAACAAATCGCCGAGTTGGAAGATGAAAACAACAAATTAGAAGAAAACCCTGTTTTTGAAATATTGAGTTTGGAGAATAAACACGAGCTTTTACGCATTGAGCCTGCTATTTTCCGCTACCAATACAACGGAGAAAGCCTTGATGTACGCTTGCGAGGCATTGTAGATAGGGTAGATAAAATAAGCGGTATCCTGCGTATCATTGACTACAAGACAGGAAAGGTTGAGAAAAAAGATGTAAGAATTGACCATACCGAATTGCTTTCTATTGCTGATAATCCTGATATGGGTAAAATTAGGCAATTGTGGCTTTACAAATATCTTTTACAAAAAAATTTGGATAGTAATCCTCAATGGGAAATGTATCAGAATGCTCTTGTTGAGGCTGGTATTTACAGCCTTCGCAACCCAACCAAAGAATTACTTGCTCTGCACACCCCTCCTGCTAAATTCAAAGAAAAGGATAAAGATAAAGGCAATCCCGAAAATATACGCCTCAATGATAAAGAATGGTTTTATCAGAAAACTGAAAATTGGCTTTCAGAGGTTATTCGCAAAATGTTGGATAAAGATTTACCTTTTGAGAAGACAGATAACCTAAGCATCTGTGAATTTTGTATCTATAAAAATATTTGTGGAAGGGGGTAAGATGCTAAATGAAAAATAATTCAATTGTAAGAAATGTAATAATTTTGGATTTTTTCAAAAAAAAGTATAAGTTTGCAAAACATACTTGTCTAATAATGTCTGATGTTCAAACCCATATTATTGAGGCTTGCCGCAAGCAATGCCCCAAAGCTCAACGCAAACTTTACGAGCAATATGCCTCTAAAATGTTTGCGGTGGCTTTGCGTTATACTTCGGGAAGGCTTGAAGCAGAAGACGTTTTACAAGAAAGTTTTATCAAGGTTTTCAATCATATCCAAACTTTTCGGGGTGAATGTAGTTTAGAACATTGGATAAAGAAAATTGTTATTAACACGGCTCTCAAACAAAATCGTAGTAAATTATACTTGTTTCCTGCCTTTGATGTGCAGGATTTACCCGAAGAGTATCAAGAAACTTGCGAAATTTTGGAAAATTTAGAATATGAAGACTTGCTCAATATGGTGCAAAGTTTAGCACCTCGTTACAGGGTAGTTTTCAACTTATACGCTATTGAAGGCTATCAGCACAATGAAATAGCTGAAATGCTCGGTATTAGCGAAGGTACTTCCAAATCACAATATGCAAGAGCAAAGCAAATTCTCAAAGAAATGATTTTGCGAGAAAGCCGTCAAACCCAAAAGCCAAATTATGAAAGGTCTTAAAAATTTTGAACATATTTGGCAAGAGAAGTTTTTACACGCTTCTGTAAATCCTTCGGAAAGGGTATGGGAACTAATTGCTTTGCAAATTGATGAAAAACGCCAACAAAGACGCCGAAAAATCATAGCTTGGTGGGCGGCGGCAATGCTAGCTCTCTTTTTAGGCGATGGTGAGCTTTTGTATCAGAGAAAAGGACTTATTGGTGAGTGGTTTGGAGAAACGAATATTTCAAATTTTACAATTATCCACGATACCCCTACAAACACAAATAAACTCATTTCTCCTACTCCTAAAACAACCCCAAAAAAACCTGAAAAAGCCATTACACAATATGCAAATGACACTAAAATTCTGCAAGAAAAACTATTAACTTTTCAGATAAAAGCTGAATTTGAAGTAGAAAAAGAAGCTGTTTTAGCTCAAAAACACCAACAAGAATTTAGCAATGAAAAAGTTGGCACTCCCAAAGCTAAACGTTGGTGGGTTCAGCAAGGCTTGAATGTCGGAAAATTTCAGCAAAATTGGCACTATACGCCTTCACCAATTTTAGCAGGACGTATGCTTAATACCCCGCAAGAACAAGTTATGCTTAAAAGAGAAGAGAATTTGCTCAAAGAACTTTCTACTTATCAAACTCTTTGCACTTGGGGTGCTGGAATGGATTTGGGTTTTCAAATCAATAAAAATTGGTTTGTAAGTGGTGGTTTTCAGTGGCGTAAAAGTTATGCGGTTTTTCAAAGTAATGCCCCTGTGCCTATTCTTGCAAAATTTTATGGCAATGTGCCAAATTTAGATGTTGAAGCACCGCCTGTAAGTACAATTAACTCAACTCCTAGCATAGAAATAGCAGAAGGAGGACAAAATCAAGTGGCGGCGGCTTTACCTAATCATTTAGAGGTAAGCGAAGTTACCTATCGTCATACTACTGAATTTATCAGTATCCCTTTGAAAATAGGTTATCAGTTGCAAAAAAACAAATGGCGTGGTGCAGTTGCGGTGGGTACTGAAGCTAATTTTCTGATAAACAACACTTTCTCCTCTGAAACTGCAACTTATTCCAGTGTTTTTGAAAAAATAAATCGTGTGCAGTATGCAGGTATTTCCGAATTACAAATAGGCTATCAGATAGCTCCAAAATTATACTTGCAGGTAACTCCTTCGTTCAGGCAGATGCTTACTCCGTTATTCAAAAATCATTCCTCTTTGCAATTGCAAAATCAAAAGTTGTGGTTTGTGGGTGTAGGTATGCAATGGAGATTGTAAAATCTTACGTTTATGGTGCAAAACGTCTTAAAAATAACTTTTATTTCTTTAATGCTTGCTTTGAGCAACTTCACGGCTTGGGCACAAAAAGAAAAGACTATGAAAGTACTAACACAAAAATCAGAATTGCAAGAAAATATCGGTAAAGATGTAATTCTGGAGGGCATTATGCAAATGCAAAAATTCCAGAACAAAGCAGGGAGAATTTTTGAATTTTATGAGTTTTGGCTACAAATGGCAGATGGCACACGTGTTTTGCTTCGCAATAATATGGGGCATCCTCTTTCCAAAGAACCCTTTACACGCAAAGTTCATCTAAAAGGCAAGCTCTTTTATGGCAACATAGACAGCGAAGATGGCAAAGCACAATCTCGTCTGGGCTACCGATTAGATTTTACCGAATGGAAAATTGTGGAACGATAGTTTAGACTACTCTTCATTTTATACCTCTATCATCAATGTACCAGTCGCATACGCAAATACGGGTTCGTTACGCCGAAACCGACCAAATGAAATATGTATATTACGGCAATTACGCTATTTATTTTGAAGTGGCTCGCGTAGAGTGTCTGCGTAATTTAGGACTTGACTACAAGTCCTTAGAGAGCGAACATAAAATTATGATGCCTGTCTTGGAGCATTATTCACGCTACCTGAAACCCGCTTTTTATGACGATTTGCTTACTATTCGTGTAAGTATTCCCGAACTTCCTCAAAGTCGCATACGTTTTGAATACGAAATTTTACGAGAAAATACACTTCTGCACAATGGTTACACAACGCTTGCGTTTATACACACAGAAAATTTGCGTCCTGTGCGTTGCCCTGATGTGCTTTTGAATTTACTTAAACCTTATTTTGCAGTATGAGTTTTTTATATCCGTCTTTTCTATGGGCATTAACGGCTTTATCCATTCCTATCATTATTCACATTTTCAATTTTCGTAGGCTAAAAAAAGTGTATTTTACAAATGTTCGTTTCCTGAAAGAACTTAAAACTGAAACCAATTCTTTCAAAACCTTGCGAGAACTGCTTATCTTGCTGATGCGTTTGGGTTTGGTGGCTTCTTTGGTTTTGGCTTTCGCACAACCTTTTTTGCCTAATGAAAATCAAAAAACACTTTACAATGCAGGTAGCATAGCCAGCATTTATTTGGATAATTCGTATAGTATGCAAAATGAACTTGCTCGTCGCAAGTATCTTTCTTGGGCAAAAGAAAGCATTTCAGATTTAGTGAAAATCTTTCCCAAATCGGCTCAATTTCAGCTTGTTACCAATGATTTTCGCAATCGCGAGCAATTTGCTATCAATGCTACCCGCGTAGAGGATATTTTGAGCGAAACTAATTTCTCGCCCCATACTCGTGATTTGCAAAGCGTATATGCTCGTCAGCAGGCTCTTTTGAAGCGTTTAGCGTCTGATGAAAGAAATCAAATTTTTTGGTTTTCCGATTTTCAGAAAAGTACGCTTGGCAATTTGGAAAAATTGAGTTTAGATAGCACAACGCAGTTTATTCTTGTTCCGCTCAAATCCGAACAAAAGGCAAATTTGTATATTGATTCAGCCTGGCTTGCCAATCCTTTTGTAAAAGCCAATGAAACGAATAATTTACTTTTTTCTGTAAAAAACGATTCGGAAACTCCCGTTCAGGATTTAGTAGCTCGCCTTTTTATTGAAGACTTACAAGTTTCTACCACTACTTTGGATATAGGAGCAAATGGTAAAGTAACAGGCAGTTTTAATTTTGTAACTCAAGAAAGAGGCACTCGCAAAGGAAAAATTATCATTGAAGACCAGCCCATCACTTTTGATAATGAATATTTTTTTACGCTCAATGTAGCCCCTACAATACGCATTTCGTATGTGTATGCAGGCGGGGGAAATCCTTTTGTACGTAGCGTGTATGCGAGTGAAAAAAGTTTCAATCTTGTCAGCTACGACCTCAATACCTTCCATTACGATATTCTACCCAACACCGATTTGCTTATTTTAGACGGCTTGCCCAATTTGCCCGCCAAGATGCGTGAAGAGTTGCAAAAATTTACACAAAATGGAGGTAGTGTGCTGATTTTCCCCAACAATAGCCCTGATATAGCAAGTTATGCAGAAGTTTTAGGCAGTTTGGGAGTAAGAGGCTTGCAAGCCGAAAAAGTAGATTCTTTGGGTAAAAATTCAGTAAAAACTTTGCTTCCGCCTAATATCAATAATCCTTTTTACGAGGGCGTTTTTGAACAAAACCCTAAAAATGCCGATATGCCTTATGCTAATGCTGTAATGAGTTGGTTAGGTGTAAGTACGCAACTTTTGGGTTTCAAGAATGGAAAAAGTTTTCTTTCAGAGTTTAGAAATGGCAGAGGAAAATTGTACTTGTGTGCCTCCCCTTTGGAAAAACGCTATACCGATTTTCCCGTAAATGCTCTTTTTGTGCCAATTATGTATAAAATTGCCGCTCGCAGTTTAGAAGAAAACGAAAAAATTGCTTACAATTTTCAGGAAAAAGTAATTACGCTCAAAGTAGGCAAAAGCAACAAAACCCAAGTTTTTAAGCTCAAAAATCACAAAACGGAGTTTGTTCCTGCTCAAAGAATGAGCGGCGAACAACTCATCATAGAACTGCCCGAGGAAACCATAGAAGCAGGACATTATGAGGTAATCAATGGTGATAACCAAGTTGTAGGGGCTTTGGCTTTTAATTATGACAAGCGAGAATCGTCAATGCAATTTTACAGCCTTGATGAACTGAAAAAAGTTTTTGCAGGCAAAAAAAATGTTCAGATTTACGAAAATATTGCAGATAAAAAGTTTATCCAAGATTTTCAGGAACGCAATATTGGTACGTCTCTTTGGAAATACTTTGTGTGGCTTGCTCTGTTTTTTTTGCTTGCTGAAATATTGATCATTCGTCTTTTCAAAAAATGGCGTAAAGATAAAAAAAGTGAAGCCCTTGTTTCGTAGCAAGAGCTTCAAAAGAGTTTTTTCAAAATAGAGGTTGATTTTTCTCAATTAAATTTGAGCAAGAGCCTGTTCTAAATCAGCAATAAGGGCATCACTTTCTTCCAAACCAATATAAAACCGAATTAAACTCCAATGAAAAGGGGCAGATGCATAATTTTCAGACGTGTAAAGCGTACAAGCAGGGAAAATCAGCGATTCATAACTGCCCCAAGAAGCGGCAAGCAGAAATCTACGTAAATTATTACAAAAGCGTTCAACAGCTTGCATATTATCGGCTTTCAGCTCAATGGAAAATTGCCCTGTGGGGGCTTTCATTTGTTTTTTAGCAAGCTCAAATTGAGGGTGCGAGGGGTGAAAAGGATAGTATATTTTACTTACTTTGGGGTGTGAAGCTAAAAAATTCACAATTTTAGGAGTAGTTTCTGCCACTCTTTGCATACGAATAGGCAGAGTTCGCAAACCTCGCAAGATAAGCCAAGCATTGAAAGGAGAAATTATTCCGCCAATAGTCATAAATTCGCTTTCAAAAATTTTCTTTAAGTGAACTTTTTTGCCACACAATACACCGCCTACTGCATCGCTATGCCCCGCTAAATATTTAGTAGCCGAATGAACCACCATATCAACTCCAATAGTAGCAGGTTTCTGATTAAGCGGCGTAGCATAACTATTGTCTAGGATAGTCGTGAGATTGTATTTTCGGGCAATTTTTACAACTGCTTCAATATCTTGCAACTCAAAGGTGAAAGAATTTGGCGTTTCTAAAAAAAGCAGTTTTGTATTTGGCTGAATGGCTTTTTCGTAATTTTCGGGTTTTGTGCCGTCAATCATTGTCGCACTTACACCAAAGCGTTTGAGCCAAAGGTTGAGCAGTTTATTAGTCCAGCTATAAGGCTTTTGCATACAAACTATGTGGTCGCCTGTTTCTACTACTGAAAGCACCGCCGCTGCAATTGCCGCACTGCCACTGGCAAAAATGAGAGCGTCTTCGGTTTCTTCCAAAGCCGCCATTTTTTTGCGTAAAATATCAGTAGTAGCATTATTGCCTCGCGTGTAGAAAGGCGTTTCGGATTCTTTGGCTAAACTTTGTCGCATAGCTTCCACACTCGGAAAGCAAGACATTGCCGTCTGAAATATTGGAGGAGCTACGGAATATAAGTAGTTTTCGCGTTCTTCGCCTAATTCGTTGATGATGTAAGATATGTCCATTAATAGTTTTGATTGTTAAAACACAAGCTCTGATATTTGAACGTTATTCAACCATATTTGTTGTATTTTTTGCCTAAAATGGCAAATCATCGTCTTGTTCTTCGGAGGCTAATATATCAAAATTGATGATTTCATTTTCAGGTTGGGGACTTATGATACCGCCTTTTTCTTGTTCTTTGCGAGTGATATTATCAATTTGATAGGCGGTAATGTCGTTATACCACTTGCCATTATACTCTCGGGACGCCACATTGAACATTACACGCACTTCATCGCCAATTTCTACGGCTTCTGTTTCCAACTGCTTAATTTTATCATTCCAAAGTGAAAAACAAATTTTTTTGGGATAGGCTTCAGCAGTTTCTATTACAAAATCTTTACGCTTCCACTCGCCGTTTTTACTGGCTCCTGTTTGTTCATCTAAAATTTTGAGTACTTTCCCTTTGATTTCAAAACTCATAGCAATGCCTTTTGGGTTTTGGTAAAAATTTCTGCAATTTTACGCAATATTTTCAAAAACCACTATGATTGCACTGCTTTTCTTGCAATTACTGATAGTTTCTGCTTTGCTTACTTTTCTGAAAAATAAGCCTAAAATTATTCATTTAGTCAGTTTTTTTTCGCTATTGTTGAATTTGGTTTTGTGTACAGTTGCTTTTAAGCAGTATTTACCCACAAATTTCGTTTGGCAAAAGCAATGGATACATTTTGCTTCTTTGCATTTAGGCATATTTTTAGGCAAAACAGAACTTTTAATGATTGTATTGGTTGCTTTTATAGCTCTGCTCGTGGGTATTTTTTCTTTTGCATATATGCACGCCGAAAAGCGATTGCATTTGTATTTTGCTTACTTGCTTTTCTTTGTGTTTGCTATGCAAATGCTGATTGTGGCAGATAATTTTTTACAAACTTATGTTTTTTGGGAATTGGTGGGGGTATGTTCGTATTTGTTGATAGGTTTTTGGCAAGAAAAAAGCGAGGCAGTCAAGGCGTCTCGCAAGGCATTTTTAGTGAATAGAATTGGAGATGTAGGCTTTTTGATAGGTATTTTGCTTGTTTTTCAGTATTTCCAAACCTTTTCTTTTTCAGAAATATCGGTTTTGCTTGCAGAAAAAACTTTTCCCAATGAGTTACTCACGCTAATAGGCATTTTTTTGTTTTTAGGAGCTATGGGGAAATCGGCTCAATTTCCTTTGCACGTATGGCTTCCTGATGCAATGCAGGGACCTACGCCTATTTCGGCTCTTTTGCACGCGGCAACTATGGTAGCGGCAGGGGTGTTTTTGATGGCTAAAATTTTCTTTCTACTTACACCTACGGCTCTGCAATTTGTGCAAATCATAGGGCTGGTGAGTATGCTTTTGGGGGCTTATCAAGCAATTTTTCAAAGCAATATCAAAAAAGTGCTTGCTTACTCTACCATTTCGCAACTGGGTTTGATGTTTGTAGCCATTGGGGCGGGTAATCGGGAGGCGGGTTTGTTTCATCTATTTACCCACGCCTTTTTCAAGGCGGGGCTTTTTTTGTGTGTAGGCGTGGTTATTCACCATACGCACCATTGGGCTAAAAGTTTCCCCTACGATAGTGAAAATATGTATCTTTTGGGAGGCTTGCGAAAGAAACAGCCTTATGTATTTGTTTTTTACACCATATTTTTGTTTTCACTTTTGGGACTTCCCTTCACAGCGGGTTTTCTTTCCAAAGAAATGATACTTGAAACCCTTTGGCATAATGCAAGTACCCCTTTCCAAATTTCTGTATTTGTTTTTACTTTGATAGGCTTTGGACTTACCGCATTTTACATCGCCCAACAATACAGAGCTTTGTTTTTTGGGAAGTTTCATCTGCAAACTTTTTTCCCAAATCTTAAATTCCATTTTGAAAAACCCACTTTTAGCTTTGCTTTTCCTCTTTCCTTGCTTGCTTTGGGCAGTCTTTGGATAAGTTTTTCTTTCAATCCTTTTTCTGTAAAAAATGCGTGGATAAGTGAAATTCTAATGTTTTCAGAAAAACAAAGCATCGTATATTTGCCTTTTTTGGCTTTGGTAGTTACTTTGATTGGCTTTTGGATTGGATTTCAGAAACAGACAGCTTTTGAGGCTAAAAAACGTTTATTTTCGCAAAAATTATTTGCTCTGCAATTGCAAATTTTTCGCCTTCTGAAAGGCTTTTGGCAAAGGGTCTTACTTGTAGGAGTGGCTATTTTTCAGGGATTTCAAAACTCTACTCAATTAGCTTATGCAATAGTGATTTTTGCCCAAAAACTGCACAAACTTGAAAAAACTTGGGACAAGATTTTAGATAACCTGGCAAAGTTGCAAGTAGTCTTTGCTCATATTATTTACTGGGTTGATAGAGCCTTTGTAGATGGATTTTTACATTTTTTGCTTTGGATTGGTAGAACCTTTGGTAATTTTGTCAGAAATTTGCAAGGAAAAGAAATACAGGGGTATTGGTTTTTTACCTTGGCTGTTCTGCTTGCAATTATATGGTGGATAGTAAAATAAATTCAGTATCACAAAAAATCATTATGGAAAAAAATAGCAAAATATACGTTGCAGGTCATAGAGGAATGGCAGGCTCGGCAATTCTACGCAAACTGAAAGCCGAAGGCTATGAAAATATTGTAGTGCGAACTTCAAAAGAATTAGATTTACGCAATCAGCAAGCTGTAGCCAATTTTTTTGCTCAAGAAAAACCCGAATATGTTTTCTTGGCAGCGGCGAAAGTAGGAGGCATTTTAGCAAATAATACCTACCGAGCCGAGTTTATTTATGATAATTTAGCCATTCAAACAAATATCATTCACGAAAGCTACAAAAACGGAGTTAAAAAATTGCTTTTTTTAGGTTCATCTTGTATTTATCCGAAATTCGCTCCGCAACCGCTCAAAGAAGAATATTTGCTTACAGGAGCCTTAGAGCCTACCAATGAACCCTATGCAATAGCTAAAATTGCGGGTATCAAGATGTGTCAGGCGTATCGCAGTCAGTATGGGTGCAATTTTATTTCCGTGATGCCTACCAATCTGTACGGCGAGGGTGATAACTACGACCTACAAAACTCCCACGTAATGGCAGCACTCATACGTAAGTTTTGTGAAGCCCAAATGCAAAATAAACCTTTTGTAGAAATTTGGGGAACAGGCACACCTAAACGAGAATTTCTAAACGTTGATGATTTGGCAGATGCTTGTGTATTCTTGATGCAAAACTATGATAGTGAGGAAATTATCAATATTGGCACAGGTGAAGATATTAGCATCAGAGATTTGGCTTTGCTTATCAAAGAAATTGTGGGTTATCAGGGTGAATTACGATTTGATACCTCTAAACCCGATGGCACCCCCCGCAAACTTTTAGATGTAAGTAAAATGCACGCCTTGGGTTGGAAACATAAAATAGGTTTGCGTGAAGGGATTGCTCAAACTATCAGACAAAAGTTTGGTATTCAGGTTTGAATATAAAGTGGGAATTGACAAAGTTTTCAAACTATTGCAATGAGTTAGGCGTTTTTTAGGGCGAAGCCCGCACCATTGGTGCGGGCTTCGCCCTGTAAAATGTTCTCTTTCACGAAACAGCTACATTTTGAGCCGCTATTTGAGCATTACGGATAGCGATTTGTCGGGCTAAATTTTCGGCAAGAGCTTTGAAGGCTTGGTAAGTAGGTGTTTCTTCTTCACCTTGTGCTATGATAGGTCTGCCGATGTCGCCTGCTTCTCTGATTCCTTGCACCAAAGGAATTTCGCCTAAAAAAGGCACATTATAGCGTTCGGCAAGTACTTTGCCTCCATCTCTGCCAAAGATGTAGTATTTGTTTTGAGGGAGTTCGGCGGGGGTAAAATAAGCCATATTTTCCACAATACCCAAAATAGGAATATTGATAGTGCCTTGTCGGAACATCATTAGTCCTTTTTGAGCATCGGCAAGAGCAACTTTTTGCGGAGTTGTAACTATCACAACCCCTGTAAGAGGCATAGCTTGTGCCATTGTGAGATGAATATCGCTGGTACCAGGGGGTAAATCAAGGAGTAAGTAGTCTAATTCGCCCCAATGTACATCGTTGAGAAATTGAAGCAGAGCTTTACTTGCCATAGGTCCTCGCCACACTACGGCACTTTCAGCAGGCGAAAGGAAACCCATAGAAATCAATTTTACTCCGTATTGTTCCACAGGCAAAATATATTGCTTACCTTCAATTTCTTGTAGCATTGGTTTTTCGTATTCTACCCCAAACATCACAGGCATTGAAGGACCAAAAATATCAGCATCAATAACACCCACTTTCGCCCCTGTTTGAGCAAGTGCTACCGCCAAATTGGCTGTAACCGTAGATTTACCCACGCCCCCCTTACCCGAAGCAATGGCTACAATATTTTTAATATTGGGCAAAAAGTTAGCTTTGAGTACCGAAGTTACTTCGGCTTGCATATCAATAATGATTTGGGCTTGCGGAAAGACGTTCAGGATAGCTTCCTCGCAATCTTGACGTATTTTTTCTTTCAATGGACAAGCAGGAGTAGTGAGTATCACTTTGAAACTCACCTTATTGCCATTTACTTCTAAATCTCGTATCATATTCAAGGAAACCAAATCCTTTTTAAGGTCTGGTTCCTGCACTTGCGAAAGGGCTTGTAGAATACTATCTCTATTCATAGCGATTTTTTTTCAGTAACACGCAAAAAAGCGTTTAGGTTTTGGAGAGAATTTATTTTTTACTCGGATTTTTTAGGCTCAGTCTCTTTACTAAGTAGCGTACAAAAACTTTTTTCAATTTCTTGATAAGAAAGCGGTTCTTTGGCAATATAGATAATAGCAAGGTATTGCATCTGAAAAAGTTTTTCTGCAAAGCTCGCTTTGTTTTTCCGATACACTTCTTTGAGCCTACGACGAAGCAAGTTGCGAAGCACCGCCTTTTTGAACTTTTTTTTAGGTACAACAAACAAAACTTGTGGAAAAGTATTACTTTCAGAATTTCCTGCCTTGCCAGAAATCCAGCGAATTTGCAAAGGGTACAAATACAAAAAAGAACTACTCGCTTGGAATAGTTCTTGAATAATTTTTTTGCTTCGCAAAATTTCCGACTTAGGTAGTTTCTGACTCATCAGAATAACATTAGCTACTCCCCTACCGATGCGTTATTATCCTTTGTGCTTTCTCTCGTCAGAAACGGTAAGTTTCTTTCTGCCTCTGGCACGGCGAGCCGCAAGAACTCTTCTACCGCCGGGCGTACTCATTCTCTCACGAAACCCGTGTTTGTTGCGGCGTTTTCTGTTGGAAGGTTGATAGGTTCTTTTCATAAAATTTATGATTTGGTGATTCAATCTCTTTTTGAGCCTGCAAATATAGAGGAATACTTTTGAGTTTGCAAGTAAATATCTTGAAAAATTTCATAAAGCACCATAGATTTTTTGAAAACGTAACAAATTTTTAACATTAGTTATGAATAAGTTATCAAACAATGCCTTAATTTTGCACCGAAAAATTAAACTAAAACGTATGAAACAATTTAGTTACCTCAAATTCCTTTGTATCATAGGACTTTTGTTTTTTTCGTACAAAGGTTTCTCACAAGGAGTTACCACAGCCAGTATGAGTGGAAGAATCCTTGATGCTAAAAAGACAGGTGTGCCGGGTGCAACCGTGATAGTTATTCACACTCCTTCGGGAACAAGGTATGGCACTGCCACCCAAGATGATGGTAGCTTCAATTTGCCTAACTTGCGTATTGGTGGTCCTTACACCGTAGAAATCACAGCAGTTGGGTATGCTACTATCAAAGACGAAATACCCGCTTTGAGTCTCGGGCAAAATGCTGTCCTCAACTATACGATGAAAGAGGAAAGCGATGAAATCGCCGCTATTCAGGTAGTTGGGCAAAAAGACGCTATTTTCAATGCTGACCGCACAGGTGCCGCTACCAATATCAATAGCACTGCTCTCCAAACAATGCCGAGTATCAACCGTAGTTTCACAGATATGACTCGCATTGTGCCTCAAAGCTCAGGTACAAATTTCGGAGGTAGAAACAATCTTTTCAATAATCTTTCCATCGACGGCTCTATTTTCAACAACTCTTTTGGTTTGGCTTCTTTGCCCGGTGGGCAAACTAATTCCCAACCTATTAGTTTAGACGCTTTGGAAGAAATTCAAGTGAATATCGCTCCTTTTGATGTTCGTCAGGGTGGTTTTACAGGTGCGGGAATCAATGCCGTAACACGTAGCGGTACCAACAATGTGAAAGGTTCTGCTTATTACTTTTTCCGCAATAATAATATGGTAGGAACAAAAGTCGGTGAAACCGATTTAAGCAACCAACTGCTTAACTTCAATTACTATCAAGCAGGCTTGCGTGTAGGAGGTCCTATCATTAAAAACAAATTGTTCTTCTTTTTGAGTGGTGAGCTTGAAAAACGTACCGACCCCGTAGGACAATTCGTTGCCGACCGCGGACAAGGTGGAAACGTTTCTCGTATCACAGGACAGCAGGCTGATGAACTTCGCCAATTCCTTATCAGTACCTACAACTACGACCCAGGTCCTATTGATAGCTACGATATGCTCACCGAAAGCCAAAAAATCTTGGCTCGTTTGGATTGGAACGTAACCAACAACACCCGTGCCACACTCCGCTATACTTATCTCAAATCTTACAGAGACGTACAAATGAGTAACTCCGGTGCTCAAGGCGGCAGACAAAACGGACCCAATTCACTTCCTTTCCAAAATGGTAACTATAACATCAACAACAACTACAATTCTATAATCGCAGAAGTAAATAGCACCATTGGTAATAAATATGCTAATAACTTTATTGCAGGTTGGACAGGTTTCCGTGATTTCCGTGGCTCGCCCGGTCGTATTTTCCCTTTTGTGGATATTGAAAATGGTAGTAACCAAAACCTAACTTCTTTCGGCTATGAGCCTTTTTCTGCCAACAACCTGTTGGACTCAGACGTTTTCCAACTTTCTGATAATTTCAGCATTTACAAAGGAAAACACACTATCACCATTGGAACCGCGAATGAATACTACAAGTTCCGTAATGGTTTTATGGCAGATTTTTATAGCCGTTATCGTTTTGCTACACTTGCAGACTTCTACAATAGTGCTCCCGCAGGTACGCCTACGCCCATCGGACCCAGTACAGGTTTAGGCAGACCTACACTCTTTTCTTATCGTTATTCTGCTACTACTGATGAAGTTCCTTTTGCTTTCTTTGAAGCCGCCCAAGTTGGCTTCTACGTACAAGATGAATGGAAACCTAATGATAAAGTGAAAGTTACTTTGGGTGTAAGAGCTGATGTACCTTTCTTCCCTAAAAGCCCCATTGATAACCCTGCTGTAAGAGAATTGCGTTTTGCCAACCAAGAAGTGCTTGATGTAGGCAAATTCCCCGATGCTCATATCTTGTGGTCGCCAAGAATTGGCTTCAATTGGGACGTATATGGCGATAGAAGTTTGCAAGTACGTGGTGGTACAGGCGTATTTACAGGACGTATTCCTTTTGTATGGATGAGTAACCAAGCCAGCAATACGGGGGCATTATTTGGTTCTATTTTTGAAACAGGTTCTGCCGCCGCAGGTCGTCCTTTCAATCCTGACCCATTTGCTTACAGACCTGCTAACGCCGTAGGACAAATTCCTGCTTCTTATGAAATCAATGTTACTTCACCTAACTTCCGTTTCCCTCAGGTTTGGAGAAGCAATTTGGGTGGCGATATATTACTTGGCGAAGGACTTTCTGCTTCTTTGGATTTATCTTTCACCAAAGATATCAACGCTGTTTATGTTCGTAATGCCAATCTTTCTGCTCCTGTGGGTATCATTCCCGGTGATGGCAGATTGCGTTATGTAGGTGGTAATGCTACTCGTATCAACTCTAACATTACCAACGCTTTCGTATTGGATAACTCTAATCAGGGTTGGTCAGGAGCAGTTACCTTGCAATTACAAAAACAATTTGCAGGAGGTTTCTTTGCCTCACTTGCCTATAACTACGGACCTTCTTGGGATATCAATTCGGGTCTTGCCGCTACTGCAAGTAGTTTCTTCAACGGAAATCCTGTAGTGGGCGACCCCAATGCTCCTCAACTTTCTTTCTCTGCCAACCAACAACTACACCGCTTCATTGCTTCGGCTTCTTGGAAAAAAGAATACGCCAAATATTTTGCAACAGGTATTTCTTTATTTGCTGAAGCTCGTTCAGGCGGTAACTTCTCTTACACCGTAGGCGGTGATTTGAACGGCGATAACGTACAAGGTAACGATTTGATGTATATTCCTCGCTCCAAAGATGAGATTATCTTGGCTCCTGCTTTGAGTGTGGGTGATACCCGCAGCCCCGACCAAATTTGGGAAGAGTTAGACGCTTACATTCGTCAGGATAAATATTTGAGCAAAAATAGAGGACGCTATGCAGAACGCAACGGTGCCGAGGCTCCTTGGGTGTTTAAATCAGATGTACGCATTTGGCAAGATTTCAAATTTGGTAAAAATACCTTACAATTCACCGTGGATATTATCAACTTTACCAATATGATTTCACCAAATTGGGGCGTTGTGAAATCTCCTATTCGCTCTCAATTGTTGAACTTTGTAGGCTACGAATCTCCTAGTGGCAGACCAGTATTTGAATACAGAGAACTTGTAAATACCCAAACAGGTGAGCGAAACGTAAGTTTCCAAAACAACTTGAATAACTTTGCTTCACAATGGCAAATTCAACTTGGAGCTCGTTACATTTTTGAATAAAAAGGTATCAATGAGGGAGAACGAATCTCCCTCTTTACAAACCCATAAAATTGAAAAGATATGAAAAACTTCAAACTACTCGGATTGATGACTATGGCAGGTATAGGAATCTTTGCTTGCCGTCCGAATTATCCTGTACCACAGGTAAATCAGGCTACTGTTGCCCCTTTGGCTCGTACCAATGCTAATAATGCTCGTATTATGGTATTCAATGCTTTGGTAGATTTGAGCCCTGACCCTGATAATAGCCCTAATGCTTTTTTCACTATCAATGTAGACGGACAAGAAATCCCCAATCTTAACGGAACAAGAGGCTTGATTTACAGCCAGAATTTCCGTTTAGAAGGTTCTACCGTAGTACCTCTCAATCGTAAATACCCTGCTTCGGCAACTTTTGCAGGCATTCCAGGTGCTCCCGAACAATCCAGTTCTTATGCAGGCATTGCCTTCACGGGTACGCCTCCTACGGGGTTCTCTACTGCTACTCCTTTTACTAACTTTGCTCAAGCAGTACCTGCTAGTATACTCAACGGCGTAGAAGTTACTCCTGCTCAACAAGAAGTAGGTATTTTTATACCCGGCGGCAGAAGAGATATTACTTTCAATAATGCTTTCGCCGCTCCTGCCTCGCCCTCGTTGCGTGTAAATACCAATTTGAATGCAGGTTCTCTCACAACTATCATTTTGAGGGGAGTTTTGGGCACAACATCAGGGGCTACTGCCGAAGGAGCTACCGTAATTACAGAAACCTTACCCACGAACCCTGCAACAGGTAGTACAGCTATTCGTTTCCTAAACTTTGCCTCTGATTTGGGTGATGTACATTTGCTTACTGCTAGTAACTCAGGACCCGCTCCTATGAACGTAGATAGAAGACCTATGCTTGTGTTCCCTAACCCACCATCAGGTACTCGTTTTATCGCTGACCAAGGAGCTTCACCTGCTAAATTAGATACTTTAAGAGCAAGAAGAGATTCTTTGGCTTCACGTTCTCGCTATATTCCTGCTCCTACTACTACCAATCCCTATGGATTTTTTACTCGAAGCTACACTGCTAACAATACAAGTTTGAGCTTTATTGATATAGAAAGAAACACAGATGGTGAGGATATTCCTAACTACACTTTCTCTGCTCCTGTAACTAGTTATTCTACTCGCCCTGCGGGTACATATACTTTTAACTTTTATTTTCCTAATCGCAGACATACCACACCTGTTCTTGCCAAAAATGTTACTTTCAATTTTGTATCCGGTGGAATTTATACCATTATTCTACACGGCAACGCTACCAAAGGGTATAAATGCGATATCATTCGTATGAACTAATTACTATTCAACCTCTTACAACCTCATAGATTGTCATAATCTATGAGGTTTTTTCTTTATTTTTTGTATAATTCCAAAAAAAAAGCAAATTTGTGCAAAACAAATTAAGCACGTAAATATGGAACTCAATATCAAAAAAGAAGGCGATTTTACATATATTGACGAAGGACAAGGAGAAATTTTGCTCCTTTTACACGGACTTTTTGGGGCTTTGAGCAACTGGAAAGATGTGGTTGCCGAGTTTTCAAAAGACTATCGGGTAGTTATTCCTATGATGCCTATTTATGACTTACCTCTCACAAGCACTGGCATTGAGGGGCTTACCGATTTTATTGAAAAATTTGTCAATCAGAAAAAGCTTACTGACCTCACTTTGCTTGGAAACTCATTAGGAGGGCATATTGCCTTAACCTATACTTTGCGAAAGCAAGCGAATGTAAAGCGTCTGGTGCTTACAGGCAGTTCGGGGCTTTTTGAAAACACTATGGGCGGCTCTTATCCCAAACGAGGCAGTTACGAATACATTAAGGACCGCGTAGAATACACTTTCTATGACCCCAAAACAGCCACCGAAGAACTTGTTTTAGAAGTTTTTGAAATTACCAAGAGCATACCCAAGTGTATGAAAATTGTAGCCATTGCCAAATCGGCTCAAAGGCATAATATGGCAAAAGATATTCCTAATATTTACGTTCCTACGCTTTTGGTATGGGGCTTGAATGATACCATTACTCCGCCACTTGTTGCCTACGAATTTGATGCACTGATGCCTAATACAGAACTTCGTTTCATTGATAAGTGCGGACACGCCCCAATGATGGAACACCCCGATAAGTTTAATAAAATTCTTAGGAATTTCTTACAAAGAAATCCTATCGCAAGCAAACAAGTTGCATAGATTTTGTTGTTTTTTATACAGAATTTTTGCATATTAGCGTTGGTACTCTAAAACTCACGAAAACTATGGCAGTGCAAGATATCCTAAATCCTTATATCCGACCTATCAGGGAAGGGGAAAACACCGAAAAAGCCCTGCAAATGATGGAAAATTTGCACTGCCCATTTTTACCCTGTATTGATGAAGACGGCTTCTATAAAGGTCTGCTTTCTGAAAATACATTATTAGATATTTTTGATGAAAACATCAATCTTGAACAGCTCCCTTTACAATTTAGCAACACTTTTGTTTATGATAATCAACACTGGTTAGAAACTATTTCTTATTTTAATGAACAAAGCAATTTGGTAGTAGTAATTGATAGAGAAGGGAAGTATCAAGGAGTTATCACATCACAAGATGTTGTAAAACAAATTGGGCAAAGCTATGCTTTTCAAGAAATCGGCAGTATTCTAATTTTAGCAGTTAATCAGTGGGATTATTCACTTACCGAAATAGCCCGCTTGGTAGAATGTAACAACGCTAAAATTTTGTATCTCACCACTCAAACAATTTCTAATGAACCTCTGCGTTTGTACGTACTAATGAAAATCAATCAAACCGACCTTACACGTATTGTAGCTACTTTTGAACGTTTTGAATACGAAATAGTTGCCAAATTTCATCAAGAACCTATCTTTGCCGATACCGACCAAGAGCGTTTGGGCTTGCTTTGGAAATATTTAAGTTTTTAGCAAAAATAAAAATTATTTTTCCATAAGTAAGTTTTTTAATTAAATTGCAACAAAGCAATAACAAAAACTTTTCTACATTTGCGTTTGTTTCTTTTGCAAAAGTTTTGCATATTTGTAAATCTTGTAAAAAATGACTTCATCAAAGCCTTTTAGCGATATGTTAGACCTTGTAATGTTGGTAGATGATAACGATACCGACAATTTCATCAGCAAACGGATTATTGAGCTTTCCAAGTTTGCCAATCGTGTAGAAGTCAAAAATTCGGGTAAAAGTGCCTTGCAATATTTGGAGGAAAACCAAAATAATCCAGAAAATCTGCCTGATTTGATTTTTTTGGACATCAATATGCCTATTGTAGATGGCTTTGTATTTCTTTTTGAGTTTGAAATGTTCCCCGAAAGCGTAAAAAATAAGTGCAAAATAGCCATTCTATCTAGTTCAGATAACAAGCGAGATATTGAAAAAATTGTTGATAACGACTATGTTATTAAGTTCATCACCAAACCTCTTACCAACGAGGCTCTGACAGAAGTCAAAAATTTATTGCAGTCGCTTAATGCATAAAACCTTTCAGGTTTAGGGCTTAGCTATAAGTCTTAAGCCTTTTTTGCCAATTTTTTTTCTAAAAACTTATCGTTTTTTGTGTCAAGATTAGAGCTTTTGCACAAATTTGCCCAAGAAGAGCCTCAAAACCCTTTTAACTGGTATGCACTTGCTACCGAATATCGCAAATATAGCCTTTTGGAAGCTCTACCTTATTACGAAAAAGTATGGCAAGAATTCCCTGATTATGCCCCCAACTATTACCATTTAGCACACGCATATTGGGAACTACAAGCCATAGAAAAAGCCAAGAAAGTATTTGAGCAAGGTATTCAGATACTTGCCAAACAGAAAGAAAGCAAAATGCTCCAAGAATTGCAAAATGCCTACCAAAATTTTCTCTTTGAAAATGACTTGCTTTAATGCACTAAAAAACTTTACTTTGCTTTTCAATTTACATAGCCATTTATGACTGCCCAACTTGTAGGAGAGCGACTTTTGAATTACGAGATTAAATCCTTTTTGCGTAGCGAATCTTTTTATGATTTCTACCTTGCCGAGCATTTACTTTTTGATAGAAAAGTGCTTATCAAAACGCTCAATTCAGCTTTTCTACAAAATACCGAAGCAAAAGAAAATTTACGCAGGGAAGCCCAAAACCTGCGTTTTGCTCACCCACAAGGAACTTTGCTATATGATTTTATTGAAACGCCTGAAAACATCTATCTGATAAAGGAATACCTTGAAAATAAGCTCACTTTGGAGCAATACATTATCCAAAACGGCACACTGACCGAAGAGAAAATGCTTCGCATTTTTAGGCAAATTTTAGATATTTTGGCTTCGGCTCATCATATTGGCATTATTCACCCTGCTCTCAATCCCAAAAATATCATTTTGGAAGGAAACCAAGTGAAAATAATTGGTTTTGAAAGTTCTGCCTTGCAAGAGAAAAATTTTCAAAGCCCCGAAGAAATACAAAAAGGAAATTTAAGCGTAGAAAGCAATATTTTTTCTCTTGGGAAGATAGCCTGTTTTATGCTTTTTGGCACTACTGAACTACCCAAAAAACATACGAATAGTCTTAAAATTTACGAAGCCATTGCAATAGCTACTGAAAAAAATCCCAAAGAAAGATTTCATTCCTGTACAGAATTTGCCACTGCCCTCAGCGAAGAGGTTTCCATAGAAGAAGTAGAAGTAAAACACGCTTATAAGCACCTTCCTTTAATGGTTTTAGGCGTTTTACTCGCTCTGTTAGCTTTTATGCTTTACGATATCGCCGATGAAACTGATGAACAAAATCGCTTGGTCTATAATCTCTATGACAAAGCTCGCATCAAAAAAATACGTGACTCGGTGCGTAATGTGAGAAAACAAGAATTTATCCGTGATAGCATTCGTATAGCCCAGAATAAAGCAGAAAATTTGCAAAAAATTCATATCCACAAAGTGAAGCAGGGAGAAACTTTGAAAGAAATAGCAGAGAAATACAATATGTCTGTTTCTCACCTCAAACAATTGAATGGTTTTACAGATAAAACCACTCTGAAAGTTGATGCAGGTTTGCGTGTAGTAATACGTGATTATCATAAAGTTTTAGATAAAGAAGAACTTTGGCAAATTGCACAAAAATACGGCATCAGCAAGTTTGATATTATCCGTGCCAATGATATTGAAGATGAACTCAAAGACGTTTATCCAGGGGCAGATTTAATTATTCCTATCAAAAAATGACTTTACGCAAACGCATAGCTATTTTAGGCTCAACAGGCTCTATCGGTACGCAAGCCTTGGAGGTTATTCGGGCAAATACGCAATTTTTTGAAGTTGAAGTGCTAACGGCTCAAAATAATTCTGATTTGCTCATCAAGCAAGCTATTGAATTTCAGCCTAATGCAGTAGTAATTGCGAACGAAAACCATTATCATAAAGTTTCAGAAGCCTTGCAGAAGTACCCCATCAAGGTATATGCAGGAGCAAAGAGCTTGGCTTCGGTAGTACAAATGGAAGGCATTGATACAGTGCTAACGGCATTAGTAGGTTTCGCAGGACTTACCCCCACTATTGAGGCAATTAAAGCTCGCAAACCCATTGCCCTTGCGAATAAAGAAACTTTGGTAGTTGCAGGAGAACTTATTACTGAACTTGCTGAAAAATATCAAGTTCCTATTATTCCCGTAGATTCTGAACATTCTGCTATTTTTCAGTGCTTGGTGGGGGAATTTCACAATAAAATTGAAAAAATTATTCTCACGGCTTCGGGAGGACCTTTTCGAGGCAAAAAGCGTGAAGAGTTAAAAAATATCACCCCTGCACAGGCTCTCAAACACCCCAACTGGTCTATGGGAGCAAAAATTACCATAGATTCGGCAACGCTAATGAATAAAGGTTTAGAAGTAATTGAAGCAAAATGGCTTTTTGGCTTGGAAAGCCACCAAATTGAGGTTATTGTTCATCCGCAGTCTATTATACATTCTTTGGTGCAGTTTGAAGATGGCTCCATCAAAGCTCAAATGGGCTTGCCTGATATGAAATTGCCTATTCAGTATGCTTTGGCGTTTCCCAATCGTATTAGCTCTAATTTCCCACGTTTTGATTTTGCCAAATACCCTCATCTTACCTTTGAGCAACCCGATACACACACTTTTCGTAATCTTACACTTGCCTATGAGGCTTTGGCAATGGGCGGCAATGCTCCTTGCATACTCAACGCCGCTAACGAAATTGCCGTTGCCGATTTTTTAGCCGAAAAAATCAGTTTCTTAGAAATTACCGACTATATTGAAAAAAGCCTTCAAAACGTGGATTTTATCGCCAAACCCACACTTGAAGACCTTCTGGAAACTGACAAACTAACGCGAAAAAGGCTAGAAAGGTAATAAATTGGCTAAAAGAAAGATTTGTTAAAAAAGTAGGGAAGCCCGTTCCAAATTGATAGTATAATCGGGTTTGTTAGTTTCTTTTCTACGAATAAAGTGCTGTTTTTCCAATTTATTGATGATGTTACGAATTTTTCTTTTGAAATTTTCATATGCCTTAATATCAGGTTGATAAGAACTATGCTGTTTGTAAAACAAATATTCCCCAATAAAGCTTGCACTAATATTGTTGGCTCTTCCATAATGATTTTGATGATAAATCGCATCAAGTACCCATTTGGCATCATTAGAAAGATCATCGTAAGCCTTTCCGAAAATAGCTCGCAACTCATTAATGAAATTTTCTTTTTTCAGCGTTTCATCTAACCGATATAGTTTTATCTCCAACGAACTTTCAGGTATTTCCCAAAGTAAGCCCCATTTCAGCAAATCACTAATTACTTCAAAGTGGTTGTTATCAGGAGATAAATTGATAGTGTAGCGTTCCCTATCATTCAGTTTTTCAGATTTGAAAAAATAAGCCAATACTGTCTTATGAATAGAGCTTAATTCTAATCCGTTTGTTTTTTGTAGAATGTATTTATGAAAGCTATTGAGCCAGTGTATTGTTTTGCTATCCAAAACTTTTCCTGGTACTAAGAAAAGACTTAGTTGTCTATCTGGGTGTATCAGATAATAAGGAACATCTATTTGATTTTCAAGGGCATAATTACAAAGTGTAGCCATACCAATACCTCTACCTTCATAGCGATTGTAATCTTTGAGCACATCGGCAAGATTAGGGTTCTGACGATTAGGGAAAGGAATAATACGTCTTAGTTTAATAGGTTTTTCAAGAGTTACCAGTTGATTAGACTTAAAAGTACCCGGATTCTTTATTTCAAGAAACTCTTTATTCTTAACCCGAATAATACAAAAGTTATCAGATTTATAATCTCTGTGAGCCAAAGCATTATTGATAGTTTCACGAATAACATCTTCGGGATATTCATAAATAGGTTTCCCCCCTTGCTCTGTAGTTATGCCTACGGATATTTTACTAAAAACAAAGTTCCAAGCATTTTCCATTAGGTTGATGATATTGTTTTTGTAAATTTTTTTATCATCTGCTAAATGATTGCCCGTTTCGTAGTAAGCATCTATTTCACATTTTCCAGCAAGAAAATCCTCAATATGCTTTCCACATACCAACATACCCAAAAGAGTAGGTTTTTGGTCGCGTATAAACTTTTTACGCGTAAGAAAAGGTATAGCACTTTCTATATCTGCTTTCAGCGTTTCTACCTTTATAGTAGAGTTTAGTTTGAGAATATACTCATTGAGCTTATCTATATCTAAATCTTGCAGAGAAGTATTAGGTACAATATCTAACTCAATAGCATTTTTTAGAATAGTTTTTAGTTCGTTTTGTTTAAGTATTTTTTCTTTAGGTATTTTATGATCGCCTGTCCCTTGTCTTTCATAGGCATTTCCTTCCCAGAAAACAAATTTTTGCTCATCGGGCAGTTTTTCTATAAAAAGAAGCACGATTTGCCCATTTAAGAAGGGTTTAATTTCTATTAAATCGGGGCGTATGTAGTCGATAAGATTTAATTTTTCGTTATTTTCATTGGTAAAGACTTTGGGTAGCTCTTTTAGCTTGCTTTCATTGTTTGAATTGAACCCCGTGAATTTTAGTTTTTTTTCAGAAGCAATTTCTTTAATGCCTATTACAATAATACCTCCTTTTGTATTCAGAAAGGCACAAGTAGTTTTGTAGAGTTCTTTCCAATCATCTCCTTGCGATAAATCTTTGAGCTCAAGTTTATCTGTTTCAAAAGATTGAAACTGATTGTTTTCCAAGCAATTTTCAATTTGCAAAAGTATTCGGTCAATTTCTCGCATACATCAAATTAAGATTGATTTGCAAAATTATGAAAATTGCTCAATTCCAAAGAAAAAAGTAAAACCTATCACCTTTTCGTTACTTTTTTTCTGATAAGCCCTTGCGAGGTATGTATTTCAGCAACATACACACCCACAGGAAGGTGAGTAAGCGATAATTTATTTTCCTTTGTTTTCAGCACTACATTTTGACCCAAAGCATTAAAAACACTAATACTTTCAATTTGCAAGCTATTATCCAAACTACTTACAAATACTTCATCGCTTGTAGGATTGGGATAAAGCAGAATTTTTTTCTCAATATCACTATGCAATGCGTTGATATAACCAAAATTGTAAATACGCATTACTTGCACGGTATCGCTGGGAGGTATGGGATTTTGTCCTTCGCTAAACGCCAAAATATCGGTAAATTCATCGGCGTTGTTGTAGGTGATTACCAATTTATTTCCGTTGAGAATCTGAGCCACATTCGTATTGGTGGAAATAAATTTAGTAGGCAAATTGTAGTTGGTTTGAGCAGAAAGCAACATAGAACCATCAGGCAGAACGCTTTTTGTGAAACTGCTCAGTACAACCGTATGAGCAGCTGTCTGTCCGAAAATGGTATAGGTTTCTCCTGCTGCAAAATTTAAGGGTGTAGCAGTGTAAATGCCTGAGCTAAAAGTAGTAGTAATGCCTGTATCCTCCCAAGTAGAGCCATTCAATCTATACACTTTGGAAGCAAAACCTACTGCCCCTGAGTTTACAAAACTTACAGTTGCACCGTTCATTCCTTGCAGTAGCCACATACCTGCGGCTAAATCTGTATTGGAAGGTGGTGGCGTAGGAGTAATGCCAGATACAAAAACTGCTCTCGCCAAACCAGCTGCAATTGGGGTGATTGTAATATGCCTAATGACAGAAGCATCACCAATAGGAAATACATAGGCAGTACCTGCTACGAGATTTTGGCGGGTAAGGTTACCTGTGCCGTTGGTTTCTATGTAGGAAGTAGAAGTATTGGTAAAAGTTTGCGTAATTTGGTCGGTAGCGGGGGTGGCTCGCAGTGTAAATATAGAATTGCCTATTTGCAAGCGTCCTTGCGTGAGTGTAATACGATTAGCGGAATTATCAGCACCGCTCAAAGCTACGTGAGCAGGGTTAGCAATTTCTAAAATATCAAAATCTGTGCGTTGAAAGATAGTTTGTGGGGCAGTTCCGTCAAAAATCACTCTGCCATTGAGTACTTGCAGAAATCCTGATGTTTTACCTGTCCAGTTACCTCTTACTCTTAAAGTATTTCCTTGTAAATCAAGATTGCCTGTGGAGTTATCAGCTGTTAAATCGTTCATTACAATTGTATTGGGGTAAAATAATTTTGCAGGAGCACCTGTAAGAGTTAAATTGTGGTAAGTAGTTTCTTTTATGTGAGTAGTAGAAGCAACATTTTGATATGTTATAGTATTCCCTATGGCATCGGCGAGAAGTTGTCCTGTTACCATAGGCTTGGTACCATTATTATATGCAAGCAAAGTATTCGCATTTTGTTGCCAAGTACTGCTTGAGTTTGTGCCATTCAGAACACCGTGTATTAGTACTCCATTAGTGCTATTGTTGGTTACTGTTACGTTATTGATAGTTATATTACCCGTGGTATTGAAAGCAATAGAATTAGCACCACTCAGAATTGTATTTGTATTGAAATTAACAGGGGCGTTAGAGTTCGCCGCACCAAATCCCATCCAATTATTTGCAGTTATTTCAATGCTACCTGTGTTAAAAGAGAAACTACAATTACACTCCAAAAGAAAATTCCCATTGTTGATAATATTTCTCTCAAAAATAAAGGAAGAGTTATTACTCAATCCACCGCTGGCAGAAAAACCCCCTCCTGCATTGATAGTAATATTTCCTGAAAATGTTGAACTACCTGAATTACCCCCGTCAATAAAACTTCCACCATTTTCAATAACGGTATTACCTCCCACTGATAAATTAGCATCATTAACATTAAGTGTGGCATTGTTTTTTATAGTTAAGTTTTCCTGAATAGTTACAGCAGGCGTTGCCGAAAAACTCTTTGCTCCTGTTCCTGAAATGATAAGGTTTTTGTAGAGATTTCCACCAAAATTGTTGGGAATAGTACCTACACTATTACTTGCAAACTCTATGATAGTACCATTGGTAGTGGCAAAGGAATTTGTGCCTGATATAGTAGGCAAGCTATTGAGATTCATCTTTAAGGTAGCCCCTGATACACCATACAAATTCTGAGCTGTGAAAGGTATATCAGAAGTAAGTGTTACAGGTTGTTGAATATCTATGGTAGTAGTTGGGGTAACCACAGAAGTTGGGGCTCCTATGGGTATGGAGGCATTATGCCGAATACGTACATTGGCATTAGCTACTCCGTTAGGGCTGCAATTGCAAGGAGTGGTACCATCATTAGACCATAAGTTGCTATTGGTATTCCAAGCGGCACCATCGCCGAGTGTGTAGAAATCAGTGACAGGTGCAGAAGCAAAAACAGCATAATATCTTGTATCGTTAGTAAAACTGGTGGGGTTGAACTGCGTACTTAAAGCATCGGAAGTTCCTGTAGCTTCGAGTATCCAACTAGTGCCATTATGATAGTAGGCTTGTCCGCTTGTAAAACCTCCTACCGTAGAGCCTGCATAAAATACAGAAATACTAGAAGATGTATTAGGAGCTGTAAATACGGGCAATTGCACTCGCCAAACGGCATCTACTCTGCTAGGAGCAGTGATATTTGGATAAGGAGTTGCACCTGGTGCTTTTACCTGAATAGAAATTTCACTACCGTCATTAAGATTATTGAAAGGGAATGTTATACCTGCATACTTGTTAGGTTGTGTATATCCCATAGGAATAGGTAGAGAAGAACTTACCAAAGTAATTCCACTTTCGTTACGAATTTTTATTTCACCCGGTCCATCAGTTACGATATACTTATTTATTCCACCGTTGATAGAAGGCATAGAACTTGGTGTGTAAACGGCAAAAAGAGTACCTGCTCCTATAGATAAATACTTATCGTTATCAATGCTTAACTGCCCTATGAAACGTACTTGCGTTCCTGCATCAAAAAGAGAGGTATTGTTATTGATATTGAAATTGTAAAATTCTACAATCCCCCTTATAGTTTGGGGACTTGTACCTGCAAAGGTTACAGTATTGTTATTATGCTTAAATTTACCTGCTTCGTCCCAAAAAGTTCCTTTTAGCGTAAGATTCGCAAATAAATTTATATCGTGAGAAGTACTGTTGATACGAATGCTTCCATAAGTACCTGTGGTGGGAATAAAAATATTTTGCGGAATACTTGTATTAAACGTAACCGTTGAATTATCGGGTGCATTGAGATTTCCGCTGAAAGTGTTGTTGTAAGAGGGGTTCTTATTATCCAATAACAAGTTAGCATTAGCCCCCATTGTGAGTGTACCACTACCCTGTATAACGCTTGTATTTAGCGTAGTATTAGCAGGAATTTCTGCCGTGCCACTTTGTATATCCAGAATAGAAACGGGTGTGCCGCTGGCTGCTGGCCAGCTTACAAAATTGCTTGGATTTGTAAAAGTTACTTTTGCCCCTCCACTTTTATTTACTTCTACTTTCCATACAGCAATATTGTAAAAAGTGAATGAGGCATCAAAATCAAAGGTAGTATTAGTAGAGCCTTGCATAATAATACGACTGGTACCAATTCCACCCAAAACACCCGTGATATTACCACTTTTGATAGTAAGATCTCCTGTAACAGCCAAAGTTCCTGTGCGGTTAGTAACGCTACCTGCGTAAGGATAAAAAGCCGCCCTATTGGGGGTAAGATTATCCATTACGAAATGTTGGGTAGTAACAGTATAATCTTGCGTATTGCTATCAGAAATAGCTATTCCTAATGGCGAAGAACCATCATGGCTATTCAGTACTCTAAAAGTTCCTTGAATATTAAAATTTGCATTAAAAGCACAATAAATATTCTGGTTAGAGCAGTTCCAAATGAGGTTACCAAAATTTTGACTCTCAAAACCCGTGGGCATAGTAGTAGTTACCCCTGTTATTTCGCAAGTAGAATTAAGTTGCCACGTAGCCAATGGGATTGTGCCACCATCGCGGGCGTGTATGTAGGTAGAACCATTGTTGAAATTAAGATTACTTAATGGTGTTGTAACATTCAAATTGCCCCCTTCAAGACGGAGAGTACCATTAACCGTAAAGTTTGATATAATATTTGTTGGCGTATTACCATTTTGCAGTACAAGCGTACCACCGCTATTGATAGTTATGTTTAGATTTGCCGCTAAATCAAGGCTAGTGGTAGAAGTTACCGTGTGTCCATTACCTATGATAACATTTGCTAATGCAGCTGGGGCAGTTGGAGCAGGCGTACCTGTGTGGCTTATCAATGACCAAGTATTGTTATCATTCCAGTTACCGCTTTGGCGAGAGTAGTAGGTTTGAGAAAATGAATTACATAAAGAAACAATAAATAGCAAAAGTACAAGTAAAATTTTTGTTTTCATAGTTTTTTCAATTTTTATCATAAATACCTTACACAAGACAAAGGTAAATAAAAATTTTTAAAAAACCTATATTTAGATTAGAGAATTAGCAAAATAAAAAGGAAGTGCCACTAAATCCTAAAAATCTTGAAAATCAGGCACTAAATTCCGCAATCACTGCTCTATATGTTTGCTGCGTTTTCTGTTCTAAAATCAACTCAAATTTGGGTAAAATGCTTTGTAGCATTTTTTCGTTGTAGTACAATATAGTAAGCAATTGCACATTGCGAGTTTGCGAAATAGCAAATTCCTCGCTCAAAAAATCTATGATTTTAATAACTTTATGTTCCTGAAAATCGGTAGCTATCCATAGCGAAACCGCCGAACTTTGTAAAAGATGAATTTTTGCATTGGTTTGTGTAAAAGTATGCAAAATTTTACTCAAATTTTCCTCTGTAATAAAAGCCAAATCCTTAATAGCGAATTTGAGAAGTACTTGATTGGGCTTAAAAATAATGGTAGGTGTATTTTGTGGGCTTGTAATGCCATCTATGCACGTTCCTGCTTTATGAGGTTCTAGAAAAGAGCGAACGTACAAAGGAATATTCTTATTGGCAAGAGGCTTTATAGTTTTAGGGTGAATAACATTTGCTCCGTAAAAAGTCATTTCAGCGGCTTCGGTATAGGAAAGGGTTTCGTACAACTGGGTATTAGGAACTTTTTTGGGGTCAGCGTTCAAAATGCCGGGCACATCTTTCCAAATAGTAACTTTTTGAGCCTCTAACGAATACGCAAGAATAGACGCCGTATAGTCTGACCCTTCTCGCCCTAAGGTAGTGGTTTTATTTCCCAAAGTACCTCCCAAAAATCCCTGTGTAACCACAATTTTTTCTTGTAAAATAGGCAAAATTTCCCTTTTGAGCAGTTGCTCTGTCCAAGCAAAATCTACTTTGCCTTCTCGCCAAGTGGTATCGGTTTTGATAAAATTACGAATATCTATCCATTCGTTTTCTATGCCTTGTTCTTGCAAAAATTGGCTTACTATATGTGTAGCGATAATTTCTCCAAAACAAATCACTTGGTCGTAGCTTTCGTCATATTTCTCAGGCTGTGTTTTGTGCAAAAGCGTTTCTTTGAGCTGTAAAAAAAGATAGTCCAAAGCAGTGAAAATCAAATGCTTTTCGGGGAAAAGTTGCTCTGAAATTTCAAAATGATACTGCTGAATATTTTGCAATTCTGTTTGCCAATCAGCTTTGGCAAAATATGTATTGAGTAATTTTTCCAAAGCGTTGGTAGTTTTTCCCATTGCCGAAACTACCACTACCAAATGCGTAGGGGTACCGAAATTTTGAATGATATGAGCAACATTCCGAACGGCTTCGGCGTTTTTTACCGAAGCTCCACCAAATTTGAATACTTGCATAGCTGATTAGATTTTACGAAAATGTTTAGCGTCTTTGACAAGGTTTTCTACCGTCCATTCGGGGCTTTTTACATAGGCTAATTTTCTTACAGGACACCCCTGATAGCTACAAGCCTCGCAATTTTCAGGGGGCAGGCAGGGGTCTGCGTGAATAAAAATTTCTACTTCTTTGCCTGTATAAGCCACAATGAACTCACGAAAACGTTCGACTTCGTCGTGGGTCTGACGCAAATCCAAATAATAAGGCAGTGTAAGGTGGCAATCAATATGCCAATTTGCTCCATAATGTTGCACTCGCAAATTATGAACATCTATCCAGTTGGGTTGTCTGTTTTTTACAAGAATTTCCAGTACTTCCTGAATAGAATGCGGGTTTAGCTCGTCCATCAGCCCCGCTACTGACCTCCTGACCAAATGATACCCCTCTTTGAGCAAAAGAAAAGCAAAAACGAAAGAAATCACGCTATCCAGCCATAACTGCTTAGTAAAAATAATAACGCCCACCCCTACTATCAGAAGCAAACTGCTCACCGCATCACTGAAAAGATGCTTGCCGTCGGCTATCAGAGTAAGCGAGTCGTATTTCTTGCCATACTTTTGTAAAACTAAACCCACGGCACCGTTCACTATTGTACTAAAAGCCACCAAATACAGCCCTATATCCAATTTTTCAAGCGGTTTGGGATATAAAAAGCCCATAATAGCTTGCCAGACAATCACCAAACCTGCTGTGATAATGAGCGATCCTTCAAATCCTGCGGAAAAAAATTCTATTTTGCCGTGTCCGTAAGGGTGTTCAAAATCACGAGGCAAAGAAGCCAAATATACGCTGTAAAATGCAAAACCCGAAGCCACTACATTGATAATGCTTTCCAAAGCATCTGTGAGAATAGCGGTAGAATTCGTAAGAAAATAAGCCGTGAATTTGATAAACATCAGCAAGATGCTTACCACAAAAGAAAGCAAAATAAGACGCTGTTTCATTGATGGAAATTTGCGTAAAGATAATGCACCTATTGCGAATTGTCAAAAAATTTAGCCTTTCAAACCCTTCCGAGCTATTGGTTTTTCCAGATTTCTAACAATTCTTTACTTGCTTGAAAAGGCTCTTTTTGGTTGGCTAAAATGCTTTTTTCTAAGGCTTGCAACTTTGCTTTGAAAACAGAATTCTGATAAAACAGGTTCAAGATACCTTCCCGCAGATGTTCGTGAAACCATTGTAATTGCTGATTTTGGCGTTTTTGTTCAAAAGTATGATTTTGCTTTGCCTCTTGCAAAAACTTCTGAATATTTTGCCAAATTTCAACCAAACCCTCATTCTGCAAAGCAGAACAAGTAAGCACAGGTATTTCTTGGGAAGGGTTAAGCAAATGCAAGGCACTCTGATACTCTTTTTGTGCTACAAGAGCTTTGTGTTTGTTTTCTCCATCGGCTTTGGTAATTACGAGCATATCAGCCATTTCCATTATACCTCTTTTGATGCCCTGCAACTCATCGCCTGCCCCAGCGAGCATAAGCAAAAGGAAAAAATCGGTCATACTTTTTACGGCAGTTTCTGATTGCCCTACGCCTACGGTTTCAATAAAAATCACCTCAAAGCCTGCCGCCTCGCAAAGTAGCATCGCTTCACGAGTTTTGCGAGCTACTCCTCCCAGAGAATTGCCCGCAGGTGAAGGACGAATAAACACTTGCGGGTGCATAGCCAAATTTTCCATTCGGGTTTTATCGCCTAAAATGCTTCCCCCACTTTTCTGACTGCTCGGGTCTATGGCTAAAACGGCTAATTTTTTTTCTGTGTTTCTTACAATTTCTAATCCAAAACTTTCAATAAAAGTACTTTTGCCTACTCCGGGCACGCCTGTAATGCCAATGCGGATACTCCTGCCCGTATGGGGTAAAATAGCCTCTAAAACCTCACCTGAAAGGTTTTGGTCTTGTGGTAGGGTGCTTTCAATCAGTGTAATAGCTTGTGCCAAAATTATCCTATCGCCTGCTAATATGCCTTTGACGTAAGTTTCCGCTGAATATCTTTTTCGCATTGGCAAAAAAATATTTGATTTTTTTACAAAAATTACTTACCTTTGAATATTCAAAAGTATTAAACAAAAAATGGCTTCCCAAATTTATGAAAGGTTTTTTGAGATATTTTTTCAGTAAAGATGTTTTCTTGATACTATTGCTCACGGGGCTTATTTCTGTTTTGGTTGCCAACATTAATTTAAATTTAGATACTCTCAACCCTTTGGAAAAAATGTTTGGCGACTTTGATTTAACGGATATTTATTTCTCGCAAGTAAGAGGCAAGAAAAATAAAGAACAAAAAGCCTCTATCAGTGATGAAGAAAGCCAAACTTCCCAAAAGCTCAAAGAGATAGCTAATACAATCACCATTGTTAATATCGGAGGTGCCGAAGGAGGTAGAAAACGACTTACCGAACTGCTAAAAATCATCAACGAATTTAAGCCTCGCTGTGTAGGAATAGATGCCTTTTACAAAAGCTATAAAACCGATAGCATTATGAAGCCTATCAACGATGAACTGGCAGAAGTTCTTTCACAAACCAAAAATTTAGTAATGGCGGCTGAAATTTCCTTCAAAGCCGCTACCCGCGAAAAAATTATTAACACTAATGATGATGACTACAAGCCTGCTTTTGATACACTCATAACCTCGCACCCTAATTTTATGAAAAATGCTCAACCCGCTTTGGTGAATCTGATTACCGAAGCCACCCGCGATGCAATCCAAAGGCAGGATTTGGCAGGGGGGTTAGCTACTTGTAGAACCTTCCCCGCTCGCGAAGTGCTTAACGGAAAAGAGTATTTAGCTTTTGGGGTAAAGTTAGCTCAAATATATGCCCCCGAAAAAGCGTCAAAATTTTTAGAAAGAAAAAAAGAAGTAGAATATATCAATTATATCGGTAATTATGATAAATTTTCCTATGTAAATTTTGGAGAACTTTTTGAAATGTACGATGCCTACCAAAGTGGCGATAGCAGTCTTGCCTCAAATTTTAATCTCTTATTCAAAGATAAAATTGTACTTTTAGGATTTACAGGAATTGAGGACATCAATAAGGTTACCTCCGATGAAGACCGCTTTTACACGCCACTTAATCCGAATTATGTAGGAAAAGCCGAAAGAGATATGTATGGAATTATTATTCACGCCAATATTATTGCTATGATTTTATTAGAGGATTATATTGATGTAGCTCCTGACTGGTTAGATTATTTTATATCCGCCTTTATAGCTTATTTGGTTACGGCATTTTTTGTGTTTTTGCACGCAAAATTAGATTTTTGGTATGATGGAATTTCAATTTTGGTACAGTTTTTGTTAAGTTTTTTATTAGTTCTAATAATCATAGAAGTCTTCGATTTATTAAAGTTACGCGTAGATTGGAGTTTAGGATTTTTGGCGATAGTGTTTATACCCAACTTTGTAGAAGTGTATTATGGAGTAGTTGCAAAAATATACGATTACAGGCAAAATTTAAGGAGAAATCGTAGAAAACAAGTAGCTACTTTAGGCGTAGATGAATGAAAAAACAAAATTTAACTAAAACCTTGCATTTTCAAAACAAATTCTAAAATTTATGAAAAATTTAGCTCAAATGTTGAAAAAAACTACTTTGATGCTTGCCTTTTCTGCAATGGTATGTGTAGCTTATGGGCAAGATGAAGTTTTCAAGGTACTCGCCTCCAAGGGTGATGTGAAGCTCAAAGCCACTCAAAAGAAACTTTGGGGTGGTAGTTCGCTTAAAAGCACTGATGTAATTGTAGTAGGCACTGATAGTTATATCGGTCTTATGCATAGTAGCGGTAGAACCGTAGAAATCAAACAAGCAGGAAGCTACAAAGTGAGTGATCTTGCGGGTAAAGCCGCCGGTGCTGGTAGTAGTACCACTGCTAAATACGTAAATTATGTAGCGGGTGAGATAAGCAAAGCTGATAGACGTGATATCAATCAAAATCATCGCAAGTATATGGCAATGACAGGAGCCGTAGAAAGAGCCAATCCTTCCCCCAATTTGATTTTGTTTGCTCACAAACCCAATGCTGAAACCCAAGAGGTCAAAGTTTTTGGTGATAAAATTATTTTTCACCTCTACAAAAACCCTATTTCACAGTTTTCAGAAAAATCTAAAACTTATGTTGTACGTGTTCTGGATATGAAAAATAGACCTGTTTTAGAAAAACAAGCCACTGCAGATGAAAAAGGAGAAGCCATTATTGAACTTGATTTTTCCAGCATTGCTAAACACGATAGTAGTTTTGTAGTTCAACCCTCTGTAAAAGAATTGCAATCCAAAGATAGAAAACTTTACACCCTTAACTTTGTAAGAGAAGGAGAAGAATACGAAAGAGTGAAAAAGGCTATCGCTGAATTGCAAGATAATACTGCTTTGAGTAAAATTGTAGAAGCTGGTATCTTTGAGCAAGAAGGTTTCCTCCTTGATGCACTTACCAGTTATGAAAAAGCTATTGCAATGGAACCTAGTGTAGATGCTTTCAAAGTAGCATACGAAGATTTTCTCATTCGCAACCGAATGAAACTTTACAAAGATAAAGATGAATATGGAAAACCTACTTTGCGTCCTTATCAAATCAATCCTGATGTAAAAGATGAAGATTTGATGAAACCCGAAGCCAAAGTTGAAGAAAACACTAATACCCAACAACCTGCTAATAACGATAAAAAAGATACTAAAAAGAACTCGAAATAACCTAACGTTCATTGAACAAAAAACAGCAAAGAGACGTTTCTTGTAAAAGAGCGTCTCTCTTTTTTACAATTTTTGTTTTTCAAGATTTATAGAGAAAATTTAATGAAAAAACTCTACGCAATATGGTTACTTTTATGTTTGAGTTTTTCCTCCTGTCTTATCAAAGATAGTGAAGTGCAAGGCATTTACGTAACTGGCGACTATACCGTAGTTTTAAGACATTGGCTCAATCCTTCTAACCGAGATGCTTTTTTTATTGCCAACTATCCCGATAGCTCTGCAATTGCTTATCCTGCTTTTCTTTTAGAACTCCGCAAAAACAAGCAATATGCCGTTTTTCATATACAGGAAAAGGAAGGCAGTAGAAAAATTTTTTACTATTCTTTACAGCCCAATTTTTTAGAAGATAGTCGTAAAATTGAAGTCAAAGACCTAAAAATGATTTCGGCAAAATCCATTGTAGCAGGTGTAGAACTCATAGATCCCGATGAAACCAAATCCGTTATCCTGAACGGCACACTCAATAAATAAAAATCTTTGCTACCTTTGCCTTTCAAAATGCTTTTCAATGAAAATTATTATCAGCCGTACCGATAATTTGGGAGATGTAGTTTTAACCCTCCCTCTTGCGGGCTTTTTCAAAGGGCAAAACCCTGATAACCAAGTTGTTTTTATAGGTAAAAATTATACCCAAGCCATCATAGAAAGTTCTGTGTATGTAGATAAATTCCTTGCCAAAGAAGCGATTTTAGCCAATCCGAATTTGCTTGCCCAAGAAAATGCAGATGCTATTTTGTTTGTTTTCCCTGATGTAGAAATTGCCCAAATTGCTAAAAAGACGAAAATACCCACACGCATAGGAACAAGCCATAGGTGGTGGCATTGGTTGTATTGCAATAAGAAAGTAAGTTTTTCTCGGAAAAATTCTAACCTTCACGAGGCACAGCTCAATTTCAAACTTTTAGAAGGTTTAGATTTGTTTTTAGAACCTAATTTCGGGCTTATTCAGGATTGGTATGGCTTGAAAACTCCTCAATTGCCCGAAAATTTGCAAAACCTGCTTTCGCAGGAAAAAGTGAATATTATTTTACATCCTAAATCCAAGGGTTCGGCAAGAGAGTGGCATTTAGATAATTATTATGCCCTTGCCAAACAAAATTCCGATAAGCAGTTTTTTATTACAGGTACACAAGCAGAAGGAGAGTTGGTTTTAGCCCAAAAACCTCAAATTTTTGAACTACCCAACGTAAAAAATCTCACAGGAAAACTCTTATTACAAGAACTAATCGCTTTTATTGGAGCGGTAGAAGGAATTGTAGCTTGCAGTACAGGACCGCTCCATATTGCGGCGGCTTTGGGAAAATATGCTTTGGGAATTTACCCGCCCATACGCCCTATGCATCCTGGGCGTTGGCAACCCATTGGTAAAAAGGCAAAAGTTTTAGTGCTTTCCAAAGAATGCTCCGCCTGCCGAAAAAGCAATTTCTGTGCCTGTATCAATGCTATTAGCGTGACAGAAGTGAGCCAAGAAATTGCCAAATGGCAGAAAGAGGCGTAAGTTCTTGCACTCTTTCTGTCATTTTTTCTTGGAAAGGCTTTTGAAAAGAGATTTCTTGGTGTGTCTTCCAAAAACTTTCACCCAATTTCCAAAGAAAAATACTGATAAGAATAACTGCAAAAAACTTGAAAAATATTAAGTTTTGACTTTGCTCTTGATTAAGACGCTTCATAGTTGTAATGGTTTGCCATATAAAAAGCATTTTTTGTGCCAAACCCCCAAAACCCTTCTATTTTACTAAAAAATGAATTTTATCTTGAAAAAAGGGCAAAGAGTGTCCGCAATCGGACAAAAATTGTTCATTTCCCAACAAAATGATTCTCATATAAAAATAGCTTATCCCCTTGCACATCTTGAACTTTCTTAGCCGAAAAAGGTAATTTGGGGGCTGAAATACCTTCCTCAAATCTTACTTGCGAAACAAATACCCTTGCCTCGTCCCAAAGATTTTTTTCAATAAAACTCTGAAGCAATTTCGCTCCCCCTTCTACCAAAACCGATTGAACTTTTCGTTCAAATAAGTCTTGCAAAAGATTTTCTAAGAAAAAATCTTTATCCAAACGAATAAAATGTAAATTGGCTGAAGTTTCACTTTTTTGCAAATTATAGCAAAAAGTAGGCTGTGAGCCATCAAAAATATGGTGCGTAAGCGGAAGGTTCAGGTTTTTATCAATCAAAATACGAATAGGGTTTCTGCCTATCCATTCTCTTACATTTAATTGCGGATTGTCGTAATAAGCGGTATTTGTACCAATCATTATGGCTTGCTCCTCCGAACGCCACTTATGCACCAATGTTCGGCTGTGAATATTGCTAATCCACTTGGAACTAAAATCTTTGCGAGCTATAAAACCATCGGCAGTTTCAGCCCATTTGAGTATGATATACGGACGTTTTTTTTCCATAAAAGTAAAAAAACGCCTGTTCAAATAACGAGCTTCCTGTTCTAAAACCCCTACTTTTACTTCAATACCTGCATTTTTTAAGATTTGTACACCTCTGCCCGCTACCAATGGATTGCTATCCAGATTAGCAATGACCACACGTGGAATTTTCTTTTCAACAATTAAATTAGCACAAGGAGGGGTTTTACCAAAATGCGAACAAGGCTCTAAATTAACGTACAAAGTACTATCCGCAAGTAATTCAAGATGAGTTACAGAAGCAATTGCATTCACTTCGGCGTGAGATTTTCCATATTCTTTGTGCCAACCTTCTCCGATAATTCTATCCTGATAAACAATTACACACCCAACCAAAGGATTAGGAGCAACCGAACCCGTACCAAGTGTTGCTAATTGCAAAACCCTTTGCATTAGGTCGGTATCACTCATCAGATAGCAGTAGTTAAATTAACCGCCTCAATCGCCTTAATTTCAGGCACTTCCTGACGAATAGTAGCCTCAATACCCGCCTTGAAAGTCATTTCCGACATAGGGCAATTTCCACACGAACCTACAAATTCCAACTTCAAAATACCATTGTCTGTGATTTCCAAAATACGGACATTGCCTCCATCTGCCTCTAAATAAGGACGAATCTGATTGAGAGCTTTTTCTACTTTTTCAAGCAAATCCATATCTAAAAAGGAATTTCTACAAAAATAATAACAATTTACGGCTTGACAAAGTTTTCAGTCTAAGAGTTTAAGAGCTTTTTGGGCATCTTTATCATCGGGGTAGTATTGCAAAAAAAACTCTAAATCTTTGCGAGCTTGAGTTTTGTTTTTCTTTGCCCAATGAGCCATTCCCCTGAAATAATAAACCTGCACTGCATCAGGCTCTATTTCAAGCACCCGCTCACATTCTTTGAGCAAATCATCGTAACGTTCTTCTTCGTGTAAAAAATTGATTTTATCCAAACGATAATCTACTTCTTTGGGGGCAAGAACAATTGCCTTATCAATACATTTGAAAGCCCCCTCTGTATCGCCTATTTCAAAAAGCAAATGGGCTTTTTCGGCATAATAGTTGGCTTGTAAAGGGCTGTGGCTGATGGCTTTATCCAAATAAAAAACGGCTTGTCCTATGTTTTGAGCTTCGGCAGCGGCAAGTCCTCTCATCAGGTACAAATACCCCAAATCTCGCTCTTTGGGCAGTTTCTCAGCTTTTTCAAAATCACGATTGGCATCTTGAAATTTCCCCATTAAGGCGTAGGTTATCCCCCGAATTGTGTAAGATTTGGAGTTGAGGCTATCTATCGCCAAAGCCTTTTCAATATCTTTGAGGGCTTCGTTGGTTTTATCATTTTCCAAAACATTCAAACTTCGCTCTTGGTACGCTGTAACTAAAACGCTATCCAAAAATTTTTGAGAAAATTCTCTCTGAAAAATAGAATTAGCATTCATTAAAACTTCTACTTTTTCGTCTTTATCATTGCGTAACAAATAAATTTCAGGCATCAGGACAAGAGCTTTGAGATAATTTTCCCTCGCTGATTGAGCTTTCTTAGCGTAATGAGCCATAATTGCCTTATCGTAATAAAACTCAGCAGGAAAGCTATCGTCCAATTTTTCGGCATTTTGCATTGCTTCCCAAGCCTCTGTATATTTTTTCTGCTGAAAAAGACACAAGGCTTGTACATAATAAAGCTCTGAATTTTGAATTTCCTTGATGCTTTGAATGATAGAAAGTGCCTGTTTATAGCTTTTCGTTTTATAGAGAGCCATTGACCAATAATAAAAATCTTCTTCGGTAAAAGCATTCGGATTTTTTTTCAAAATCTGCTCATAAGTGCGAATGACATCTTTGTAACTACCTCTTTCATAAGCAATTAATGCTTTTATTTTTTGAGCTTCTATGTTTTCAGGCTCTTTTTTTAGCACTTTTTGCAAGATGTTTTCTGCTTGGCTAAATTCTTTGTAGGTTTGGTAGGTCAAGGCTTTTAGTAGTAAGAATTGTATGTTTTCAGGAGCATAGGTAAGCCCTTTATCCAAATATGCTTGTACCATTTTAGGGTTATCTGCCTTAAAATGTGTAAAAGCCATCTGATAAATAGCTCCTAAATGAGTGCTATCCATTTTTAGTGCTTTTTCCAAATCTTTGAAAGCCTGTGGAAATCTTTGCTGGTTAGCTCTGGCTTCTGCCCTGCCCAGAAAACCATCTATATCCGTGGGGTAGTAACGAATAATTTTAGAAAAACTACGTTCCGCTTCTTGATTTTTGCCTTCTTGAAGCTGATAAAAAGCTCGGGCATACAGAGCCTTGTGCCAGAGCGAATCTTGCTTCAAACACTCATCAAGTAATTTATAGCCCTGCTGATAATCATTTTTATCAAAACTTTTGAGAGCATCATTGTAGATTTTTTCAAGAGAGGCTTCATCTTTTTGAGCAAAAAGAGTAGCCCCCC
Source organism: Raineya orbicola (assembly GCF_002843425.1). GTDB lineage: Bacteria > Bacteroidota > Bacteroidia > Cytophagales > Thermonemataceae > Raineya > Raineya orbicola. The sequence goes on from NZ_NKXO01000005.1 coordinate 86,663, forward strand.
AAAAAATAAGGAAAAAAGTAAAAAAAGAAATTCTGAAACTCTTTCTCATAAAATTAGAATTTTTTTCAACACCCGGAAATAAGTAAGAATGTTTCCTTTTTCTTGTTTCTTGCCTCTAAGCACAATTACCTAAAACTCCTGTAACGTCTGAAGCCTTTACGTAATTCCTTAATACTCACCTTGATAATGGTATAAGTAGGAATTGCCACAATCATACCCACTGCTCCTGCAAGACTTGCCCCCGAAAAAATCACAATAAAAATCTCCAAAGGGTGAGCCTTTACACTTTTAGAAAAAATAAAAGGTTGTAAAAAAATATCGTCTATCAAACGAACTGCAAAAAACAGCGAAATAAATTTAATAAGTTTGAGCGAAAGTGGAAAATCAGGAACAGAAAAACTATTTGTTACTATTACCAAGATACCAAAAGCAAATCCCGAAAAGGGTCCTAAATAAGGAATGAAATTGATAGAAGCCGCTAGTGCCGCAATCGTGAGAGCGTAAGGAATATTGAGTAAAATCCCTCCTACTGCATAGATAGTGAAAACCGCCAAAGTTTCTATCAGAATACCACGCAAGTAGTTGGAAAGTAAATGTTCTATTTTGTAAAAAGCCGTAATGAGTACCTCAAAATAACGATTAGGAATAGCAGAAATTACCATTTTACGAAAAAGCCCTTTTTCATAAAGCAAAAGGAAAGTCATAAAAGTAATAGCAAGCAAATACACAAACACCGAACCTGCCACCCCAACCAAACTATTTAACATACCTGCAATATCAAACTTTTCAAGAAATGTTTTTAGAATCGTATTCAACTCTTCTAAAATAAATCCTTTTTGAGCATTTACTTTAAGCTCTTCTATGAGAAAATTCTCTAAATTTTCAATTGGTTCCGTAATTTGCAAGCTCAAAACATTAGGCTCAATAGAGCGTAAGAGCCGAAGTTGGTCAGAAATAAGCGGAAAAAACAATCGTACAAAAAGCGTAACAAAAGCTACCATCGCCACCATTGCTACCAACACGGCAAGCACACGAGGAATTTTTACTCTAAAAACATAAATTTCAGAGATGTAATCTACCAAAGGACGTAAAATAGTGGCTATGACGAGTGAAATAAGCAAATATCGCCAAACATCAAAGAGCAACCAACCCAAAAAAATCAAGAGCAATAGCCCCAAACCAATCTGTAAGGCTGTTTTCCATTTATTATTTGGCGAAAAAGAAAGTGTTGCAAGCATTTCTGATATAAACTTTTAGACCTACAAGAAACAAACAAAGTTCTTGTAGGTCTTTTTTTAGGCAAATTTCAATCTTATTACTGCACCAAAATATTATACGAGGCGAGCAGTTCCTTGTATTCAGGGCTATTACGGCGTCTTAAAGATTCATTTTTTGCAAGTTCCTGTAACTGCATAATACCTTCTAAAATTTGCTCGGGGCGAGGCGGGCACCCAGGCACATACACATCAACAGGTATGACCCTATCAATACCCTGTAAAACGCTATAAGTATCAAAAATGCCTCCACTGGAAGCACAAGCCCCCACTGAAAGCACCCAACGAGGTTCTGCCATTTGCTGATACACCTGCTTTAAGATAGGTGCCATTTTTTTAGCTATTGTACCTGCTACTATGAGCATATCGGCTTGCCTTGGTGAAAAACTGGGACGCTCCGAACCAAACCGAGCCAAATCGTATGTAGAAGCCATTGTACTCATAAACTCAATGCCACAGCAAGAAGTAGCAAAAGGTAGGGGCCAAAGCGAGTTAGCACGAGCTAAACCAATAATTTTATCAAATTGTGTGGCAAAGAAGCCTTGTCCTTCGTAACCTTCGGGTTTATCTACAATTTTAACCATAGTTTTCTAAATTTGAATTTCAAGCAAAAAAAATGAATTTATTCCCACTTCAAAACATCACGTTTGATGATATAATAAAAGCCAACCAAAAGCAAGCCCACGAATGTAAGCATTTCCCAAAAACCAAACCAACCCAAATCCAAGAAATTCACCGCCCAAGGATACATAAAAATAATTTCTACGTCAAAAAGCACAAACAAGATAGCCACTAAAAAGTACTTGATAGAAATTGGCGTACGAGCATCTCCTACGGATTCAATGCCACACTCAAAGGCTATATCCTTATTTTTACCTTTGCGTCTGGGACCTAAAAAATGAGTAGCAGCCATTGTAACTACTACAAAACCCAAAGCTAAACCCAATTGTATCAGGATAGGCAAATAATCAGAAGGGGTATATATTTTTTCCATACTACTAATTTTTGAGCGAAAGTAGCAAGCATTTTCTCAAAAAACAAGTAAAAAATCAAGTTTGTTCAAAAAAAATCGTTCAAGAGATGTAAAACGAATTTCCAAAATTTTGGATTTTAAGGTTTTTTGTATATTTTCGCTCAAAAAACAATTACTACACCACATTTTTTTATGAATTATATTGAACGCCTTTCCCCTGTTTGCTTTGATTTACTTGTTATAGCTTCGCTAATGGGAGATAGGTTCAATGCGGCTATGCTTGCCGAGCTTTATACCAAAAAAGAAAATTTAGATGCCCTTGCTGAGGCTATCCGTGAAGGCGTTGTAGAACAATTTACTGAAAAAGATGAGCAGTTTTTCCGTTTCAAGGATAATAGCGTAAAAACCTATTTTAGCCAAAATGTAGCTAATATTCACGACGATAGCGTACTACGAACCATTGTGAAATGGCAAGTAGAGCAATTTAATCAAGCTGAAAAGCGTATCCAACGCTTCACCCAAAAGCACGAAGAGGGTATAAAAATTCTCAAATATCTGCTCAATCACCCAATTATTGTAGAAGGTTTGTGGAATGAAGCTTTGCCACTGATTACCGAAAATTTACATCAACTTATTGGTGCAGATTTGATTAGTATCTGGGCATATGACGAGAACCAAGGCATAGTACAATGCATAGAGATGTACGACTATAAAGCCCAAAAACACATCAGCATCAAAGATATTAAGGCTAATACCTTGTATATGAAGGACTTTCCCACTTACTTTGAGATTCTCAAAAATGAAAATATTATTGTCGCCAACGATGCTTTCAATAATCCCGCTACTTATGAACTTACCGAAATTTATCTTAAACCTATGGGGGTTAAATCCCTGTTAGATGTACCTTTCTTTATGGGTGGCAAATTGGCAGGTATCATCTGCTTTGAGCAATATAATATGCGAATTTGGCTTCCTGATGAGATTTTTTTTGGAGTAAGTATTGGTACTTTTCTCTCGCTTACCTATCAAGCCTTACAACGCAAACGCTCCGAAAAGCTCTTGCAAGAAGCTAATGAGTATTTAGTAAAATTGAATAATGAGATTATCCAACAGAATGAGGAAATTAGATCACAAGCAGAAATCATACGTGAGCAAAATCAGGAATTGCAGGCTCAATATGCTTCTATACAATATCTTAATCAAGGTTTGGAGGATTTGGTCAAGCAAAGAACTGAAAATCTTAACCAAACCACTGCCAAACTTATTTCTATCAACGAAGAGTTAGATACTTTTTTTTATCATTCGGCTCACGACTTACGCCGCCCACTCACTAATATTTTAGGACTTTTAGAGCTTGCTAAGATGCAAAACCCGTCCCAAGAAATGCAAGAAATATTAGGGTACATCAATGATACTGTGCTGGGAATGGACGCAATGCTTCGTAAACTTATTAGCATCAGTGCCATTCACAATCAAATTAACGAAAAAAAATTCATTGATTTTGAGGAAATTCTTAGCGAAGTATTGCTTTTACTTCAAAGGTTGATAGCACAGAAAAAGGTAGAAATCATTAAACAAATAGAGCCTCGTTTAGATTTTTATGCCGAAAAAGAAGCCATAAAAGCCATTTTGCACAATTTCATTGAAAATGCCCTTATTTTTGCTCGCCCCGAAGGTGCTTGGGTAAAAATAGAAGTATTCAGACAAGAAAATCAACTTTGCATACGCATAACTGATAATGGTATTGGTATCCCCGAACAGTATCATCAGAAAATTTTTCAGATGTTTTTTCGTGCCAGCACCTATTCGCAAGGCAATGGGTTGGGGCTGTATATTGTTCGTAAAGCCGTAGAGCAGTTGCAAGGCACTATTACCCTTCAAAGCGAACCTGAAAAAGGCAGTGCTTTTTGTGTAAAATTGCCTTACTGAGTGTTTTTCGCTACTCTGCCTATCTTTTTTCAACAACAAAATCCTTGCTTTCTCGTTAATATTCCATAGTTTTGCGGAAATTTTAACTCAACCAAGCAATGATTACTGCTATTATCGTTATTTTTTGTATTGGCTATTTACTGATAGCCTTGGAGCATAATATTCGCCTCAATAAAACTGCCCCTGCTTTGCTGGCGGGTATTATCTGTTGGGCTATTTATATCGTAGCTGCTGATAACAAACAACTTGTTCAGGAACAATTATACCATCATTTGGCAGAAATTTCACAAATTTTATTTTTTCTTTTAGGAGCTATGACCATCGTAGAACTCATAGATGCTCACGATGGCTTTGATATTGTTAAAAATCAAATCAATACCAAAAATAATAAGCGTTTGCTTTGGGTAATGAGCCTGATTTCGTTTTTTTTAGCGGCAATCATAGATAACCTTACTACCGCAATTGTAATGGTTTCTATTTTGCGAAAGGTTGTCAAAGACAAAGAACAAAGGCTTTTATTTGCAGGTGTAATGGTGATTTGTGCCAATGCGGGGGGGGTATGGTCGCCGATAGGTGCTGTAACTACTACAATGCTTTGGATAAAAGGGCAAGTTTCGGCAGGAGCAGTAATTACCGAAATATTTTTACCAAGTTTGGCTTGTGCCCTTACGCCTCTTATCTATTATCAGTTCAAACTTCCCAAACAAGAAATTCAACAATTTAGCGAAAAAAACGAAGAAGCCAACCCTGACGGGAAAACTATGCTGACACTGGGGGTGGGAATATTGATAATGGTACCTATTTTCAAGACACTCACAGGATTACCTCCTTTTATGGGTATGCTTTTGGGGCTGGGTTTGGTTTGGGTTATTTCCGAAGTTATCCATAGCAATAAAGATGATGAACGCCGCCGTCCCCTTTCTGTGGCTCACGCCCTTTCACGCATTGATACTTCCAGTATCCTGTTTTTCTTGGGGATACTACTTGCCGTAGGGGCTTTGGAATCTACCCACATTCTCACTAATTTTTCTGAAATAGTAACGAATGCCGTCAAGGATTTTAACCTCATTTCTCTTATTATTGGGGCTTCTTCTTCGGTAGTGGATAATGTGCCTTTGCTTGCGGCGGTTCAGAATATGTATTCTATGGAGCAGTTTCCTATGGATAGTAAATTTTGGCTACTCACAGCTTATTCCACAGGTACAGGCGGAAGCATACTCATTATTGGCTCGGCGGCAGGCGTTGCCGCTATGGGTATGGAAGATATTACCTTTACGTGGTATCTGAAACGTATGTCGCTGATTGCTATTGCAGGATTTTTGGTAGGTGCAGGTGTGTTTTTCCTTTTGCACGGTTGGTAAAGTTTAGTAATGTCTAAATATCTTGATTTCTGATTATTGTTTTCTACACAATTACAAGTAGAACCCAACTGCTATGTCTTGGCTTTGTATTTCTTGCGAAACCGTTAATTACAGCGATAGCCAAAAGTGCATTGTTTGCGGTCTTGAAAGATTTTATTCTTTCAAAGAAGTGCAAAATCTTTTGGATAATCACCCTGAATACAAAACCTTACAAGAACAAAACAAAAAGCTCAACCAACAAAACAAATGGCTACAAACTCGTAACCGCAACCTAACGCAAGAAAATAAACAACTCAAAGAAATACTCGCAGAGCTTGAAAGAAAAGTTTCAGAAAACTCTCAAAATAGCTATCAACAAGAAAATAATGAGGAACTTTCCTTGCAAAAGGGAAAAATAGTAAAATCTCAAAACTCTAAAAACCAAAGTTCTTTTAATGTTTTACAAGAAAAAATCTTTTGGGGTGAAATAACTGCTTTTTTAAGTGCTTTTTGGGCTATTTTTTGGAGTATTCGCTAAAAAAATCGCAAATATCTTCTGCAAAAGGAGTAATATGCAAGGTCTGCAAACCAACTTTTTTAGCCCCTTCCAAATTACGCAAGCTATCATCAATAAAAAGCGTTTTTTCGGGATTGAGTTTGTTTTCTTTGAGTACTATTTCATAAATGGCAGTTTCAGGTTTGGCTTTACCTACCTCAAACGAATAGTAAGGCTTTTTCACTAAGTTTTTCAAAGTCTGTGCATCGGTTTGTCTTCGCAAAATATTTTCAACCTCCTCCAAATGCGTAGGATTGGTGTTGCTCAAAATAAAAGTAGGTAACTCTTTCTGCAACTTTCTGAGCAGATCTACCCTTTTTTGTGGGATATCCAAAAGTAAGGCATTCCACGCCTGTTCAAGCTCTATTAAAGTGGCATTTAAGCCAAAAATTTTCCGAATTTCTGTAAAAAAGGTAATTTCTCCTATTTTACCCGTTTCAAATTCATAGAAAATGGGGTGTTTGGTCAAGTACTCACCTTCGCCAAATTGATGAGTAGTGTAATTTTCTAATTCTTTGATGGTTAGGTTGAAGTCAATATCAATAATAACCCCGCCTAAATCAAAAATAATAGCTTCAAGACCATTTTGAAGCAAATTTTGCACCCAAACTTTCTTTTCTTGCATAGCTGAAATTTTGCACTAAATTAGAAATTTTATGCGTATCTTTGTAACAAAACAGCAATTTTAGCCGTTTTTTGCAAAAAGCAAGCTATGAAAAATCTATTTATCGCATTCAGCGTATTATTTTTTTTCGCTTCCCCTCTTTTCGCACAAAATAAATTCACCATTAGCGGGTATGTACGCGATGCCGCCACAGGCGAAGACCTCATCGGGGCATCGGTTTGGGAAGCCAAAAGCAAAGTAGGTATTCTTACCAATGCTTATGGCTACTATGCTCTGGAAATTCCTATCAGTAACGACACCATTATTCTGAAAGCGAACTTTGTAGGCTATGCCGAATACACACAAAAAATTTTTCTATCCAAAAACCTCACACTCAATATTCTTTTGCAAACCGACCAAGCCCAAGAGCAAATTGAAGCGATTGAGGTTGTTGGTGAAGATAAGTTCAAAGATGCCGTAGAAAAAACGCAAATGAGTGTGGAAAAGTTAGATTACAAGGAAATCAAAACTGTGCCTGTGGTTTTTGGTGAAACAGACCTTATCAAAGTTTTGCAACTCAAACCGGGTGTAAAATCAGGTTCGGAGGCTTCGGCGGGTTTGTATGTTCGCGGCGGCGGACCCGACCAAAACTTAATACTCTTGGACGAAGGACTTATCTACAACGCCGCTCATCTGTTTGGCTTTTTTAGCATTTTCAATTCTGATGCTATCAAAAATGTAGAACTCTACAAAGGCGATTTCCCTGCTCAATATGGGGGTAGGCTCTCTTCCGTGCTGGATATTAAAATGCGTGAAGGCAACAAAAACCGCTTTTCAGGTACAGGCGGCGTAGGACTGATTTCATCAAGGCTCACGCTGGAAGGTCCTATTCAAAAGGGTAAATCTTCGTTTATAGTTTCGGGCAGAAGGACGTATTTTGATATTATTACTCGCCAAATCAACAAAGCCAACGAAGGCAAACCCAACTACAACCCTATTCCTGACTATTATTTTTATGATTTGAACCTCAAAGCCAATTACGAAATTAGCCAAAAAGATAGGATTTTTGTGAGCGGTTATTTCGGCAGAGATGTTTTTAAGTTTGCTGGCAATCAGGGTAATTTTAACTTTGATTTTGATTGGGGTAATAGCTCTGCTACGGTGCGTTGGAATCATATTTTTAGCCCTAAACTATTCCTGAATACTACCGCAATTTATTCTGACTATCAGTACAAAATTCGCAACCGCTTTGCTTCTTTTATTTTCAATATTGGCTCCAACATCAAAGACTACAACTTCAAAACTGATTTTGACTATCTGCATAGCGAAAAACATCATATTCGCTTCGGAGCTCAAGCCATACATCATCAGTTTGGCGTGGCTCGCATACGCTTTGCCAGTGATGATAACCGAGTGAATTTCAATTCGGGCAATACTTTTGAAGCCACCGAAATGGGCATTTATTTCAACGACGACATAAAACTGAATGAAAAATGGCGACTAAATGCAGGTGTAAGGGGGTCAGGATTCGTGCAAAATCAAACTTTTTATGCAGGTCTTGAACCTCGTACAGCCTTTCGTTACAAACTAAATGAAAAAACGTCCTTAAAAGCCAGCTTTGCCCAAATGTATCAATATGTGCATTTGCTTTCTAATTCGGGGGCTACTTTACCCACAGATATTTGGTATCCTTCTAATGAAGTAGTCAGACCGCAACTTTCAAGACAAGTAACAGCAGGGGTAAGCCATTTGTTCAAAAATGATGAACTACTATTCACCGCCGAAGCCTATTACAAACAAATGAAAAACCAAATTGATTTTCGCGATGGGGCTAATCTTTTCCTTAACGATAACCTCAATGGCGAATTTGTATTCGGCAAAGGTTGGAGCTATGGATTAGAGTTTTACATAGAAAAAAAAGCAGGGAAGTTCACAGGCTGGCTCGGTTATACGCTTTCTTGGACGAAACGTCAGTTTGCCGATTCTTCCAACAATAATGCCCCTATCAACTTTGGAAAAGCCTTTTATCCTCGTTATGATAGACGCCACGATATTGCCCTTGTGCTTATGTACAAACTCAATGAAAAATGGACTTTTGCTTTTAATTGGGTTTTTGGTAATAATAATTGGGTAACTATCCCACAGGGCAGATTTGGCGTACAGGGGGTAAATGGAGCAAATTTTCTTTTGGGAAATGACTTCGGCGAAAGAAACAATTATCAAATGCCTGCCTATCACCGAGCCGATTTGAACATTATACGCAAATTCAAACCCAAATGGGGCGAATCTGACCTTACTTTTAGCATTTACAACCTCTATAACCGCCGCAATGCCTTTGTGATTTACTACGAACCTACCGAAGAAAATGCCCAAATCAACTTTTTCACGCAGTTCAGAGCCCGACAGCTCGCTCTTTTCCCCATTATTCCTACTCTCACTTACAATTTCAGGTTTTGAGATTTAGCAAAAAATTGCTAACTTTACAACATTCCAACGCAATCAGATTTTTTGGCTTATGAATGAACGCAGTAGCATTTTTGATATGATAGGACCTATAATGATTGGTCCTTCCAGCTCGCATACAGCAGGCGTAGTACGTATTGGCAGGGTAGCTCATAAAATTTTAGGCAGAACTCCCCAAAAAGCGATTATCACTTTTTACAATTCTTTTGCCCAAACCTATGAAGGACACGGGAGCGATAGAGCAATTATTGCAGGACTAATGGACTTTGCCACTGACGATACACGCATCAAAAACTCTTTTGATTTTGCCAAAGAAGCAGGTTTTGAATATACCTTCAAAGCCGTAGGCAATGCCTCTTTATATCACCCTAATACCGTGAAACTGGAATTAGAAGCCGAAGGCAGACAAATTGAAGTAATTGGCGAAAGCCGAGGCGGGGGAATTATCAATATTGCTTCCTACAATGGCTTTCGGGCTGATATTTCAGCTTCAATGCATACGCTTATTGTTCTTGCCGAAGACACCAAAGGCAAACTTGCTTTCATAGCCAATATTTTAGCCCAAGATGAGTGCAATATCGCTACTGCTTCGGTTTCAAGGAAAGGGAAAAATGATTTGGCTTGCCACTTTTACGAAATGGATAGCCCTATTCGCCCTCTCACGCTTGAATACCTCCGAAGTCTTAAATGGATTCACGAAATTACTGCTATTGATTGCACGCAAATCTGAACTCTATTCCTCTTGGGGCTTTGCTTTTTTCTTTTTTTTAGAAGGCTTTTCAGGGTACTGAAAGCCATATTTTTTTGTAACTTCTTTGCGTTTCATTACTTTGATAGAGGCTTTCATTCGTATATCTTTCAGGGGTCGGTCGCGAGAGTCAGTAGGTTCGGCAATGATTTTCTCTAAAACCTCAAAACCCTCTAACATCTCTCCAAAAACCGTGTAGTTTTGGTCTAAATGAGGTGTGCCTTTTTTAGTTTTGTAAAACTCGCGATGCTCCACGGGGAATTTGACCTGTATTTTTGCAGAAAGAGCATCTAACTCTTCATCGGTAAAGGTTCTACCCTGCACAATATAAAACTGACAGCTACTAGAAGCCTTTTGTGGATTATTGTCGCGTGCCGCTGCCAATGCCCCTCTTTTATGGAAAAGTTCTGGACGAAGTTCAGCATCAATACGATAATTCAAGCCACCCATACCGAGCATTTCACCGGGTTTGGCGTTTTTAGAATTCGGGTCGCCTCCTTGTATCATAAAATCCTTAATAACCCGATGAAAAAGCAAACCATCATAAAATTTTTCACGAACAAGTTTCAAAAAATTTGCTCGGTGCTTGGGTGTTTGCTGGTAAAGTAAAAAAAGCATATCGCCGTAATCGGTTTGTATAAGCACCAAACTATCTTTTTTTTGGGCAAAAATACTATGAGCCAAAATAAGCAGGCTGAAGGCAAAAATTTTTCGCATAATTGTAAATATTTACGTTCAAAATCAAGGGTTTGAAGGTTCAAAAATTTATGGTTTGAGTGAGATTAAGGCGTTCCTTCTGCCTAAATCCAATTAAATTCTTGTTTCCTGCTTCTTATTTCCCGTTTCTATTTTACGCCCAGGCTTTTAGGAAGTTTTGGTTTCTAACATTTCTTGCAATTCTTTGAGCTGTTTTTCAAGTTCTTCAATCCGTTTTTTGTCTTGTTTTTGTTTTTCAAAAAGAGTAGCCATAATTCTTTGGTTTTCGGCTTCGGCGAGTTTGGCTTCGGTAATATCTTTGGCAAAAACAGAAATACCTATTACCTCCCCTTTTTCATTGAAAATTGGGTTAAAAGAGTGTTCGCGATACTGAATTTTTTTATTGCCCAAATCTCTCTTAATAACTTTTTCAAAACGCTCACCTGATAAGGCTCTATCGTAATATTTTTTCCATTCCTCGTGCAAATGTTCGGGTATGGTGGTAAAAATATTATCACCTTCCTTGAAGTTGTATTCTTTACGCCTTTTTCTGAAAACTTCATTAAAAACTAACAAGTTATAGTTTTTATCAATCGCCATAATGGAATCTTCGGTATTGTTGATGAGCGATTGTAAATTTGCCTCTTTCATTTTAAGCTCTATTTCGGCGGTGCGTTGTTGGGTAACATCAGTAACAAATACCGAAGCCCCCACTACCCTTTGTCTTTCATTGTAAATAGGATTGTAAAGAATATCGTAATAATACGTAACGCCACGAATAGTAACCGTAGCACTAGTTTTGAAACGCTCTCCCGACAAGGCTCTCTTGATTTCCTCCATCATTTGCTCATAGGTTTTGCCCGGAAAGGCATCATCAATAATTCTACCTGTATCCAGATACACACCCACCGACTCGTAAAGATTCTTCATAGCCTTATTGATAACCGTGATTTGCCTTTTATGGTTGAATGCCATAATAGCATCGGAAGCATTATCCAGCAATGCACGCATATTACCTTCTTTTTCAGAAAGTTCTCTTTGGTTGCGTTGCATTTCTTCTTGGGTAGCCTGTAATTCCTCAATATTCTGGCGTAATTCTTCTTCTTTTTCTCTCATTAGAGTAGTTATTCTTTGCGACTCTTCCAAAAGTTGCTGGGTTCGGCGGTTTACTTTGGTACTTGAAAAAGTAGAAGCTACACTATCGGCTATCTGTTTAATAAATTCTTGCTGATAATCCTCAAATTCGTGAAAAGATGCCAACTCCATCACCCCTTCTACTTGCTCATTGATTTTGAGTGGTACAATAAATATAAACTTCGGATTTGCCCCACCTAAACCTGTTCTTATTTCAATGTAATCATTGGGTACTTCACTCAAATAAATCGGCAAACCTTCTATCCACGCTCTACCTACTAAACCTTGCCCTTTCAGGATTTTCTTCTCAATGAATTTCTTTTTATTGTATGCATAAGCGGCGGCAAGCTCTAAAAAGTGTTCGTTGGGATTGGTGTCATTTACAATAAAAATTCCTCCCTGATTAGCTCCTACATATTTTACAAGTTCGCCGATAAGCTCTTCTGAAAGCCTTTCCAAGTTATTACTTTCACGGCGTAAGATTTCACTAAATTTGGCAATACCTGCGTTCCGCCAAGTACGAATACGCTCCTCTTCCGATACCTTCAAAAGTCCTTCTCGCATCTGAGCAATTGCCTCCCCAAAAGTTCCCTTACCCTCAAAAACATTCAACTCCGCATCATATCTTCCTTCTTTTACGCTAATAGCATATTTTCGCAAATTTTGGAGGTTTTTGGTCAGAATGTTCAGATTGCGAGTGATAGGTTCTAGCTCGCTTACTTGGGTGTGCAAAGTTTCGGGTAAGCCCCCTTCGGCAAGTTCTTCGGTAAAAATATCCACCCGTTCCAGATTTTTTCCGATATGGCTATTGAGCAAGAAAATAAGAGCTACCAAAGCCACCGCCGTAATGAGAAAAACAATTACCTGAAAAAGTGTAAAAAACTGATTTTCTTGCCCTATATCTACGTAAAGTTTTTCGGTGGCTTTATCATTAAAGCCGATAAGTTGCGAAAAATATACGTCTAACTCCTTTTGCAAGCGGGTAATTTCATTAGCAAGCAAAAAGGCAAGAGCATCATCATAAAAAGTAACCGCCTTATTAGCTTTGATAGCCGTAGTATCAGAAATATCTACTCTATCAGAATAATAAACAGGGCTTCTTTGCCCTTTCTTGTTGATAGCAATTGCTTCTTTGACAAGTTTATCCATTTTAGCAAGCCTATCAGCAATTGCCTCGTAGGTTACAGCTAATTCGGGCTCATTGCTACGTTTTGCCACTATTCTTTGCAAAGAATCGTTGAATGCCAAAGCCTTTTTTTCCCACAAATCTAAAATTTCTTCATTGGTACGAGAGCTAATGCGTTGTTCAGCAGCATAAACACTATTTTGCAAAATAGAAATCATCTGATTGACCGCCTGAAAGCAGGCAAATGCATACACCTTTACAGGCTGATAAGTAGAAGCTATTGCTTCGTTGCGTTTGGTAACCTGCACCATTCGCCCAATAAGTAAATAAGCAAACACTATCATCAGAATACCCGCAACAGCAATGCTCAACACGATACGCCCCTGAAAAGATTGCGTATTGAACCTAAAAAGGCGTAAAAGACGACTGATAAAGGTTTTCATCTTGTTTCAAGCAGATTTTCTTTCAAAAGAGTTTTCCAAATTTATGCAAATTTGCAATTTCCTCAAAATTTTCAAATAAAACTGCAAGAAACTTTTATCGTAAATGCCAAAGCGAATTAACCCCTATCATTCGGCTGGTAGTAAAGCCTTCGCCATAAATAGCTCCAATCTGATGTCCAAACTCTTTGGCACGAGCTTCAATAAAATCAAAAAATTCAGGAGTTGAAATATAGGTTTGTGGCTCACTATCCCCTTTGGGAGCATTGAATTGCGTAGTATAAGCTAAAATAGCTTGCTTTTTGATTTCCCAGAAATCCGTAATATCCACTACAAAAGTAGGCTGAATATAGCGGTCTTGAATGAAATGATACACAAAATCAGGACGATGAGCCTCTTGAAAAGTTTCAATTTTTCGTAATCCCGCAAGAAAACAGGCATCACGCACCAGTTCGGCGGCACGGGCGTGGTCGGGGTGGCGGTCGGTGATAGCATTGGTAAGCACAATTTTAGGTTTGTACTGCCGTATTTTATGAATAATAGCCAACTGATGCTCTTTATCATTCCTGAAAAACCCATCGGCAAAACCTAAATTTTCTCGCAAATGCAAACCTAATATTTGAGAGGCTTTTTCTGCTTCTTTCTGCCGTGTCTGAATATTTCCTCGCGTACCTAATTCTCCTTGTGTTAGGTCAATGATACCCACTTTACTACCTTGTGCAATATGCAGAGCTAATGTACCTGAACAAGAAAGTTCCGCATCATCAGGATGAGCGGCAAAAACTAAAATGTCTAATTTCATTTTTGCGTGTTGTAACATTTAATTAGCCCGCAATATACAAATAAATTGTACAAAATACGTCATTTGACGTATGGGAAAAATCACTTTTTCAAACTTATTTTGAAAAAAAGAAATCATTATGAAAAAGACCTTCATTTTTTTATTGGCACAAGTGTTTCCTTTTGTCATTTTTGCCCAAACCGAAATTTTTGAGGCTATTCGCGATGGCAACCAAGAACGCTTTATGCAACTTGTGCAAGACCCTAAAAATGTAAATGCCAGTATAAAATGGCAGGAAAAAACTTGGCTTTACGAAAACTTCACGCCTTTGATGCAGGCTGTTTCGTACCAGAGAGAAGAAATGGTATTGGAACTGCTCAAACGCAAAGCCAAAGCAAATGCCAAATGCAAAGTAATAGAGGGCTATGAAATAGATAAATGCGATGCCAAGGTTACAGGTTATACTGCTTTGCATATGGCGGCGGCAAAAGGCAACGAAAACATCATCAAACTATTGATTAGAGCAGGTGCCGATACTCGTGCCGAAGTAAAAATTAAATTCCGACATAAGGAATGTTACAAAACCAAAGATGGCTGGTTTGTAGAGGAGTTTGTACTGGGTCCGCAGGGCTATGCCGAAACTTTTGGGCAAAATGATGCCGCCCGTATTATTCGTACCGCCAAAGGCTCTAAATGGATAAAAGAGCCGATAAAATAATTCATTAACCTATTTAATCAATTTAATATGCTCAAAACATCATTCTTGGGCTTATTTTTAGCCTTTAGCTTACAAACCTTTGCCCAAACCCTACCCGAGCTTATTCCCTACCGAAAAGGCAATATGTGGGGCTTTTGCTCGCCTGATAAAACCATTAAGATTGCGTGCAAATATGAAGAGGTTAGCGAATTTAGAGAAAATCTGGCGGCTGTACGAATCAACAAAAAATGGGGTTTTATTGATAAATCAGGGAAGGAGGTTGTTGCTTGCAGATACGAATCTGTTGGCGATTTTACAGAAGGTTTGGCAAAAGTAAAACTGAATAAGCAATGGGGCTTTATTGACCCCACAGGCAAAGAAGTGATATCCTTGCAATATGAAGAGGTGGGCGATTTTTGCGAGAACTTAAAAAAGAATTGTAGTGGCTTAGCACGCGTAAAACGCAACAAGAAATGGGGTTTTATTGATAAATCGGGCAAAGAGGTGATTGCTTGCCAATACGAATATGCAGGGTGTATGTGTGAAAATCTGGCAGCTGTGCAAATTAACAAAAAATGGGGATTTATCGATAATACAGGAAAAGTTGTTATTCCAGCTCAATTCGAGAGTTCTCTTTCCTTCAATGAGGGCTTTGCTGCTGTAATGAAAAATAAAAAATGGGGTTTTATTGATAAAAAAGGAAAAGAAATAATTGCTTGCCAATTTGATGATGCAAGATGGTTTTTTGAAGGATTAGCCGCCGTAAAAATTGATAAAAACAAATACGTATTCATTGATACTGCTGGCAAGGTTGTGCTTCCCGCTTCTTATGAAAAAAACTCTGTCATTTACGAACAAGCCCCTTATGAAGACGCTACAATTTTCAGCGAAGGGTTAGCTCCTATACAAAATTTTGGTAGATGGGGGTTTATTGACAAACAAGGAAAAGAGGTAATTGCCTGCAAATATGGTTTTGCTTCCATTTTTAACAATGGTATCGCCAGAGTTTTAAAAAACAGCGATAATTTCTACATAGACCGAAACGGCACAGAATTTTATGAACCTTAATTATCTCACCTTTCAAAAAACAAAAATCAAAATATATGAAATCCATTTATTTTTTTCTACTCTGTTGGTTTTTGGCAAAAAATGTTGCCATTGCCCAAAATGAATCTGCTGTTAGAATGATAGAAGCAGAAACTATCAGTAGCACTGAAAAGGTGATTGAAAAGGCTTCACATTCTCCTGTTGTACAAACTATTAAAGCCATTTCGGCTAAACAGGTTGAACCTTTGCAAACAAATGAATTAGTAAAACCTGCCCCTATATCAGGTAGGTTTGCCAAGCAAATTAAAAAGAACCTAAAACCTCAAAAAAATACTCAGGAAAATAATCCTAACAGAGAAGGTAAATTTTGGGCTGGTTTATTTGGTTTAATTTCTTCATTAGCCTTTGTGCTACTTTTTGGCGAAGCAGTATGGGGGATTTTCTTAGTTTCTATTGGGGCTCTTATCATATCTTTCATTATCAACGCCCGAGTAGGGAGCGTTTTTGCCGTTATCAATCTAATCGTTTCTTTGATACTGGTTATTGTAGGTATTTCCAGCTCCAATGGAATGGCTCTGCTCTTGGGATTGTTAATGCTAGCTTTTACACTTGGCTTAATGGGTGTTGGTTCTGCAAGTAGCAGTAGCACAGTTATTTTCTCACGATAAAATTCATAGTTTATGAAAAAATATGCCACTGTTATTTTCTTACTTTTGAGCCTTTGCGTAAAAGCTCAAAAAAGCATTCCTTCTGCCCCTAATACTACTGACGCACAAGGACACAGACAAGGAAAGTGGGTAATTACTTTTAGCAAAGACTGGTCGCCTTCCAAAAATGATATTGCTTTCTACAGAGTGCTTGAATACAAAAACGGGAAACCCGTAGGCAAAGTAAGAGATTATTTTGCTCATAATCATCAAGTACAATTTGAAGGAGAAATGATTGATGACACCCCTACCAAAGAAAAAATGAAAGGAACTTGTATTTGGTATTATGAAAATGGGCAAAAACAACAAGAAGCACGTTTTGATAATAATGGAAATCTTTTGGAAAGGAAAGTTTTTGATGAAAAAGGCAGGCAAATCCCCGCCGAACAGCTTAAAGCCCAAGAAGATTTAGAAAAAGGCTACCAACTCAACCAAGAAGGAAAATACCAAGAGGCTTTGCAATACTTAGAAAGTGCTAAAAAAGTCTTAAACAAAGAAAATTTTGGCAATTACTATCATTTTTTGCTTGGTAGCTTGGTGGTTTCTACACAAAACCTCAAAATGTGGGGAAAAGCCTCGCAATACGCTGATGAATATCTTGCTGTTCTGAAAGAGAAATTTGGCGAAAACGATAAAAACTATGTTGAGGCAGTAATGGATATAGCTTTCATTTACGAAATGGCAAACGAATTTCAGAAAGCCGAACAATGCTACCTTTTTATGCTCCGCTATGTAGAAAAAACGCAAGGCAAGCAATCCAAGGCATACGTTGCACAACTCAACAACCTTGCCTCTACCTATTTTCTAAAAAATGATTTCAAAACAGCACTCAAATACCTGCAAGAAAACAAGGATATTTCTGCCAAAGTCAATGGAAATAAAAGCACAGACCACGCTCTAATTCTTGAAAATATCGGGCAATGTTATCGGTATATGAAAGACTGCAAAAACGCCAAACCCTATTTGCAAGAAGCAATGGAAATATTCAGAGAGCAAAAAGGAACAAGTAGCAAAGAATTTCAGCGTTGCCAAAAAGCAATGAACGATTGTCAGTAAATCAAAAACTTACAATTTTTAGTTTAGATTATTGTTGGAAAGGCTTTTTCAAAGTGCTTTTATAGTATTAAAAAGACTTCCGAATTTGTGGTTCAGAATTAAAATATTTTTTTATTATGCTTAATAAACCACCCCTTAATCCCCTCCTTAAAAAGGAGGGGAGTTTGGATGTTCCTAAAATTTTGATTTTTAGGAGTTAACTTTCCCCTCCACAATGAGGAGGGGTTGGGGGTGGTGTTCTTAAAATTACATCTATCCAATATATCAAGATGTAATTCACATTTTTTAGTCATTATTTATTCCCAATTATGCTAAGAATTTTAAACTTCAATCAAATAACATTCAACTATGAAAATAATCTGCTTTTTCGGGCTTTATTTTTGGACTGTGTGCAATCTTTCAGCCCAAGATTGGCAAACACAATTCAAGCAAGGTGTGAGTGCCTATCAGGCAAAAAATTACAAAGAAGCCATTAGCCAATTTGGGTACGCCAAACAAGGAGCTATTGACTACGTAGGCAAAAATAATATCAACTATTATTACATTGTAACGCTTTTAGGCAGAGCCTACGAAGATAATTTGCAGTACAAAGAAGCAGAAAAAGAGTTTCGGGAAGCCTATGAGATAGCGAAAACTATCTTTCCTCAAAATCAGGAAGGATTTTTGGAAATGGCGGCTCACAATCTTGGAAAAAACTATTATTTGCAAGAAAATTACGCCGAAGCCGAAAAGTACACCCAAGAAGCCTATCAGCTCAACAAGTCTGCCCCTGAAATAGACCTTTCCATTTACAACACCTTGGGGGCAATCTGCAAAGAACAAGGAAAATTTGAGGAAGCTGAAAAGTATTTTAGAGAAATAATGAAAAGAGTTTAGTCCTCCGACAAAAGTTGAATAGTTTTTACAAGTTGTGGATATTGGGTATCATTTAAGAGGCAATATTGCAAAAACAGGAAACCATACCTAAAAAAAGAGAACTCTCTACGCCCGTTAGGACA
>NZ_NKXO01000006.1 GCF_002843425.1 Raineya orbicola
TTTATTCAGTCGTTGTCCCAAAACTTTATGATTTGCTGTTTGGTCTCCGCACATTTCACAAACTGATATCTCTTTAAAACTGTATTTTTTCATTCTTGTTGGTTTTATCTTAATATAGGCTATAACGTTTTCGGGCTTTGCGTTCGGGCGGGTTTCGGAGCACAAAACTGTCAACCAGCACTGAACTTAAATAGAAGCACAAAGCTCCAAGTTTGCACGTCACCCCGCCTGACGCAAAACCCGTGTTGGCGGTTCGTGCTTCTTCTTTGTATGTTAGTCTGCTGCCCATCTATATTCAAAATCTTCTGGATTTAATTCAAGAGTTGTTGTCAGTCGGTTTTTTATTTCTTGTCCACCCGGCATAAGAGGAAGCATACTGAAATAGTTTCTTATCGCACCATTTATACCTGCTAAACAACTTTTTGCCTTAATCCAATTGTGAGGGCTGAAAACTCTGTTTTGGGGTTGCGGTTCATTGGCTGCTGCTTCAAGTGCCATATTTAGACTCACACCAGCAATTTTAATTATTTCTCCAATCATGCCTGCTTCTTTTGCTTTTTCGTAGCACTTAATTGGAAATGGAACTCTTTCAGCTTGGTTATTTGATATTGAAAAGCACATTGATACCGCATATAAATGGTGATAGGGTGCATATGCTTTCATTGCTAAAAGAGTTTCATTAAGTCCAAGTGGATTTTCTTTTCCCCATGTTTTCAGTATTTCTTGATAGAAGAAATTAAGCGCCTGAGCATTTTCAGGTTTGTATTCTCTTTTAAAAAGCTGCTCAAAGTATTTGTCAAATATTTTTGTTTCACTGTATGAAATATTTGGTCTTTGTGAATGCCAAGCGATTAAGAACTTACCCAAGTCTGAAAAGTCAAGAACATAAGATTTGTCTTTGTCGGCTGGTGGAACTTCACCACGTTTAGTAATAAAGTAACCTTGTGGATATTTCTGCTCAAATTGTTTTTTGATATTTAAAACACGCTTGTCATTACTTCTTAAATCTCTTGGTTTTACAGCGCTTTGAGAGTTTGTGTTAATGCTTATTCTATCGGCTCTGTCTCGCTGCGGAATTTCATAGAAACGGAAAAGAACGTAAGTGTCTTCAAGTGTTTTGACTTTTTCACTGCAACTCAAAATCGTGTTTAAAGATTGACAACCGTTTACAACACTAAGTCCGTGTAGTTTCAATTGATTATCTTTCTTTTCCATTCTGTTACATATGGCAGTAATACCATTATGGAAAAAGAAAAAGTCTTTGTGTTTGTCACTATAAATGGTTTGCCTAATACCCTTATTTACTGTGTTGCTTAGTCCTAAACTCTGCCTAACGTTTTTTTGAAAGAGAGTTCCATCTTTTATACCTGGTATCTTTATGCACTCTTTTAACGGTAGTGCGCCAATAGCAACTTTTGTGTTTGCTAATGTTTCATACATAAAGTGTCCTGCCGAAAGGTCTATTACATGGTTTATAGAAGGATTTTCCTTTTCAAGTGCAAGGTCATAACGTCTTTTAATTTCTTCACTGTCTATGACGGAAATAGAACAGATTAAATCGTCTTTCTCAGATAAGTCCGCAAGCTGTTGTTGAAAGGTCGCTAGGTCATTTTTAGCTGCTGCCGTTAAATCCCCTGTGGTTATTAATTCAAAGGCAATTTCATAGTCGTCTTCTAATGCTCTTGCAACGTCTGATAATTTTCTTTTCAGTTTGTTGTTACCAACTTCTTGAAGTCTAACAAGGTCACGTAGTTGTATCCATGAGGATAATACTTCTCTCAAAGGTTCAGCGTCAACCACTGTCCCACCAATGAACTTTCCTTGAAGAATGAAAATTGTGTTTTTATCATCATCAATTACTATCGCATCTATTTGTTTGTCGTCTGCACCATCTGTAATGTCGTCTCTGGTTTCTACCATGTCTCGCAGGTGAACATTACGCAAATACCAAGCAATAAATCTTTGTCCGTTGTTGGGGAAATTGTCCTGATAGTAGGGTGTTTTTATTTCTTCGTTAATCTGTTCAAACATATATTATGTCGTTGTTAATTGTTTACTGTGTCGTTTTTTAGCATGACCGCCAACTTGTAAATATACGCAATAATATAACTATTTTTTTAAAACTCCAAAAAAATGAAAAAAATTTTTTTACGATAAAAATCAAATAGTTATCTCTGAAAGAAACAAAGAAATGAACTCTTTACAGGTAGGTAGGGCAATATTTGAGCAATTTAATTACGCAATGCTATTTTTTGTTTTCAAGCGTATCCAAAGGACTTTTGATTTTCTGTATCGCTTGATTGCTAACTTTTGTGTAGAGCAGTGTTGTTTTGATATCCTTATGTCCTAAAAGTTCCTGTATAAACCGAATGTCTGTTCCTTGCTCCAAAAGGTGAGTTGCAAAACTATGACGCAAACTATGAATCCCTACTTCTTTTTTGATGTTAGCTTTTTTAAGAGCATTCTTAAAAATCTGTTGCACGCTCCTGATACTATATTGCTCGCCATACTGCCCCTCAAATAAGTATATTTTGGGTTTGTAACTAAGCCAGTAAGCTCTTAATTGCTCTAAAATGCTTTGCGGTAAATTGACATATCTATCTTTTTTCCCCTTAGCTCTTTGAATCAAAACTCGCATATTCTGACTATCAATGTCTGTAATTTTAAGCCCAACAATTTCGCTCACTCGTAAGCCCATTCCATACACCAGTTTCAAAATCGTGTTGTGCTTCAAATTGGTGGTTACTTCAAATATTTTTTGAATATCTTTTGCCGAAAGAGCCTTGGGAAGATTTTGGTGCTTTTTAGGACGAGGAATTTCCCAAAAAATCTTAGGACGATTCAGCACTTGCTCAAAATAAAATTTTACCGCATTGATACGGCTATGCAAGGTGCTTTCAGAAAGTTTCAAAAATTTGATACAATACCAAAAATAGCTCTTCAATTTTTCAGAGTCTAAGTCGTTTACATCATAATCTTTCAGCAAATAAAGTAATTGTGCAAATTCATTACGATAGGTTTTAATCGTCGAGACGCTATATGCTTTGAGCTCCAAAGTTTCTACAAGTTTCCTCAAAGCCTCTTGATTGCTTTCGCTGAGCTGATGCCAAGCCTTCGTTTGAGGGATTTGCTCAGGTAAGGCTAAGTCAAATTTTTTTCTGTAAAAAGCATTATCAAGTACATACCAGCACTTATTCGTATTACTCCATTTAGCACCCGCAAGAGCTTTTACCCACTCATTGGTAGCTTTATCAAAAGGGAAACGAATAAAAATTACCTTTCTACCCTTATGCTCCCCCAACTCAAAAGTGATGTTACTCATACAAATTGCCTTAAAAATCGTAAATCGTTTTCAGTGAAAAGTCGTAGGTCTTTGATTTGGTATTTGAGCATAGTGATACGCTCCAAACCCATTCCAAAAGCAAAACCTGTGTATTTTTCATTATCAATGCCGCAATTTGTAAAAACATTGGGGTGTATCATTCCCGAGCCGCCAATTTCCACCCAACCCGTATGCTTACAGACATTACAACCTTCACCCTTACAAATCAGGCAAGAAATATCAATTTCGGCACTGGGTTCGGTAAAAGGGAAAAAAGAAGGACGAAAACGTATCTGCGTTTCTCTGCCAAACATTTCTCTTACAAAATGATAAAGCGTCTGCTTCAAATCCACAAAACTTACATTTTCATCAATGAAAAACCCCTCAACCTGATGAAAAATACAATGAGCCCTTGCCGAAATAGCTTCATTCCGATACACACGCCCAATAGAAAAAGTCCGCAAAGGGGGTTTTTGGCTACGCATTACACGTATCTGCACCGAAGAGGTATGCGTACGCAGAAGAATATCAGGATTTTTTTCTATGAAAAAAGTATCTTGCATTTCGCGTGCAGGGTGATTTTCAGGAAAATTCAGCCCTGTAAAATTATGGAAATCATCTTCAATCTCGCCCCCCTCCGACTGATTAAAGCCCATACGCTCAAAAATCTCTACAATGCGATTTTTCACAATCGTAAGCGGATGCATAGAGCCAAGCTGATAAGGCTCAGCAGGTAAAGTCAAATCCAAAGGAGCTTGCACAGCTACAACAGCATTTTCAAAAAGCTCTTGTTTTTCTTTGAAAATACTCTCGGCTTTCTGTTTGAGTTCATTTACCGCCATTCCGTAGTTTTTTCGCTCATTGGGGGCAATATTTTTGATTTCCTCCATCAGAGCAGGTATCTTCCCTTTTTTGGCTAAAAACTGCAAACGAAATTCCTCTAATTGTTTTGGGTTTTCAATAATAAAACTTTCTACTTCGGCTAAAACTTGTTTTACTTGTTCAAAAGCGTTCATATCAGCATAAATTTGGGGTAAATCAATGGCAAAGTAAAGAAATTCGGAAAGAATTTGATATGTTTTTAGCGTAATTTTTCCAAAATCTATTCTAAAAACCCAACTGCAACTCTCAAAATTTTTGTAGTTTTGCAAAGAAAATGGCTTGATAATTGAAAATTATGGAAATTTCTACCAAATACGACCCCCAACAAGTTGAACAAAAATGGTACAACTATTGGCTAAAACATAACTTTTTTGCTTCCAAACCCGACAACCGCGAGCCTTTCACCATTGTGATACCACCGCCTAACGTTACAGGCGTACTGCATATGGGGCATATGCTCAACAATACCATTCAAGATGTGCTAATTCGCAGAGCAAGAATGCAGGGTAAAAACGCCTGTTGGGTGCCCGGTACCGACCACGCTTCCATTGCCACCGAAGCCAAAGTAGTGGCTATGCTCAAAGAAAAAGGCATTGAAAAGAAAGACCTCACACGCGAAGAGTTCTTGAAATATGCTTTTAAGTGGAAAGAAAAATACGGCGGAATAATCCTTGAACAACTCAAAAAACTAGGCTGTTCTTGCGATTGGAGCAGAACTCGCTTTACAATGGAAGAAGAACTTTCGCGAGCTGTTATCAAGAGTTTTGTGCATTTGTACCGCAAAGGCTGGATTTACAGAGGCGTGAGAATGGTCAATTGGGACCCTGTGGGCAAAACTGCTCTTTCCGATGAAGAAGTGATTTTCAAGGAAACGCAGTCTAAAATGGTTTATGTAAAGTATGCCCTGAAAAATACTGCTGATGAGTATATTACGGTAGCTACGGTTCGTCCTGAAACCATACCCGGTGATGTAGCAGTTTGCGTAAATCCTAATGACGAACGATATAAGCATCTGATTGGCAAAACGGCTATTGTCCCCCTCGTAGGTAGAGAAGTTCCTATCATTGCCGATGAGTACGTAGATATGGAGTTTGGCACAGGAACGCTCAAAATCACCCCCGCACACGATATTGCCGACTATGAAATAGGCTTGAAGCATAATTTACCTGCTATTGATACCATAGCCGAGGACGGCACAATGTCTGAAGCCGTTGGTATTGCCAAATATGTAGGGAAAGATAGATTTTGGGTTCGTAAAGAAATCATTAAAGACTTGCAGGAAGCAGGCTTGCTTGTAAAAATAGAGGATTACAAACATCAGGTAGGAACATCAGAACGTACAGGAGCCGTTATAGAACCCAAACTTTCTATGCAATGGTGGCTCAAAATGAGCGAAATTGCCAAACCCGCCTACGAAAACGTAATGAACGATACCATTCGCTTTTTTCCCGAAAAGTTCAAGAATATGTACCGCAGTTGGATGGAAAATCCCAAAGACTGGTGCATTTCTCGTCAGCTTTGGTGGGGACAGCAAATTCCTGCTTTCTATGACAATAGAGGCAATGTAGTAGTAGCTGAAACTTATGAGGAGGCTCTGCAAGAATATCAAAAATTATTTCCCGATGCCAAAGAAGTAGTTTTGCATCAAGATGAGGACGTACTGGATACTTGGTTTAGCTCTTGGCTGTGGCCTATTTCTGTGTTTGATGGCTTCAAAGACCCCCAAAACGAGGATATTCGCTACTACTACCCCACAGATGTTTTGGTAACAGGTTTTGATATAATTTTCTTTTGGGTGGCAAGAATGATTATGGCAGGCTACGAGTTTCGTGGAGAAAAGCCCTTCAAAGACGTATATTTCACAGGGCTTATTCGTGATAAATTGGGTAGAAAAATGTCTAAATCTTTGGGAAACAGCCCCGATGCTCTGAAACTTATGGAATTGTATAGTGCCGATGGCGTGCGTTTTGGCGTGCTTTTCAGCTCGGCGGCGGGCAATGATTTACTTTTTGATACGCCCGTACCCAAATCGCAGAAAAAAGAAGATATTGAGGCTTTCCTCAATAGCCCTGATTCGCATAATTCCAAACTTTGTGAGCAAGGACGCAATTTTGCTAATAAAATTTGGAACTCTTACCGACTCATTAAATCTTGGAAGGTAGAAAGCAGTTCTGACAAGAAAAATTCAAGTAATCAAGTAGCTACTTTTTGGTTTGAAGCTCGCCTGAACGAAGCCCTAACTGAAATTGAAGACCATTTTACCAAATATCGCATTTCGGAGGCTCTGCAAACCATTTACAAACTCTTTTGGGACGATTTCTGCTCGTGGTATTTGGAAATTATCAAGCCCGAATATGGCAAGCCTATTGAAACAAATACTTATGAAAAAACTATATCATTTTTTGACACCCTTTTGCGAATTTTACACCCTTTTATGCCTTTTATTACCGAAGAGGTTTGGCAAAATATTCAACCACGCCAAGAAGCAGAAAGCATTTGCGTAGCTCCTTATCCTCAAAGCCAAAATTTTGACAAAAATATTCTGAAAGAAGCTGATTTAGCCTTTGAGACAGTTACGCAAATTCGTAATGTTCGTAATGCTCACCAAATTTCGCCAAAAGAAATCTTGGAGATTGCTATAAAAAAATCTGAAAATGAAAATATTTTACAAAAATGGCAAAGGATAATTGAAAAGTTAGCAACGGCTCGGATTAGCTTTGTAGAAGAAAAACCTAATCAATCGGTGAAGTTTTTGGTAAAAACGGAGGAATTTTTTGCCCAAATAGCTGTAGAAATAGATTTAGAGCAAGTGAAAAAGGATTTAGAATATTACAGAGGCTTTCGCGAAAGCGTACTGAAAAAACTTTCCAATGAAAAATTTGTCGCAAATGCCAAACCTGAAATTGTAGAGAATGAACGTAAAAAACTTGCTGATGCAGAAGCTAAAATCAAAGCTTTGGAGGAAGTATTAGGCTAAACAGCGATTTCTTGTAAAACTTTTTTTTCTGCGAAAGTACATTTGCCTGATTGAATGAGGTACTCGGCTATGGCTTTCTTGAAATCCTCTTCCAAATGGCTTTCAGGTAAAAGCTCTACGATTTTTTTTCTGTCTTCTTGCAAATGCAACGCATAGCTCATTAGTGAGGGAACGCCACATTCTACGGTGAAACGCAAAAAAATAATTTCTACATTTTCAGGCTCTTGGGCGAGGGCTTTCTGCAAATATCCGCTTGCTTCCCAAAAAAAGTTGAGCTTTACAGCAGGCAGAAAGCTATATTTGCCTTTAAGAGCCTGCAAAGCCCCTTTGTAAGCGTATCGGATAGCCTCGCTTACTTTTTCTTGCTGAATAGCCTGCTCAAAATCTTTAAGTTTCTTTTCATTTTCCGAAGCCTCTTTATAGAGCCTGCGTAAAAGTTGCGTCATAGATGATGTTTTTCTATCAGAATGCTTTTTATGTTGGTAAATTCGCGAATGCCCGCCACTGAAAGCTCTCTACCATAACCCGAATTTTTAACTCCCCCAAAAGGCAATTGAGGCATTGATTTTACAATGCTATTCACATAAACACTGCCTGCTTCTAATTGTTTGCATAAGTTTTCGGCTCTTTCTAAATCTTTTGTCCAAATAGAAGCTCCCAAGCCATAGCTTGTCATATTAGCCAGCTGAATAGCTGTTTTTTCGTCGTTTGCCCAAGCTACCGCCGCCACTGGTCCAAACAATTCCTCTTGCCAAACAGGCGTATCGTAATTCCATACTTCTACTATGGAAGGGGTAAAAAAAGTATCCAAATTTTCAACTTTTCCGTGAATGAGTTTATTGCCTATCTTCAAACTTTGTTGCAATTGTCTGCTCAAATTCTCTGCTAAATCCACTCTTGCCAAACAGCTATAATCGGCGTTTTCTTGTCTTGGGCTACTATGCCGAAGATTTTTGAACTTTTCCACCAAAGATTCTAAAAACTTCTGAAAAATAGGCTTGGCTACAATAAACCTTTTTGCCGCAATGCAACTTTGTCCGTTGTTAATCATACGAGCTGTGCAAGCATTTTGAGCGGCAAATTCAATATCCGCATCTTCCAAAACAATAAAGGCATCGCTCCCACCAAGCTCCAAAATGGTCTTTTTTAGGTATTTTCCTGCAAGCATTGCTACGGATTTTCCTGATCTTTCGCTTCCTGTAAGCGTAATAGCTCGCACCGTAGGAAAAGCAATTACTTTTTCCACTAAATCAGTTTCTATCATCAAATTCTGAAACACTCCCTCCTCAAAACCTGCTTCCCTAAAAAGTTTTTCCAATTCTATGCTACACATAGGCACATTAGGGGCGTGTTTGAGCAAAACTACATTGCCCGCAAGCAAAGTGGGAATCGCAAAACGAAATACCTGCCAAAACGGAAAATTCCAAGGCATAATTCCCAAAACTATCCCCAAAGGCTCATAGCTAATGTAACTTTTGTAAGCCCCCGTTTGGACAATTTCGTTAGCCAAAAAATTCTCTGCATTTTGGGCATAATACTCACACAGCCAAGCACATTTTTCTATTTCGGCTCTCGCCTCACGAATGATTTTTCCCATTTCTTGGGTAATCAGCTGGGCATATTTTTCTTTGTTTTGCAGAAGTTTGGTACTCAGGTAGCTTACCAAAGCTATTCGTTTTTCTATGGCAATATTTTGCCAAAAACGAAAAGCAAGGTCTGCTTTGGATAGTTTTATTTCTAATTCTTTGGCAGAGAGCGGCGAAAAACTATAATAAAGTTCTTGTGTGAAAGGGTTGCGACTTTCAAACATTTTTGCGTGTTTTACGTTTGTTTTTTTGCTGAAAGCTATAAAATTTTCCTAAAACCCGCAAAGAATGTTCACTGGAATTATTGAAACTCTTGCCGTAGTAGAAAAAATTGAAAAAGACCAAGAAAATTTGATTTTTACCTTGCAAACGCCACTTGCCCAAGAACTCAAAATTGACCAAAGTCTTGCTCATAATGGCGTTTGCCTCACGGTTACATATACCAATCATCAAAATCTTTACCAAGTAACTGCCATTCAAGAAACTTTACGAAAAACCAATTTAGAGGCTTGGAAAGTAGGTGATAAAATCAATTTAGAAAGGGCTATGCTAATGGGAGGGCGACTTGACGGGCATATTGTTCAGGGACACGTTGATGAAATAGGCACTTGCATTGATATTCAAGATGAACAAGGTAGCTGGCTTTTTACTTTTGAATACAATCCCAATTCTACTAATATCACTATTGAAAAAGGCTCTATTGCTGTTAATGGTGTAAGTCTGACGGTTGTTAATTCTCAAAAAAATCGCTTTTCAGTGGCTATTATTCCTTACACTTATGAGCATACAAATTTCCATCAGCTCCGAATAGGTGACAAAGTAAATTTGGAATTTGATGTAATCGGCAAGTATCTACAAAAGCTTGCCGAAGTGTATTGGAAAAAATAGCTTATGAGTTTTCTTTTTGTGCCACCGATTTTTGTTTTGCATAATAAGCACAAATCGGCTTCAAATCACATTTTTCACAAAGTGGTTTGCGTGCTGTGCAGATGTATCTGCCGTGTAAAATAAGCCAATGATGAGCTTTAGGAATAAGCTCTGCGGGTATATTTTGAGTAAGTTCATTTTCTACTTGCAAAGGAGTTTTGGCTTTTGCCGCAACTAAACCTAATCTGTGCGAAACCCGAAAAACGTGTGTGTCTACTGCCATAGCAGGCTGATTGTAAATTACTGAAACAATCACGTTGGCTGTTTTTCTGCCTACTCCTTGCAGAGTTTGCAATTCCTCAATAGTTTCGGGGATTTTGCCTTTATAGACTTCTACGATACGCTTGGCGGCGGCGATGAGATGTTTGGTTTTGTTATTAGGATATGAAACACTTTTAATGTAAGGATAAACCTCTTCAAAAGTAGCTTCTGCAAGACTTTGAGGGGTTGGAAATCGTTCAAATAGAGCAGGTGTAACTGCATTCACACGTTTATCTGTACATTGTGCCGAAAGAATAACCGCCACAAGCAACTGATAAGGGTTTTTGTATTGGAGTTCAGTAGCAGGCTCGGGAAAGTGTTGGGTAAAATAGTCTAAAAGATACTTGTAACGTTGTTTTTTGGTCATAGATTACTTCTTTATACCCTTTTTTACGCAATACATTACATAAAGCATTTCACGAGCAATTTGTTTGCAACGTTCATCATAGGTTTGAGTTTCTTGGGGGGTATTATCAGAAATTTTAGGGTCTTCGTATGGAATATAAAATCTTTGTTCGGCACCTTTCACAATAGGACAGACCTCGTTGGCAGAAGAACACACCAAAATCGCCATAAACCCAAGTTGGGGATTTGCCGTAGAGGTATATTCTTTGGAAAAAAGATACATTTCTGAAAGATTTTGGGCGTAGCGTGCGGCGTACTTTGGATTTTTATCATCACTTGCCGAAATACTTTTAATTTCTATCCCCACCCTTTGCAATGCCGCCACAGTACGTGGATTACAAGCCGTAGCTTCTGTTCCTCCTGAAAAAGTGCTAATTTTTTCTAATCCATAGTAGTACGCTCCTATTTGTAGCCATACTTGCCCAAAATGACTTCTACGTGAATTATGCGTACAAATTACAATAACTTCGGTTTTTTCTTTTTTCTTTTGTTTCTTGATAATGTAACTAGCAACTTCTTGGAGCTCTTTCTTCCTCTCTTGTGGGATTTGTTCAAACTCTTTGGCTCGCTCATCAAGGTATTTTTTTACATCTGGAAGCAGACGCGGGGTAAATTCAAGCACTTGCAAATTCATACAAATAAAAATTAGTACGCCAACAATCAGAAATTTTTTCATAAAAAAATAGATTTCAGCCTGCAAATTAATTTTATTCTAAGCCTCTGCCAAATTAAAAAATCTTTACTCCAAAATTAAGCCAAAACGTTTTCTAAAATCCTCTAATATTTGATGTTTTTGAGCTAAAAACAACCATTTATCTTGATTCGTGTAAATGATTTTATTTTCTAATTGCTCTTTGGGAGCTATACTCGCTTGAATATCAAAACTGGTAGCATTTTGCAAAAAACCTTGTAACAGTTTTATCCAAAACCCTTTTTTTTCCCTTACAACACTTACTTGTAGGCTATTTTCTAAAACTAAATGTAAAATATTATTTTCCCAAGTAAATTCTCTTTCCAGAATCACTCTATCTGTGGAGTCAAATTCATCACTTTGCTTTGCTTTTTGGATAAGTTTTTGCCAAGCCTCTTGCATTTCGGCTAAGCTAATGGGCTTTTTTAAAAAAGCCTCAATGCTTTCGGCAATACTTACAGCTTTTTGCTCGGTAGCTGTATTTTTATAGATAACCTGATTCTGAATTGTTTCAATAGTAGGGATAGGAAGCGTACTTTTGAAGTCTTGTGGTTGGGTCTGTGTAGAAGGGGTTAAGGGGTAGGTACTTTTTTTTTATCAT
The DNA here is from genome assembly GCF_002843425.1 of Raineya orbicola. Taxonomy (GTDB): domain Bacteria; phylum Bacteroidota; class Bacteroidia; order Cytophagales; family Thermonemataceae; genus Raineya; species Raineya orbicola. The sequence continues at coordinate 11,653 of NZ_NKXO01000006.1, forward strand.
CTGCAAAGTTCTGATTTTGAACTATTTGAGAAAGTTCAATAGCTTTTTGCAGATACGCAATTTTCATCAAAGCAATTTCAACCAAGAGTTTAGGGTTTTTGCTATTTTTATATTGAATATCTACTTGTTGCAAAACATTCATAGCAGAAATAAGCCAAGAAAGGGGCAGGTTTTTTGCCTGTTCGGCATAGCGTTTTTTGATTTCATCAGCAGTTTGCAGAAGGACAATAGTTTGGGTATCTTTACTTACGAGCAGGTTTCTCCAATGTTCTGCGAGTCCTATCACGAAAAGATGCCCGTCGAAACCTTTTTTTAGAATTTCATCAAAAATAAGCAAAGTTTGTGAAAGGTCATTTTGCCAAAGGCAATCTGTAATGCGGAAATAATAGTCGTAGTCAAGAATATGAAGGTTTTCAATAGTTTTTTGGTAGGTAATGGTGTTATCGGCAGAAAAAGTTACAATTAAATCAAACATAGAAAGAGCATCGCGTAAGCCTCCATCAGCTTTTTGGGCAATCAGATGCAGTGCTTGCGGTTCAGCTTTGATCCCCTCTTTTTCTGCAATAGAAGCCAAATGATTGGCAATGTCAGAAATTTGAATACGATTGAAATCATAAATCTGACAGCGAGAAAGAATAGTAGGGATAATTTTATGTTTTTCGGTAGTAGCCAAAATAAAAATAGCATAGCGAGGAGGTTCTTCCAAAGTTTTCAGAAAAGCATTGAAAGCCGCATTGCTAAGCATATGCACCTCATCTATGATATAAATTTTATATTTGCCATTCTGGGGCGGATAGCGAACTTGCTCCACTAAATTTCTAATATCTTCCACAGAGTTGTTGGAAGCCGCATCTAATTCGTGAATATTGAAAGAGGCATTGTTCTGGAATGCAACACAAGATTCGCACTCGCCACAGGCTTCTCCTTCGGAGGTAATATGGTGGCAATTGATAGTTTTAGCTAAAATTCTTGCACAAGTAGTTTTTCCTACGCCTCTGGGTCCGCAAAATAAGAAAGCTTGTGCTAAATGGTCGTTGAGAATTGCATTTTTGAGCGTAGTAGTAATATGGCTTTGCCCTACCACACTGGCAAATGTTGCAGGACGATACTTACGAGCCGAAACGATAAAATTTTCCATTTTCTATATGCTACGCAGTTTGAGGGTGCAAAGATTTTTTGTAAAGAAATTTGCCTCAAACTTACGAAAATTTTTATATTTTAAGTCAAGAAGTCATCTCTATTGCTTTTACAAGCTTATCTTTGGAAAAAGGCTTTACAATATAATCTAACACTTGTACGTATTTCTTGGCTTTGTCAAAATCACTTTGGTTGATAGAAGAAGATAGCATAAAAATTTGAGCATTATTTCCCCCATTCAGTTTGAGGTAATTATCCAAAAACTCCCAGCCGTCCATCTCAGGCATATTGATATCTAGAAAAATAATATCGGGCTTGGGATTGAGATTGTTTTTCAGATAGTTCAAGGCGTCTTCGGCACGCAAAAATGAAATAACTTGATTTTGCTCGTGTAATTTTTTTATCACCGACTCACACACCATATTATTGATACGATCATCATCAATAACTATGTAAAACTTAGGTTTTATCATACATTCTAACGTTTATTTTGCTTGTAGGGCTATTTCATAGTTTTTGCTGACCTCGTCCCAATTTACTACATTCCAAAAAGCTTGAATGTAATCTGCTCGGCGATTTTGATACTTTAAGTAATAGGCGTGTTCCCAGACGTCAAGACCGAAAATAGTTTTAGCGATAGGTGATTTATAGAGTTTTTTCATTAGCAAGTTATCCTGATTTGGTGTATTTTCCAAGAAAAGACCTTGTTTTTTTTCATAAGCCAGCCAAGTCCAGCCCGAACCAAACAGCGATTTTGCTTTTTCGCTGAAAGCCTCTTTGAATTTTTCAAAACCACCAAATTGAGTATTGATAGCCTCGGCAAGTTTGCCCGTAGGTTGGAGAGAACTTTGCTTAGGAGTAAGAATTTTCCAAAAAAGTGAATGATTGTAGTGCCCACCTGCGTTGTTGCGAATTTTCGTATCTTTATCAGTAAGATTTGCTAATATTTCTTCCAAGCTCATTTTTTCAAATTTAGTACCTGCAATCGCCTCATTGAGATTTTTTACATACGTGGCGTGGTGCTTGGTGTGATGAATTTGCATAGTTTGGGTATCAAAATATGGCTCTAATGCCTCATAAGGGTAAGGTAAAGGAGGTAGTTCAAAAGCCTGAACTCTACCAGCCCAAAGCCATTCAGGTTTGAAAAGGGTTGCACTTGCCAAAAGAAAGGTGTTTTGTAAAAATGTTCTTCGTTGCATAACGATATGCTTTTGCACTTAACAAAAGTAAGAGAATTTTAAGGTACTTGCAAATTTTTCTTTTGAGTACAGGACAAATGTTTGCAAAACAAGATGTAATAAATAAAAGCAAAATGAACTGAATAAAAATTTGACAAATTCGCTTTCGGCAAAATTTTTGCTATGATTTTGAGTAATTTATCCAAATAAAATGCTATATTTGCATTTGAAAATCTAACCGTCTATGGGTAAGGTACTCATACTGAATCAAGATTATTCTGCTCTTACGATTTGTAGCGTGCAGAAAGCCTTTATCCTTGTATATTTGAACAAGGCTGACATTGTATCGGTTTCTTCCGAGGGAGAAATCCGAACCGTAACGCGTACCTTTCCACGTCCTTCTGTAATACGCTTGCACAAGTACGTGAGTTTGCCTTACAAGGGTGTAATTTTGAGCCGTCAGAATATTTTTCGTCGCGATGGGCACGAGTGCCAGTATTGTGGTGCAACAGCCGATTTAACATTAGACCACGTGCTTCCACGCTCAAGAGGAGGGAAATCTTCTTGGACAAATCTTGTTACAGCTTGCAAAACTTGTAATTCTAAAAAAGGCGACCTTACCCCCGAAGAAGCAGGAATGCCTTTGAAACGAAAGCCTATCAAACCTTCGTTCATAATGTTTTTGCGTGATTTTTCGGGCAAAATTGAAAAAGAATGGGAAATGTTTTTAGGTAAAAAAAATAAAGATGAAACCGTATGGAATGAGTGAGGCAAAAACCTCACTTTTTTTTATTTGTATGTGATAGAGCTTTTTACCTTGAAAATTTGGTTGTGGTAAAGATTGTATGATATTTTTGTATAACGTGAGTATGAGCTTAACTATTTGAGCTTGAAATACTTATAGAAAAAGTTTAGAGCAACTGTCAAAAGAGTTATATTTGTAATCCTGATGAACCTGTGGGCAGGTATGGTCGCTTATACCTTTTTTAGACAAAGAACCTGCTATTAACAACCGCTACAACCGACTACAACAAAATTATACTTTACAAAGAGTTCTCAGCATAACTCACGTTTAACTTTTATCAGAGAACTGAAAGAATTATTCTATCCAACTCTTTCGTATTCAATAATATCAAAAGGGAATTCATTGTTTTCATTTTGGGGAAAAGAGGTACGCGTTACTTCTTTCCAATCTTTGGGAGAAATTTCAGGGAAAAAGGCATCGCCTTCTATGTACGCTTTTACACGCGTGAGATAAATTTTATTGACAGCTTTCTTTTTGATAGCCTGTTCGTAAATAGAACCTCCGCCGATAATAAAAATTTGTTTACCTAAAAAAGTTCTTGCAAAATCAATGGCTTCATCTAAAATGTTGATAACATAACAATTTTCATCAGCAACATCATAGTTTTTATCACGCGAAACAATGATATGCACGCGATTAGGAAGTACTTTGGGCAAAGATTCAAAAGTTTTCCTTCCCATAATAAGCACGTGAGAGGTAGTCAGTTTTTTGAAAAACTGCATATCATCTTTCAAACGCCAAGGAAGTTTCCCATCTTTACCGATGACGTTATTTTCCGAAGCCGCTACAATCAGACTAACCATTCGCGAAAGCCATTAAGAAATTCTTGTGTATTCATACGTTTTTTTCCTTCTAGCTGAAGTTCTATTATTTCTACCCAACCCTCACGGCTCATAAAGGCAAGTTTGTTTCCTTGAACGCTAAAAGAACCTATATCGGCTTGATGTTGCCAATCTAACACTTTTGGGTTGATTTTGAAAATTTTGCAGTTTTTTTCTTTCAGCCAAGTCCAAGCGGCGGGGTAAGGAGCAAGCCCTCTGATAAAATTGTACAACTGCAAAGCTGGTTTGTTCCAATCAATCTGGCAAGTTTCTCTAAAAATTTTTGGAGCGTGGCTTGCTTCGCCTGTTTGTTCAAAAGTTTGTTCGCTACCTTGTTCAATCGCTTGTACAGTTTTAAGCACTAATTTTGCTCCTTTGTACATCAGCCGTTCATAAAGAGAACCTGCATTGTCTTCAAAATAGATAGGCTCTTTTTCCTGAAAAATGATGTTGCCTGTATCTATTTCGTGTTTGAGAAAAAAAGTGGTAATACCTGTTTCTGTTTCTCCGTTAATGATAGCCCAATTGATGGGAGCGGCACCTCGGTATTTAGGAAGCAGAGAAGCGTGTAAATTAAAAGTTCCCAAAGGAGGCATTGCCCACACTGCCTCGGGGAGCATTCGAAAAGCTACTACTACCTGCAAATCTGCCTGCAAATTTTTAAGCTCTTGAATAAATTCAGGACTTTTTAGGTTGGTAGGTTGCAAAATGGGTAAATTTTGGCTTAAAGCATATTGCTTTACTTCTGACATTTGCAACTGCTTACCTCTACCTGCGGGTTTATCGGGTGCAGTAATAACTCCTACAATGTGATACTGATTTTCTACCAAAATTTTAAGCGAGGGAACAGCAAATTCGGGTGTTCCCATAAAAACAATTTTCATCAAGATAGCTTAGCTTTGTTAGCTTGGTTCAATTTCTCTTTTAATTGGGATTGTCTGTAATAGAAAAACGCTGAAACCGCTGCTAAAAATATAATAAAGCCTGCAAATCCCCAAAAAATTTGATTTTCTTGCTCGCTTATAATAGCCTCGTAACGCAATTTTTCAATTTCTTTTTTATATTTTTCAACTTCATATTTGCTTGTGAGATTATTGATTACTCGCAAGTTTTCTAAATCATTGAGTTGTTTTTCTAAAACATTAGAGGCAAGTAAATCAGTATAAGCATTTTGAAAATCACCTTTTTGGGCATAAATTTTAGAGCGTTCCCTAAAAATAAGAAATAGCTCCTGTTTGGCTTGTGCTTCATCAGCGATTTCTAAGGCTTTTTCATAAAAGCGTAAAGCATCGTTCCATTGTTCTTTTTCGCCATAAAGGCGTGCTAAATTGGCATAGGTATTGGCAAGCCCCTGTTTTTCTTTGCAAAGCACGGCACTTTCCAAAGATTTTTCATAATATTTTTGTGCTTTTTCATAATCTTTTTGGCTTTGAGCCAAAATTCCTAAGTTGTTTAATGTTCTTGAAATAGCCAAATGGTCTTGCAAATCCTCACTAATTTTCAGAGAACGATTGTAGTAGTCAATAATCTGAGAGAAATCAGGTGAGGCATTTTCAGAGGTTTGTAATTGCAATTTGAGCGAAGAAGCCAAATTATCTAAAACCCCTGCAATTTCACGCATTTTTTTGAGTTTTTCGTAAATATTCAAGGCTTTGGTGTATTCTACAACAGCTTGCTTATAGTCGCCGAGGGCATCATAAATAATACCTGCGGTATTGTAACAGCGAGCTTTGCCGTAGTCGTCTTGATATTTTTCACGAAGTTTGAGTGATTCCAAGTTGAGCAGGGAAGCCTCTTTGTATTCACCCCACTGAAAATAGACATTTGCCAAACCACTCAAAACTTTTGCCTTGGCTTTTTCCGCCTCGCTTGAGCTATTTTTTTCAAGTAAATTGAGAGCCTGTGTGTAATTTTTGTAAGCCTCTTGAATATCTTTGTTTTCACTTCTTTGTAAATAGGCATTTGCTAAAGAAGTATGAGCGGAGGCTAATAAAACTTTATCTTGAATATTTTGAGCTTTCAGTAAAGCCTCTTGTGCGTATTTGATAGATTTTTCTGTATCAAAACCTAAAAGTTCATCGTTGAGTTGGAGCAAGATTTGAACTTGATTGGGAGGAGTAGCATTGGGCAAAATATTTTGGAGGCTATCAATTTTAGATAGATTTTGAGCCTCAAGCGAAAAAACAATAAACTGGAATAAAGTGATGATTAAGCGTTTTGCCATAAAAACATCTTTTAAGCCCTCTCACAAATAGAGAGGGCTATAAAATAGACTAAACCATTGGAACGGCAATTGTATCACCTGCGTAAGCCCCATCTTTGAGCTTTACTACTACTTCTTCGAAAGCGGCAATAGTTTCAGCCACATCTTTCAAGGTATGTACCGCCGTTGGTATCAGACGAAGCATTATTCTGTCTTTGGGAATAACAGGATAAGCTACCACAGAGCAGAAAATATTGTAATTTTCCCGCAAATCCATTGCCATTTTAGTGGCTTCCCCTTTGCCACCTTGGAAAAATACAGGCGTAACAGGTGAAACTGTTCTGCCAATATTAAAGCCTTTTTCTTTCAAACCATTTTGAAGTGCATTGACAATTTTCCATAGGTTTTCACGCAATTCGGGGCGGGTTTGTAAGAGTTCCAAACGTTTCAAAGCACCTTCTACAAGCACCATAGGCAAGGTTTTGGCAAAAATTTGCGAACGCATATTATAGCGAAGGAAATCGCAAACTTGGGCATCGGCGGCTAAAAATGCCCCAATACTTGCCATAGATTTGGCAAAAGTAGAAAAATAAATATCAATGCCGTCTTGTACGCCTTGATGCTCGCCTGTACCTGCACCTGTTTTGCCCATTGTACCAAAGCCGTGGGCATCATCAACCATTAGGCGGAACTCATATTTCTTTTTGAGGGCAACAATTTCTTTCAAATTACCCGTAGTACCTTCCATTCCGAAAACTCCCTCGGTAATTACCAAAATAGAGCCACCTGTTTGCTCAATGATACGAGTTGCTCTTTGGAGTTGCTTTTCCAAAGACTCCATATCGTTATGAGGATAAACGAAACGCTTACCCAAGTGCAAACGTACTCCATCAATGATACAAGCGTGAGAAAGTGAATCATAAACAATTACGTCGTGGCGAGTCATTAGGGCGTCAATTGCCGACATAATACCCTGATAACCATAATTGAGCAAAACTACATCTTCTTTGCCTACAAATTTGGCAAGACGTTTTTCCAGTTCTTCGTGTAAATCCGAGTTGCCCGACATCATTCTTGCCCCCATAGGATAAGCAAGCCCCCATTTAGCGGCAGATTCGGCATCGGCTTTACGTACTTCGGGGTGATTGGCAAGCCCCAGATAGTTGTTTAAGCTCCAAGTAAGCACTTCTTTGCCTCTGAATTTCATTCTTGGAGCTATTTCGCCTTCTAATTTAGGAAACGTAAAATACCCGTGAGCCTCTTTGGAATGTTGCCCAAGAGGTCCTCTATCTTTCAGCAAACGTTCAAATAAATCCACAGCAGTAAAAATTTTTAGTGAAAAACCACGCAAAATTACAAAAATTTTGCACAAATCATTCTTTTATGCAAAATTTTGTTTTTGTCTTTTCGCTTTTTATATTTGCAATTGCAAATAAAATAATAACATTATGCAAAAAATAAATTTATTATTCGCTCTGATATTATTAGTTTTTGCAAGCAAAGCTCAAACTCGATTGGGTCTGAGAGCAGGTCTGAATTTTGCTAATATGAGTCCAAAAATTGGAGCGGCGTTCGGCTCCGATGTAAAAGTAGGTTTTCACATAGGAGGAGCGGTTAATGTAGGCTTGGGAGATAAAATGTTTTTTCAACCTACTTTACTATTAAGTTCAAAAGGTAGCAAATCATCTAGTTTTATCGGAACAGCTACTATCAATCCCTTGTATTTGGAATTGCCTTTGAACTTATTGTATAAAATAACAGATATAGAAGGTGTAGGAGTAAATTTCCTTCTGGGTCCTTATGTTGCTGCGGGTATTGGGGGAAATATAAAACATAAGTCAGGCGGTGGGAGTATAACTGAGCCTATTAAATGGGGGCAGCATAACACTGATGATATAAGACCTATTGATTATGGCATAAATATCGGAGCTGGTATAGAATACAATAATATTCAGCTAAATTTGCAGTATGGTATTGGCATAGCAAATATTGACCCAAGAGGGAATACAAATAGCAGCTACGTTTATAGAAATTCTACATTTGCACTTGCTTTGGGTTATTTCTTCGGAGGAAAGTAAATAACCTCATTTTACTATTAAGCAAATTTGATTGTTATTGATAGTTCAAATTCGCAAGTGTCTATTTTTTTACAAAACAACTCTCATCACTAAAAAAGCTTATTCTGTTTTTTCAAAAAACTTTAAGTATAACAAATATAAGTAGTACTACTTTTTTATTACCTAAAAATATTGATAAATGGCTTCTATTTTTAGTAAAATCGTAGCAGGTGAAATTCCTTGCCACAAAATTGCTGAAAGCGAACACTATTTGGCATTTTTGGATATATTTCCTGTTGCCAAAGGACATACACTTGTAATCCCTAAAAAAGAAATTGACTATATTTTTGATTTGGACGATGAAACCCTTGCGGGTTTGCACATTTTTGCCAAAAAAGTAGCTTTAGCTATTCAGAAAGCTGTACCCTGCGAAAGAATTGGCGTAGCAGTAGTGGGCTTGGAAGTTCCTCACGCACACGTACATCTTATTCCTATCAATAGTATGGCAGATATGAATTTTGCCAACAAAAGAGCCGTTTCACAAGAAGAACTTGCCCAAGTAGCAGAAACTATTCGCAAGTTTTGGAACAATTAAACCCAAAAATTATGGTACTATTAGATTTTGAACAACCTATTGCCGAATTGGAAGCTAAAATATTAGAAATGAAACAACTTGCCGAAAATAGCAAGGTAGATTTGAGTTCGGCGATTGCGGCAGTAGAAGAGCAACTCATCAACTTAAAAAAAGAAACCTATCAAAATCTTACACGTTGGCAACGCGTGCAACTTTCTCGCCACCCCGAACGTCCCTATTCTTTGGATTACATTGAAAATATGTGCGAAGAGTTCATAGAACTACACGGCGACCGAAACGTAGGCGATGATAAAGCGATGATTGGAGGGTTTGGCAGAATTGGTGAGCAGACTATAATGTTCATTGGGCAACAAAAGGGCAGAAACACCAAACAACGTCAGTACCGAAACTTTGGTATGCCTAACCCCGAAGGTTATCGCAAAGCCTTACGCCTGATGAAACTCGCTGAAAAGTTCAAAAAACCGATAGTTACTTTCATTGATACGCCCGGTGCTTTTCCGGGTATTGAAGCCGAAGAGCGAGGACAAGGTGAAGCCATTGCCCGAAACTTAAAAGAAATGATGATGCTGAATGTTCCTGTAATTTGTATCATTATTGGCGAAGGTGCTTCGGGGGGAGCTTTGGGTATTGGCATTGGCGACAAGGTGCTAATGTTGGAAAATACGTGGTATTCGGTAATTTCACCTGAAAGTTGTAGTTCTATTCTTTGGCGTAGTTGGGATTACAAAGAGCAAGCCGCCGAAGCATTAAGCCTTACAGCTTCGGATATGCTCAAGCATAAGCTCATAGATGGTATTATTGAAGAGCCTTTGGGGGGAGCTCATACCAACCCCCAAAAAATGTATGCTACGCTAAAAAAAGTGATTTTAGAAAATATTAAAAAACTTGAAAAAATTGACCCTGAAAAACGCATCGAACAACGTATTGAAAAATTCTGTAAAATGGGCGTAGTAGTAGAATAAGACTTTCGCAGAACTTTTTTTTCGGAAATCAGGGCTTCGTTATTAAGCGAAGCCTTTATTTTTAGCAAAAAACAAAATAATCTTGTAATTTTGAGTGCAACCCAATTCAGTAATGAAAACTCGTTTTGCAAACTTCATCAAGAAAATACTACTCATTGGTTTGGGAATTATTTCGGCGGGCTTTGGTCTGAAAGGTTTTCTGCTTCCTAATCAGTTCATTGATGGGGGAGTTACAGGAATTTCTATGCTGACAGCCAAATTTACCCCCCTTTCTTTGCCTATTTTGCTCATTCTTATCAATATTCCTTTTCTGGTTTTGAGCTTAAAGCAAATTGGCAAAAGTTTTACCATTAGCAGTGTGCTTGCCATTATAGGGCTGGCTTTTGCAGTGGCTTTTTTCCCTTATCCTACAATTACTTCCGATAAGTTGCTTGTAGCGGCTTTTGGGGGCTTTTTTTTAGGGGGAGGCATTGGTTTAGCCGTGAGAGGTGGGGCTGTTTTAGACGGAACAGAGGTTTTAGCAATATATTTAAGTAAAAAAACGGGGCTTACCGTCGGAGATGTTATCCTGATTTTCAATATCATTATTTTCTCAGTTGCCGCTTATCTTCTTTCCATTGAAACAGCTCTGTACGCTATTCTTACATACCTTGCCGCTTCACGCACCGTGGATTTTGTTCTGGAAGGCATTGAGGAATACACAGGGGTTACGATAATTTCACAACATAGTGAGGAAGTACGTTTTATGATAATTCACAAAATGGGCAGAGGCGTAACCATTTATCAAGGCAAAAGAGGCTACACGCCCAACAATACGCCCCCTGCTCCTATTGACGTGATTTTTACGGTGATTACACGTTTGGAAGTGGCTCGCTTGCAATCGGAAGTAGAACAAATTGACCCCGAAGCCTTTATTATTATGCATAGCATCAAAGATACGCGTGGCGGAATGATTAAAAAAAGACCTCATAAACATTAAAAACTTTGTAAGGTGCTTTTTTTGAAAACTAAAAAATATCAAGACCTTTCTGATGAAGCACTTTTGGCAGAGTTTCGCCAAAAGCAAGATATGAACTTACTTGGCATCTTGTATGAACGTTATATGACCCTCGTATATGGTCTGTGCCTTAAATATTTCAAAGAGCGTGAGCAAGCCAAAGATATGGTAATGCAGATTTTTGAAAAGCTCGCCCAAAAAATTCTGCAAAATAAAGTTACTCATTTCAAATCTTGGCTTTATGTACTGGCTCGGAATGAGTGTTTGATGGCACTTCGCAAGAAAAATCAAATCTTTTTACAAGAATTTTGGTTAGATAGTGATGATGAAAGTATGGAAAAATCCGCTTGGGGGCATCTTATTGATGAAGAACAAGAAAGTAACGAAAACGCTTTACAACTTTTGGAAAAAGGTTTGGAGGTGCTTTCTGATGAGCAAAAAGTTTGTATTAGATTATTTTATTTAGAAAAAAAGAGCTATCAAGAAATTTGTGAGCAAACAGGCTACGAAATGAGCAAAGTAAAAAGTTACATACAGAATGGTAAAAGAAACTTGCGAATTTTTATGGAAAAAAATGGCTTTCAGTACATTTGGATTGTATTTTTTTGGAATATTTTGTGAGAAAATCAATGAATAAAAAGAAAATACATAACGATTTTGAAAAAAAATTAGAGCAGTTTTGGCAAAAAGGCTTTAATGAGCAAGAAAAAGCAGATTTTGAGCAGTTTCTTGCAGAAAACCCTTTTGAACAAGAAGCCTTTGAGGGATTGCAAAATATTGATAAAACTGCCTTTGAAACTGATGCAGCAGAAATTAGGCGAAAATTACCTCAATACCGCAAAAAACCCCTTTCTTGGCAAGCTATTGCCGCTTCGGTAGCTGTTTTACTCGGAATTTTGGGTATTATTGTGTGGCTTTCACAAGAAATGAGTATGGAAACTCCTATCGCATTGCAGAAAAATGAAACACAAGCCTATCAGACAGAGAAAGCCTTCACGCCACAAAATACGGAAAAACAAAGTAGTTATGATGAGAAACAGAATTCTGTACAGAAAACGGAAACAAACAAGAATAAATCTTACGATATTCAAGAAAACCAATCTGCAAGAAGGGAAAATTACATAGAAGGAGCAAAAGCAGAGCCTTTGCCCGAAATCAAAGAAACCAAACCTGAAACACAACCAAAAACTGATGCTGAAACTTTACAAGATGCAGAGAAAAACATTCCTCAAAAACAAGAAAATAAAGAGGCGGAAGAATTACAATCTACTCTAATAGCAAGAGATGATAAAAAAGACAAGCAAGAAACAAGCGATAAAAAGCAGGCAGTTCGCCCACAGAAATTGAGAGCATATAAAGAAAATCGTGCTTTGAATATCCAACAAGATGAAGGACTGAATTCATCAGAAATTTGGCAAGCCAAAGTCTTAGAGGCTACTACGGGCAAGCCTTTGCAAGGGGTAATCGTTTTTTTAGATAAATCTCCTAACATTCAAATAAAAACAGATGCAGAAGGTAATTTTTCTTTGCAAGTCCCTTTGAATGAGAAAAATATTTTACATTTGCAAAAAGAAGGCTACAAATCTCTACAAGTAGAAATTCAGAACTTGTCCCTTAAAACCTTTTACCTAAAACCTGAAAAATAAAGTATGAAGTGGTTTTGGTTACTCTTGTGGAGTAGTATTACTTTTTCGCTTCAAGCACAAACTTTAGCCGAAGTTGAAAAGAAAATTTTAGAAAATACCCAAAAAGATACAAACTGGGTGCTTCTACTTGTCAAGGCAGGGGATTTACACGCCGATAACAGAAACTTTACAAAGGCTCACGAATATTTTCAGCAAGCAATTCAACATTCCCAGAAAATCAAATACACCAATGGGCTTATCAGAAGCTACTATTTTGAGGGCTTGGCTTATCGGAATGAGGGCAATTACAAACTTTCCGAAGAAAATCACCTCAAAGCTATTGCACTTGCCCAAAAGCAAAAAAATGAAGACCAATTGATGCGAAGTTACCTAAATTTGGGAAATACTTACCGAAATTTAGGCACTTATGATAAATCTTTGGATTGCTATCTGAAAAGCCTTGAATTATCTCAAAAACTTGGCAATAAACGTATTGAAGCCGCTAACTACAACAATATCGGGGAAATTTATCGTTTCCAAAACAATAGTGCTTGGGCATTAGAGTATTATGAAAAAGCCCTAAAAATTAGCCGTGAAATAAAAGACGAAAGACAAATAGCTTCCAATCTGAACAATATCGGAATTATTTACTTCCGAGAAAAAGAATTCTTGAAGGCGGAGGAATATCTGAAAGAAAGTTTAGCTTTGAGTGAAAAAATCAATAACAAGCGTTTGCAAATGCTCAATTATATCAATTTGGGCAATATTTTCCTCAAAAAATCAAAAGGATATGACGAAGGCATTGAAACAGCAATGAAATACCAAAATAATGCTATTTTGCTTGCAGAAGAGCTTAAAGACCAATACAACCTTTCTATTGCAAAACGCAATTTGGCAAGATGTTATATGTTGCAAAAAGATTATGCCAAAGCCGAAGAACTTATCAAAGAGGCTTTGTCTATTGCTGAAAAAATTGAGGCAAGAACTGAAAAAGCCAATGGATATTATGATATGATTTTACTGAAAATAAAGCAAGGAGCAAATATAAGAGATGTCGTAGAATATGAAATGCGTTATCAAGACGAGCTTAACACAATACAAAATGAAGAGCTAACCGCTACTATTGCCAAACTGCAAAATACTTACGAGTTTAAGCAAAAAGAGATAGAAAACAATCTGCTACGTAAAGAAAATGAAATCAAAAAATTGCAGATGATGGAGGCTGAAATGCTCCAAAAACAGCAAAGGCAAGAAAATGAGTTATTAGCTTCGCAGAATAATCTGCTTGAGATGGAAAATAAAATCAAAGAAAATGCCTTGGAAAAGGAGCGAATAATGAAAGAAGAAGCACGTATCAAGGCAGAAAAAGAGCGTAAAGAAAAAGAACTTCTCGAAAAAGATGCACTACTCAAAAAACAAACCCTTGAAAAACAAAGTTATCTGATAGTTGGGGTAGCAATTATTGCAATTCTAACGGCTTTGCTTGCATTAGGTTTGGGAAGGGCTTACTTCAATAGAAAACGTTTTGCTCAAACCCTCCAACTCAAAAATAAGGAAATAGAACAGCAAAAAGAAGAAATCCTCACCCAAAGAGATTTACTTGACGAACAAAACAAAGCCCTTGCTTATCAAAAAGAGGAAATACTGGCGAGTATTCGGTATGCTAAAAATATTCAAACGGCACTTCTGCCCAATCCAAAGCGAATTTTAAGCTATTTTAAGGATTTTTGGTCATTTTATCAGCCTCGTGATATTGTAAGTGGGGATTTTTACTATTTTATTGAGCGGAATGGCAAAGCCTTTTTGGCACTTGCCGATTGTACAGGACACGGTGTTCCGGGTGCTTTTATGAGCAGTCTGGGAATTGCTATTTTAGAAAACACGATTGTGGCTAAAAATATTACCCAAGCCGCTCAAATTTTGCAGGAGTTGGATTATACACTTTACAAATCCTTGAACCAAGAAGGAGAAAACCGCCAAAAAGACGGAATGGAAATCGCTTTGTGTGTTATTGATAAGAGCCAAAAGACTATTGAATTTGCAGGAGCTAATCGTCCTGCTGTTTTGGTTGTAGATGGCAAACACATACAAGAAATCAGCCCTGATAAACAAAGTATAGGAGGAGAGAGAGAAAATCTTGAACGGAATTTTTCCAGCCAAATAATTTGTTTCGAAAAAGATTGTAAAATTTATCTTTTTTCTGATGGTTATCAGGACCAATTTGGAAGTGAAAAAAACAGAAAAATGGGTAAAAAGAATTTTCAGGATATTTTGCTACAAGCCATAGAACTTCCCTTTGATAAACAAGCCACTTTTATACAAGAAAAATTTGAAACTTGGAAAGGGAAAAATGAACAAATTGATGATGTTTCTGTCATAGGAGCTTGGATAGTAGTCTAAAATTCAAAAGCCCTCAAAATTGAGGGCTTTGGTTTTTATTTTTTTCTTTTCTTTTTCTTACCAGTTTCTTCTTCGGCGGGTTGTTGGGCTTTATTCAAAAGTTCATCAATCATTTTTTCTCTCTCTTCCTGCCTACGCTTTTCCTCATTTACTTGTTTTTGTTTGTTTTCTTCATCAGATTTACGTTTTGCTCCTATTTCGGGTGTCCATACATCGTTATCGCCTGCAATATCGGGAAGTTTTTTGTCGGGGTCAATTTCGGCTTTTATTACTTTTTTGGTAGTAGGAGTGCGGATAGACTTTATATTGGTTTTTTGCCAAATTTCCACGGGCAAGTTCATACGTGTTTTTTTGCCGTCCTCTTCGGTTACTTCCAGAACCAAAGGCATTACATCGCCATTGTTTTTGATAACCACTACCGCTCCGTTTTTGAAATCATCTCTGAAAGGAGCTACGTGGGTAATTTCAAAATCTATTGTACCATTTCCATAAAACCAAGCCTTCCAGAACCAAGCAAGTTCCTCACCTGCGGCGTTATTCATAAAATTAAAAAAATCAAAAGGTTGAGGATGTTTGAAAGCCCAAGTTTTGATATAGCTACGGAAAGCGAAATCAAAACGTTCAGGTCCCAAAATGTATTCACGAAGTAAATACAACCCAATACCCGGTTTGTAGTAAGCTGTAATCCCCAAATTCCTATCTTGTACTACATCAGGATATGTGCTAATAGCCTCACGGCGAGGGTTGGTGAATATCATTGCAAACTGGCGTAAATTATCAAAATCTCTTTCGTTAAACTCTCCATTGTTGAACTCGCGAGTGCTGTAAATATTGATGAATGTATTAAATCCTTCGTCCATCCAAGGGTAAAGCCTTTCATTGTTCCCCACAATCATTGGGAACCAGTTGTGTCCAAATTCGTGGTCGGTAACGCCCCAAAGTCCTGCTCCTTTGGAACGATAACTGCAGAAGCTAAGTCCGGGATACTCCATACCACCAATGTTACCTGCAATATTGACCGCCGTAGGGTAGGGAAATTCATACCACATTTTAGAATAATGCTCAATAGCGGCTTTGGTATATTCCGTAGAACGTTCCCAACCTCCCCCTTTGGCGTTTCTATCAACACTTTCTTTGGTATAGCCTGAAATGGCAAGAATTTTCTTACCGCTTGGCAAATTGATACGAGCCGCATCTACAATAAAGGCTTCGGAAGCACCAAAGGCGGCATCGCGAGTATTTTCAATTTTATAGTGCCAAGTAATTTTGCTTTTTCCCGCAGGACGCGAAGCGGGAGTTCCTACTTCATTTTCAGCAATAATATCTACGGTTTTATCACTATTGCGAGCCTGCTCCCAACGTTTAAGTTGTTCGGCTGTCCAACATTCAGCAGGATTTTGCAATGCTCCCGACCCCAAAACTACCACACTTGCAGGAGCAGTAACTTTATACTCAATGTTTCCGTACTCCAAGTAAAACTCTCCTGAACCTAAATAAGGTTCTACGTTCCAGCCCTTGATGTCATCATACACGCACATACGTGGAAACCACTGAGCGATGTTGTATATCCAACCTTTTTCCATTTTGATGCGTCCTGTACGGTCAGCTCCGTACTCAGGAATGGTAAAAGAATAAGAGCCTTCTATATCAATTTTTCCACCTTTGGACTTCAGAGGGGCATCAAGGCGGATTTGCATACGAGAATCATCAACCACAAATTTAACGGGCTTTCCTGCGGCTTTGAGATTTTCAATGATATAGCCTTCAGTAGCATCGGAGCGGTTGCGGCTACCTTCAATGCTCTGTACCAAAGTACCACGCGAATCGGCTTTGAATTTGTTTTGGTCTAATTGTAGCCACAAGAAAGGCAGATTATCGGGCGAATTGTTGGTATAAGTAATTTTGAAAGCACCTTTGATTTGATGTTTTTCAGTATCTAATTCCACGTTCAAAACGTAATCGGCACGATTTTGCCAATAGGCTTCGCCGGGCATACCACTTGCCGAACGTGTTGGAGTAGCCCGAAAATCAAATACAGGTTCAAACTTAGACTGATTGTTTTGTAATTGAGCCATTGAAACTACCGCCCAAAAGCTCAATAGCAGACTGCATACTATTTTTTTCATTTCTTTTTAATTTGATTTTAAGAAAATTCAACGCAATATTAACGCTTTTCTTGCAAACTCATTGCAAAAATGAATTTTTTTTGTCTTTTTTTGTATCTTGCACAAAAAAATCAGCATTTTTATGAAAAAACTTTTGTATGTAATCGGCTTTTTTGTTTCTCTTTGTGCTTGGGGGCAAAACGAAGTAGTTTTGAAAAAATATTTTGACCTCACCAAAAACACCTACGATTCGCTTCAAATTTTGCAGAAACAATATTTACAAATCAAGTTTGAAACAGAGAAAGAAGCTCGCACTTTGTATGAGAAAAACACCGAAAGTTTGCGAAAAACCGCAGGGGCAGTGGATGCTCTCAATAAAAGTAGCTCGGCTCTGAAAGCCTCTCTTTCGGCTACGGAATACTTTTCAGCAGTTGCCGCCCTCAATAATCCGACCAATGAGGATTTAGGCTTTCGTTTAGAAAACGAAATTTTGAAAGTAGTTGATGAAAAAATACTCAAAAAAGCTAAGTTAGGTACAAAAAAAATCTCTCGTTTCCGCCAAATCGTTTCTAATATTATCAATAACCCGATAACTAACCTTATTACCAGCAATATCCCTGTGGTCAATTCTATTACTTCGGTTGTGAATTTGGTCAATCATACGATTATAGATGAGGATAGCGTAACCCCCGATGATTTGAAAATTTTTAATCAAGAAATTAAGCGTTATGTAGCTCACTATGAAAATTTAGCTCGTATTTCGGCAGATTTAGAAAAACAAAGTGGAGAGTTTCATATTAAAATTGAGGCAGTAGAAAGTTTGCTCAATGATTTTGTCAAAAACGCTTCCGCTGACCTTTTTCCCGAAGCTAAAAGTTTAGAAAACCAAAGTACCAACGACCTCATCCGCAATTATTTCAACTATGCTAAAATTGATGCTCTCATCAAAAGTATTGAGAAAAAATACACCCAAGCAGGTAAAATTGATTATGTAAGGATTTTTGAAGATGGTAGGGTGCATTATTCTATTGTAGGCAGGCAAAAACTGGATTTTTTGGGTGATGAAATCAGCCGAATTTCAGATGAGTATCTGAATTCTTTGGAAAATTACCATAAAAATCTGATAGAAACCTTGCAAAAAGCAAACGAACTTTCTACTGATAAAACCAAAATCGCTCAAAAAATTGAAAGCCTGAACAAACAATATAAAAATCTGCGTAGCAGTTTTGAGCAAAACTTAGACCTCAAAACTATGCGTAGCCGTATTGCAGAAGTGCCTAAATATTGAGAAATTTGCAAAAAAGTGATAAAAAATATGGATTTCATCAACAAAGTGTTCTTTAAATCAAGTAAAAGAATGACAGAATTACCTGATAATTCTGTGCATCTGATAGTTACCTCGCCCCCTTATTTCAATATAAAAGATTATGCAAAAAATGGTTATCAGACGGAAAACCACTCTCACAAAAAACAAGAAGATTTAGGGGCATTGGAAAGTTATGAAGAGTATCAAGAAAATTTGTTAGAAGTGTGGCAAGAATGCGAAAGGGTACTGAAACCTAATGGCAAATTAGTTATCAATACGCCTCTAATGCCTATGAAAAAAGCCGATTATGATACGCATTACAACCGACATATTTTTGATATAAAGCAGATTTGCAGTATCTTATCACTCGTAAAACAGAACTTTTTTTAATGGATTTATACATTTGGAATAGAACTAATCCGACTAAAAAGTTGATGTTTGGTAGTTACCCTTACCCGAGAAATTTTTATGCCCAAAATACAATAGAATTTATTGCCGTATATGTAAAAGATGGTAAACCTGAACCAGTTAGCGAAGAGAAAAAACAGCAAAGTATTTTATCAGAAAAAGAATGGATAGAATTCACCAAACAGATTTGGGATATTCCTATTCCTAACAAAAGTGATGTTGCCTTTGGAAAGCACTCAGCTCTTACGCCTGAAGAAATTCCTTATCGGTGTATCAGAATGTTTAGTTTTGTAGGAGATATTGTTTTAGATCCTTTTGCAGGTTCAGGTACAACCTTGAAAGTAGCTAAACAACTTAATAGAAATTTTGTTGGCTATGAGCTATATGAAAGTTATGAACCTATTATTGAAACCAAATTATTTCATAATGTTTTAGTGTAATGCTTCCTATCAATCAAATATATTGTCTTGATTACAAGGACTTTTTGTCTCAAATTGATGAAAACACTATTGATTTGGCTGTTATAGACCCGCCCTATAACTTAAAAGTTGCTGAGTGGGACTCTTTTGGCTCTTTGAATGACTTTTTGGGCTTTACCTTTGATTGGATTGATAGACTTCTACCAAAACTAAAACCTACTGCAAGTTTATACATATTCAATACACCATTCAATTGTGCGTATATTTTGCAATATTTAGTGGGCAAAGGGTTATTATTTCGCAACTGGATTACTTGGGACAAGCGAGATGGCTTTTCGGCAAGCAAAAAAAAGTACAATAACGCCCAAGAAACTATTTTGTTTTTTACGAAATCTCACTCATACACTTTCAATACAGAAGCCATCAGAGTACCTTATGACTCGCAAGAGCGAATAAAACACGCTATAAAAAAAGGTATTCTCAAAAATGGCAAACGTTGGTTTCCTAATCCCAATGGGAAGCTATGTACAGATGTTTGGCACATTGCCAGTGAGAGACATAAACAAAAACAAAACGGAAAAACTATCAAAATGCCCCACGCAACCCCTAAACCTATGGAAATGATACAAAGAATTATCAGAGCAAGTAGTAATGAAAACGATTTGATATTAGATTGCTTTGTAGGTTTAGGTACCACTGCTGTTGCCTCTTACTTGCTAAAAAGAAATTTTATTTGTGCTGATAAAAATCACGAATATGTACATTACGCCCAAGAATATCTATCTAAAACTATGCAGCTATGCCCAATGAATTCAGAGCTTACCTTTTGAGCAGAATACAAAAGGACAATTACAGAGGCTATCATCTTTCACAACATAACCGACTACCTTTTGATAAAGTGTCTAATATTTTGAAAAAAATTTATGAGGTTGCTCAAAACCAAAAATTTAGAATTCATATAGGAGATGATAAAGGACAAGAACAAGAGGGTTGCGAAATTTATTATCAAATTGTTGAAAACTTGAAAACGTAAATAGGACAGGGTACTATCAACTCCCTCAAAAAGAACATATTTCCTGACCTTGAAAGAATGGAGTTTATTGTTCGTTTTGATAAAAATGACAATACTATCAATAAACAATCAGAAGCACGAAAAAGTGTTTACGCCGTACAACTAACTGATTTAGGTATAAAATATGTGCAAGAAAATAATCCAAAAGAACAATATAGAATGTATGTGGAGGCAACGGAAAAAATATTACGTCCAATTGTAGATGATTTGTTTTGTCTGCTTTATAGAGAGTTTGAAAGTATTAGTGTTTGGGAGTTTATGTTTATTTTTTCAGATGAAAGTCTCTCCATTAACGATAAAGTTCGCCTTATCAAGCAAAGCCGAAAAATGACAAATCTCGAGCATATTCAACTGAGATTTGAAATTCAACAAATGTTTAAAGGTATCAATAAACGTGCCAAAAATAAAAATGACCGAAGGGATTTTAGTAACTGGTATAATGAAACTTTACAAATTTTACACCTCCTCAATCAGACCATTTACTTCAAAACCTTTCGTAAAACTGTTCTGATGCTTTCCCTTTCGCAAGAAGCATTAGAGTTTAGAGTAACCCGTAGCGAAAATCAGAAAATTGAAGCCTTGTTATGGCATAAAATAGAAAAGCGACCCGATTACGATTTACATCATATATTTCCTTTGGAATACGCCTCTTGTAAAAAAGATTTAGATTTGATAGATGATTTTCGGAATTTGATTTACATTTCCAAAAAATTGCATAAAAAAATTCCTTTCAAGAACAACCTGTTTGTAGAAATTGCTTATGAAGACAATCGCTTATTACTGCGAAACCCGCTAAATAAAGCTGATTTTCTAGATATAACAGAAGAAGCAGTTTATGAAAAAACAAACCTAAAAGATATTATAGAATATAACAAGAAAATTCTCCAAGAAGCAGTCATATCAAAGCGAAGCAGTGAATAGACTTACTCAACGTGAGTTATGCTGTAATTTCTTTGTAAAGTATAATTTTGTCATTATTCTTGTAGAAGTTTTTGATAGAGGTTTTTTTTATCTAGTCGTCCCTTAAAAAGTATATTTGAATTTATTTTTTACCGAAAGCAACCTTTGAAGCGAGTAAAAAAGTCTCATAGGCAAAAAGAAACTTTGTAGAGGTTCATCAACCTCTTGAAGTTAAAAGCAGCTGCCGCCAGCATCACGTTGATGTTATCGCCTACGATACCTTTGTAGAAGTTTCGCTTCAATCGGTGGCCAGATTTCAAATATCCCATCACAGGCTCAATGCCTGCTCGCTTTCAGTGCAATCGGCTTAATTTGCGTTTCTGATAGTAGCTTTGTGTTTTTTTGGGTGGCGAGGGGAGCAAAATTTCTGTCCCCTCAATGTTCTTTTCGCCCCTGTACCCCCTATCCACTTTGGCTTGTTTGGGCAACTTACCCACCAAACGCTTGACCTGTTCAAGGGCAGGTCGCAAATGTGTCCATCATATAATCAGCCTACCTGCTATCGTTTTTAGCTTTTTATCTGCCTTCCTTGTTCACTTTTTATTCTTAGCGTGATTGCGAAAACGCTGTCCTCGTTTCAGTTGCTTTAAGGTTCGCTCATAGCTTTGTCTGAATACCAACTGCTCTTGTTTGGCTATCGCTTGACAGCGTTTGATGATTTTTTGGTGCAATTTAGCGTCCGTTGGAAAACTGATATTCTTTTAATGTACTGTCGTATCTACGCTTACTTGCTCATCTTGGCTATCTTGACCATTCACACGAATGCTCTCTTGTAAAATCAATTCTATCCCTTTTTCCCCTATCCTTTTCCTGAAATGCACTAATTCAGATGCCTCAAGCCCGCTACAAAAGAGGTTTCTCCACAAAAATATTGGTAGTAATTGTTTTCACTCCACTGTTCCACTACACTCTCATCGGAAATATTGCGAATATGTTTTAACATCAACAATCCTACCATCAAGCGAATGGGCTTGGCTGGTCTGCCAGTGCTGGCACTATACAAAGGCTCAAAAGCCTGCTCAAATATCGACCCATTGATTTGATTGGCTAAAACATAAAGAGGATGCCTTTGATTAAATGTATCAGCAAAACTAAAAAATAAACTTAACTGATTGACAGGGGTTTTCTTGGGTAGCATAACAATAATTTGCAAGATTTTTGACACAAATTTACAAAATCTTGCATTTTCTCAAACGAAAATACTAAAATAATTTCTTGATATTGAAATACTTATACCATTTTTAAGGGAATACTATTTACTTTTTGCCATAGTTCGTATAGGTGCATTGCCTCTTTTATACATTTTTTACTCATAAATGCAGGAACTTCGTTTTTTTGAATTTGGCTTATCAACCGCTCTAAATTCAAAAAGCGAAGTTCTTTTTTTCCCTTCTTGCTTCCCCACAGATAAGTAGGCAAGACTTCTACTTTGCTGAGTTGGGTATGTGTTTCTTTACCCCAAAAACCTTTTGTAATGTGCAATTTTAGCATTGGAATAAGCCTATCCCAAACAAAAATATCATA
This sequence comes from Raineya orbicola, assembly GCF_002843425.1. Lineage (GTDB taxonomy): Bacteria > Bacteroidota > Bacteroidia > Cytophagales > Thermonemataceae > Raineya > Raineya orbicola. The sequence goes on from NZ_NKXO01000006.1 coordinate 34,227, forward strand.
AGCTACAAAATCGGCAAGGGAGTAAATCGCAAATCCCTGTTTCTTTTTTAGCGTAAAAGGACAAATAAACTCATATTTTTCCATAGGTTGAGGGTTATGCGGGTGGCTTCCTAAAATAATATCTACACCACATTCTTTGAAAATTCTGTGAAAAATTTGAATGGTATGTTCCGAAGGATACATCTGATAAGCGTTTCCTGTATGTAAAGAAAGAACAACCAAATCAGAGCCTCGTTTGTGGGCATTTTCTACATCTTTTCGCAATCTTTCCAAATTGCAGTCAGGCAAATTGAGCCTTTCGTAATTTACCAAATATCCTTTGTCTTTGGGCAAAACTTCCCTATTCAGCGAATAAGTATAAGCAATAAAAGCAATTTTGATACCTTTTCGTTCTAAAATGGGAAAATTATCACGCTCTTGCCAGTTACGAGCTGTTCCTGTGAAAGCAACTTTCTGACTTTCAAGAAATTCTATCGTTTTACAAATACCCTCCTCACCCATATCAAGGCTGTGGTTATTAGCCGTAGAAAGTATATCATATCCCTTGAAGCGAGGCTTTCCACTGAAAATTTCAAACATTTCGCTACTGGCATTGAAAAGCATATCTGTTATCATCACTTCGGGTACAAATGAAGTAGGTTTTTGTAGGTGAATAGGGGTTTCCAAGTTTGCAAAAACAATATCTGCCTTAAAAAAGAAATCGCCTACTTCGTCCCAAAGGTTTTGGGTGTATTTTTTCTGTATCCAAGCGTAAGGCATAAGGTCGCCGCCTGCTGAAAGCGTAATAGTACTTTGTGGCTCAAAACCATCAGGAATAGCAAATTGAATTTTTTGCTTGGCAAAATGTTCAATAATCGTTTGAGGGAAATAAGTAGGAGTTTGGAAGTAGTATTTGTAGCCCAAATAAAAAATATATTCACGCGAGCAGAAAGGCGGGTTTTCTTCAAAATTAGTGAGAGGAACTTGCCATTTTTTACCTTTTAGTATCCTGAAAAAACCAAAAAATATTTTTAGAACCAAAAGCCAAAGTCTGCCTCGCAGGCTATAAGGCAAAGTTTGTGGAAATTTTTTTTGAAAAGAAATTTTTTGAAAAATTTTAGGCATACTTTGTAAAAGCATCTATAAGGAGTTTTACGCCAAAGCCCACAAAAATAACACCCGAAACCTGATTGAAGCGTTGCATAATAAGCGGCGTAAATAATTTGCGAAGCCTTGAAGCTGAAAAAGAGATACCTACTTCGGTCAGGAAAATGGCAAGAAGGCAAAATACAAAAAAAACAATTTGTAAATTGAAAGGGAAATATTTTTCCGTTTGCAAATGAGCTACAATAGCTACCCAAAAAAAGAAATTCACAGGATTAAGTGCATTCAGCAAAAAACCTTTACCGAAATAATACAAAGCATTACCCAAATGTGTTTTGGTGGGTTTGATTTCTACTTTTTTCTTAAATATACTGCCTGCCCCCAGTCCTACCAGTAGCAAGCCACCTACAAAACTGCTGTAAAAAGGCATTTGAGGGGTATCAGGAAGAAAACTTGTTCCTGCCATTGCGGCAGAAATAAAAAAAATATCCGAAGCTATCACTCCCGAAGCTATGAAAATTCCGCTTTTGTAACCGAAGTCTATGCTGTTTTGGATAAGGGCAAAAAACACCGTTCCGAGCATACAGCTTAAAACTACCCCTGTTCCAAAACCCGAAACAATTGCATCAAACATTCATTTTTCAAATTTGGGGCTGAAAATAGTAAATTTATTTCACTTGAAAGTAAATTGAGCCTTTATTTTGCTTGAAAGCGAATTTTTGGTTACTTTTGTTTATGTTTTGGTATCAATTTGAAAGTTTTTGGCTATGAAAGTTTTTTACGCTCTTATATTTTGCCTGCTTTTTTCTTATACAAAAATTTTCGCTCAATGCATTCCAAGCAATACCAATACATTCGGATTGCCTGCTCTTATCTGTCCTGATGAAAGTATAAATTTTACTAATCCTCATAGTTCAGGATTTACTTACGAGTGGGATTTATGTGATAGAGATATGGAAGCTACGCCTCAAGTTCATTTTCTGACAGGAATGCTTGGAAACGAAGGATTAGGTCATAGCCAACTCGTAAGCGAGAATGGAGAGTATTTTTTATTTTTCACAACTCACTACACCTCTCGTTTGTACAGATTTGATTTAGGAAATAATCCCCAAAATCCCCCACAAGCTATTCATAATTTAGGTAATTTAGGAATATTAAATAGACCTTGGGGGCTGAGTATGGTAAGAGATGAAAATAGTGGAATTTGGTATGCTGTTACTACAAATTATTTTTCCAAGCAATTCATAAGAATAAATTTTGGGACTTCTATTAAAAACGTTCCAACCGCAAGTTTTATGGGGAGTTTGGATCCCAGTTATATTATTGTCAATCTTAAAATAATCAAAGAAACTACAAACTACTATCTTTTAGCAACTGGAGAAACGAATAATAAAATGGCGATAGTCTATCTAGGTAGTGGAATAAATAATTTTTCAATTTCTGATGTAATAAACGAAATTTCCTTTGTTTCACTACCTTCACCATTGGATTTTGATGTAGTAAGTGATTGTGGTATTTGGAATGTAATAACTATTTCAAATTCAGGTAACAAGCATTTAATTTTCAGCACAGGTTTAAACAATACGCCTACTATCCTTGATGAGCCCTATGTATCAGGTATGGGGACTCCTCGTGGGTTATCTATCGTTAGAGAAAATGATGAGTATTATGCAATAACATTGGATATTACGGGAAAAGCACAAAGAAGCTATTACGGGAATAGCATTACCAATAACTCTGTGAGTAATACTTTTCTGGGAAGCATTACTACTAATTCTAACTTTTCACAATTTTTTGATATTTCTAGTTTTTATTATCAAGGACAATTTTTATTTTTCTCTGCTAATCTCTTTCAAAACCAAATCTTCCGCATAGATTTTGAACGCAAATGTGGTGAAAATGTCTCTTTCTCCACTAATTACAATCCTACAAATATCCGTTATCGTAATGTAGGTACGCACCCTGTTGCTTTGCAAGTAAAGGATAATACAAGTAATATTGTTCATATTTACAAGGGAAATGTAAATATCAATCCTACAAGCACCGTAAGTAATTTTATTGCTCAAGACGTTTGCATAGGTTCGCCTGTGGTGTTTAACAATACTTCTGTGGGTAGTGATAGCAATGTAGCCTCTTGGCAATGGAATTTTGGCGATAGCAATACCTCTAATCTCAAAAACCCCACGCATACGTATAGTAGTGCAGGAAATTACAATGTTACGCTCACGGTCAATAATTTGAATGGTTGTGTCAATAGCATTACAAAAGTAGTGCGAGTTTCGGGAGGCGTAACCGCTGATTTCCAAGCCCCCGCTACCGCTTGCGTAGGACAAGCTATTGCTTTCAATAATCTTTCCACTTATACCAATGTTCCTTTTCACGCCGCTACGGGCTTCTACTGGAATTTTGGTGACGACACTTACTCGCCTTTCAAGAATCCAACCAAAACTTACACCACAGCAGGCAATTACAATATTACACTCACCGTGCAAGATTCGGCAGGCTGTAGTAATAGTATCAGTAAAAGTATCCAAATCTTGGATAATCCTGCGGTTTCTTTTAGCTTTCCGCTCAATATTTGTGCAGGTGTGCCTGTTCAGTTTATCAGTTCGGCTACCAATGCTACTGAATACTTATGGCTTTTTGAAGGACACGGCACAAGTACCCAAGCTAACCCTACCATAACTTTCCAACAAGGTGGTTTTTACGATGTTACCCTTCAAGTAAAAAATAACAACAACTGCATCAACACCTTTACCATTGAAAATATCCCTGTTTTTGATGCTCCCGCTATCATTTTTACAACTCAACGATTTCTGGATAACCCTTTGCGAGTGCAATTCAATAATTTTACATCAGGTGCTATTAGTTACGAATGGAATTTCGGTGACGGGAATACTTCCACTCAAACGCAACCCACACATACGTACTTGCAAGCTGGTGAGTATTTAGTAAGACTTAAAGCTATCAGCCCGAATAACTGCGAAAGCACATTCAGCCAAGTTGTAGGAGTAGGAACGCTCAAACCAAACATAAGTCTCAATGAGTTAAATTTTGAGAATAACCAAATTAAACTTACTTTAGAAAACAAAGGAAATACTTTGCTTAACAACCTGCGAATTTTTGTAGAAGTAGCCGATACTACTTTCATTGAAACTTATGCTCCCATCATTGCCCGAGGGGAAAGATTAGATTATACTTTGCAGACCAGCATTCCTGATGAAATTTTGACAAAAGCAAAGTATTTCTGTGTAAAAGTTTTACCCAAACCCTCTGTGCAAGATATTGACCTTTCTGATAATGAAAAATGCTTCAATCTGACTAATCGCCTTTTTGTATATGACCCCTCTCCCAATCCCGCCCAAAATGAAGTGAAACTCGCTTTCACTGCTCCCAATAGCGGCGAAGTGATTTTCAGAATTACAGATATGCTCGGAAAAACTATTGTAAAAACAGGAATTGCTAGCAAAGGTTACAATGAAGAGATTTTAGACTTGCGTAGTTTTACCAAAGGTTTATATGTGATTACACTTGAATTTAGCGGAAGTATTATTCATAAGAAATTGGTTATCAATTAATTTTTTGGCAAAATTTTTGATAACTTTCAATAGCTTTTGAGTATTTGAGTTCTTTTGCTTTCTGAAACTCCAAGCACGCCCCTGAGGTATCTTTGAACTGCAAACGCAAAAGCCCACGCTGAAAATATGCCTCTGCTTCTTTGGGGTTTAATGAAAGAATTTTATTGAAATCATTGATAGCTCCCGACTCATCTCTCAAACTGATTTTAATTTTTCCTCGTAAGTAATATCCTGCTATGTTTTGAGGCTCTTTACGCAAAAAAACATTGATAGTTTCCAAGGCATCTAAATAGTTTTGCAGACTATCTAAAATGTACGCCTTTTGAAGTAAAAGCTGACTTTTTTGTGGATTTTGTAAGATTTCTTGCTCCGTTTTTTGTAAGCGTTTTTCTAATAATTCAACATTGCTAATTTTTGGGTAATCAGTTGTTTTTTGGGCATTACAAGTGCTGAAAAAGAATAAATTACAGCAAAGCAAAAGCAGTTTTACCGCAAATTTTTCTTTCAAAGAGAAAGATTTGCGGTAAAACTTAGGTTTCAAGCAAAAATGCGTGTTATTTTGGTTTATTTCCACCTGTTTTGGGGGCAGGTTTAGTATTTGGCTTCGTATTAGGAGTAGGTTTTACTTCGGGGATAGCTTTCAATTTGAGCAAATCCTCCGCTTTTTTCAAAATATCACCTTCATTCTTTTCATCAACAATTTTTTGGGCAAACTCTTTGGATTTGGGTAAATCTTTTTTGGCATAGTAATAGCCCATCAGATAGTTGTAGGCGGCGGCTCGGTCTTTGCGATATTTAGCAAGTTCTTTTTCTTTGTCTTGAGCTTTTTCAATAAGTTTATCCGTTTCAGCAAGATAAGTTTCATAAGGTTCTTTAGCAAGAGCTTTATCGTTGATATCGTTACTATTTTGTGATAAACGATTGTTCGCTTTGTAAATCAAGAATTTCGGATAATCGGGATATTTCTGGAAACCTTGTGTAAAAATTTCATCAGCTTTGTCGTAATTTTCTTTGCTTAACATATACGAATAGCCTGCATATACATAGTTTTCTATAACAAATTGTTTTTTATTGATTTTATTTTTAGCGATAACCTCTTCAAAGGTTTTACCTGCTTCTACATATTTTTTCTGGCTATAAAGAGAATCTGCAATGCGGCGAATGTAATAAATACTTCCCTCATCATCGGGGGTTAATTCATAGGCTTTGCGAAGGTTAGCATAGGCTTCGTCGTTATTTTTATTTGCAAAAGCTATATCTGCTAAACATTCATAATCTGATGCGAAAAGTTTAATACCCGATTGCAAAACTTTACCCATAAAACTTTGAGCATCAGCCGTTTTACCATTTTTTTGCAAAGCATACGCCATCCATCTATTGAATTCAGGGTATTTTACTTTGCCTTCCATAGCTTTTAGCTCCTGCAATGCTTTCTCGTATTTTTCAGTTTTGTATAGAAATATAGCATACCTATAACGCACTTCATCACTTTTTTCAGAACGAGCCATATATTTGTCGTAGTAGGCTATGGCACTATCTAATTTTTTAGCTTTTGAATAAAGTTCGGCAATTTTGCGATAAATAGGTGTATAGTCGGGAGCGGCACGCATAATTTCCTTGTACTCTTTCAATACATCAGTATAATCTGGGTTTTTTCCGAATAAATTAAATTCCATACGCTTGGTGAGTGCTTTACCACTTTTGCCGTTACTTTTCGCTTTGGCAAAATCGTAATTCGTAATTGCCTTAGGACCATTTTCCGATTTTTTAGTCAGCATATAAGCATCGCCCAAGAAAATGTAGGCATCTTCTGTAACATTTTTATGCTTTACAGCTTCCTCTAAAATCTTGATAGCTTCAAAAGGGTCTTGATTGGGAACTTCGTGGCTGATATACACTTCACCTGCACGCAAAAGCACATTGTAATCTTTGGATTTAGTTTTCTTGATAACCTCATCAATGATAGCTTTTGCACCTGCTTTATCGCCTTTCATTAGTTTTACTTCTGCAAGTCCTATTTCGTTCAATGGAAATTTTTTATCAGCTTGCAAGCCTTTTTCAAATTGAGCTTGGGCTTGGTCGGCTTCACCTGTTTTAGCATAAAAATACCCTAAATAATAGTAATGCTCAGCAGTAGGTTTGCTACTCACGAGTTGTTCAAAAACCTTTTTAGCAGAGCTAAATTGCTCCATATCCATATATTGCAAGCCTTGTTGTATGCTTTGAGCTTGCAACACATAGCTGAAAATAAAAGTCAAAGCTAATAGACTAATTCTTTTCATTTTGTATTTGAATTTTATGGTTTGAAAACTATTTAATTTCCAAATTTCGTGTGATAATTTCTATTTCACGCGTAGGAATTTTTTTAGGCAAAAGTCCTGCCTTTAAAAAAATTCGCTGACCCGTTTCCTGACCTAAAAATGCCATAAAAGCGTAAGAAAGCCCTATTCTATTGTTTTTCACAATGCTATACACCTCTCTTGAAAGGGGGTACAGATTTTGTGCCAAGTTGATTTGCGAAGCCAAATAAGCCTTTCCTGTGCTATCTTGTACAGGCAAAATTTTTACACCCGACAAGAGCTTCTGATTGGCTTCATTCTCTTCACTTATCCAGCTAAAACTCACAATCCCCAAGGCATTTTCTCTTTTAGCAACCTGCTCCACGATAGCCAAATTAGATTTCGTACCAAAAATTTTTAGTTTGCTAATATCAGCAATTTCAAATTTATTTTTCAAAAAATTATGATTGCTGGAATTCGCATTATCCAACACCATAATAATTTCACTATCAGGGTTTTGTGGATTAAGTTCTTTCCAATTTTTGATTTTACCCGTAAAAATATCTTTAAGTTGCGAAAGACTAATGCTGGTATCTTTGATAGCAGGACTAACCACCACCGAAATAGCATCTACATAGCTCACCCAAGCACGTGTAATGGTTTTTTGTCGTTCAATTTCTTTTTTTTCATTGCTATTCAAATCTCGGCTAATAATAATTGCATCTACACTATCTCTCAAAAGTAGGGCTACTGCTTTGTCTTCGGGGGCTATCACAAGATTGATTTGTGTTTGTTCATATTCATTCATAAACATTTTTGCTTGTTGCTGAATGATATGGTAGAATGCCTCATCTACTGCAATATACACACTTCCACTAGTAGGTGTATCGTATTTTTTTTCTGCATTTTGCTTTTCTTGGGTAGCAGAATGACAAGCCCACAAAAACATTACAGAAATTGTAATTAAAGAAATTTTTTTCAAGAGAGTTTTCATTGTTATAACTTTCGGCAAAAATAAAACAAAAATCCTAAAAATTAACCTTCTCTCTGATATTATTTTGCTTATAGCTTTTTGAGGCTTTCAAAAAATGTGCCTAAAAGCATTCCTAAAATACCTGCCAAAAATCCTGCCAAATTCGCAGGCAAAAACTCAATAGGGAAAATTAGACATACAATCCACACCACAAGCCCTACAAACATTGAAAGCATAGCTCCTAAGCAAGAAGGATTTTTCAGATACAATGCCGCCCAAATCGGTACAACCAAAGTTACTAAACCCGATGAAGCCGCAAAGCTAGCGAGTTCAAAAATACTTTCGCCCATATTTGCCAAAATGAGTGAAAAAAAGGTAATAATCACCACCGAAATACGCAGTAGCCACAGAAGCGTTTTATCCGTTTTATTTTTTACAAAAGGTAAAAAAATATTTTCTGCAAGAACCGTGGCAGGTGCTAAAATTGCCCCACTTGCTGTGCTTAAAATCGCCGAGAGCAAAGCTCCCAAAAATAAAATTTGTACCCCCAAACCGCCAATTTGCAATACCAATACAGGCATAAGTGCATCAGAGTTTTCTGCTAAAAGATTAGGAAATAAAATTCGGGCGTAGAGCGTAATTACAAGTGGAATGGCTGTAATCAGCAAATACACTCCTGCCGAAAGAAATGATGCCCTTACAGCAACTTTTTCAGATTTGGCAGAAAGAATACGTTGCAAGACATCTTGCGAAGGAATTGAACCCAGCCCCAACGTGAGCCACGCAGAAATATATGCCAAAATATCTGAAAAATTACGTTCAGGTAGCACCTGAAAATACTTTTGAGGACTTTGAGCAAGCACTGCCTCCAAAGAGATTTGCTCCGATAAGTTCCACCAAATAGCGATAAGTCCTGCTACAATAATAAAAGACTGCAAAAAATCTGTAACAGAAACCGCCCACATTCCACCAATGTAAGTGTAAATTAGCACTACAACCGCCCCAACAATCATTCCTGTAAAAAGTGGTAAGCCCATTACACTTTCCAATACCTCACCTAATGCTTTGAGTTGTGCCGCCACCCAACCGAAATACGTAAGCACCATTATCAAACTGCTGATGAAAGCAATTTGGGTATTATAGCGTTTTTCAAACAAATCGCCGAAAGTCAGCAAACCCAAGCGATACAGCTTTTTTGTAAAGAAAAAACCTATCAGAATGAGTGCCAAAACCGCCCCCAAAGGCTCTTCAATAATGCCCAAAAAGCCATTTTCAGCATATTCCGAAGGGCTACCCATAATCACCTCCGAGCCGAACCAAGTAGCGAATAAACACGCCACCGAAACCCCCAAAGGTAATTTTCTGCCTGCCAAAGCAAAATCTTGGGCATTTTTTACACGTCGGGAAGCCCAATAACCTACCAAAAGCGTAAGCAACAAATACAGCAGTATAAATATCTGTAAAGCACCCAAAGTTTCTATGTTTTTTGCTAAAAACGGCGAAGGTAAAAAACGAGTGATAAATTTTCAATTTTTTAGCCTACTTTCTGCAAATTTCTGTTCTGAAAAGCTATTTTCTTTGGATTTTGGAAGTTTTATTTTTTCCCAAAAGTTTCTGTTTGGGTTGATGATGAGCTACAAAACAGCAAGAATTACTATGCTCTAAATATCCATCACCTTGCCATAAAGCGGCATTATCGTGAGGGCGAACTTGATATTTTTGCTGTTTCCATTGTTCTTTTTCTTGTTCTAATTCCTTTTGTAATTCCTCATTAGAAATAGCATCAATGAGTTTGTTTAGATCGGGTTGTCCTGCATCTACCCAAGCTGTGTACCAAAAATCGGCAACTGCCTTCACCGAAGCCCGAAAACGCCTTTCTACTTGCCCGTTGAGCCTATCGTGATAGGCTTTGGAAAACTCTCGCGAGTAGGTGCGTATGGTGATTTTATTCCGTTCTTCAAAAACATATTTTTTATCTTCGGGAAACTCTTGGGTGAGTTCTTTTTCAAAGCGAAGCACCGAATCTAAAGCATTATGAGCATTGATAACATAATCCCAAGCCCGCAATTGCGTATTTTTGATGTATTCGGCTCTGCCTACAAAAAGGTCGTAATCTTGTGAAAAAAGTTCAGGAAGACGCGACTCCCAAAAGCCGTGAATACCTACTTGTCCTGTTTTTTGTCCGTTGTAATTTTCAGTAGTATGCAGAGGTACGTTGCTATCGGCAATATAATGCCCCAAATCGGCACTCAGACGCAAAATTCGCTTCACCTCTCTTTGCTCAAAAGCTCTTGTGAGGTCGTGTTTCATCTTTTCAATGTGCCAAGGCACTATTCCGTATGCTTTCAAAGTATCTTCGGTAAAACGTTCTACGGCTTGCTTCCAATAGCGTGGCATTTTATAGACAGCACTATCATTGAAAAATTTATCATACACATCTATATCAATAAAATGCCTTTCTGCTTCACCTTCTACGGCGTATCTACGCGAATCAGGATTTACAGCTTCTTCGGTGATGAATGTAATGTAATGTTTGTAAAAGCGTATCATTTCGGGGGGCAAACAGAATACCGCTAAACGATTGATTTTTTTATGTCCAAAAAAACCCCATTGAGGTGATTTCTTTTGGGTACTGCTGAGTAGCAAAACTAAACCGATAAAAAGTATAAAATTTTGTAGATAGCCTTTTTTCATAGCTTTTGTACTTGAAAACTTACCCTGAAAATCAATCTTCATTTTTATCCCAAAAATCCCAACCAAAGAAACTAATTTCCAAAATGACCCCTGTTTGCCTGAACGGATTGGCAGGAGTAGTAGTGATTCCACCTAAACAAACTTGTATACGGCTTGTAGGATTGAAAGAAATTCCCAAAGACGCAATAGAATTAGAGGTATTGGCAAAAGTAGCATCACTCATCAAAGCCCAACGCTCACTAAAAGGAATTTCTACACCTGCAAAAAAACCCCAAATATTACCCTGACCTGTAAAAGCCCCGTTGGCAATATAAGCCCCTGCGTTGATGTGCCAATCTTTCATAAATTCAGATGCAAGCATCGTGTAAAACTTGTATGCCCAATGCCACTCACCTTCATTGATTAAATTTGTACCCATCTGCGTACCAATATTGATACGTAATTTGGGGTGAGGTAAAATCGGAACACCTTTTTGCATATTGAAAAGCAATAGCGGTGTAACTGCTTCTAAACCAACGGTATCTTCTATTATCAGAAATCGTGAGTTTTTTCGCCAAGAAAGGTCGGTATCTATGTTAAAACCAAGTTCCCAATGATGACCAATACCATAATCAAAATCAAATTGAGTTTGTGCTGAATGAATATGCCAAAAATTATTTTGGATTTGGTAAAAATGCTTGCCTCGGTGAGTAATTTCGCCTGATGGAATTGTAAAAAAAGTTTGTTGTGCTTGCAAAACAAGGCACTTACACAATAAAAACCAGCAAAGAACTCCCCTTTTCATACTTTTTCAAACTTGATACAGCCAAGTAAGAGCTTCTTGTTTTGTAGAAAAGTTTTGAAAATCAAAGTTTTGCGTAGAAGTTGCAAAATGCAAAATACTTTTCTCCGAAGCCAAACGATTGAAAATATCTTGTGATTGTACTCTTGCAGCACGTAAGCGATAACCCAATTTTTGAGCGTGTTTTTCAGCAAGAGGAGCAAATTCATTGATGAGCCACTCCTCTGTACCCGTAGGAATGATGCGTTCTTGCGAGGCGTCTATGAAAAAATAAGGAGCTTTGTGCGTTTCAATCAAAGCAACCGCCTCTAACCATACCTGCTTAAAATCTTGCTCATTCAGGAAACCCTCAAACACTAAAAATACAGTTTGAGAGGCTTCCTCATAGTGCAAATTATACTTTCGCATACCCAAACTTTTGGAGTAAAGGTAACAAAAATCTGTAAATCAGAAAATAACTCTCACTAAATTTCTCTAAAATCAGCAACTTACAAGCATAGGCTTTTGCCCAAAGGCTTTCATTGTTTTGATATGCGAAACAATGGCGTGCCAAAGTGTAGGGGCTTCGTAATAAGGTACATTGTAGCTTTCGCAGACTTCCTTGACAATCTTACTGATAGCAGGATAATGTACGTGGCTAATACGTGGAAAAAGATGATGCTCTATTTGGAAGTTTAACCCTCCTACTAGCCAAGAAATAAGCCTACTTTGAGGAGCAAAATTAGCAGTAGTACGTACCTGATGTTCTGCCCATTCAGCGTCAATATAGGTATTTTCTGCTACAAAATGCTCGTGTTCTACTTCCTCTACCATATGAGCGAGCTGAAAAGTAAGCGATAAAGTAACGCCCATTACAATGTGCATTAGGCTAAAACCTACGAGCCAAGCCCCCCAACCTACAAAATACACAGGAATAGCTACATAAAATACCACATACAAAATTTTACTCAACCAAAAAATAATATGCTCTTTAAGTGGAATTTTGCTTATAGGGCTATTGTGAATTTTGCGTTTGAAATACTTTTGCATATCCGTTAGGAACACCCAAGCAAAAGAACTTATCGCATACAAAAAGAAAACATAGATATGCTGAAAGCGATGTGCAGGTTTCCATACTTGCGTAGATGCCATACGTATCAGCGGGCTTTTAGCAATATCATCATCTAAACCATCAATATTGGTGTATGTATGATGAGTAATATTGTGTTTTATTTTCCAAATAAAAGCGTTTCCGCCGAGAGCATTCATTGTAAGTCCTAAAATTTCATTAAGCGTTTTATTTTTGGAGTAACTTCCGTGATTAGCATCGTGCATTACATTAAAGCCAATGGTAGCTAATACAAAACCTAACATCGCACTTCCCAACATACCCGCCCAAGCAGGCAAAATGTTACTTAAAAGCAAAATGTAAATCCCTATGGCAGAGCCAATTAGAATAATAGTTTTAGAAAACAAACGCCAGTCTCCTGTTTTAGCAATTTTTTTCTCTTGGAAATACGTATCTACGGCATTTTTGAGTGTTTCGTAGAAATTTCCTTTGCGGTTGTTGAATGTTACTTTGGGCATAAAAAGGTATTTGTATTAAATTTTTTCAATTTACGAACAAAAAAATTCTGCTCCTAACAAAAAAGGCAAAATAAAATTTTTTCCCTTGCCTTTTGTCAAGAAAATTGCACTTTGCATAGAATAGATAGGACAAATGAAGTATTTTCTATTATCAAAGATTCCTCATCAAAAAATCAGTCATTAGTTGGTAAAGGTGGAGACGAGTGTTTCCGCCATAAATGCCGTGATTGCGGTTGGGATAATAAAAACTTTCAAAATGCTTACCTGCTTTGATAAGGGCTTCTTGAAAAGCCACGGCATTCTGAAAATGAACATTATCATCACTTGTGCCGTGAATAAGTAAGAATTTACCTTTCAATTTGCTTGCGTGGGTATTAGGGGAATTTTCATCATATCCCGCAGGATTTTGTTGAGGCAAACCTAAATAACGCTCTGTGTAAATGGTATCATAAAATCGCCAATTCGTAACAGGAGCTACTGAAATTGCCGCTTTGAACACATCATTACCCTGTAAAATACAATTTGCCGCCATATAGCCACCATAACTCCAACCCCAAATACCAATACGACTGGCATCTACGTAAGGGAGCGTAGCCAGATATTTTGCCGCTTGAATTTGGTCTTGTACCTCTAATTTACCGAGCTGTCCGTAAGTGCATTTGCGAAAAGCCTCTCCTCTGCCCCCTGTACCTCGGTTATCTACACACACTACCATATAGCCTTTTGACGCAAGATGCTGGTACCAGAAATAATCAAAAGGATTCCATTCGTTTTCTACTTGTTGCGAGCCAGGACCCCCATACACAAACATCAGAACAGGATATTTTTGCGAAGGATTAAAATTATGTGGTTTGATTTGCCAAGCATTTAGTTCTGTATCAGGGGTTTTGATAGTAAAAAATTCTTTGGGGGAAATCAGATAACCTTCCATTGTTTTTTGTAAAGTGCTATTAGTTTCTAAATCCTTGATTTTTTTGCCCGAGACCTCATAAAGACTATACACAGGAGGAGTGTTTGCGGTGCTGAATTCGTCCATAAAAAACTGGCAATCCTCACTCATTGTAATTTTGTGCATACCTTTTTCGGCAAGCAAGATTTTTTCAGAACCCTTATCCAAAGAAATCACAAACAGGTTACGCTCCAAAGGTGAGGCTTTTGTGGCTGTAAAGTAGAGCAATCGCTTTTTTTCATCTATACCTACTAACTTGCTCGCTTCCCAAGCTCCTTTGGTGATTTGCCTGATTAGCTTTCCGTTTATATCGTAAAGATAAAAATGCTTGAAGCCATCTTTTTCTGAAGCCAAAATCAATTCTTTACCATTTTGCAAATAATGTAATTCTTCGCAAAATTCAATATCTATATAAGTTTTGCTTTCTTCGGTGTAAATGGTTTGCTTAGTATTTTTAGAAAGGTCGGCGTGGATAAGTTCCAATTTATTTTGCAAGCGATTGAGTTTGCGAATAGCAAGCACATCAGGATTGCGTGTCCATTGCAAGCGAGCTACGTAAATATCTTTTTCTGCACCCAAATCAATAGTTTTAGTTTGTTTGGTATCCAGAAAATACGCTGAAATACTTACAAAGGCATTTTGCTCTCCTGCTTTGGGATATTTGAAACGATAGTCTTGGGGATAAAGCCCTTGCCAAATTTGCATATTGTATTCCTTGACGTGGCTTTCGTCAAATGTGTAAAAAGCGATTTTTTTACTATCAGGCGACCAAAAAAAGGCTTGTGCAAAACCAAATTCTTCCTCATATACCCAATCCGTAGCTCCATTGATGATTTGATTAGCCTTGCCGTTGGTAGTGATAGCAATTTCTGTTTGAGTGGCAATATCAACTAAAAAAAGATTGTTATCTCTTACAAAGGCAATTTTAGAACCATCGGGTGAAAGGGTAGCATAAGATTGTTTGCCATTTTTAGAAACTTGGATAAGTTTTTGGGTTTTAAGGTCATACAAGTAATATTCTGCTTTGAAGGAACGACGATAAATGGCTTCTCCCTGATTGTAGAGTAAAATTTTATCTTCGGTAGCATTGAATTCGTAGTCTTGAAAGTCTATGGGTATTTCTGCAATCAAACCAACATTTTTTCCTGAAAGCGTTTCGTATTTGTAAATTTTATTTCCCTCCGAGACCGTATAAAAACGGCTATTCTTCATATAATTGAAGCCTTCGACAGCCTGTGGATAGAACAAATATTTTTGCCAAATATCCTCAACGCTAACCATTTTCTTTTGGGCAAAAGCCAAAGCAAAAGAAAAAAAAGCGATAAACAGGCTTTTAGTAAATTTTTGCAAAAAAAACTGATTAAAAAGCTGATTTTGGCACATAACTTGCTCTGATTTTGACAGATTTGAATGAAAGAAGCCAAGCATATAGTTTTGTTTGTTTATGTTGTTTAATTGTTTCAAAGAAAACCCCAAGTATTTTACTTGGGGCTTTTTTATTAACCTTTACTCAAATATTCAAGCATTGCTTCACGAGAAACTTTGGTAAAACTTTGTCCTTCGTGCCAATTAGCAGGACAAGCCTCACCGTGTTTTTCTAAATAAATGAGGGCATCAAGAGTACGCAAACATTCATCTACATTACGAGCCAAAAGGAAATGGTTAATGCTTTCGTGCTGTACGACCCCATTTTTATCAATCAGAAAAGTACCACGTAGAGCAATGGGGGCTCCCACAAAAGTAGCATAGCCTTCCTCATCATAATCTTCATAGCCACCCAATACACCATAATTTTTAGAGATAGTTTTGGCAGTATCCGCTACCAAAGGGAAGGTTGTTCCCTGTACGCCCCCTTTTTCTTTGGGAATAGAAAGCCATACCAAATGTGTATCTTCGGTATCGGTAGAGCAACCTACTACTACACAATCGCGTTTTTCAAATTCGGCTAATTTTTCCTGAAAAGCCCAAATTTCCGTAGGGCAAACGCCACTGAAATCTTTGGGATAAAAGAACAATAGCACATATTTTTTACCTAAATACTGCTCCAAAGAAAAATCTTTGACAATTTCTTTGCCATTGATAACGGCAGGAGCAACAAAATGAGGAGCTTTGCGTGTAACGAGCATATTTTTTTAAGGTTTAAATTCTAAAAAACAAAATTATCTGATTGCGTAATTAGCATTTTTAGCGGGTTTTCGCTTGCCTTTTTCAAAAATAAAATCTACCCTACCTAAACGGATACCTGCCCAACCTACTTGGTTAATTAGGGTAATATGTCCGTTGGGGTGAGTTACTTGTTCAGGTTTATCAAGAAAAGTATGTGTATGTCCGCCGATAATTAAATCAATACCTTCAACGGCTTGAGCAAGTTTGTAGTCAGAGATTTTGTGAGGTTCATCATCGTATCTATACCCCAAATGCGAAAGGCAAATAATCAAATCACATTTTTTAGCTTTGAGCGTTTGTACCATTTCTTTGGCAGTGCCTACGGGGTCAAGATATTTGGTATTCCCGTAAAATTTATCCAAAACCAAGCCTTTTAGTTGTATTCCTAATCCGAAAACGCCTATCCTAATACCTTGTTTTTCAAATATTTTGTAAGGTTGAAAAGCATTTTTCAAGCTCTCTTCTCCTGAAAAATCATAATTGGCTATCAGATAAGGGAAATTGGCGTGAGGCAAAAATTTATTAAAACCTGCAATGCCGTTATCAAATTCGTGGTTACCGATGGTTGCGGCGTCGTAGCCCATTTGGCTCATTAGTTTTAATTCTACTTCGCCTCCGTAAAAATTAAAATAGGGCGTTCCTTGAATAATATCACCTGCGTCTAAAAGTAAAACATTAGCCTCTTGACTACGAATCTGTTTAATTAGTTCTGCCCTGCGAGCCATTCCGCCTAATCCTGCAAACTTTCTCCCGTCATTTGGGAAAGGTTCTATGCGTGAATGCATATCATTGGTGTGTAGGATTGTAATTTTTACAGCATCTTTGTTACTTTCAGCAAGAAGCCATTCAGGGGCAAGAGCCAAAGCCCCCATTCCTACTAAACTTTCCGTAAGAAACTGACGGCGAGAAATCATTTTTTACCTTATTTTTGCACAAAGCTATAAAAAAATCTGCATAAACCTAATGAATTTTCTGTTAATCTTGCGTCAGCATTGGCTTTTCTGTGTGCTAATAGCTTTCTGTGTGCTTTTTTGCATTTTGAGCTTTGACGGCTATTACTTCTATGATGATACCACCTATGCTTTTTATGCTTATCAATTTTCCAAAGGCACTTATCAAATTTCTACAAATGATATTTTCGCCCACCGCTGGGGTTTGATTTTCCCTTTGGCTCTGCTATACAAAATTTTTGGTGTAAATGATTTCGCTAACGTAGCTTTACCGCTACTCGCTACCTTAATGAGCTTTAGCCTTTTTTGGGTTTGGGTAAAAAAACTTTTTCCGTCGCCACAGAAAGAAATAGCTTTTGCACTATTTGCATTAGATTTTTACACGCTTTTTTTTGCTAATAAACTTTATCCCGATGTACTACTTACAACGCTTGTTTTGGGGGCAATCTTTTTGCTTTGGAATAGAAAAAATAACTTTTGGCAAGCATTTTTCTTTATTTTTTTGAATTTTTGGGGCTTTTTATGCAAAGAAACTATTTTTTTTATTGCACCTTTTTACATATGCGTGTGCGTATATGATTTGTTCAAAAAGCAAAATATTCGCTTTTGGATAATGGTTTTTATTACAGCAATAGCAATTGTGGCTTTTTATTTGGGTTTATATGCTTATTTTACGAAAAATCCTTTTTTTCGCTTCTCGCTTATACAGCAGGGACATACGGATTACACACAATTTAGAAGTGAAGGTTTTTTGTTTGAAAGGCTTACTTATGCCCCACTACTGATGTTTGTGAATACCAGTCTGATAATTGCCTTTGCAGGTGCTTTGACAAAAGTATTTGTTTTGAGCAAAAAATTACAACATTTTTCAAATTTCACACTTGGGGCTTTTGCTATAAGTTTGCTTGCATTTTGGCTAATGCCCGTAGATTTTGAGCATTACACACCTATTTATTTGCTTCCGCGTCATATTTTATTTTTAGTTCCTTTGGGGGCAGTTGTATCGGCAGAGGCTATTCAACAAAAGCCCTTCAACATATTTACTGCAATGCTGATGTTTTTTTCAGCAGGCATTGCTTGGCATACTTTGGGAATAAAAGTTGCAGGTTTGTATGTTTGCGTAGGTGTCTGGATTTTGTTTTTTAGCAAATTCAAAAAAGAAAATTTTGGGAGGTTGGGCGGCTTATCAAAATTGAAAATCTTGTCTTTGCTTGCTATACTCGTTTTGCACCCTATTTATACTATGCTCAAACCCACAGAAACAGGCTATAAATACGAAAAAATGCTATTTAAACAGCACTTAAATCTGTTTCAAAAGCCCTGTGTTGTACTTACTGATGATAAATTGATTTCAGGGCATAAGTGGTATTTTCAGTTTGAAGTTCCGCAGGGAGTTGTTTTTAAGCATTTTGAGGACTTGAATAAAGTAAAGCAAATTCCCTTGCCCAAATACGTTATTCAGAACAAATACAGCATTGCCTATTTTGAGCAAATAGGTACAAAATTCCCTGAATGGGTGTATAACATTCCCGCTAATTGGCGAAAAATTGCAAGTTATGATAGAGTAAGCCTCTACGAAATTTCTGCTCAAAACTAATCTTTTACGGCTTTCAGGCTGATATCCAAACTCTTAACCGAGTGGGTCAAGGCTCCCACAGAAATAAAATCTACTCCGCATTCGGCAATACTAACAATAGTTTGCTCATTTACCCCCCCCGATGCTTCTGTTTGAAATCTATCACCAATCATCTGCACTGCTTTTTTCATATCCGAAAGGCTCATATTATCCAGCATTATGACATCTATGCCACCTACTTCCAAAACTTCTTGCACTTCTTGCAAGTTGCGGGTTTCAATTTCTATGCGAATTGAAAGATTTTTTTCCTGTAAATACTTATGAGTTGCTTCTATGGCTTTGCGAATGCCTCCTGCGTAATCAATATGGTTATCTTTGAGCATAATCATATCATACAGCCCAAAGCGATGATTTTTGCCACCACCAATCCATACAGCCCATTTCTCACAAATTCTAAAATTAGGTGTAGTTTTGCGAGTGTCTAACAATTTTGCTTTTGTATGAGCAATTTTTTGTTGTAAAAAACGTGTGTAAGTGGCTATTCCACTCATTCTTTGCATACAATTCAGCACCAAACGCTCCGCCTGCAAAATAGAACGAGCTTTGCCTGAAACATATAGCCCTACATCGCCTTTTTTTACAGCCGAACCATCGCCAATCAAAATTTCTACTTGCAAAGTTTCATCAACAACCTTGAAAATCATTTCGGCAAGTTCTACTCCCGCCAAAATGCCATCATCTTTGATAAGCAAACGAGCTTTGCCTGTTGCATTTTCAGGCACAGAAGCGAGCGTAGAATGGTCGCCTTCGCCAATATCTTCTTGCAAAGCAAGTGAAATAAATTTGTGCAGATTTTCGTTGCTTGCGTAAGTAGGTCGCATATCTTAAAATTTTGCTAATTTTGTCAAGTTTTTTCACTCAGCCAAAGAAAAAGTATGAAAATTTTGTGTATAGGTAAAAACTACGCCAACCACATCGCAGAAATGCAAAGCGAATTTGATAAATTTTCAGGTGAGCCTGTGGTTTTTCTGAAGCCTGATACCGCTCTCCTGAAAAACAATGCACCTTTTTACTATCCTGAATTTAGCAAAGAAATTCATCACGAAGTAGAAGTAGTAATCAAAATCAGCCGAGAAGGCAAGCATATTGAAGAAAAATTTGCCCCTAAATACTATGAAGAAATAGGTTTGGGCATTGATTTTACTGCAAGAGATTTGCAAACCAAGCTCAAACAAAATAGCTATTCTTGGGAACTTTCCAAAGCCTTTGATGGCTCAGCCGTTGTTTCCGATTTTATTCCTAAAAGCGAATTTGCTGACTTGCAAAATCTTAATTTTTCTTTGGAAGTAAATGGTACAAAGCGACAAGAAGGCAATACCTCGCTAATGATTTTCAAAATAGACTACATCATTTCTTTTCTTTCTAAATTCTTTACGCTCAAAAAAGGCGACCTTATCTACACAGGTACGCCTGCAGGCGTGAGAGCTGTGCAAATTGGTGATAGACTTTGCGGATATCTGGAAAATCGGAAAATGTTTGATTTTGAGGTCAAATAAATCAGTATTTTTTTGGCTTTTTCTCTAAAAATCATTTACTTGTGAAAGTTTTATTCACAAATAAACTTTCTTTGTTATGAACCTCGTAGAAAAAGCCAAAAACATTCTATTAAACCCCAAGCAGGAATGGGAAGTGAGCAAAGACGAAAAAACAACTTTTAGCTCACTACTGATGGGATATGTTGTGCCTTTATCGTTGATAGGGGCAGTTGCTTATTTTATTGGTTACGGACTAATTGGAATTGATTTGGGGATAGTCAAGCTCAAAGGATTGGATTGGGGGGCAAAAATGGCTGTTTCCCATATTATTGGAGCAGTGATTGGTTACGTGGTTACAACTTACATAGTAGATATGCTTGCACCTTCTTTCGCTTCGGAGAAAAATTTAGACAAATCGGCACGTTTGGTGGCTTATTCACAAACAGCTTCACTTATTGCGGCAGTTTTCAACATCATTCCTGCTCTTTCTTTTTTAGCTATTGTAGGTTTGTATGGGGCTTATGTAGCTTGGTTAGGCATTACACCTATGAAAAACACCCCCGAAGAAAAGAAAGTTACCTATGTAGTAGCCATTATACTCACCTCTGTTGTGATAGGGTTTTTGATAGGATTTATTTCAGGTAAAATTTTAGGTACAACTCCTTCTTTTTAGCTAATTTGAGGGTTGGGCAATCCAACCCTTTCTCTACACTGCAAAACTTTCTCCGCACCCGCAAGTACGCGATGCATTCGGATTGACAAACTGAAAGCCTTTGCCATTTAAGCCATCGGAAAAATCGAGCGTAGTACCAAGCAGATACAATAGGCTCTTTTTATCTACTAAAATTTTAATTCCTTTGTCTTCAAACACTTCATCATTAGGCTGAACGTTGCTATCAAACTGCAAATCATACATCAAGCCCGAACAGCCACCTCCTTTTACAGCTACCCGAATGTTATGTTCATCAGAAAAACCTTCATTCTGACGAATTTCTATTATTTTCTCTTTGGCTTTATCAGTTACACTAATCATAGGTTACAACTTGAATTTTCTTGATAAAACCAAAGTTTTCATCAAAAAGTTCAAAAATTTCGGTTTGGCGAGCTTTGTAGAATTTACTAACTTGCAAGCCATTTTTGTGAAAAATCAGTTATGGAGAATTTAGTTCTAAAATCGGGAAGAGAGCGTTCCGTAGAACATCAGCACGCTTGGATTTATTCGGGAGCTATCAAAGAATTTCCTAAAAAAGCCGAGCAAGGCGATATTGTAAAAGTAGTAGATAACAAGCAAAATTTTTTGGGATATGGCTTTTACGCTCCTAAAAATCAGATAGCTTGCAGAATGTTTTATTTCGGTAAAAAAGAAATAGAATTACGTGAAAATTTTTGGAAAGAGAAAATTTGGAAAGCCTACGAGCTACGTAAAAAATATGTTATCAGTCAAGATACTAATGCTTACCGACTGCTTTTTTCCGAAGGAGATGGCTTGCCCGGCGTGATTGTAGATGTCTATGACCAAGTAGCTTCGGTGCAAATTTTACACAAAGGTATTGAAAAAATTTATCATATTCTTATTCAGGCTTTGCGTGAAATAGGTTTAGAATACATTTATCTCAAAACCAAAGAAAACAGCCGCAGATTAGAACAAATTGATATTCCCGAGGGTTGGGTGGATAATGTTATTCCACAAGAAAAAACAATCATTTCCGAAAATGGCTTGCTTTTTGGCGTTGATGTAGAAAAAGGACAAAAAACAGGTTTCTTCCTTGACCAAAGAGAAAACCGAGCCTTACTAAAATCTTATGCCAAAGGCAAAAGAGTGCTAAATACATTTAGCTATACAGGTGGATTTAGCGTATATGCCGCAGCAGGCGAAGCCGAGGAGGTTATTTCGGTAGATATTTCCAAGGAAGTTTGTGCAGAAGCCGAAAAGAATATGCAAATGAATTTTCCTAACTATCGCAAACATCAGGCTTTTGCAGAAGATTGTTTTTTGTATCTGAAAAAAATACCTGAAAATTACTACGACCTTATCGTTTTAGACCCGCCTGCTTTTGCCAAGACAGCTCAAAATGTACCCAACGCCGCTCGTGGCTACAAAGAAATCAATATGCAGGCTTTCAAAAAAATACAAAGCGGGGGACTGGTTTTTACCTTTTCTTGTTCGGGGAGCGTGGATAGAGATTTGTTTCGTAAAATTGTATTTGGTGCGGCGGCAGATGTTGGCAGAGATATTAAAATTTTGCACCAACTCACCCAACCACCCGACCACCCCATCAGTATCTATCACCCCGAAAGCGAATACCTGAAAGGATTAGTATTGTATGTTAGCTAACTATCTGTCGTAGGTAGTACGACGACGCTCTACCTTCAAATCTCGTAAAGTAGCGGCATTGGCATTGAATCGGAAAAAGTAAGACTGAAATTGTCCAAAAGGTTGCCAATCAAAGCTCATTTGCCAGCAGTGCAAATTACGTGTAAAACTAAATTGCGAAGGACCAAAACCTTTGGCTCGGAAATCGTAACTGCTGTTGAATACTAATTTCCAATTTTTCGTAAGGCTTACATCTCCCGAAAAATTGAAAGTTTGAGTGAAATTTTCCTGCACATTAGCAAAATTGTAGCTCAAATTATAGTTGAGTACCAAATTCCAAGTAACATCAAAATCTACATAGCGGTTGATACTTGCTAATGGGTTTTGCACAGTGCTGGTCTGTAAGCCCTGCGTACCACTCATAGGGTTCAATAGATTAGCGGGCAAGTCGCCTCCTGCCCCTCTACCACCTGCGGGCATTGCAGAGGTAGGTGTTGTAGCCTTTTTCTTAAAAAAATCAGGGTTAAGAGCCGTAGAAAAACTCAAATTTGCAGAAGTAATTTTCCCCAAACGCCCTTTTTCCCAAGCCAAATCAAAGGTTTTTTCTCGGCGAATTTGATTATTTACAAGAGTATCTCGGTATAGATAAGGGTCTAAACTGGCAGTTAGCCCAATATCCAAACGATTCAGCAGACGCACACGCGTATTCATATTCACATTTGCCCAAGCATACTGATTTTTAGAGCGGTCGGCAAGCATATTGTAAGAAGTATTTAAGCCGATTTCATCAAGCAAAGAGATAACTTGGGGTTTGGCTTTGCCTGATGTGTCATTTTTAGGTAAAACTTTTGCCTCAATTTTGTTACGCAAATTGATAGAAACCGAACCCGATTGCCCTTGTCCAGGTGCTCCATCAAAAATCGGTAAATTCTGATAGATAGGTAAAAAAATGGTTTGCCCTGTACCTATACGCACCGATTTTACACCCGTTTGCACATTTTGCTGATAAAAACCAAATTTTGCTTGTGAAAAATCGGGCGTATAAGAAAGCGAAACATTCGGAATAATCGTATGCCGAATAGCTTGCAAGCGTCCTTTGCTTTTAGGGAAATTGTAAAATCCGTAAATATTTGTAGAAAAGCCCAAAGAAAAATTGTAGCGATAGGTGCTTCCCCAACGGCGTGAAGTATCTACCCTTACTGCACCACGCAACGTATTTGTTTGAGCATCAAAGATTTCTTGCCAAACATAAGAGAACCTTCTTTGATGAAAAGTTTGTGAAATATTGAACCCAAAACTTCCATTAAAATATCTTAAAACCTTGAAAGGAACTGAAAGGGTACTATTGTGGGTAATATTGAGCCGAGCATTTTGCAAGAAAAGTCCAAAATTTTCAGGACGAAAAGCATAAATGCTATCTTTGCGAATTTGAGTAGTTTCAAAACCCAATCCGCCTGTCCCTTGTACCTGATTGTTGATGGTGTTATTCGCCGTGAGGTTGTAATTGATGCCAATGGTAGAAAAGAAACTTTTAGGACTTTTTACCAAAGTTTTGAAAGGAAAAATTTGGTTCATTGTGAAATTAAAATCAGGCAAATTGAGCGTAACGAGGTTTCTTTGCAAATCTTGCTGATGACGTCCCGCAAGCGAAAGAGCAAAAGGTAGTCCCTTGAAACTTTTGGAATAATTTACAGCGGAATTGAGGTTGGTGGTAATAAGTTGATTGATATTGGTAACGCTGGTCTGATTGAAACGAGAACTGGCAATATTGGCATTAGCCGAAAAATTACCTGTTCCTTTGCTTTCGGGACGATGACTCCACGTCAGGCTGAACTGCCCTGTTTTATTGCGATTGAACTCGTCCAAAGGTTTATCCCATAAACTACGATAACTAAAATTAAAACCTCCACTAAAAGCATAACGTTTTTTGTAGTTGCTCGTAACCGCAAAACCCCAATTTCCGTAAGTATAAATTTCAGTAGTGAGTGTAGCATCAAGGTAATCGCTAATTGCCCAGTAATACCCTCCTCCTCGTAAAAAAAAGCCATTTTCACGCGACTCACCATATTCGGGAATGATTATTCCTGACACTTTTTCTTTGGGTTTGGGAAAAATACCAAAAGCAAATCCCAAGGGCGTAGGTACGCCGCCCACCTCCATATAAAAAGGTCCTGCTACTACATTCTGATTTTTCGTAACCTTGATTTTCTTTGCTACTATCCGAAAATGTGGAACTGCCAAATCGCAAGTGGTGTAATGCCCATTTTGAATACAAAGTTCGTTTTCAGCATCTTTTTTTACCCTTTTACCTGCTACAAACCCCTCACCCTGCTTAGTTACAATATTGAAAATCAATCCTTTTTGTGTTTCTAAATTGTAATCTACCGAGTCCATAGCAAACTCTTCGGTTTTTTCTTTGAGCAAAGGTTTATCCACAAGTTTGTTTTTCCGAATAGAGTCTAATTTTGGACGAGCCTTTACAATTTGAGTGCCTAAATCCACAAAAATTTTTGCCGCTTTCAGTTGCGTTTCGCCGTAATCAATCTGGGCTTTTTCATACATTGCGGCTTTTTTCTTTTTGATTTGTATTTTCACTGAATCCTTTGCCTGAAACTTTACGGTGGTACGAATTTCAGAAGCATTTTTGGTTTTAGGTAAAGTATCGCGAGGGTTTGTGGTACGAATTTTGCCCAAACTATCAATGCCTATTTGCAAAGTATCCGTTTTTTGGGCTTGGGCAAAAGAAAATACAAAATAGCATAACAAAATGCTACTCAAACGAATAAAAATTTGTATATTTGCCCTACTAATGAGTTTCACAAGCCAATACAGTGAAAATGGGAAGCAGACTTTTTCAAAATTCCTGCAAAACTATCAAAAAAAAGTATAGTTGGAGTATTTTTTCAGTAGCAATTATTGTGCTAATATTCGTAAGCCTTGCTTCTGTTTCTCCTAAAAAGCCTTTCTTGTACAAGATTCGTACCGTCGTGATAGACCCCGGACACGGCGGACAAGACCCTGGAACTATTCACCCCACCAAAAAAATTCAAGAAAAAGACATTGTTTTGCCCGTGGCACTTGAATTGGGAGCTACTATCAAAAAGTATCTCCCCGAAGTGAATGTAATTTATACCCGTACTACCGACACTTTTGTAGAGCTTTACAAAAGAGCTGAAATTGCTAATCGTAGCAATGCAGACGTATTCATTTCTTTGCATTGCAATGCAATGGACATCAAAAAAGATAAGAAAAGAGCAGAAGTGAAAGGTTTAGAAGTGTTTGTAATGGGTCCTCACGCCAATCAGGAAAACTTGGAGGTTGCCAAACGTGAAAATGCTGTTATTCTTTTGGAAGATAACTATAAGAAAAATTACGGCGGTTTTGACCCTAATTCGCCACAAGCCCATATCATAATGACCTCTATCCAAAACAATTACCTTGAAAACAGCCTGCATTTAGCTACTCTCATTGATAAACAATTCAGTGAGAGACTGCACCGCCCTACACGCGGCATTAAGCAAGCTGGTTTTGTGGTATTACGAAGAGTGGCTTGCACAAGCATTTTGGTAGAACTCGGCTATGTAACCAACGATGAAGAAGTAGAATATATGACCGACACTTGGAATCAGACCTTAATGGCTTCGGCAATTTACAGAGCATTCCGAGATTTTAAGAATGAAGTAGAAAAATAAGTTCCTTTCTACAAACAATTAAACAAATTTTACAGAATTTTGTTAATTTTATACGAATTTTTATACGCTTTCTGATGTTTTTATTAAAAATTTTCGCAAAAGTTCTCTTGTTCTTTTCAGGTTGGAAAGTAATAGGACAAATCCCCCAAACTCCCAAAACGGTAATGGTCGCCGCACCACATACAAGCAACTGGGATTTTTTTTACACTATGGTCATTTTTTCCTCATTAGGCATACGAATACGCTTTTTAGGGAAAAAAAGCCTTTTTAAGTTTCCTTTGGGCTTATTGATGCGTTTTTTTGGTGGAATACCCGTAGATAGGAGCAAAAGTAATAATTTAGTGAGTGCCGCCGCTGAAATTATTCGCAAATCAAAAAAAATTATTTTGCTTGTGCCTGTGGAAGGTACGCGTAGCTATACCGAAGGCTGGAAATCTGGGTTTTATTATATTGCCCAAGAAGCAAATGTACCCATTAGTTTAGGATTTTTGGATTATGCACGCAAAGAAGGCGGTTTCTTTGATGATTTATTTTACCCATCAGGCAACTATGTAGAAGATTTAGAGAAAATTCAACTTTATTACAAAGATATTCAAGGCAAATACCCTGAAAAATCATCGTTATACCAAAAATTTGGAAAAGCAGTTATCAATCCCCCAAAATAATGCACTATGAGTATGAAATTAAGTAGTCGTTTAGATATTTTAAGATATATTCGCGAAAGTCGCCACGAAGACGAAGGAAGTTTTGATAAATTTCTCCCCTTTAATACCAAAATCTTAAATGGCGATTGGAATGAACCTATCAATACGCAACAGCTTTATTTGAGCCTTTCAGGCAAACTACCCAGCACTTTATTTGCACATAACGTCAATACCAAAAAAGCTAAGGCTTGGATTGAAAGAAACTTCCAAGAAGAAATTGAGCATCGGTTCAATTCCCGAAATTTCAATCAAAAAACAAAAAAGTTTATAGATTGGCAGAGCGTGTATTTGCTAAAAAATGGTAGCATTATAGATATAAGTGTTCGCAGTAATGGTGTAGCTTGCTTTTTTAGTGAAGAGAACAGCCTGCAAGCAGAAACTATTATCAAAGAAACTTCCAAGTTCAAACGCAAATCCTCTCGATTGAAGCCGAGCATTTCGGTCATTATCAATACTTCTATGGGAGGTTTTGATACCAAATCTATTGATGTCATCGCTCCACAACTAAATATTGAAGATAACTACAACGACGACTTTCTGCCCATACACGAAACTATTCTCAAAAGACTTTCTCAAAAGAATGATAAGGGTTTAGTGCTTTTGCACGGAAAGCCGGGTACGGGTAAAACTTCCTACATTCGTTATCTAATTTCCAAAGTGAAAAAAAACATTATTTTCTTGCCTCCTCATTTGGCTCTTTCTCTTACCAGTCCCGACCTTATTTCCCTTGTTTTAGAAAACACCAACTCTATTTTTGTCATTGAAGATGCTGAAAATCTGATTGTAAGTCGTGATTCTGAACAATATTCGCCTGTTTCAACCCTGTTAAATCTAACAGACGGCTTACTTTCCGATTCACTTTCTATTCAGATTATTTGTACTTTCAATACTGATATTAGCCGAATTGATAAAGCTCTTATGCGGAAAGGTAGGCTAATTGCAAAATATGAATTCAGACCTTTGGAAATAGAAAAAGCCCAAAAATTAGTAGATAAGTTAGGCTTGAATAAAACCATTACCGAGCCTACTACCCTTGCAGAGATTTACAATAACGAGGAAATTATCACTGAAAACTACACTGAACCTCGTAGAATCGGTTTTTAGCCTAATAAACTATAAGTGGCAATTTCGCAATTAGTGAAATTGCCACTTGTTATGCTCACTCCACCCGCCACATAAAAGTTTGTTTTTATTTTTTCAAAGGTATCGCCAAAACGGGAATATCCGAATGATTGATAGTATCTTCGGTGATGCTTCCTAAAAAGAGATGAGCTAACCCTTTGCGTTGATGTGTTGCCATTACAATCAAATCGGCTTTTACCTCGCGAGCAAACTCAAGAATAGCATTTTCTTCATCAAATACATTCTGCTGACTGATAAAAATTTCGGTATTTTGTAAGCCTGTATCTGCTACAAGGCTATTTTTACGTTCTTCTACGGAATCTTCTCCTTGCAAATGAGCAGGGTTATTGAGATACAAGAGATGAATTTTGCCGTCAAATACATTTTGCATTTGTGCAAGTTTCTTGAAGGCTTTTTCTTGCTCGGGGCGAAGTGTAGTAGGGAAAACAATATTTTTGAATTCGTAGACAACCTTATTGGGTACAGCTAAAACAGGACAAGGGGCATTGCGTACAACTTTTTCTGTATTAGAACCTACCAGCATCTCTTTCATACCTGTTGCTCCTTGTGTTCCCATAACCACTAAATCAATATTTTCGCGATGGCAAACCTCCTCAACAACATCTACGAGCAAGCCACTTTCTACCAGCGTACTAACTTTTATATCCCCCAAATCCATATCCGAAGCTATTTTTTGCAAAGTTCTATCTAGGCTATCATTAACCATTTGCAAATAGCTTTGTTCCTTTTCTTTGTCGTAGTAATAATACTCGGCAATAGGCATTGCCGCAACTGCCATTTCATTGGCATTGAGCAAGAGAATTTCTGCTTTGGCTTTTTGAGCAATATTCACTGCGGTTTGCAAAGCCTTTTCTGCAAACTCTGAAAAATCGGTAGGGACAAGAATCTTTTTCATATTTTTTTGATTTTTTGCGAAAGTTAAAAGCTCTACTACAAAAAAAATATGACAAAAAGCAGAGTAAAAAATGATTTTTATGAAAAAAGCCCTCACTTTTTTTCCATAAGTGAGGGCTTAAAAACATTACCCATTCATTGAGTTCAAAAATTCCATATTATCTTTGGTATCAGTCATTTTTTCTATGAGGAAGTTCATTGCTTCGGTAGCGTTCATATCGGTCATATACTTACGGAGTATCCAGACGCGATTGAGTTCTTCTTTGGTAAGCAGTAAATCTTCTCTACGCGTACCCGAAGCAGGAATATCAATAGCAGGATAAATACGCTTATCAGCAAGTTTTCTATCCAGTTGTAATTCCATATTGCCTGTTCCTTTGAATTCTTCAAAAATCACCTCGTCCATACGCGAACCTGTATCTATGAGAGCAGTGGCGATAATGGTAAGCGAACCTCCGTTTTCTACATTACGAGCGGCTCCAAAAAAGCGTTTGGGCTTCTGCATAGCATTGGCATCAACTCCCCCCGTAAGAATTTTGCCTGATGAAGGTACTACGGTATTGTAAGCACGAGCCAAGCGGGTAATAGAATCCAGCAAAATTACTACATCGTGCCCACACTCTACCATTCTTTTGGCTTTTTCAAGCACCATTGAAGCAACTTTTACGTGTCTTTCTGCTTGCTCATCAAAAGTAGAGGAAATCACTTCTGCCCTTACACTTCGCTGCATATCAGTAACTTCTTCGGGGCGTTCGTCTATGAGCAAAACTATGAGATATACCTCGGGGTGGTTTTCAGCAATTGCATTGGCAATTTGTTTGAGTAAAGTGGTTTTTCCAGTTTTGGGTTGAGCAACAATCATACCTCTTTGTCCTTTTCCGATGGGGGCAAAAAGGTCAAGCATACGCGTAGAAAGCAAATCGGAGCGGGTACTAAGTTTTAGTTTTTCTTCGGGGAAAAGTGGCGTAAGGTACTCAAAAGGAATACGATCGCGAATTTCTTCGGTGCTTTTTCCATTTACACTAATTACTTTGAGCAAAGCAAAATATTTTTCGCCTTCTTTTGGGGGGCGAATAGTGCCTCGTACTGTATCACCTGTTTTTAAGCCAAAGAGCTTGATTTGCGAAGGTGAAACGTAAATATCATCAGGACTGGAAAGGTAATTGTAATCAGGAGAACGCAAAAAACCATAGCCTCCGTCTTGCACTACTTCCAAAACTCCTTGGTTTTCAATCAAGCCATCAAACTCACGAAGTCGGTCTTTATTAGCTTTCTTAAAATTCTGCTGTTGGGGTTTTTCGTAAGTTTTCTGATGAGGCAAAATATTTTCCAAGATTTCGTTAGAGGGCTCATCTTGGGGTAAATCAGTTAGTAAAGTATCCAATTCAAAAGGTTCAAGTTTAATTTCGTCAGAGAAACTTTCAATGAAATTTTCCTCATTAGTGCTGCCATTCAGATTTTCGGTTTCCTCAAAATTTTCAGAAACAACGTTTTCTCTACGAGGTCTGCCACGTCTTTTTTTCGTATTTTTATCATTTTCAATATTTTCAGAAAAAGTATTGTTGGAGGTTTGCCCTTGTGCTTCTACAATAGCCTCTATAAGTTCGGGCTTGGTAAGTTTGCGGGCATTTTTGATTTGAAGATTTTCAGCAATTTCTCTTAATTCAGAAAGTAGCTTCAAATGAAGTTCATCAATGGTGTGCATAATTAGCAAGATTGATTGGGAAAGATATATTTTTTAAATTGACATAGCAAAAAGTAAATAGCAAACTGAATTATCGCAAGTTGAGCCTCTTTTTTCCATTATTCACCTCAAAATGTTTTCTAGTAAATTACAAGGAACAGAAATTAGACAAGTTGCTCAAACATTCAGCAGAATAAACTTGAAAGAGATGAATTTGTTGCAATATTAGGTTAAAAAAAAATAATTTGCAAGAAAAAAAATCATTTTTTCAGAAAAAATCCCGAAAGGTTATTGCTTTCGGGAAAGGTTGTACTATGCAGTTTGGCTTTTTTCTAAATTACTGCTTTTCTTGCCATAGACAAAGTAAATCAAAATACCCACTAACATCCAGCCGCCTGCAAGCATTTGAGCCAATTTATCCAAATTGATAATCAAAAATGCATTGGTAAGCACTCCCAAAGTTGCTACCAAAGGCAAAGCAGGCACCTTGAAAGAACGTTCTACATTAGGCTCTCTAACTCGCAACAGCCACACTGCCCCACATACCATCGCGAAGGCGAATAGCGTACCAAAGCTGGTCATATCGCCCAAAATATCCAAAGGCACAAAAGCGGCAACGAGTGAAACCACAAATCCTACCAAAATAGTACTTTTGAAAGGGGTTTTGAAGGTTTTGTGAATATCTTTGAAAAAATTAGGCAACAAACCATCTTTTGCCATACCTAAGAAAATACGTGTCTGTCCGAGCATCATTACAAGCATTACAGAAATAAGTCCTGCGGTTGCGGCGGCGGTAATGATATATTTTGCCCAACCCAAATTTTGCTTTTCAAAAGCGGCGGCAACAGGAGCTTTCAAATCCTCGCCTGTAAAGCTATCGTACTTCATCATTCCTGTAAGCACCAAAGATACAGCAATATACAAGATAGTGCATATAATCAGCGAAGCCAAAATAGCAAAAGGCATATCTTTTTTAGGGTTGATAGCCTCGCCCGCTTGCGTAGAAACGGCATCAAAACCAATATAAGCAAAGAAAATGGAAGCGGCACCTGCAAAAACCCCTTTCAAGCCGTATGCCTGATGTACCCTGCCATCTTCGCCTGTAAGTTCTTTGGGCTCGGGAATGAAGGGTGTCCAATTATCAGGATTTATAAAAAACATACCCACCAAAATCACAAACAAAATTGCTCCTACTTTCAAAACTACAATTAGGTTATTAGTACTAGCAGCTTCCTTGATACCCTTCACAAGAATAGCCGTAACTACCCAAACAATCAGGAAAGCAGGTAAATTGAAATATCCACCAGCAAAAGGATTTTTGGTGAATTGTTCGGGAATAGACAAACCAAACATACCTATCAGTTTATTGAAATACCCCGACCAGCTAACTGCCACCGTCATCGCACCCATACCATATTCTAAAATTAGCCCCCAACCGATGAGCCAAGCAAAAAACTCCCCTACGGTGCCATACGCATAGGCATAGGCAGAACCTTCCACGGGAAGCATTGACGCAAATTCGGCATAGCATAGTGCCGCAAAAATACAGGCAATCCCTGCTATCACAAAAGAAAGAGCTAAGGCAGGACCCGCATTAAAATAGGCTACTTTTCCTGTGAGTACGAAAATACCTCCACCGATAATAGCCCCAATACCGATAGAAGTCAAGCTCCATTTACCTAAAACTCTTTTGAGGTCGCTTTTTTTCATATCTGCCTCAAAAGCACTCAAAGGTTTCTTTCTCCAAATTGATGATGACATTCTGCTAAAAGTTTAATGATGAAACGTTGATTTTCAAAATTATATGTAGATGTTCTGGGAATATAAAAAATTTTATTTGATAAGTCGGCTTGCAATATAAATACTTTTGGCAAAATAATGGTATTTTTTAAAATTTTTTTTGGATTTTTTTGAGCAAATAAAGCCCGCTATTGGAACTGTTCTTTATGATTTAACGAAAAAAATATATTTTTGCAGAAATTGGCATTATGTTTGT
This sequence comes from Raineya orbicola, assembly GCF_002843425.1. Lineage (GTDB taxonomy): Bacteria > Bacteroidota > Bacteroidia > Cytophagales > Thermonemataceae > Raineya > Raineya orbicola. The sequence goes on from NZ_NKXO01000006.1 coordinate 66,784, forward strand.
GAAATCATTTTGTAAAATCCGTATGAAAAAGTGTTTATTGTTTTTATCGCTTTGGGCTTGTGCAATGTTGAGCAAAGCCCAAATTTTTGAAGGTTACATCAAATATGCCCACCGAGTAGAGGTTACCGATACCACTTTGCAGAAAAATGATTTTCTGATTGCCTATGAATTTGGCAGTAAATCTACACTATACATCAAAGGAGGCAATTATTATTGGAAATTTGACGATTGCAAGCGTGAATATCAAATTTATCTCAATAACACCGCAACGCTTTATGACAAATTTCCTAAAAACGATACACTTTTTAGTAGTAGTGCTACGTTTGAAAATGAAGTAATTGTGCAAATGGACACCAAAAAAAGCCAAGTAAATGTTTTGGGAGAGCCTTGCGAACTATTGACCGTAAAATCTAAATTTATCAGAGAGCAACAAATACGCGGGCGAATGTTTTATTTTAGCAAAAAATACCCTCTACACCCCGATTTTCTCAAAAATTTCAAAATGAACAACAATAATGAAATTTTTGCAAAAATGGGCTATGTGCCTTTGCGTTTTGTATTTATTTATCCGGGTTTTCGTGTAACATACTTCGCTACCGAAATTAAACGCACCAAAGTAGAGGATAGTCTTTTTGATATTTCCAAGAAAAAAGTGAAATCATTGGCTATCAAGAAATAATCCTAAATTTTTATTTTGATTTATGCAAGCATATCACATTCTTTGGGCTGATGACGAAATAGATTTGCTCAAACCTCATATTTTATTTTTGAAACAAAAAGGCTATGAGGTTACGCCTGCGTGTAGCGGTAGTGATGCATTAGACCTATTTCAGGATAGAAATTTTGATATTGTTTTCCTTGATGAAAATATGCCGGGTATGAGCGGTTTGGAAACCCTTGCCCAAATGAAAAATCTCAAACCCCATATTCCTGTGGTAATGGTAACTAAAAGTGAAGAGGAAAGAATTATGGAGGAAGCTATTGGCTCGCATATTTCTGATTACCTCATCAAACCTATCAACCCAAATCAACTTTTACTTTCTGTAAAAAAGATTTTAGAAAACAAACGCATCATTACAGAAAAAACAAATCTTGGCTATCAGCAAGATTTTCGCAATCTTTCAATGGCATTTAACGAAAGATTGAATTTCGAGGAATGGACAGAAGTCTATAAAAAACTCGTTCATTGGGAACTTGCCTTGGAGCAGGCTTCCGATAAAAGTATGCAGGAAGTTCTGGAAATGCAAAAAAGTGAGGCAAATACCAATTTTGTGCGTTTTATACAAGATAACTACGAAGAGTGGCTCAATAATCCCAACATTGAACGCCCTTTGCTTTCGCATCAGCTTTTCAGAAAAAAGATTTTTCCTGAACTCGGCAAAAGTGAAAAAATTTTTTTCATTCTCATTGATAACCTCCGCTATGACCAATGGAGAGTGCTTGCTCCTATCATAGGCGAGCTTTTCAATATTGAGGAGGAGAGCTTGTATTATTCCATTTTGCCTACTACTACGGCATATGCCCGAAATGCTATTTTTGCAGGTATGCTCCCTACTGAAATTGCTAAAAATTTTCCACAATATTGGAAAGATGAAGAGGACGAGGAAGGCAAAAATCTTTACGAAGATATTTTCCTGCAAAAACAATTTGAAAAAAACAAAATACAAGCCAAAGTAGCTTATCACAAAATTATCACAAATCAGCAGGGGAGAAGTTTGGTTGAAAACTATAAAAACCTATTGCACAACGATTTTGTAGCCATTGTGTATAATTTTGTGGATATGCTTTCTCACGCCCGCACCGACCTGCAAATGATACGCGAGCTTGCCCCCGATGAGCCTGCCTATCGCTCTCTGACCAAATCTTGGTTTTTACATTCGCCATTGTGGGAGTTACTGCAAAAAATAGCTCGTGAAAAGGTGCGTGTTATTATTACTACCGACCACGGCACTATCCGTGTGAAACGTCCTTTTAAGATAGTTGGTGATAAAAGCGTTAATACTAATTTACGCTACAAGCAGGGTAAGAATTTGAGTTACGAAGGGAAAGATATTTTTGAAATCCGTAAGCCTGAAAAGCTTTTTCTGCCCAAACCCAATATTTCTACAAGTTACGTTTTTGCTGTTGAAGATTATTTTTTTGCGTATCCCAATAATTACAATTATTACGTAAGCTACTTCAAAGATACTTTCCAGCACGGAGGTATTTCCTTGGAGGAGATGATTATTCCTTTTGTATGGCTTTCGCCAAAGTAATAATTACAAATGTAAAATAGCGAAAACCCAAGGCATAGCAATTAGCAAGCCGTCAAATCTGTCTAAAAATCCGCCGTGCCCTGGAATAAACGAACCCGAATCTTTGATTTGTAGGCTTCTTTTGAGCATAGATTCTGCCAAATCGCCCCAAGTACCAAAAACAACTATAATTGCAGAAATTGCCCACCAACGCCAAATTTCAATTTCCATAAAATAAAACGATAAAACCACAGCCACCGCTTGCGAAAGCAAAAATCCCCCTGCCAAGCCTTCCCAAGTTTTTTTAGGGGATATTCGCTCAAAAAGTTTTCGTTTACCGAACTTTCTGCCTGCAAAATAAGCCCCAGTATCGCTTGCCCAAAGGCAAAAAAGTATTCCCAATGGAACTTGATAAGAGTATTTGTTTGTCCAAAAGCCCACTTGCATAAATAAAATCCAAGGCAAAGCTACATAAAGCACTCCTAAAAAAGTTACTGCAATACTCTGAAATGGAATTTTATCATTTTCTTGATATAATTTGAGCAAAAATGGTAAGGTTAGCAAAGGAAACACAAAAAAATAGCTTTGTAAGCGAAAACTTTCAAATAGAAAGTTTTGTAACACAAAAAACCACAACAAAGCTGAAAATAAAAAGCCCCATACTCGCAAAGGCTGTAAATGAGCTTTGCAAAGCAAATGGTAAAACTCTGCAAGGCTCAAAAACATAATGAGCGTAAAAAGACCTACGAAAGTCCATTTTGAAAAAATTACTGCCGAAATCAGTAAAATTGCCCCTATAACACCCGCTATTACCCTTTGGGCAAGGTTTGAAAGTTTTTCTAATCCGAACATAAAAATTTTGCCACGTTTCAGATTTTTTCAGGAATTTGTAGATACGACCATTTCCGTTTTACCGTACCATTTTCCAAAAGAATAAGCCCAGGGTTAGTACGAATCATAGCTTTCATAATTTTGCTATCCAAGGCGTGATGTTCCATAGGCAATTGATATTCGTGGCAAAGCATTTCCATTTGAGCTTTATCAGAACTCAATCCCAAAGGTGTGATGTCTGAATTTTTGAGGTTTTTCAATAAAACCGAAAACTTCTTGAAAGCCTCTAAATTCGTTTTTCTAATATCAGGAACAATGAAAAGCAATTTTTTGCCTACAAACATTTTATTCATTTCGGCAGTATCGGCATCAATATAACGAAAATCTGCTCCTATTTTTGCCTGTGCCTCAGGATTGAGCAAAGTCTGCTGAAAATCTTTGTATTTGTAGGTAGTGCTATCGCTCAATTTTTTATCCCAAAGTTCTGCAAATTCTTTTTCAGAAAAAATTTCATCTTTACCTGTTTTAAGATTGGTGTAAATGTAGCGATTTTCAAAGCGTAAAGGTTCTTTGGGTTTCATCAGGCTGGGCAAGTGATTGCCTACTTTGTAGGGCAAAAAATCTATGATTGGTAAATAATACGCCGCATACAAACCTATGCCAAACGAAGCCAAAGAAACTAACAAATTACTCAGCCAAGCCCATTTTTGCGTATTGGAAGTAATTTTTTTGCTTTGCCAAAGCAAAAAACCTATCAAGAAAAGCAAAATAACATCTTTGAGAAACGATTCAAAAGGTTTGAGTTTGATAGCATCACCAAAACAGCCACAATCCGTTACCTTATTGTAGTGCCAAGAATAAAAGGTTAGTCCTGTAAAAAACACGATTAGCAAAAACAAAGACCAAAGCGTAAGTTTAGGACGAAAACGAATAAGCAAGCTAAATCCCCAAATTACTTCCAAAGCACTCAAAAGTATTGAAAAGCTCAATGCAAAAGGTTTGAGAGTTTCAAAAAAACTACTCATAGCGGTTTCTCTACTTTCTTTCAGTTCACCGTTCACAATCACCTTTTCTCTAAAATCATCTGCGAATACGTCAAAATATTCTTCCAATTTGATTTGCGTTCCTACGGGGTCATTGAGTTTGATAAGCCCCGAAAAAATAAACAATGCCCCTACTAAAAAAATGATGATATTAACGGCTACTTTCATTTTCCAAAAAGTTTAGTTGTATAAGGCAAAAAACAGCGTAATTCAGAATATCTTGATAGTTGGCTTCTACCCCTTCGGAAACTTGTGTTAGTCCTTTGTTATCTTCAATTTGTTTGATACGTCTAATTTTCATCAAAATCAGGTCAGTCATTGAGCTAACTCGCATTTCCCGCCAAGCCTCGCCGTAGTCGTGGTTTTTACGCATCAGCAAATCAAGCGTATTTTGGGCGTGCTTGTCGTAGAGGTTACTCACTTTTTCCCAAGAGAGTTCCATTTCGGTTTCGCCTTGCTGCAAAAGTTCGTTTTGCATCAGGGCAATAATTGCATAATTGATAATTGCCACAAACTCTAAACGTATATCATCAGCAATTTGTTGTGAGCCTTTTTCCTGAATAGAACGAATGCGATTGGCTTTGATAAAAATTTGGTCGGTAAGCGATGGCAGACGCAAAATTCGCCAAGCCGAGCCGTAATCTTGATGTTTTTTCTGAAAAAGATTTTTACAATACGCTATTATCGCCTGATACTGCTCCGAAGTTTTTTTCATTTGATTATCGTCTAAAATCTTATGTCTGGTGTCTTAATTTACCTCATCACTTCACTTTTCGCAAGTACATACGTATAATTTCGCCTGTTTCGTAGTCGTTAAGCAAAACCATTGAATTTTTAGTGAGTTGTTCAATACCTACTTCATCAGGTTTTTGGAAAGAACCATCAGGGTTTTGTTGCTCTTTAATGAGCTTTGAAGCATAAGCATTGAGTTTCCATTTGCCAATCTCCTTTGCTCCCGAAAAAACTGCCGAATAGTTCCCATTCCGATTAAATTCAAAACTTGCCGATTGAGCCATTAGTTTTAGTTCATCTTCTATTTGTTTTTTCTTTTCGGGGGTGGCTTTGGCAATAATTGGCTCTAAATGTATCATTTCAATTTTTTCAACTTTCCAAACACCTGCAACCCAAAAAGATTTATCATTTTGGGCATAAAGCCCCATAGGTAAGCAAAAGAATAATGCTAAAAGAATTCTCATCTTTGTTATTTTGAATATACTTTTGCAAAAATAGCAAAAATCTTTTGTTTGTCTGCAACAAAATACTTAATTTAGTGTTTGCGTTATCATATAAAAAATTTTTGTAGGAAAGCCTTTGTGTTTGAGCTATGAATTTGCTAAATGAAAACTTAAATCGTTACAAGCGAAAATATTATTTGAATTTACTTTTGCGAGGCACACTGATTGTTACGCTTTTCGTTCTTGCCACATATTTACTTTTCAGCACAGCCGAATATTTTGGTCGTTTTAGCTCTTCGGTGCGTGGTTTTTTGTTATTTAGTTTCGTAGCAACAGCTATTTTTTCAATGGCTTATTGGGTGATTTTGCCACTAATGAAAATGCTTCATATTTTAAGGCAAATCTCTGACGAACAAGCCGCTGTACATATCGGTTCATATTTTCAAGACATCAATGATAAACTGCTCAATGCACTACAACTCAAAAAAATACCTCAAAAAACCGAACTTCTGCTCGCCGCCGTCGAACAAAAAGGCAAGCAACTTTCTATTTTCAATTTTGCCGATGCCATAGATTTATCTGAAAATAGAAAATATTTGCGTTATTTTCTACTTCTGCTATTGCTTGCGGCTATTGGTTTTTGGATAGGTGGCTTGAAGTTTTTTACAGAACCTTCCAAACGTATTATTCGTTACACCGAAACTTTTGCCGATGAAGCTCCTTTCAAGTTTCTTTTACAGAACAAAACACTGAAAGCTTTCAAAGGAGAAGATTTGAAAGTTTGGCTCAAATTGCAAGGTAATGCTCTCCCTCAAGAGGTATATTTGGTTACCGAAGAGGGAAAAATCAAAATGCTCGCTGAACCGCAAGGAGGCTACTTTTTTAATTTTCAAAAAATTCAGAAAGCAGAAAAATTTTATTTTGAGGCGGCGGGATTTCAATCGGATACCTACCAAATTGAACTTTTAGAACGCCCCTCACTTTTGAGTTTTAATGCTAATTTGCTTTATCCTGCTTATTTAGGAAAAACCCCTGAAACTATCAAAAATATCGGAAATTTAGTTGTTCCCGAAGGAACACAAATAGAATGGACTTTCAATGTCAGTCAAACTGATAGTCTTTTTTTGAGCTTTGAAGGTGATAAAAATATTATTTTTGCGGAAAAAACCTCTAACAAAACGTTTAGCTACGCTCGTTTGCTCAAAGCCTCTCAAAATTACTCTGTAAGACTTAAAAATCAGCATAGTGAAAATAAGGAAGCTATCGCGTATTACATCAATGTTATTCCCGACCAGTATCCTAAAATTGGTATGGAAACCTATCGCGATACCTCGCTGTATAGTTATGTGAGCGTGGGTGGTAGTATCAGCGACGACTATGGTATTACACGACTTGCCTTTTTTTATCGCATTATGGGTGCAGATGGAAAACCTCGTAGCGAATACAAGGCTGTTCCGATTGGAGTACAAGCAGGTTCGTTGGCTCAAAATTTTTACTACGAAATGGATTTGAAGCCACTCAATTTACGCCCTGGCGAGCAAATTGAATATTTTGCCCAAGTTTGGGACAATGACGGCGTAAATGGTGCGAAAAGTGCAAAAACACTCACCTATCAATTCAAAGTACCTGATGAAACAGAACTTCGTAATGAAGTGGATAAATCCGCTCGGCAAACTGCCTCAAAAATTGATAAAACACTCCAAAAAGCCCGCGATTTGAAGAGAAACTTGCAAGATTTGGATAGCAAAATTAAAACCAAACCAAGTCTGGACTACAACGATAGAAAGCAAATACAAGATATTTTACAGAAAAAACAAGAATTGGAAAAAGATATTAAGGAACTTCAAGAACTCAACAATCTCAATGAAGAAAAGAAAAATCTCTTTGATGAGCAAAAAAACGAAGAACTCAAAGAAAAATTGGAGCAACTCCAAAAACTAATGGATAATTTGCTTGATGAAGAAACCAAAAAACTTTACGAAGAACTGGAAAAACTCCTTGAACAACAAAGAAATGACCCCAAACTCCAAGAGCAACTTGAAAAAATCTTGAACAAAGAAGAAAATTTAGAAAAAGAATTGGATAGGACTTTGGAGCTATTCAAGCAAATGCAATATGAACAAAAATTTGAGGATATTAAAAATGACTTGAAAAACCTTTCGCAAGAACAGCAAAAACTCGCCGAAGAAACTGAAAAAGCTAATCCTAAAAATCAGGAAGGGCAAAAAGATTTAGAACAAAAGCAAGAAAAATTAAATGAAAAGTTTGATAACCTCAAAAAGGAAATGGAAAAATTGGAGAAAATGAACCAAGAACTCCAAGAACCTAATCCTTCGCTTAAAATGGAAGAACAAATGCAAGAAGTAGATAAAGAGCAAGATAAAAGTTTGGAAGAGCTTCAAAAACAAAATAGCAAAGACAATAAAAAGGCTTCGCAATCGCAACGAAAAGCCGCTCAGAAAATGAAAGAAATGAACGAAAAAATGGAACAAATGAGTGCCGAAATGGAAATGGAAGGCTTAGAGGAAGATATCAATAACTTGCGAAATATTTTGGATAATCTTGTAAAACTCTCTTACGAACAAGAAGACTTGATGAAGCAAATGCGAAATCTGAACGTTTCAGACCCTCGTTTCAATGAACTTGCACAGAAGCAAATCAAACTGAAAGATGATGCCCAAGTCATTGAAGATAGCCTCCAAGCTCTTGCCAAACGCCAACCAATGATTGAATCATTTGTTACACGCGAGCTAAGCGATATGCGTAGAGCTATGGAATCGGCTTCCAAAGCCATTAAGGAGCGAAAATTGGGGCTTTCCAGTTCTAAACAGCAATCAGCAATGACATCAATGAATAACCTCGCCCTGATGCTCAACAGCTCTATGCAAGAAATGCAAAACCAAATGAGTGGTAAATCGGGCAAAGGCAAAAACAAGAAAAATCAGAAAGGCGACCAGCCCAGTCTTGGCGAATTGCAAAAACAACTCGGACAAAAAATTCAAGAACTCAAAAAAAGTGGTAAAACAGGTAACCAACTTTCGGAGGAATTAGCTAAATTGGCGGCACAACAAGAAGCACTCCGCCGTATGCTTGAACAAATGAGGCAAGGACAAAAAATGGATAAAAATGGAAAAAATATGGGGGAGCAACTCGGCGATTTAATTAAAGAAATGGAAAAAAATGAGGAGGATTTAATCAATAAACGCCTGACTGATAGGCTCATACAAAGACAAAAAGATATAGAAACTCGGCTTTTAGAATACGAAAAAGCTATGCGAGAACGTGGCGAAGAGGAAAAACGCAAAGGTGAAACAGCTACTCCCAAAGAAAAGAAAATACCTAAAAACCTTGAACCTTATACCAAACCAAAAGAAAAGCAAATAGAAATGCTCAGGACTTTACCTCCTGCCTTAAATCCGTACTTTAAGCGTGAAATTGATAAATATTTTGAAAAAATTGGAAAATAAGAATTTTACATACGTCAGCAATAAGTTGGAGTCTGTGAGTTTGCAGATTCCTTCGCTTCCCGAAAATATCCGCATCGTTGAAAGTTTTATTGAAAATATCCGCGACCAATATCAAATCAACGATGATATTTATGGGAATATCTTGGTTGCCATTACCGAGGCAGTCAATAATGCTATTCATCACGGCAACAAGTGCAATCCTAAAAAAAATGTAGAGCTTACAATGCAACTATTGGAAGATGCTATCCGCTTTATGATACACGATGAAGGTCAAGGTTTTGACTACCAGCATATTCCCGACCCACTTGCCCCTGAAAATCTTGAAAAAATCGGCGGCAGGGGAATTTTCCTGATGCGTCATCTTGCTGATGAAGTACATTTTCAAGATGAAGGCAGAGAAATTACAATGGTGTTTTATGTAAGTTAGCGTATGTACAACGACCCCGAACTTCAACAACAAGCTAAATATCTCGGAACTTTCACCAAAGATTTTGCTCAAATTGCCGATATGCTCAAAGAGGTTTCTTATACCTTGCGTAGTAGAGGCTTTGAGTACCCCATTTTCCCGATTTGTAAAGAAAAAATCGCTATTGGTAAGATTTTCATTGAAAAAGAGCAAATGCACTTAGACTGGCACTGCTATATTTCTTACTTGCAAGAATTTACAGACCGAAAACTTATTACAGATATAGAAACTTTCAAGAGTGCCTACAAAAACCCTGATGAGTATTGCTGTTTGTTTGTAGTGGATAAAGATTTTATGAACTTCGTTTTTCTACCTTATCCCGAAGACTAATTTGATTTTTTGCCAAACCTTCACAACAATTTGATTAACTTCTGCTGATACTTCAAAATAAATCACAGGCAGGCAATACATCACACAAATCAGTAGCACTTTCAAAGGCAAAACCCATACCAGTTCTGTAAGGTTTTTAGCAGTTGGTATTAGAGAAATTAACCCCAGTACAGCCAAACTAATTATCAGAACATACAACTGCTTTAACTGAAAAGGCTGTATTCGGTGAATTTTATAGACAAAAACCAGATGAGTCAGAATCATTAGCGAAGTAGCTATTGCCGTAGCCAAAGCCGCTCCTTGTACCCCATACCCTTCTATCAGCCAATAATTGAGTACAATATTCAAAATAGCAAAGACAAAGGAAAAAATAGAAGCAAAATAAAATTTGCCTGAATATAGAATAAGCTCGCCTCGCAAGCCTGTGGAAAGGTTAAAAAGTGTTGTAAGCCCTAAAATAAAGACAATCCATTTGCCTTCGGCGTAGATTTTGCCTTTGGGCAAAAGCAAAAAAATCTCATCTATGCAAAGCCATATTCCTAAAAATACAAAAGCACCTGCCAAAAGTTGGTGTAAAGCTGTCTTTTGGTAAAGTTCTTTCATTTTTTCCCTATCGTTTTGAGCAATTGCCTGCGAAAGCAGAGGAATAGAAATTTGTGAAAGAGCTTTTTTGGGAATATCCATTGTCATTACGATAAAAGTAGCTAACATAAAAATTGCACTTTCTCGCAAACCCTCTTGCCCCGCAAGCATTACCCTATCAGCAAAACGAAAAAGATTTTCTCCTATTCCTCCCAAAGCTATCAAAATACCATAAAAAGCCATCTGATAAAGGCTTTTTCTATCAAAAAACTTCCACTGAATTTTCCAAAACCATTTCCGCAAGATACGAATATAGAAAAGCAATAACACCACAGCCACCCCATAAAGAGCTACAAGCAAGTACAAAAAAAACTCAAAACTTATCCAACCCAAAGCAAAAATAAGAATAAGCCCGATGTTGCCACCCTTCAAAAAAATTTCTCTGACAGCCGTAGGGATAGCGATACGTGCATTGTTACGTGTGTATGCCTCTAAAACCAACATCATTACCCAAAAGGCAGTAAGCGGAATAGAAAGGAAATGATACGCTAATATTTCAGGTGATTTGAGTTGAAAGTATGCCGTGATATTTTCTCGCAAAAACCAATATAGCAGGCTAAAAAATGTAATTCCTACCAAAGCCCATAAAAAAATCAGTCCTAAAAAGCCGTGATGTTGCTCTTTTTCATTACGATGAAAAACAAAAAATTTATCCGTGATGAAAGGCAAACCTAAATGAGCAAATGAAGCAAAAACTAAGCTATTTTCAAGTAAAAGCCTACTGATAGCGAGTTGTTCGGGAGAAAGAAACTTGGTAGCTACAAAAAGATTATTGATAACCCCCAAAGCAACCCCCACATAAGAGGCAAAACTGGCTTTTAAGCTCTGACGAATAACTATTCCCATATAGCTTTCAAAATAAAAAGAGGACATTCCTTACTTACAGAAATGTCCTTGATTATACACTTAAATTCCAAGAAAATTACGCTAAACTATTCACATATTTAGCCAGTTTGGATTTGTGATTGCTGGCTTTGTTTTTATGAATAATGTTCTTTTTAGCAAGTTTATCCAACATAGAAGTAACTTTACTCAAAAGTTCAGTGGCTTCGGTTTTGTTGGTAGTTTTGCGTAGTTTTTTCTCAAAAGTACGTGTAGTCTTCAAATAAAAGCGATTTCTCAACCTTTTGGCTTCGTTTGCTCTAATTCTTTTCAGTGCCGACTTATGATTTGCCATAATTGTATGCTTTAATTTTCTTGTTTTCTACAAGGGAGTGCAAAATTAGAAAAGTTTTTTCGCTTTCCAAAAAAAACATAGAAATATTTTTACAAACTTGCCCGAATGAAGTCCAAAAAACATATTAAGTGCTTGGATAAATGTTCGCAAGCCTTTACACTTTTTTATTTATTGCATTTTTCTGATTAAATATTTTTCAAGTACCTTATACGAATTTTTTGAGCTTTTTTTTAACTTGCGGGCAAAACACTTCAAACCTTCAAATTTATGACAAACAAAGTTTTATTTATTGCAAAAGTGATGCTTTGGCTAATTTTTGCCCAATTTTCTTTTGCTCAAAGTACGCAACCTATTCCGCTCAATCCCAAAGTAAGAGTTGGAAAACTTTCCAATGGACTAACTTATTACATTCAACAAAATAGTAAGCCCGAAAAGCGTGTAGAACTACGTTTGGCAGTTAATGCAGGTTCTATTTTAGAAACAGAAAAACAACTTGGTTTGGCTCATTTTGTTGAGCATATGCTATTTAATGGCACTAAAAAATTCCCCAAAAACGAAATTGTGAGCTATTTGCAATCTATTGGGGTGCAGTTTGGTGGCGATTTGAACGCTTACACAAGTTTTGATGAAACCGTGTATATGTTGCCTGTACCTACGGATAAGCCTGAACTCTTGGATAAAGGTTTGGAAATTTTGCGAGAATGGGCAAGCAATGCCACCTTTGACCCCGCCGAAATTGATAAAGAACGTGGAGTAGTGCTGGAAGAATGGCGTTTAGGACGCGGTGCCGAACAACGTATGCAAGATAAACAATTTCCAATCATTCTGAAAGGCTCGCAATATGCCAAACGCTTGCCTATTGGTACTGAAAAGAGCCTAAAAACCTTTAAGCACCAAGAAGTTATCAATTTTTACAAAGATTGGTATCGCCCTAATCTGATGGCAGTAATAGTGGTTGGCGATATTGATGTAAATGCTATGGAACAGAAAATCAAAAACTTATTCAGCGACCTAAAAAATCCCCAAAAAGAAAAACCTCGCACGGCTTTCCCCGTTCCCGACCATAAGGAGATGCTTATTTCCATTGTATCTGATAAAGAAGCCTCTTTCCCTAACGTGGGCATACTCTACAAAAAAGCTCCCCGTGAAATCAAAACGGAGCAAGATTATTTTGAAAAACTCAAAATGAATATCTTTTCAGGTATGCTCAATGAACGTTTTGATGAAATCCTTCTTTCGCCCAATCCTCCTTTTTCTTTTGCAGGAGGCTATTATGGTGATTTTGTGAGGGAAAAAGATGCTTTTTCGCTTGATGCCAATACTGATGAAAAAAATCTCATCAATGCCTTGCGTACTTTACTCATTGAAGCTAAGCGTTTAGAAAAATACGGCTTCGTGCAACAAGAGTTAGATTTGTATAAGAAAAAGTATTTGGCAAACCTTGAAAAACGTTACAACGACCGCGACAAGACCGAATCGGGCACAATTGTATGGAGTTATGTAAGTCATTTCTTGGAAGGCAAACCTGCCCCCGGTATAGAGTATGAGTACGATTTTGCTAAAAAATATTTAGATAAAATCAAATTAGAGGATTTGAATGGTATCATTAAAACCTTGATTACCAAAGAGAACTGCGTTATTGCCATTCAAGCTCCTGAAAAAGAAGGCTTCAAAGTTCCTACGGAAGCTGATGTAAAAGCTGTTTTGGCAGAAGTAGAAAAAACAGAAGTAAAGCCTTACGAGGCTAAAAAAATAGCACAAACCCTTTCCGAAGGAGTAAAAATCAATGCAGGGAAAATTGTAGGTGAGAAAAAATTAGAAAAAATCGGTGTTACCGAGCTTACGCTTTCTAATGGAGCAAGAGTAATTTTGAAACCTACTGATTTCAAGAATGATGAGATTATGATTTACGCTTACAGCAACGGCGGACACTCATTAGCAAGCGATGAAGATATACACTCTGCCGAATACATTGCAGGTGTAATAGCTGAAAGCGGTATCAATAATCTTTCCCAAAATGATATGAAAAAAGTAATGGCAGGCAAAAATGTTCGCATTACTCCTTATATCGGTAATACGCAAGAAGGTTTCAATGGAAGTACTACACCCAAAGATTTAGAAACAGCTTTGGAACTTATGCATTTATATTTTGTTGCTCCTCGACAAGACCAAGAAGCCTTCAATTCTAAACTACAAAGAGACAAAGCCTTTTTAGGAAACTTGATTTCAAACCCGCAATTCTATTTTTACATTGAACTTTTCAAGATTTTGTCAAACAATCACCCTCGCACTGTTACCTTCATACCTGAATTTGATAAAATCAATTATCAAAAAGGGTTTGCTTTCTACAAGGACCGATTCGCCGATGCTTCAGACTTTACATTCATATTGGTAGGGTCTTTCAAAATAGAGGAAATAAAGCCTTTACTGGAAAAATATTTAGCTTCGCTACCCAATAACGGTAGAAAAGAAAACTGGAAAGATAATGGCATTCGTCCTCCCAAAGGAATGTTAGACAAAACTATCTACAAAGGTTCAGACCCTAAAAGTTTTGTTCAAATTGTTTTTGCAGGAGATGATACCACTCCCTACGATTACAAAAACGCTTTCGCTCTTACAGCACTTGGCGAACTTTTAGATATTAAACTCGTTGAAAAAATCCGTGAGGAAAGTTCAGGAGCTTATACAGTAGGAGCAGACGGCAACTTGAACAAGTACCCTCGTAATTCATATTCTTTCAGTATCAATTTTCCTTGCGACCCCAAACGCGTTGATGAACTCACCAAACAAGCATTGGAAGAGGTTGAAAAAATACAAAAAGGCAATATTGATGTAAAAGACCTTGACAAAGTAAAAGAACAACGCAAACGCAAAATGGAAGTGGATATCAAAACCAACCGTTATTGGTTATATACTTTGGCAAATCTTTACTTCAACGGCGAAAACCCTGAAATGATAGCCGATTGGGAAAGTCGTTTGGCTTGGATTACCAAAGAAAATTTGCAAGCCGTTGCCAAAAAATACCTCAATACCAAAGAGTATATCCGAGTAACTTTGAAACCAGAGGAGAAAAAGTAAGATTTCAAATTTCACCGAGCAAAAAGGCTCATTCGTCTAAAACGATTTTTCAAACCCACTAAAACCCATTACCTTTGTCTCAAATAGTTTTAGTGGTGTTTTTAGCAACATAATAGTTGCGTGGAAACGACAAAACCTATGGATTTGTCGTTTTTTTTATTTTTGCATTGAAGGTAGATGCTTTTCCAAGATTTTCACCAAGTTTTCTAATCCTTTTTGGTCGGTTTCTGAAAAATCATTGAGCTTGTCGCTATCTATATCCAAAACGCCTACCACATTGCTTTCCTGAAAAATAGGCACAACAATTTCAGATTTAGAAAGCGAACTGCAAGCAATATGCCCCGGGAATTTATCTACATCAGGCACGAGTATAGTACGAGCCTCTTTCCAAGCAGTACCACAAACCCCCTTTCCATAGCCTATACGCGTGCAAGCAAGCGAACCCTGAAAAGGAGCAAGCACCAGTTCATTATCTTTTACCCAATAAAAGCCTATCCAAAAAAAGCCCAAAGCCTCTTTAAGAACCGCTACAAAATTAGCAAGATTAGCAACAAGGTCTTTTTCTTGCGAAAGTAAAGCATCTATTTGTGGAATAAGAGCTTTGTAAATTTCGGCTCGGTCTTGGGTTTGTGGGATAAAAAGTGTTTCTGCCATATTTGTAGAATTAGTTTGGAAAATTACAACAACCTTTCTAACGAACAAATAGATTTTGTATTTTTGAAAAAAAACAAAAAAATATGCAAACCGAACTTTCAGCAAAAGCTCACGAGGTTTTGCAAAAGTATTGGGGTTATGCGAAATTCAGACCTTTGCAGGAAGAAATTATCCTTTCGGTACTGGAAGGCAATGATACGCTTGCTCTTTTGCCTACGGGAGGAGGCAAATCTATTTGTTTTCAGGTGCCTGCAATGTGTTTGGAAGGTATTTGCATTGTAATTTCGCCGCTCATTGCTCTGATGAAAGATCAAGTAGAAAATTTACGGAAAAAAGGAATTTCGGCTTTTGCCATTTTTACAGGAATGAGCCGCCGTGAAATTGATATTATCCTTGACCACTGCGTTTATGGAAAAGTAAAATTTCTGTATATTTCCCCCGAACGCTTGCAAACGGATATTTTTCGGGAGCGTCTGAAAAAAATGCAAGTGGGGTTACTTGCCATAGATGAAGCCCACTGCATTTCGCAATGGGGCTATGATTTTCGTCCGCCGTATTTACAAATTGCAGAAATTCGCGAGTATATTCCTGATGTGCCTTGCATAGCCCTTACGGCTACGGCTACCGATGTAGTCAAAGGGGATATTCAAGAAAAATTGAGTTTTAAGCCTAATCGGAAGGTTTTTCAGAAAAGTTTTGCTCGGGCAAATCTCTCGTATTCTTGTTTTTACCAAGAGAATAAACTTCAAAAATTACTTCAAATTTTACAAAATGTGCAAGGTTCGGCGGTAGTGTATGCCAATTCTCGCAAAAAGGTTCAAGAAATAGCTCAAATGCTTGCACAACATAAAATCAGTGCCGATTTCTATCACGCAGGGCTGAAAAACGAAGAACGCAACCGCAAACAAGAACTTTGGATAAAAAATAAAATCCGTGTCATTGTTGCCACCAATGCCTTTGGAATGGGCATTGATAAACCCGATGTACGAGTAGTAGTCCATTGGGAATTGCCAAGTTCTTTGGAAGCCTACTATCAGGAAGCAGGCAGAGCAGGCAGAGACGAAAAAAAGGCTTATGCAGTAGCTCTCTACGACAAAAACGATATTGATAATCTAGAAATTCAAGTTTTGAAGTCTTATCCTCCGCCTGCTACTATTCGGAAGGTGTATCAGATGCTTGCCAATTACTATCAGCTTGCCGTAGGGAGCGGAGCAATGTCAAGTTTTGATTTTGATTTCAACGATTTTATTAAAAATTTCAATTTAGATGCCAATGAAGCTCATTTTTCGCTCAAAATTCTTTGCGATGAAAATATCATTCATTTGAGCGAAGCGTATTTTAGTCCTTCCAAACTACTTTTCTTGCTGAATAATAATGATTTGTATGCCTTTCAGATTGCTAACAAAAATGCAGAACCTATTATTCAGCTACTTTTGCGAATGTATGGAGGCGAATTACTCACACATTTTTGTAAAATATCGGAGCAAGCCATTGCCCAAAAAGCAGGAACAAGTGTTGAAAATGTCATACGAGCCCTTGAAAATTTAGAAAAAATGAGGGTAGTCATTTATGAAAAACAAAAAGATAAACCACAACTTACTTTTGTAGTGCCTCGCCAAAATGCAGAAAATTTGCAATTGGATTGGCAGAAAATCAATCAGCGAAAGGAAAGAGATTTGCGTAAAGCTAAAGCAGTTGCTCATTACGTACAGCACGAAAGTCGTTGCCGAACGCAGTTGCTTTTAGAATATTTCGGTGAAATTTCTTATGAACCCTGCGGTATTTGTGATATTTGTTTGAAAAAGAAAAAGGAAAAACGTTTGAGCGAGCATTACTATGAAATATATCGCGAAAAAATTCTTAAAGCCCTTGAATTTCAAAGTCTGACCATTGAAGAACTTATTTTAGCTATTCAGCCGCGTACTCGTGAAGCACTTGTAGAGGCTTTACAAAAAATTATTGAAGTAGGAGAGGTAGAAATGACCGAAAACCATAAACTAAAAAGAGTGGTTTAAGGTTACATTTGAAATACAGATATTAACAAGTTTGGTTTGAAATTTGCAACTATCAAATAAAAATTCTTTTAGTCCTCCGACAAAAGTTGAATAGTTTTTACAAGTTGTGGATATTGGGTATCATTTAAGAGGCAATATTGCAAAAACAGGAAACCATACCTAAAAAAAGAGAACTCTCTACGCCCGTTAGGACA